>CAYMQB010000016.1:0-46339 GCA_964392665.1 uncultured bacterium | reverse complement strand
TCAGGCTGGAAATTGGAATTTAGGGTTGGGAGATTGGAAAGACTGTGATATATAAGGTATTGCGGCAAGGAAACTTAAGGTAGAATATCGAGTTGCAATCTATTATGTAATGACAAGGGGCAACTGCAGCGGGGAGAGATTGCATCATATATTGGCAGGACATCAAAGATGAGATGTTATTTGGAGAGAAAAATTGATAAGAGAAACTATATGTTATGGAAGAAATTTTGGGTTGCTAACATTACATTCATTATTACATTTCTAAATTCCAAATTCCAGCCTGACCCCAACACACTATAGTTAAAGAATAGAAGGCTAACCGAAATTTGCTCCTATCCATTTTCCAACGTAATATGTTATAAGTATTACAACAAATGCGATCAAAAGATGTTCTGTAATTACTTTCCAGGGCTTTGCTTTTTCTTCTCGGGCAATATAGAAACTGAAAATAGATAGTACCAATAATCCCCATACAGTACTTACTATAACCGCAATTGAAAGTTGAAGAAGAAGAATGGGAATGATAAATGTCAATGAGAAAATAAATTTTGTTAAGAAAGTGGAGATTGTTGATTCCCATATCTCTTTTGTGGTGTGTTTATTCTCTGATTCTTCAGACATATGAATGCCCAGCGCATCTGAGAATGCATCTGCTACGGCTATTGTCAATATACCCCCAATAACCACCAATTTTGAATGTGTACCCGAATGAAGACCAATCATTAATCCGAGTGTTGTAATTACCCCCGAAGTTATACCGAAACTCAGTCCTGTTTTTAGTGAATGTTTCGTTATAATATCCTGTCTTTCTACTTATTTCTTTATTTAAGTTGCGTATTTCCTGGAGCTGATTACTAAAAAAATATGATTAATACATAAATAGTCGGCACTGCACCAATGGTTGTGAAGACCCAGCCCTAAATAGGATTATTCGGATCTGATTTTTACTAACTTCTGACTACTGTCCTCTTTCTCTTTTTTCTCTTTTTTTCTTCGTACATAAATTTATCTGCATGGTCAACCAATTCATCAATGGAGCAGGGGTCTTTGGGATTGTATTTAGAAATTCCGATACTTATAGAGAGATTGTAGTTATAAGGACTGCTTCTTCTCGAGTTATGTGCTTCAAGGTTCTGTCGAAAACGAGCAGAGATACTTTTCTTACTGGTTTTAGAAGTTTTGATTGCCAAAACTACAAACTCATCTCCACCTATACGTGCAATGATGTCAGAAGAGCGAAAGGTCTGCTTAAGGATATTAGCTGTCTCTATCAATGCCAGGCTGCCAACTCGATGTCCGAATGAATCGTTGATATTCTTGAGCTGGTCAACATCTATATACACACCAAGTAATCCCTTTTTTGTTCTTCGAGCTAATTTCAATTGCTTTTCGGCAAGGTTGAAAAAGCCCCTTCTGTTGTATAGACCGGTAAGATCATCTATCAATGATAAAAAGTGTGCTTCCTTTGCCTCTTGTTTTAGTTTTTCCTCAGCCTGCCTGCGTTCGGTAACATCCTCTAGAATACCAGTGAGACCTATGTTTTTGCCCATATCATCTCTGAGAATTCGACCGCACTCCTCGATGTACCTGATTCCCATTTTCGGAGTGTCAACACGAAATATTGTTACCATTTCGATCCCACTATCCATTGTATTGAGAAAATCTTTGAGAGTAGTGTCTCTGTCTGGAGGATAGACTACCTTCAGGAAATCTGAACCTTGAATATCTTTTCGCCTGAAACCGTATTTCTCTACCTGTGAGCCTATATATGTAAACACCCCTTTTTTGTCTATTACATAGGGAATACCCCGGGCTTTTTCAACGACGCTTCTGTATTTCTCCTCGCTTTCGTGCAATGCCTTTTCCGCCTCTTTCTGTTCTGTTATTCTGCTTAACCTTTTCGCAATAGCGTTAATTAGATTTCTTTCTTCCTCCATGAAAGGTCCTTCTTTACTTTCTGGCTTTTTTTGTTTGTAAAACACTTCCAAGGTGCCGATGTATGTGCCACTAACGATGATGTCGGTGGTTTGCCTCCAGACGGTTTCCTTGAAATTTTCTGTTTTAAACTCCTTACCATTAACGATGATTCGAGCACAGGTTATCTCTGGGTACTGCCATGATGGGGGGATCAAGTTCACGGTGCCTTGATAAATCTCATCAAGTGAAATGCTTTGTTCAGCAAGATTGCAAATTTTATAAAGGCAGTTCAGTTCCTTGACACGTTCCCCAATGTCGTGGGTTTTCTGCTCGAGAGCCTTGTCAGTTCGCTTCCGCTCGAAAGCGTTCCCAACTATCTCCGAAAATATGCGAAGAATTGAGAAATCTTCTTCTCCCCATTCCCCTGTTCCCTTAATATTGTCAAAACCTATGAATCCGCCTAATTTGCCACCGATATGTAAAGGTAAAACAAGGAGTGATTTGATTTTCTGGCTTTCCAAACTCTCTTTCTCATTTTTTGCCTTTCTGGGCATCTTTGAAACATTTTTTATATGGATTACCTTTTTATTTTTGAGTTTATTCATCCACCAGGGAAACATATTAATAGGGAGATTTTGAAGCTTATCTTTTTCTGAAGTTACTCCCTCGTTACACCATTCGTGAGTATTGTCCATCACAACTCCATCTTCGCGTAAGAGAAAAAGATAAGCTCGACTCGCTCTACTCAAACTACCCACATCTGCAAGCGATAAATTAATTGAATGGTCAATATCAAATATGCCGATAAATCGAGAAGAGATTTCAGAGATTGTTTTTTCGAATTGCCATTTACGGACAATGGTTTCTTCTGCCCTTTTTCTTCTGGTAGTATCGCGTATAGTGCTTATGGCATACCATTTTCCACCTATCTTAACAGCCGATAAAGAGAGTTCCAGAGGAAATTCAATCCCGTCCTTTCCTAAACCAATTAATTCAACTGATTTATCAGCGAGTGGTCCTTTTCCAGTTTTTTTGAACCTGTTAAATCCATTATTAAAGTCATCATAATACTGTTCAGGTAAAAGCAAACGGAACATGTTTTTACCCATTACTTCTTTTTCCTTATAACCAAAGCACACTTCAGCTGTCTTGTTCCAGAAAACAACATTTCCTGTGCTGTCAATCATAATAACGGCATCCTGAATAGATTCACAAAGAGTTGTGAATTTTTCATAATCTCTACGAAGTTTATTCAATTCGTTTATAAGTTCGTGGTTTGTTTTATCTCTTGTTTTCATTTATTTCCCCAATATTACATAGACCCAGCATTTTTTTTAATATAAGGTGATTTCAATTGAAATGCAACTATTTTGGTATTATTTTCAGGCAGCTTATCTGTATGGTCCTTCGACAGAAGTTAACATTTCCCCCTAACAAAAATACTTGATTTTTGCCAATTGTTTATGTATACTTACGATAATTATGGTAAGGAATATTAACACCTGAAACGAGCCGATGACAAAATCATATATGAATATAACTTTGTAAAAGAATATCATTATGTATAATCATATTTTTGGTCCCGTACCATCGCGCCGATTGGGCATGTCATTGGGTATCGATTTAATACCGCACAAAGTATGTTCACTAAACTGCGTTTATTGCGAATGCGGACCTACAACGACATTAACAACAGAAAGAAAAGAATATGTTCCTATCGATAAGGTTTTTAAGGAACTGAAGCATTTCTTAAGTAATAATCCTAAGCCGGATTATATTACTTTTTCAGGAGCAGGTGAACCAACTCTAAATTATCGTATTGGTGAAGTTTTAGATTTTGTAAAAGCTAATTGGTCTGATATTCCTGTGGCAGTGCTAACAAACGGAACCTTGTTAGGTGATAAAAAAGTGAGAAAACAGATATCAAAGGCAAATGTTGTTTTGCCATCGTTGGATGCGGCTTCAGAGCAAACTTTCAGGAAGATTAACAGGCCATTTTACAAACTTTGTATTGAAGAATATATTCAAGGTCTTGTTGATTTCCGAAAACAATTTAAAGGTGAAATGTGGCTGGAGGTTTTTATTCTTCACGGTTACAACGATAATACTCAAGATTTGAAATCACTTAAAGACGCATTTATAAAGATTAAACCTGATATTATCCAGATCAATACTCTTGATAGACCTGGTGCAGTTGAAAATCTAAAACCCGCAAGTAAACTGGAATTACAGAAAATTAAAGATTTTTGGAATCTTGATAATGTTGAAATAATTGCCTCAGTCCCCGAGCGTAAGAACATCAAATCTTATCGCAAAGATACAGAAACCGCAATTTTGGAAACGATAGCGCGAAGACCCTGTACAATTGATGACATTGCAAGAATATTAGGAACACACATTAATGAAATAAATAAATATCTTGGTGTATTGGAAGATGAAAATAGGATTGAAGCTGTCCATGAAAAAAGAGGTATATTCTATAAGAAAAAAGATGATGAATAGACCTGCATTTTCTTAAATTCTCCAAGGTATCAAGTTTTTTCTCGATATTCGTTAATCCTGTGTTCTTTTTTGACTGCCCGGGTTATAAAATTTGGAACTTGACAAAGGAATTTTTTGTCATTATTATAGATTCTAAATTGCGGCAGAAGGTGAGTTTGCCTCTCTTCGCACTTATGTACTTCAGTAAAAGGAAACTCTTCTCAGGTCGCCCTTAGCAAATTACTCGCAATGGCAGCAATTCAACCTCATTAACAGACAGGAGGAAGGATGGACACAGACATAAAAAAACTTAGTCACAAAATCGAACGGGAAAGCTCTTTCGTTGAACAGCTCACGGATGAGATCGGCAAGGTTATTGTCGGTCAGAGAAACCTTATAGACAAAGTGCTAGTAGGACTTCTCTCCGATGGTCATATACTTATAGAAGGTGTGCCGGGACTTGCTAAGACCCTAACAGTTAAAACACTCTCGGATTGCATATCAACGAAATTCCAGAGGATACAGTTCACACCAGACCTCTTGCCAGCTGACCTCATCGGAACACTTGTTTACAATCCAAAGGATAGTTCCTTTTTCCCAAAGAAAGGTCCTATCTTTACGAATCTGATTCTCGCCGACGAGATAAACAGGGCACCAGCAAAGGTTCAGAGTGCCCTGCTTGAAGCAATGCAGGAAAGGCAGGTTACTATTGGTGATACCACATATCCGCTTGAGCAGCCGTTTCTTGTTATGGCAACAGAGAATCCAATTGAACAGGAAGGTACTTATCCTCTTCCTGAAGCACAGGTGGACCGATTTATGTTAAAACTGCTGGTGGACTATCCATCAAAGGAAGAAGAAAAGAGAATTCTCGAGAGGATGACCAGTGGTGAAGAGTACAAGACAAAACATGTCATAACAACAAAAGATATCATCAATGCAAGAAAACTTATCTACAATATACATATGGACGAAAAACTCAAAGATTATATAATTAATATTGTCTTTGCAACAAGGGAATCAGAGAAATATGGACTGGAGGAGCTAAAGGGAATGATTGCTTACGGCGCATCTCCAAGGGCATCCATCTATCTTACCTTAACCTCAAAAGCGTATGCATTCATTAAGCGAAGAGGATATGTAATTCCTGAGGATATAAAATCCATAGGATACGATGTTTTGAGACACAGGATTATTCCGACTTATGAGGCGGAGGCAGAGGATATGACTACGGATGATATTCTAAAAAGGATCTTTGACGAGATAGAGGTCCCATAATGCTTCCGAAGGAAGTGTTTAAGAATATAAGAAGACTTGAAATAAAGACAAAGAAACTTGTCAATGAAACCTTCGGAGGAGAATACGAGTCTGTGTTTAAAGGACAGGGTGTGGAATTCCAAGAGGTGAGGGAATATCTCCCTGGAGATGAAATAAGGCGCATCGATTGGAATGTAACGGCAAGGATGGGGCATCCCTATGTAAAGAAATTCAGAGAAGAAAGGGAGCTAACGCTTGTCTTTGTTGTCGATGCTAGTGCATCGGAATATTTTGGCAGTAAAAAAAGACAGAAGATAAACCTTGCAGGTGAAGTGACTGCGCTCCTTTCTTTTTCTGCTATATCAAACAACGACAAGGTATCTCTACTCCTTTTTACAGACAGCGTAGAGAAATTTGTTCCTCCCAAAAAGGGAAGAAGACATGTGCTAAGAATAATAAGGGAACTTCTGTATTTTAAGCCTAAAGGTAAAGGGACAAGTATTACCAAGGCACTTGAGCATCTCAACAGGGTGACGAGAAAGAGAAATATTGTTTTTCTCATTAGCGATTTCCTGGACATAGAATTTGAAAAACCTATGAAGGTAACCGCTCAGAAACATGATTTGGTTGCCATAAGGATACTTGACCCGCTCGAAGTATCCTTTCCTGATTTCAAAGGATATGTGCTTCTTGAAGATGCAGAGACTGGAGAAACAACAGTTTTTGACTGTGGCGATAGAAAAAAGATGATGGCATACAGCCTTAAACGGATAGAATCGCTCAAGAAGCAGAACGAATTTTTCCGCTCAAACGATATTGACCTGATTGATTTGAGCACTCCTGAACCCTTTGCAGATACACTTGTGAAATTCTTTACAATGCGAGCAAGGAGACTAAGAACCATATGAGTGTGATTGGACTTTTTCTGTCAATGCTCTTCCTTATGGGAACGAAGACGGATAAAATTCCCATATCCTCAATAGAACAGGATATAGATAAAAAAGAAGCAACTATAGGTGATAGATTGCATTTTAAGGTCGATGTTTATTCAGAGGAGAATGAACAGGTAGTCCTGCCAGAAAATTATCCCACCCTGGGTAGCTTTGTTGTAAAAAACAGGAATGTTAAAACACTTACAAAAAATCCCAAGATTTCTCTTACACTAAAGGGGTGCAGAGCAAGTTCTTCTACTCCGATAAGAAAACGTTACAAAAGAACAACTTTGGAATACGAACTTGTATCGTATGATGTAGGCAAGAATACACTCCCATCATTATCAATAGTGGTGAAAAGAGAGGGTTCCTCTGAAGAATTTAAAACCATCCCCCTTACTGTCGAGATAAAAAGTGTTTCACCCGGATTGACAGGTAAGGAGGATATAAAAGGGATAAAACCTCAGCGCGCTATCAAAATTCCCTACTGGTATTATGTTTTAGGTTTCCTGAGCATTGCTGTTATAGCAGGGACTATTCTTTTAATGTTAAGAAAAAGAAGGAAAGTCTTGATTGAGGAAAGGATTGAAAGAATTGCTCCATGGGAGAAGGCATTTTCCGAATTGGATAAACTTGTTGGAACAAGAACCACGACCGAAGAAGAGATAAAATTTTTCTACACAAGACTATCCTTCATAATGAGGGACTATCTTGAATCACTTTATCTGTTTCCTGCACTTGAGAATACAACAAGTGAGCTGATGAACAATCTCAAGACAAGGAAGGAATTAAAACCATATCTTGTAGAGACCGGAAATTTTCTCAACCAAAGCGACCTTGTAAAATTTGCGAAGTATATACCGACTCGGGTGGATAGTAAGGAAGAGATTTCAGTAATCAGGAGTCTCATTGATAATACAAAAAAAGACGAGGAAGAATCACATGATTAGATTTGCACATCCCCTTTTCCTACTTTTTCTTCTCCCTCTTTTCCTTCTTTTCTATATTGCGTGGAGGAGAAGGAATGCATCTATGAGATTCTCTTCTTTCCAGCATCTTTTCGAACATAAGATAAGAATATTAGGGATTGATAAAGCTCTCTTACTGCTTAAATTACTAACAGTTTTCTTGCTTATCATTGCATTAGCCAGACCAAGAAAAGGGCTGACAAGGACGGAGATTTCATCCTATGGCATAGACATTGTTATAGCACTGGATATATCAGGAAGTATGAAAGCCATAGATTTTAAGCCTAATAACAGGCTTTTTGCAGCAAAAGAGGTGGCAGAAGATTTTATCGAGGAAAGAAAAGCTGATAGAATCGGACTCATTCTTTTTGCAAGGTATGCATATACACAATGTCCTGTAACGACGGATCATGGCGTTGTAATAGACCTCTTAAGAAAAGCAAATATTGGAATGATAGAGGATGGAACAGCCATTGGTCTTGGTCTTGCTCAATCCTGTGATAGATTAAAGGATTCGAAAGCAAAGAGCAGGATTGTTATTTTGCTCACGGATGGGAAAAATAATGCAGGAGAGATTACCCCGGAGACATCCATAAAGGTAGCAAAGGCACTTGGCATAAAGGTATATACCATAGCTGCTGGCAAACCAGGTGAGTCACTGATTCCCGTTCAGACTCCGTTGTGGGGCACCAGATATGTAAAGATACATGATGAATTGGATGAGGCTTTACTCGCCAACATTGCAGATGAAACAGGTGGAATGTACTTTAGAGCAAAGGACCCTGAAGGACTTGTTTCCATATTCAAAACAATAAACAAGATGGAAAAATCCGAAATAAAAATTCGGAAGTTCACCAATTACAGGGAGTTTTTTAGGCCTTTTCTTCTCTGCGGTATGCTTTTTCTCATCATCGGGATAATTCTTTCAAACACAAGGTTTCTGAAGTTTCCATGAAGGAGCAATATTGACCGCAGATACGCCCAGAACGCAAAGAAAACAAAATGTACCAGTTTATTATCAACCACCACCAAAGAGCAATACGGAACTGCAGAACTACAAATTGCACAGGCAAATTATGAGACACTATAATTATAAAGGGCAAAAATACAAAAGAAAAACCCTAATAAAAACATTTAAGAGACTTTGTGCAATCCGTGTCTTTGTGGTACATTGGAAAGCGAAAGATGATTTTTAAGGACAGTATATATTTTTGGTCATTTTTTGTAATACCTGTAATTATTCTGATTACACTATTTGGGTTGAGAAGAAGAAAAAGGTTTACCAAGATACTCGGTGAAAAAGGTATATTGAAAAGAGTGACTTTCGGGATTAGTCCCACAAAAAGATTCTGGAAAAACCTTTTACTTATCGTTACTATAGGTCTTCTTATCATTGCTCTTGCCAGACCGCAAATGGGTGTAGAGAAGATACATATTAAGAGGAAAGGTGTTGATATTTTTCTCCTTCTTGATACCTCACTCAGTATGTCTGCACAGGATATAAAACCCGACAGACTCACAAGGGCAAAAATGTGGGTCGAATCACTGATAAACAATCTCCAGACAGATAGACTTGGAATCATTGCATTTGCAGGAAAACCTTTTCTTCAATGTCCACTTACTATGGATTACAGTGCATGTAGAATGCTACTTGGCATTCTTAATGAGGGTACTATCCCGGTTCAAGGAACGGCTATTGGAGATGCTATTAGTCTTGCAATAAAATCTTTTCCAGACAAAAAAGGATATTTTAAGGCTATTATTCTTTTGACTGACGGCGAAGACCACGAAGGTAAGGTTTTGCAGGTAGCGGAATCAGCAGCAAAAGAAGGAATAAAAATCATAACTATAGGTATCGGAAGTGAAACGGGTGAACCATTACCTGTTAAGGGTGAAGGTAGAAATCCTTCCGGATACAAGAAGAACAAGGAAGGAAAACTTGTAATGAGTAGACTGAATACAGCTATACTTGAATCCATTGCTCAGAAAACTGGTGGTGCTTTCTTTACAGCAACTTCAAGCGGATTTGAGATTGAAAAGGTAGGCAAGATACTTGATAGGATGGAAAAACAGGAATTTGGAGAAGAGTGGTTAGAGAGATATGAGGAAAGGCTTGAGTATCCACTTCTTCTCTGCATTATTCTATTGTTGTTTGAGTTTTCATTAACGGATAGGGTGTCTATTAGAAATAGATTAATCAGAAAAAGCAAGGAAGATGAATGATGAATAAGATAAACCTAAGACATAAGAAGGGAGACAACAAATCCCCCAAAAAGAAAGCCGGACTGTCGTTGAAGAAATTGGTTAAGACAAGTATAATAGCTGTAATTTCCGTAACTATTTTTGTGTCAAGTATTCCGCTGTCTGCTACCATAAGAGCAAAAAACAGTAGGGCGAATAAGCTATTTACGAAACAAGAGTATAAGAAAGCACTTGACTTTTACGATGAACTGAATAAGGAGGTCGAGAAGAAAGGTAAACTTCTTAATAGCATAGTGAGATACAACAGGGCAAACACCCTTCTTAAACTCCAGAATTATGAAGAGGCTATGGAGTACTACAATAAAGCAATCTCTTTTACTAAGGACAAGAAAAACCTATCCAGCATCTATTACAATATGGGTAATTCATCTTACATGTCAGGAAAATTACAGGATGCATTGAATTACTACATAAAAACCCTCGATATAAATCCAGATGACAGAGATGCCAAATTCAATATAGAACTTATTAAGAAAAAAATGCAAGAGCACAAAAAGCAACAGAAGGAAGATAAGGATAAAGAAAAGAACAACGAAAAAAAGGATGATAATCAGCAAAAGAAAGAACAGCAAGAGCAACAGAAGAAGCAACAATCAGACGAAGAACAAAAGAAACATCAGGAACAGAAGAAAGAGCAAAGCGATAAACCACAGCAGGAACAGAAGAAAAAACAAGAAATGTCCAGACAGGATGCAGTCAGGCTCTTAAAAGCACTCGAACAAAGGGAGAAGGAAACACGAAAAAAAGAAGCTGCAAAGATAAAAGCAAGGCTTGGTTTATCCAAAGATTGGTAGTGAAGGTAGGCTCAAGCTTCAGCTTGCGGAAGTAGAAATAAAATTATGAAAACGAGTTAT
Organism: uncultured bacterium; assembly: GCA_964392665.1. GTDB lineage: Bacteria > Hydrothermota > E44-bin80 > E44-bin80 > E44-bin80 > CAYMQB01. The sequence continues at coordinate 35,668 of CAYMQB010000016.1, read as the reverse complement.
AAAATTATAATGCTTACATTTATCTGCATCGGTTTTTTCGGAGTAAACCTTTATTCTCAGGAAGTAAACCTCACGGCTGCGGTAGATAGAAATGTAGTTTCTCTTAATGAACCCGTACTACTTACGGTAACGGTGAGTGGAAATATTGCAAAGGTACCAAAACCGGAACTCCCAAGCCTCGATAATTTCGATATATATTCTAAAGGAACATCGAGGAATATATCATTTATCAATGGGAAGGTATCGTCTTCGATAAGTTACAACTATTCTCTTATGCCCAAAAAAATTGGGAAATTTACTATCGCTGGATGTAAGATTAAATTGAAGCGAAAAACATTCGAATCACAACCGATCGAAATTGAGGTGACGAAGGAATCAAAACAACCGAAGGTTACAGGACAACGGCCGAAGGGACAAAATTTCACATTCCCTTTTGAGGAAAAACGGCAGAAAGTAGTAAATCCAACCAATGAAATTTTTATAAAAACCTATGTTGATAAAAAAGATGTTTATGTAGGAGAAGAGGTTATCCTTACATTTAAGCTCTACTCGAATGCTCACCTACTTACACAACCGGAATACATACCACCTAAAACAGAGGGTTTTTGGAAGGAGGATATGGGAAAGGAGAAGCAAACAAGAGAAGTTGTAAACGGTGTAGAATATCAGGTTATTAAGTTGAACTACGCGCTTTTTCCTTTAAGCACCGGGAAATTAACCATAGGCGAAGCAAAACTTAACTGCGTTATCGATAATCCCCTCAGTGATCCTTTCGGTTTTGGTTTCGGAGGTGGGACAAAAAGAAACCTTGTAAGTAAACCTATTACGGTTAATGTTCGTCCACTTCCACCTGCGCCCGTCGATTTTTCTGGAGCAGTAGGAAACTTTAATATTAATGCAAGATTGGATAAGAACGAGACAAAACAGAATGAACCCGTAACAGTAACTACGACAATCACAGGATGTGGAAATTTAAGAAATGTCGATAAACCCGAAATAAAAATTCCTGGTTTCAGGGTCTATGAATCCGGGCAGGAGGTAACAACTTCCGTATCGAAAGGTAAGATAATGGAAAACAAGGTTTTTAAGACCATTCTTATTCCTAATAGATGCGGCGATTTCGAGATTCAGGGATTCAATTTCGTCTTTTTCGACCCCGCGAAACAAAAATATCAAACTGAGACTTCGGGAAGCTTAAACTTCAAAGTATTACCTGGACAAGGGGAAAAAGGGACCGAAAGACTTTTTGGTAAACGAGAAGTAGAACTACTGGGAAAGGATATCCATTTTATAAAAACAATGGCTCGGCTAAGAAATGAGAGCAATATCTGGGGTGATGTAAAATACCTTCTTTTAGCTAACGGTATCCTGTTATGCACACTTTTCTTTCTTTTCGTCTCCTATGGAGTCAAAGAGAGACTTAAATCTAAAGAGGATATTTTAAGAAGGAAAGACGCTCTCGGCAATGCATTGAAACTTATAAATAAGGCCAAAAGCGAGATAAAAGGCAATAATATCAAGGAAGCATATGCATTGTTGCATAAGGCAATCCTCCAGTTCTTCGCAGATAAATTAAACCTTTCTATATGGGGGATTACAGAAGAGGAATTAAAACTTAAACTTAAGGAAAAAGGTATAGCCGACAACATAAAAAACGAAATCTCAACCTTACTCGAAACCTGCAACAGAGCCAGGTATTCTATAGAAACACTAAATAAGCGAAATCTTCTCGAAGATATCAACCGGACGGCTAGACTTCTCAGACGACTGAAGTTGTGAACAAAAAGACCTTAAATTTTACCTGATAAGCACCGCATTCTTGCAATAAATTCTTTCTTTACCCGCATTTATTCTGATGAAGTACTTACCCGTTGGTGCTTTTTTCCCATTCTTGAGCACACCATTCCATTCCCAGGAATATTTGCCTGCAGAAAGATTATCATTCAAAAGTACGGTCTGTAAATTCCCAGCAACGTCAAAAATTTCAACTTTAACCTTTTGACTTCGACTCAATTCTAAACGAATCCTGAATAGTGAATTGGAAACTGAAGGGTACACATTCATAGGTATTTCGGTGAACTCTTGTTTTATTTCTTCGACCGACGACTGATATCCTGTTGGATAATGGTATCCCAAATCAACTATTCCGGAATCAGGGACTGTATCCGTTCTTGTTGTATATGTGTCCAAGCCCAGACTTTCTGCAGTAGCAAAGCCATAGTCCAAACAGGGACTATCCTGACCCTGACCTGAGGAAGTCTGGCTCAGATAGTAGTCTCCAAGTGGTCCGGTTACAAAAAGCGGGTCAAGAGAGATATCGTTTGAGCCGGGGGTAATGCCCGAGTAGTTGCCGCCTGAGTTGTTCCAGACATCATTATTGAGAAGGGTTGCATATCCATTGGCTGATGCGTATATTCCACCACCGCTCGATGCGGTGTTGTTTGCCACGATGTTATTACCGATTGTATTTGTGGAATCGTAAATAAGGATGCCTCCTCCATATCTCCAGGTACCACCCAAACACTTGTTTTCGACAATTGTATTATTAATTACAATAGCTCCATTATTCACGAGTATCCCTGCTCCGTAATTCCATGAACCGCTCTGGGCAGTATTGTTGTAGATAATGTTTGAAAGGATATAAGAGTTGGCGTCGTGGTCTGAGTATATTCCGACTCCGTGACCACGGCTGCCCTGATAAGCCGCATTATACTGAATAATGTTATGCATTATGGTGGGTGATGATTGTCCATCGCAGTATATTCCTGCCCCGTAATTCCAGCTTCCACCTATAACTGAATCGTTCTCAACTGTATTTCCCAAGATAGTTGCTGAATTGTTGTAATCGACATAGATACCACCGCCATAATTCCAGTATTCACCTTTAGCAACATTTCCCCGAATCAGGTTTCCTTCTATTAATGGAGATGCAGTGCCATAGCAGTAGATTCCTCCACCATAAACCCAGGTGCTTGTTCCCTGGGCAATATTCCTCTGGATTATGTTTGCAAGGATATATGGAGAACCTCTCACATATAAACCTGCTCCTTTCGTAACTGCACCATTTTGAACGGTGAAGTTCGTAATAATCGTGTTTTGTGTGAAAGAAAAGCTTGGAAAAGTGACTGTCGTTCCAGCTCCACCACCATCAATTATCGTGGTATTAGCTCCACTCTCTGATGTGAGAACTACACCGTCACGTGATGGCCATGTGATATTTTCCGTATAGGTGCCCGGGGCAACAAGAACTGTATCCCCTGATTGTGCTGCATTCAAGCCCTGTTGAATAGTAGGATAGTCACCGGGGACGTGGATTGTGATGGCGTAAATGGGAAAAACAAACAACACAAAGAAGAGAATTGCTGTAAGGATTGTAATGTATAAGAATTTGGGTTGCATTTTGTACCTCCCTTTTGTTAGTTTGTACAAGCATAAGTTACTTTATTCCCAATGTCAAGATGAAAATTCAAATTGTCAATGCGAAAATTGTGCGAAAAATCACAAAAATATTTGGCTTGACTTTCTGGTTTCTATGCTGTATAGAATCATAGAAGTAAGATATTGTGAAAAAGTGGTGCTCACTTCTTAATGAACGTAAAATGAAAATAGGAGGTAGGAAATGAGAAGAAGACTTAGTAATGTTAGATTTATTGTTATAATTGGACTTCTACTGATGATAACCGGAAATGTTCTTGCACAGTTTCCGAAATTGCCAAAGATTCCGAAAGTAATTCCGGATAAGGTTCCGGGGCTGGATAAGATTCTTAAAAAAGAATCACCGATTACGAATAAGCTTTCGGACGCTGTCACAGAAGTTCCTTTTCTCGACGATTTTAATCCTAAAGGGAAGGTACCTATGACTGTGCTTCCACGTACAGCCAAAGGCGCTTTTATCCTGGAATACCCCGGTCCCTATGTTTATGTTTGCCAGAGTTACTGTTTGCATGCGGGCACATACGAACCAGGTAAAGGTGATGGCTATCTTTACGCGCCGATAAAGGGTCCCCAGGCTAAAATATTCCGCCATATAGTTCAGAACTCAATTAAACACCCTGAGATTTCACAGAGAGATATTCAAGTACTATTGTGGGCTATTCTCGCACGCACCAAGATTGCCGATATGGCGGATGAGCTGCAGATTGCTGCTGCCAAACTTCTTACACCCAAGGAGATTTTTGAGATTAACGGTGGAGCGCTGGAATTGGTTCCAAAAGCTGCACTCGACAAGGCAACTATAGATATGCCTCCACAACTTCGTAAGATTGTAGAAGCCGAAGCAAGTTTACGTGAAAAACTGACACAAGGAGAAGAGAACTACGAGGAGCTGGAACGCATAGCCGTATTACACGGTGTCCCTCCGATAGGAAAGGGGAGTCGAAATGTTCCTCGAGGTCGATGGTCCTACAGGGCTGATGGATACTTTGTACGATACTTTCCCTATGGCTATCAAAAGACACAAATTGAACTCTATGTCCCTGAGCCACTGAGGATTGAGCGAGACGCAAAAGGACGTATTAAGTCAATTGCAGACAAATTTGATAATCGAATAGAAACGGAATATGATGATACTGTCCAGCCCTTAACTATTCCGGGAGAACCATCTATGAAGGGGCATGCCTTCAGCTCTATACGCTTTGAGCGGAATGACCCAAATAATCTAGGCAAAAAGATACATTTGGAATGGAAGAACACAGGATGGACTTTCTGTGGTGTTCCTGCGGGCACAGGAAAAATAGGTTCATCTCCAGCTAGATTTCCTGGATTAAAGGAACGGTACGAGTGGACAAAAAAACATAGAAAAGAACTTAATAACCTGGATAAACAGTTTACGCCAACAGGTAGTGCAGACGATATTGTGAACCTGGGCAATTATGCTATTGGACTTAAGCATGCGACTCCCGCATATCTTTCTACAGAAAAGAAATGGAAGGACTATAAGCCAATTAACCTTGTAAAAAAGGCGTGGCAGTATGCTGTTTCTAAAAGGGAAGGTGGTTACTTGTGGAGCTCTCTCTCTCCGAAAATTTCACCAAGTACTATGTTCTCCTCCAATGGTTCATTGCTTTTCCTGTTCAGTGTTGGTAATCCAGGGGAAGAACCAGAGTTCGACCCGTCTGATGATGTAGCACAACCAGGTAATACATCCTCTCAACGATTGAAACAGTCTGGAAGAGGAACGAAAAAACAGGAGTGCAAAGATAAAGCCCTGAAAGAACTAAGCAATGCCATTGACAAATGTTTTATGGATGAGCATCTTGATGCAACAGGCGCTTGTGACCTGAAGAATCTTATTGAGTGTTATCTGCTGTATCCCAAAACAGATGATGCACTACAATCATGTATTAGTGTTCATTGCAGGCACGGTCTTGGAAAAGTAAATCCAGCTAATACAGTAGAATTGCGATATTGCTTAGGAGAAGCCTTAAAAGAATGGGGGAAAAAGGATAAAGCATGCAAGTAAAAACGGCTTTGGTCTGTTTCTTTATACGTGGGAAAATATAGATTGGCATAGAAAATAGAAAATTAAAAATTTCTTTTTAGAATCCACATTTCAGAGTTCTTCATATTCAGAATTTATTGTTTAAAATGATCGGCATGAACGATGATACAATAATTACAAGGAGGCATCTATGGACGGTATGAATATGTCAAAAAAAGGGGCAGTAAGAGCACCGAGAGGCACAAAATTGAGTTGTAAATCCTGGGGAACAGAGGCACCGATGAGAATGCTTATGAACAACCTTGACCCTGAGGTTGCAAAAGACCCCGATAATCTTATTGTTTATGGTGGAACCGGGAGGGCAGCAAGAAACTGGGAATGTTTTGATAAGATTGTTGAAACCTTGAAAAAAATGAATACAGACGAGACACTGCTTATGCAATCTGGTAAACCTGTGGCAGTATTTAAAACCCATCCCTGGGCACCAAGAGTATTGATAACAAATTCCCTTATTGTTCCCAAATGGGCTACTTTTGAGGAATTCACACGACTCGAGTCAATGGGATTAACCGTTTATGGGCAAATGACAGCGGGAAGCTGGATATATATAGGAACACAGGGTATTCTGCAAGGCACCTACGAGACCGTTTGCTCTCTTGCGGAACAGGAATTCAGAGGAACTCTTAAAGGTAAGTGGATACTCTCGAGCGGACTTGGTGAAATGAGCGGTGCCCAACCCCTTGCTTTTACGATGAACGAAGGTGTAGCTGTTATCGTCGAGGTTGACAAAAGAGCAATAGAGAGAAGAATGAAGACAAAATACCTCGATATGTGGGTAGAAAATCTTGATGAGGCTCTCAGATTAAAGGACGAATTTCTCAAGAATGGGGAAAGTAAATCCATTGGATTATGGGCTAATGCAGCCGATGTACTACCGGAACTCGTTAAAAGAGATATTATACCGGATGTGGTGACCGACCAAACCTCAGCACATGACCCACTTAATGGATACATTCCCAGGGGATATTCGGTTGAGGAAGCCGCTACTTTAAGAAAAGAAAACCAGAAGGAATACATAAAAAAAGTATATGATTCCATTGCAAGTCACATAAAAGCAATTCTTGAAATGAAAGATAAAGGTGCACGTGCCTTTGAATACGGTAACAACATAAGGCAGAGGGCAAAAGAGGCAGGTGTAGAAAATGCATTTGACATAGAAGGCTATGTGCCCAAATATATTAGACCACTTTTCTGTAAGGGTAGTGGACCTTTCAGATGGTTAGCACTCTCTGGTGAGGCAGAGGATATCTTTAAGACGGACAAGAAACTGCTTGAAACATTTCCCGATGACGAACATCTACATAAATGGATTCATCTTGCTCAAGAAAGGGTGGCTTTTCAAGGTTTGCCAGCAAGGATTTGCTGGTTAGCTTATGGAGATAGGGCAAAGATGGGGGAAATTGTAAACCGGATGGTGAAAAAGGGCGAACTTAGTGCACCTATTGTTATTGGAAGGGACCATCATGACACAGGTGCAGTGGCTTCGCCACATAGAGAGACAGAGGCGATGAAGGATGGTTCCGATGCTATTGCAGATTGGCCCATCCTGAACGCTCTGCTCAACACTTCTTCGGGAGCAACCTGGGTTTCTGTACACCACGGGGGTGGAGTAGGTATCGGATATTCCATCCATGCGGGAATGGTGACCGTTGCAGATGGAACCGAGGAGCAGGCGAAGAAACTGGAACGTGTGCTGACAAATGACCCAGGTTCTGGGGTTGTGAGGCACGCTGATGCAGGATATGATATTGCCATAAAAACCGTAAAGGATAAAGATATCTGGGCACCTATGATAAAGTAATCACATTGTTTGCCGCTTGTAATAGGGAAAAGCTTTCACATAATGGTATTACACAGGGTTAGCCTTTATGGCTTGATATTTAAGAAGGAACGATGAAACCAATAATTTTTCTCTCATTTTTATTATTTCCCCTCTACCTGAGTGCGGAATTCATTATATGCGGGGAACCAGGGATACAGTATGAACCTGAAGTGGGCTTTGATGGTACGAATTTCCTTGCCGTATGGACTGATGGGAGAAGTTATCTCAGCGGGATATATGGTGCAAGGGTGACACAGACAGGTTCGGTTCTTGACCCTGGGGGATTCAAATTATTGCAGGAATCAGATAATCAGTCAAGCTCTTCACTTGCCTATAATGGTGTTCACTATCTTGTTGTATGGAAATTTGGATGCTGAGGTTTCGGAGATATTCACGGTGTCCGTGTGACACCAGGAGGTTCGGTTCTGGATTCAATTGTAATATGTGATGCTCCAGAGGAGCAGCATGCTCCTTCGGTCTCTTATGTAGACAGTGTTTACCTTGTCTGCTGGAGCGGTAAGAATGCTGACTTTTTTAATATTTTCTGCGCACGGGTTTCACCTGATGGAACGGTACTTGACGAAAATGGCTTTCTCATTTATCCTGATTCTGTAAGCCAGATTACTCCAACAATAGTATCTAACGATAATAAGTTTCTCGTCGTCTGGACGGAATACGACGGAAGCGGGTGTAGTATAAAGGCTATGCGGGTTTCCACTGATGGTTCGGTAAGTGATTCGATACCGATCATAATTTCACAGGGTAGCAGTTCGAAATACAGCCCTGATGTTTCCTTTGATGGCTCGAACTATATGGTAATCTGGGATGATGCGAGACTTACCGGAACAGAATATGATGAATGGGCAGCGAGGATTACTCCCGACGGGATTCTGGTGGATACGAACAGCATACCTATTGATACATCACCTGGTTATCAATTCACCCCTTCAATCTCCTTCAATGATCCCTATTACCTTGCAGTATGGACTGATGATAAAGATGGGACACCTGATATATTTGGAAAGCATATCTCGCCATCGGGAAGTGTAATAGAATTCCCTTCATTTCCCATTTGCAATGAAGTAGGTCAACAAGTTGAAGCGTCGTGTTTTGCCGGGATTGATAATTATCTTGTAGCATGGAATGATGGAAGGTTGGGTTATGAGAATACGGATATCTATGGAACATTTATGGATACAACAGTGGCTATAGAAGAGAAACAAGACCAGAGACATAAGATACAAGATATAAGACTCTCCGCTTATCCGAACCCGTTTACCCAAAAGGTAGAGATAAGATACGGAATTCCCGAAATTACGAAAATAGAAAATAGAAATTTGCCAATTTCCCAATTTCCAATTTCGCTTTCTATCTATGATGCGTGTGGTCGGATTATACGCAGTTTTCCCTCTTCTCTCCTCTCTCTTCACTCATCGGTAACGTGGGATGGAAGGGATGAGGAAGGGAAATCCATTTCTGCAGGAATATATTTTTGTCATTTGAAACAGGGGAAGAAAGACATAACAAAGAAAATTTTGCTGGTAAAATAGATAAAAGTCGTAAAGAGAGGGCTCATATTTTAGAACTGGATAATGTAAGTTTTTCCTACGACGAAAAACCGTTGCTCAACAGTATTACGGCCAAAATTAACAGCGGTGAGTTTGCTGCAATTACAGGAGCAAATGGTTCAGGGAAGACAACGCTTGCGCTTTTGCTTGCTGGAATACTCAAGCCATCGAGCGGCAAGGTTTTGTTAGATGGTGTTAAAAGTGATGACACTGAAGATTTTGAAAATCAAAGAGTAAATGTAGGGATTGTTTTTGAGAATCCGGATAACCAATTTATTACAACATCTGTCGAAAGGGAACTTGCATTTGGGCTTGAAAATGCGGGAGTCAAAACCGAGGAAATCAAGAGAAAAGTTGAGGAAACCCTGGTGAAGTTCCATCTCAAACATCTAAGGTTTCGCTCACCTCACACTCTTTCCGGAGGGGAAAAACAGAAGGTTGCAATTGCATCTATTCTAATTCTTAAACCAGAGCATCTTATTCTGGATGAGCCGACAACCTATCTTGACCCTAAATCAAGAGCGGAGATTTTTGATGTCATTCTTGACCTTAAAGAAAGGATATCAGTAACACTTATTACACATTTCCCCGAAGAAAAATTACTAGTCGATACTATCTACCTGTTGGAAAAAGGAAGGTTGGAAAAGAAAAGTAAAGGGGAAATAAATTTAATTTCCGAAAGTCTTGATTTTCTTAGAGAACTTAGGAATAAGGGAATGCATAGTTACGAATTTCCACCAACCCCTGAAGTTCTCTGCCATGCTATCGAATCAGCGAAGAGCAAATGAAGATTACATTAAAGGATATATCTTTCCACTATAGAACAGGGAATACGAAAGGACACTTAGTCCTTGAGAATTTAAACCTCGAACTTGAAGAAAAAAAAGCTTATCTCCTGACGGGTTCCTGTGGTTCAGGCAAGAGCACTCTTGCAATGTTGCTAAAGGGATTGTTACTTCCGGTATCGGGGAAGATTTCCGTTAGGGATTGTAATATGAAGCTTTCCGTTTTCCAAAGGTCAATGGGAATTGTTTTTCAATATCCAGAGGAGCAATTCTTCAAGGATACAGTTTTTGATGAAGTGGCATTTGGTCCTATGGTATTTGGATTGGATAAAATTGAGCAGAGAGTAAAAGATGCTATTCGAGCGGTTGGTCTGGACAGTGAACAGATTGGAAAACTGTCGCCTTTTATTCTTTCCTCAGGCGAGAAGAGAAGGCTTGCAATCGCTTCTGTAATTGCCTGTGAACCTTCCTGGTATATCTTCGATGAACCAGCCGCAGGACTTGATTTACAAGGAAGAATTATGATAGTCAAATTAATAAGAAATCTCCTTGAGAAAGAGAAAACAATTGTTATTATCACTCAGGAATTAGGACTTTTCCTTGATCTGTGCACTGACATAATAGTGCTTGAAAAAGGCATGTTGCAATTGAAAACCGATAGGAAAACCTTTCTTGAAGAGGAAAGACTCGGTCAGATGGAAATTTCTCTGCCTTATCATATCAGAGTTCTGCGGGAATTAAGAAGCAGAGGATGGAATATCCCGGTTGCCGTTACGGACCCCTACGAAGCAGTAACAATAATAGAAGAATACAAAATGTAGAGTAGAGAAATCGTATATTTAATGTTACGCAAGGAGAGCAGATAAGTATGGATGCTATTGAATGGAATGAAAAATATCCCTCTAAGAAAATTCTTAGAAAAGAGATTATGTATATGCTTGAGGCTTTCGTACAAGCGTTGTTCGCAGCAATTCCAGAATCTGAAATATCGGGTATCTATTTTAAGGGTTCAGCGAAAAAAGAATGGGATTCTCCGCTGGATTATATGCCGGAGATAAGTGATGTTGATATTCATCTGCTTTTAACCAATGATTCTTTGGTTGAAAAGTACTTCGGTACTACGGAGCAGGCTATTGATATTCAATCGAATGTTGAGAAAATTTATTTCTCAAAGGTTGCAAACCCCATTCATGTTCCCCGACCACAACTGTTGATACTCAATCCGCTCTTAAAAGATGAGGATTTCGTTCCTTCACCAGCAAATACTATTTCAGTTCTTTACGGATTAGATTATCCAAAACCCGGCGATGCTGTTCTCGAACGGTTACAGCAAATCGACCGTAATCATTTGATAGATGAGGAAACATTTTTGGCGAAATATCCTCTTCACGTTATTGATAGACCATCTAAATATCTGTGGCAGGCATTGAGAAATCTTGTGTGGCACATTTCCCCCATTGGTTCCAGGATTCTCAGTATTAAAGGAAAGTCTTATGATGAAGCATGGGGCATAAACCGCACAAAGATAGTTAGCATTTTAGAACAGGTGGGTAAGATAGAACTTGTATGTGACTATACACAGTTTTATCTCAATGCTTGGGATTATTTCTTGTCTGACTATACTGATACCGATATGGGGCGTAAAGCAATATTGTCAGGTGTTCGTGCTCTCAGGAGAGCAGTTGAGATCGCCAAAGCCCATGTAGATAATACTGAACTTCGCAGCCTCTCTTGATAGACTCCAACCATTGCTCCATAACTATTACACAAAGGGTTTTGCCTGGAAAAAGCACGGAGTAAAAAGTGCTATGGTTATTGACAGGAATAAGCATATAAAACAAGGCTCGGAGACGCTGTGGAAATATGCTAAAAATCTTATAAAAGAATCTGTAAATGAGGGATACCTTTCACCCTAAAGATTTAGTCGTTCAAACTGCAAAAGCAACCCAAGAACACCAGAGCACAATTTCTATTTTTCAGCCTGTCCCGGTAGGCAACGGTAGGCATGGATGGAATTTCACCGCTACTTTGTGGTTATGTAATCCTTCATCGTCTCGAATTTCTTTTCCCCTATACCTCTAATCTTCTTTATATCCGATATTTTTCTAAAACCGTTGTATTTCTTTCTGTATTCGAGTATTTTTTTGGCATAGGATGGACCGATGCCCGGGAGCTGCATCAGTTTACGGAGATTGGCAGTATTTATATTTATCTTGGATTTTGGAGTTTCTTTTTTCTTCCAAACTTCCTGTTCTTTCTGTTCCGGAACAGGAAGGTTGTAATTAACTACTTCTCCATTTAAGTTACCTTGGTTAACCTTCCTCTGAAAATCCTCGATGATGTATGCTGGTGCAAATGACGGATGGTTAATTTTATAAAGATATAAGGAACTACCAAGAACAATTGAAAAAATCAGGAAAAGTATAATAAATCTTTCCTCCGGGGTAAATATTTTCATTTCACTAATTTTTTAAGGTCTTCCGCATTATCAAACTGTAATCTTTTTGTTCAAAAACTCAATCTAATCCCCGACTTAACCGTTCTTCCACTAAAATTAACATTTCCAATGAAACGTTGTTTGTTATCATTAATATTTAAAATGCCTGCATTAAGTGCAAAATTTGCCGTTATTTTAAAATTTAACAAAGAGGATACTATAAAGTATGGTTCAATTTCCATCCCCTTTCCATCATAAATTTCCCCGGCATACTGAACATTACCAGTCAACGAAACTTTTTCAGTGGAACCAACAACTATATCCCCTGATAATCTATAAGTCGGGTAATACGATAGGGTTTTTTCGTAGAATGGAGTGAAGCTAAGAAGCATCTTCGGATTGAGTGTAATCATTAATGCACTCGCTTTGAATTCGAAGGCAACATCAATAAATGAAATTGTTGTATCCAGGTTCTGATAAGCGAGTCCATATCTTCCTTCCTCCACGGTTGTCATAGGGGACTGCGTCTTCCGTGCAGACGTATTCAATTTCATAAAAAGAGTCGAGTCCACGAATATTTCAATCTCTAAAACGCTTTTAAATGAATTCATTGGAACACTGAGTGACTCAGGAAACGTAGAATAAGGAAGTTTATAGTAACTATAAAAATCAACCTCTGCTGAACTTCCGTTAACCTCCCAATCAACAGAGAGGTTTTTATTTACAAGATAAATTATTCTTATAAAAGGTGAAAAAAACGTTTGCGATAGCAAATCGGCTCCAATGCCCGGAATGAAGAACAAATAATCTCTATAGACAAAGCGATCCCTAAATTCCGAATGAACTATCCTGTTTCTATCTTCAAAAAAAGGAGAGTGCAAATACTCCAATTGAAAAGAAAGCATATTCCCATATCCATATAGACTGTGAATGCTGGACGAAATCACAAATTCATTTTCACCTTCAAAATACTTCACCCCCGATGCAATCTCCATTATGTAATCCCTTGAATCAATTACAAAGTACGAGTTAAAGTCGACTATCTCTTTTTTAAAGCTTAACCACCTGGAATTTCTATATCCTAAGAAAAGAGAATCTTCGTTAAGATGAATTGCACTATTCACACAATCACAATGTGCATTGTCAAATAGTGAAATGTCATTTCTCACTAATTGTAGCCTCTGCTTGAGTTGAGCATATTTGAAACCCGTAGTTACTTTGGCATCATATTTCTTGTTTTTATCGATGCTTGCGTTTATCAAAAAAACAGGCAGAAAGTAAGCAGCAGGCTTCCGATATTCCCATTCTTCAATGCCCTTCGATAAGTCACCAGGTGGAGTTATTGGGTATGGTATATCCACATACATTCCCTCAACGGCATAACATATTTCCCATAAAAAAACAAGACACAAAATTAGGGAATTGCAGAATTTCGGAATTATGAATTTCCATCCATTACGCTTAGTTTCCATTTTAAACCTTCAATTCCATCTCAGGCTAAATATTTCCTTATACTTCTACTGAAAGGTTTTCTTAGCACCCTCTTATCGGTTATTATCCCACTAATGAGTTCATTGGGGGTGATGTCAAACGCAGGATTGTAGACATTAGCGAATGAGGGTGTTATCAAAAACTTAGAGATGGTTCGAACCTCATCTGCACCCCTCTCTTCTATGGGGATCTCCGCTCCTGTTTTTATGGAAAGGTCAAATGTGGTTGAAGGCGCAGCAACATAGAAACCAACCTTATGTTCCCTGGCAAGAAGTGCAAGCGGATAGGTTCCAATCTTATTTGCAGTGTCACCATTTGCTGCTATTCTATCTGCACCTACAAGGATGATATCTATTTTTTTGTTTTTCAGAAGTGCTGCCCTTGCACTGTCCACCACAAGTGTTACAGAAATCCCGTTTTTCTGAAGTTCCCAGGTCGTCAGTCGTGCCCCTTGCAATAGAGGGCGTGTCTCCCCAACGTAAACGTGTAATTTCCTACCTTTCTTCTTTGCGGCATAGATTACCCCAAGTGCTGTCCCCCAACCTCCCGTTGCAAGCGCCCCAGCATTACAGTGAGTTAAGATGCGAGCATTTTGAGGAATAAGCTTTACACCATTTTCTCCTATTTTTCTACACAGTTTTTTGTCATCCTCGTGGATTTTTTTTGCCTTCTCGAGAAGGATGTAGTGGAGTCTTTCCGCATCTTTTCCCTTATAATCTTCAACAGTTTTTTTCATCCTGTCAAGAGCCCAGAACAAGTTTACTGCAGTAGGACGTGTTTTCCTCAACACCTCGATATCTTTCAATATTTTATCCTGCGCTTTTATAATGTCAAATTTCCCTGAATGCAAGGAGGAGAGTGCGACGCCGTAAGCAGCCGCCACGCCAATTGCCGGTGCTCCTCTTATTGAAAGATTAATTATACTGTCTGCAAGTTTTCTGACCGATTTGACTATTAAGTATACCTCCTTTTGAGGGAGTCTGGTCTGATCAAGAATCCTGATGGAATTATTTTCCCATTCAATTGTCTTAAACTTCATATTTTTCACCCATTAATTGAATTACAATATGTCTTTTTCTTGGTCTTGCATCGAAGTCGAGAAGAACAATTTGCTGCCAGGTGCCCAGCATTAATTTTCCGTTGTCAAATGGAACAGTCAAAGAAGGCCCATAAAGTGCCGCTCTCATATGTGAGAACCCATTTCCATCGTGCCAAGTATCATTATGGTGGTATTTCGCATTTTGCGGAAGTATCTTTTCAACAAATTCGGGGACATCTTTCTTTAATCCCGGCTCAAACTCCACTGTTGTAACAGCACCTGTTGAACCGGGGACAAATACGGTTGCAGAGCCATTTTTCATTTTGCATTGTTCGACAAATGATGCAACATCATTTGTTATATCGATTACATCTGAAAAACCTTTCGTATTCTTTTCAATGCTTTTTGTTTTTATTGTCATATGACCGTCCTTTACTTCCGAAATCAGGAAATTAGAAATTCAGAAATTGCTTACTACATTCTTGTTGTGACTTTCGTAATTCCCATTTTCTTCTGCTGTAAATATATTTCTATTCAACAATCTCTACTTTCTTCAACATTTCCAGGACTGTTCCTTCAGGAAAACCAACAACATTAGAGTAATCACCGTTTATCTTTTCCACGAGTGATTTCCCTTCTGACTGGATACCATAGCCTCCTGCCTTATCAAGTGATTCACCTTTTTCCACGTATGCAACAATGAATCTCTTCTTATTTCTCTTGAATTTCACATGCGTTTTAACTAATTTACTCTCTTTATAACACATTTTCTTGTTAAGTAAGGTTATCCCGGTAAGAACCCTATGCCATATTCCATTTAGTTTCCATAACATTCCAACAGCATCTTCGTCATCTCTCGGCTTTCCAATGATTTCTCCGTCTAAAGCTACAATGGTATCCATACCCATAACAAAGTCCCGAGGATATTTCTCGCAAACCGTTTCCGCTTTTCTTTTTGACAGGTAGACTGCAAAGTCTTCGGGATACATTTTTAGATTTTTGGTCTCTTCTCCCTCGTCTACATTGTTGGCAACAGATATAAAAGGTATATCTAATTTTTTTAGAGCTTCACTCCTTCTTGGTGATGTAGAGGCAAGTATCAATCTTCTCATTGAATCTATAATACAAAAGTTTCGACCAAAGTCAAGGGAAAATTCCATACAGGGGAAATGAGGGAAACTCGAAACTATGGTGAAAATCGGGGACAGAAGCCCCCGATTTCAACTCATACAGGAAAGATTCCCACATTCTGCCCTTCCTTTAACCAAATCTGTTACAAATAATACAGGAAATTGTGGACATCTCCAACCGTGCAAAAGATGAATCCGACCAAAAAGCGTGTGTTGAATATGCCACTCCGCTAAAACGTTCTGGAAACGTCCACAAAGGCATAATCTAAAACAAAAACACTTATTCAGAATCTTTCTTGCTCAAATCGTTTTCTGTCTATATACCATTAAATTCTACTATTTCCCTCCTCTATTATAATCAAAGAGTGCTGTAAAAACACCGAAATTAATACCATATTCTCTTTACTACGTTTTATCTTGTATTACGACATTCGTCGCTTTTGGACCTTTTTCGCCATCTGTAATTTCAAATTCTACCTGGTCGCCTTCGTTGAGTGTCCTAAAACCTTCTCCCTGGATTTCTGAGAAATGAACGAATACATCAGGACCATCTTCCTGTTGAAGAAATCCGTATCCTTTATTCTCGTTAAACCATTTTACTGTTCCATGCACCATACCTTTTCACCTCCTTTCTATGATTTATTTGGTGGATACTTGCTCACCTGTAAGGCGGAATATTACTATTCCTTATTTGCCTTAACGACATTTGTCGCCTTTGGACCTTTATCGCCCTCAGTGATCTCAAATTCCACTTCATCACCTTCAGTAAGAGTCTTGAATCCATCTCCCTGAATCTCTGAAAAATGAACAAAAACATCAGGACCATCTTCCTGTTGAATAAATCCAAAACCTTTGTTTTCGTTGAACCATTTTACTGTACCGTGTGCCATTTTTTCTCACCTCCTTTCTATTTAGTGAATCTATCTTTTATGCGTAACTCGTTTTCAACCTTAAGAATATATTCTTCTCTACTAACCTCATTGAATATTTGAGCAGAAACTACGGACCCGTATATGTTTCCCACATAAAACAGACTTGTTAAAGCAATTGATATTGCTGCTGCTCTCTTTCTATCATTTTGCCAGTAAACATATGAGATAACACCTGGAATTGCAACGGTAAAAAAGGAGAATAAACCATCCCCTGCTCTTTTTGTATAAAACCTTCCAGCTCCGGGAATCAGCATAGAAAAAAGTCCGGAGACAACCTCACTTTTCGTCTCAATTCTCTTATCTGCGAGATGTGCGTATTGAACAATTTTCTTCGAAACATCCATAATATCTGAGCAACAATGACAGGAATCAAGGACACAAACGGTCTTTTTCCAATCATTATCCAAAATGTAAGACCAACCAATGAGCAGTATCGATGTATCAGATTTGATTTCCGTGAAATGATTTCTTGCCATTTCTGTACTGTTCATCAAAAGGAAAACTTTTCCTTTCTGCATATTTTTGTAATCACTGTCTTTGAAAGTATTAAGATAAAGTAAAGCATCCTCATATCTTCCTGCACATTTGTAAGAATTCAGGATTTGTTTTCTTGCACGAAACTTATTTGCAGTATCAGCCGAAACAAATATGAAACGTTTATATTCCGTAATTGCTCTAAAATAATCTCCCTTACTGTAAAGGAAATCAGCGAAACCAAGGTTATTGTTTTCTGGATTCGAAACTATAAGAATGCCAAATAGAATGCAGCTAAATATGTTTCCCTCCAATTTTAATATGACAATTACTGTTGATTTCCTTCAAAGATTCGATCAATTTTTTTGATATTTCTACCTTCGATTCCAATTTCAAACGAGTTACTCTCTTCCCACTGTTGACACATAAATAGAAATCCTTTTTCCCTGGATGGGATGCTACTATTTCCTTGATAGCAAAACTTATTTCCTCATCGAGAAAACCATATGGAAGGTGAAACTCGATTCTCTTGATAAAACTCTTTCTTAAATCTTCTACTGTTAAAATTTTTGAAGCTACTATGCTTTCCCTTTCCTTTTTTCCCGTGTTTGTGCTCTTCTGACCCTTTATTATAACAGTGTTTCCTATTCTCAAATCCTGCCAACACTTCTTGAACAAACTTGAAAAGACAACCGCATCAAAGTAACCGTCAAGATCGGCAAGAGTAAGAAACGCCATATCTTCACCTTTTTTGTCCTTCGTTTTCCTTTTTTCTTCTATTACACCACCACAGACCACTTCCTCCCTATCCTCCACTAAACCAAGGTTCTTCGAAGAATACATGGTGAAACTCTTGACTTCATCGTAGTAATTTTCGTAAGGATGACCGGAAAAATACAAACCTAACGCTTCGTTCTCATTCAGCAAAACTCTTATCTTACTCCAATCCTTCACATTGACTAATTTTTCTTCAACCGAACTCTTGTTGCCAGAATCAAAAAGGTTTCCCTGTCCGCTCGCCCTCTCTTTTCTTAAACTACTCATTGCCTTGATAGCCTTCTCAATGGACGCAACAAGTTTAGCTCTGCTTGTTTCGATACAATCAAATGCGCCGCCTTTTACCAACCCTTCAATTGCTTTTTTGTTAACAATGTCCGAGTTAAGTCGTGATACGAAGTCATACAGTCCTTTATATATACCTGATTTTTCTCTTTCTTTCACAATTTCAACAGCCGCTTTTTCTCCAACGTTTTTAATTGCAGAAAGACCAAAACATATTTTTCCATTAACGGGTTTAAATTTGGCAAAAGATGTGTTTATGCTGGGTGGCGAAACTTCTATACCGTGTTTCTTACAGTCCTCGGCAAAGAAGCGTATCTTCTTACTATTATCCATTACCGAACTAAGTGTAGCACTGAGAAACTCAACCGGATAGTGAACCTTAAGGTATGCAGTCTGGTATGCTAACATTGCATAACCCGCTGCGTGAGATTTATTAAATCCATATCCTGCAAAAGGTATCATAATTGAGAATATTTTTTCTGCCGTTCGAACATTTACATGGTTCTTCTTTGCGCCTTCTACAAAATCTTGTCTTTTTGCATCCATTTCATCAAGCATTTTTTTGCCCATTGCTCTCCTGAGCACATCAGCCTCACCAAGTGTGAAATTTGCTATAATACTTGCGGTTTGCATTACTTGTTCCTGATATATCATTATTCCATAAGTATCCTTCAATATGTTTTCAAGCAAAGGATGTGGAAACGTTACTTCGCTTTTCCCCTTTTTCTTTTGTATAAACTCTTCTATGTACTTTATGGGTCCAGGTCTAAATAAGGCAACTGATGCAATAATATCAGAAAATTTATCCGGTGATATATCTATTACTACCTTTCTCATCCCGCTGCTCTCCAGTTGAAAAACACCAGATGTGTCTCCCTTCTGTAGCATTGCATACGTTTCTTTATCATCGAGCGGCACTTTTTCTATGTCGACCGCTACATTTTTTTCAGAAAGTAGATCCAGGGTATCGTCAATAACAGAAAGAGTCCTTAAGCCGAGTATATCTATTTTCAAGAGCCCAACTTCTTCTACCGATTTCATATCGTACTGGGTAGCAACTCTTGATCCTTCTCCCGATTTTTTATAGAGAGGTACAAAATCCGTTAACGTTCCAGGAGTGATTACTACACCTGAAGCATGTATTGACGGATGCCTGTTTAATCCTTCAAGTCTCTTTGCAATTGAAATTAATTTTTCGTATTCTTTCTTTGCTTCAATATGCTTTTTGAACTGATTATCCCTCATTGCATCATCTATAGTGATTTGCAATGCATTCGGTACAAGTTTTGCAATTTTATCTACTTCATCATACGGAAAACCAAGCACACGTCCAACATCCCTTAAAACGCCTTTGGCACCGAGAGTATTAAACGTGATTATTTGCGCAACACTATCTCGACCATATTTCTTGAGAAGATACGTTATTACCTCTTCTCTTTTCCTATCACAGAAATCAATATCCACATCTGGCATAGTAACACGCTCTGGATTAAGGAATCTCTCGAAAAGTAAGCCAAATTCAATTGGATTAATATTTGTTATTCCCAGTGAATAAAGCACAAGACTTCCAACCGCTGAACCTCTACCAGGTCCAATTCTTATTTTTCTATGTCTTGCAAATCCAATCAGGTCTTCTATAATAAGAAAATATGCGCAGAGTCCCATATCCTTTATGACATTAAGCTCGTAATTTAGTTTCTCTTCGATACCCGGTGTAATGGTCGAAACTCTTCGTTTCAAACCTTTTCTTGCAAGATGGGACAGGTATTCGTAAGGGGATGTGTAACCTTTGGGAAGTTCAAATTTTGGAAGTTGTATCCTTTTCTCTTCGAGCTTCAAATCAACATTACATCTTTCCGCTATTTTAATCGTGTTTTCAACTGCCTCCGGTATGTCCTGGAATATCTCTTTCATTTCCTCTGGGGATTTGAAATACAGTTCTCTTGATTCAAATTTGAATCTATCCTTGTTCTGAAGCGAGTCTTTTGTCTGGAGAGCAAGAAGAACATCATGTGCTTCGGAATCCTCTCTCATAGGGTAATGCACATCATTTGTTGCAACAAGAGAAATTCCTATGTCTTTTGAGAGTTTAATGAGCCCTTCGTTTGCCTTGTCGCTTTGCTCAAGACCTATGCGTATCAACTCCAGGTAGAAATTTTGGCTTCCGAAAAGGTCTTTGTAAAAAAGTGCCACCTTTTTTGCTGCTTCATAATCGTCGCCTATTAGAGCTTGAGGTATTTCACCTTTTAGACAGGCCGACATACCTATTAAACCTTTGTGGCACTCACCAAGAACCTTTTTATCGATCCTTGGTCTATAATAAAATCCCTCCAGATGGGAAATACTGGAAAGCTTCATAAGATTTCTATAACCTTCTTCATTGCTTGCAAGCAAGGTTAAATGGTTGTAGTCAGACTTGTTACCTCTTGGTTTCTTATGCAAATCCTGCTTTGTAATGTAAGCTTCCATTCCAATTATTGGTTTAATACCAATCTTATGCGCTTCCTTGTAGAATTTTATAACACCGAAAAGGTTCCCATGATCGGTAATCGCAAGTGCTGGCATTCGAAATTCTGCTGCCTTTTTTAGGATTTCTTTAACTTTGCAGGCACCGTCAAGCGGGCTGTAATCAGTATGTACATGAAGGTGAACAAATCTTGCATGCTTCAATGTTTGATTTTCTCCAATTCTTTCACCAGAACTCGATAAACCCTTCTTTTTGAAACGCCTATTACCTGAATTGATAATCCGTTTAACTTCAGTATCTCACCTTTCTGAGGTATCCGCTCGAGTTTGTTGATTACAAGACCACCGACAGTTTGAACATCTTTCAGGTCAAAATCTGTGCCCATCATCTCATTAAAATAATCAATTTCCATCCTTGCATTTACAAGATACATCCCCTTCTTTATTTTCTTAATCGGAGTTTCCTCTCTATCTAGTTCATCCTGCAATTCCCCGACAATCTCTTCTATAAGATCTTCCATCGTTACAAGACCACTAACCCCACCATATTCATCGACAACTATTGCAATTGAAATCCTTTTTCTCTGAAATTCTCTTAGTGTATCAAGGACCCTCTTTGATTCGGGAATAAAGTATGGAAATCTCATTATGTCGCAGGCTCTCAAGTCTTCTCTTGTTCCCCAGAATAAAAGCAACTGATCCAAATATACTATCCCGACTATATTATCCAGGTCTTTCTTGTAACAGGGTAGTTTCGAAAAACCTTCTTTCCTAAATTCTCTTAGAATATCATTAACAGTATCTGAATCTTTTACTGCGATAACTTCGATTCTGGGAACCATAACCTCTTTTACAGGTGTATCACCAATTTCGAATATGCTTCTGATTAACTCTTCTTCATCCTCTGTGATAATTCCATTTTCTTCGCCCTTGGCAATAATTTCTCGCAGTTCGGCTTCGGTTTCAATGCTCACGGCTTTCTTCTTCCTTACAAACAATTTCTTTATCGACTGCACCAAATTAGACACCTATAGCCCTCTTTTCTGGAAGGACAATTCCACCGGATACGATTATCTTAAATCCCCATTCAATCGATAATTCAGTTGGAATAATCTCGTCCTTTGGAATCAGGAGATAAAAACCCGAGGTCGGATTTGGACTCGTCGGTACAAAAACATTGATACAGTCAGCCTCTTCTTTTCCCTTGTGAATTTTCCATAGCGAGTCGTTCGTAACAAAAGCAAGAGTATAGATACCTTTTCGTGGATACTCGATGAGCACAACTTGTTTCAGGGCCGACCTGTCAATGAAAAGGGTATCCGTAAGCTGTCTCGCACTCGAGTATACTGACCTAACAAAGGGCAATTTTGAGAAGAATCTATCCGTTAGTTTAAGAAACCATCGACCAACAAAACTCGAAGTAATCATCCCTATAAGGAAAATCACTATAATCAATGTGAAGAATCCGATAATGGTAATTACATAAGGTGGAAAAGTGGAAAGTCTTGGAACGTATTTAAGCGATCTACCTGCGATATTGCCCAGTAGATTAACGAGGAATATGACAACAAATATTGTTAGCCCAAGAGGAAGTATTGTAATAATCCCTGCAATAAAAAACGACTTTATTCCCTTTTTAAGGGGCCTTCTATTCTTCACCTATAAACTACCTAAACCAAACACATTGTTACATAGAATCGTGGAGCGAACCCTTTGTAAATGGGAATCTTCTCCGTATAATTCCTTTTTTCACCTACTGGGAAATCTAAATTTCTTTTCAGGGAATAAAATTAGTGGTTTCTCAACTTCCTTCATATTACTTCTTACTCTACTCTACCTCCATCATACTTTGACCATTATATAGAAGTTTTGCTAAAAAGTCAAGCAAAAAATGATGGTTTTACAAAAATAATTTGCAGCACTTTACGTTACTTCATATAGACAAATTTCACTGTTTTTGAGAAGGAAGCACATTGGATTCTGCAGAAATAGATACCTGTTGAAGCATATCCACCTTTGTTCTTTCTTCCATTCCATACAAGTGAATGCTTACCCGCTTCCTTTTTCACGTCAAGGAGCGTCTCTATTCTTCTGCCTGAAAGGTCATAGAGTTCAATTCTTGTTTGCGAGGAATGCCCAAGAGTATAGTTGATTTTAACTTTTCCCTTACTGCTTGGAATGACGGAGACAATATCATAGGTAACACTTGTCTTAAAATTGAAGGCAATAGGTCCATACCACTCTGTTTCGCCTTGCTTATTCATTGCTCCAAGCCTGTAGAAATATTTCGCCTCTCTCGTAACATCCTTATCAGTATATGCATAATCCGTTGGTGTTGGCTTAGTTCCCTGACCATCTAAAGTTCCAATAAAAGTAAAATTATCTGCCTTTCCATAAGCTCTCTCAATCAACCACTTAACGTTATCTTTCTCCGACTCCGTTCTCCACAGAATTTTTACATTACCCTTGTACATCCAGGCACTGAAAGATGACAGCTGAACCGACACCTCCGTTGGTGTCCTGAACCACCAGTCAAGCTGGTTACTCCATCGTTCGCTGCCTATTGCTTTCACCTTCCAGTAGTAAATGGTGTCGTACTGGAGTGGTGGTGTTGCATAGAATGTATCTGTAAGCCCGGTGACTTCTGTATAAGAGGAAAAATCGCTTTTCAGGCTGTACCAGAGGTCATAAGTAATCGAGTTATTAGGGTCAAGGTCAGCCGCATTATTTTTTGTTGTAATATTTTGGCCTTCCGCACCTGTTATTATCCATATCTTTGGTTCATAGGTTCTGTGCCAGTAAAGAGTGGGTGTAATACTCGCAACCGTTACCCCTTTGGCTGGTTGGGATAGCGAGAATTCATCTGGTTCGACATTTTTCACATAACCACCAGCCATTCCATCTCTTGCGGTTGGTAGCAAGGTTTCGATTGTCCAGTTGTTCTGCCTGGTGTTGTAAACCTCGACCGCCCGTGTGTCAATACCCATAAGGGCATCTATAACGCCACCCATACAGTATATAAGTGTATCATTGTAAGTGATTGCCAGAAACCCGGACCTTGCGGTTGGCATTGATGTCTTTGTTGTCCAGGAGTTTGATGCGCAGTTATACTCCTCATTATATTTGTTCATAATTCCCGTTGTATTGTCTGCGCCACCAAACACATAGATACAGGTATCTCCCGAGGCATTGATGCCTGCTGCAGCAGCAGGATCGGCTCTTGCGTATGTCATTCCTGTCATAGTTGTCCAGGTATCAGGTGAGATGTTATACCTTTCGTTAGTATTTCTCGGACCAGTGGTACCATCTCCACCTCCAATCACATATACTTTGTTTCTCAGTGTTGCAGCACAGGGACCTTCCCTGGGAACGCTCATGTCTGCTCTTTGAGCCCAGCTATTTGTGGAAGGTGTATACTCGTCACAATAGGGAAAATATGTTGGTCCCCACATATTTGCATCCGAGCCGCCTGCTACGTATATCCTTTCAATGGAACTTCTTGGTGCATTACTTGCTGCTGCATCCCATCTTGAAGGATTTGGCATATTGCTTCTCGTTGCCCAGGGTGCACCCCCTGTTGTATCCGCTCTTGGATTGTATTCATAGTTTGAGCCAGTTGGAGAACTTGCAGTACTATATCCTGCCATCACATAGATACAGGAATCACCGTTTATGTTTTTTCCCACAGCAGTAGAGCAATAAACCCTTCCTGCTATACAGGAAGTTTTTGTAAGCCATTTCATTGTACTATTTAAGGATACAACGAAAAGGAGTACAATGACAATTAGCACTAACAGCTTCTTTTTCATTTTAACCGCCTTGCAATTTATTAATTATATATATACCTTCCTTTGCCTCTCTGTCAAGGGAGTCTTTTCCCAGAGCTTTCTCAAATGCCTTTTGAGCAAGTTCAAATTCTCCCTTTTTCATATATGTTCTACCAAGGTTTGTATGAATTGCTGGCAGATTTTCCCCGTTTTTAAGTGCTATAAGGAATTCCTTTTCAGCATTTTCAAAATCTTCCTCCTCAAAATATAGAATTCCAAGATTGTTGTGTGTTGAAGGGTTTTTAGGGTTCAAGTAAACTGCTCGTTTAAGTGTTAGCAATGCCTCTTTGTTTTTCCCCTGTCTGTGATATACCTCTCCAAGCCCTTGATAGCTATCTAAAGAATGTTTATTCAGCCTTATGCTATATTTGAATGCCAATTCGCTTTTTTTCAGATAGCTATTTGCTAAAAATACCTGACCGAGCAATCCATACGCCCTTCCCGAACTTTCTCCGAGGGAGATAGCTCTCTTAAGAAATTTTATGGAATTTTCCGTATCACTGCTTTCAATATATCTCTCTCCCCAGAGCATAAACATTTCCCTTGGGAGTAATTTTCTCATTACTGCAACCTTATAGATTGCATCAGCGTTTGCAAATCTTCTCGCTTTTGTGTAAGCCTGTCCAAGTAAGGCATAAATTTGAGGGTCGATACCGTTTTTTTCTCTTGCTTTTTCCAACTCTCTTATTGCAGCATTATAATTGCTGCTCTGCAAGTATGAATGCCCGAGTCTTCTTCTAAGATAGGTGAAATCCATTCCAGGTAATATAGCGTTTTCATACGCTAATATCGCATCCTGTGGAAAACCTCTGTCAAGAGCTCGTTCGCCGTTAAGGAAGTTCCCAATAGAGTCTGCACAGGATAAATTTATCATTCTCTTAAATACATTATCTTTCTTTATGAAAGACGGGATGATTAAATCAATTATGAATATAAAATAGGCAATAAACATAAGGCTCTCGCGTGGTCTCTTAGAGAGAATAAGACTGCAAGTAAAAATTCCAATAATGGTAGAGGGGATGAAAATCCAATATATTCTTGTTATAAGTGGGACAGATAGATAGCTGATTAACATAAGAATTGCAATAATAAATTTTCCTTTTCGTTGTCCGAATACTGTGGGGATGGTAAAAACGCGCATCTTTTTATCGCCTTTAAAATCTTTTAAATCCTTCACTGCAAATGAAAGGGTAAAAACGAGGAGTACAAGAAATGTGATTCTTAATGGAAAAACATATGTTGTCTTTTCAAATGCAAAAATAGAGAAACCGAGGTACATAGAACTTAGAGCTGCAAATGCAAGAATAAATGTAGAGAGAGGGAAAAACCTTTTTAACCTTAAAGGTGGAGCTGAATAGATAAAAGAAAGAACTGTAAAAAAGAGAATAAGAATCGACGCAAAGGGTCTTACGGAGAATGAGAATAACAATGCGGTAATAAAGAAAAAAGCTGCCAATATTATATATTCCTTCTCAGTAAAGGTTCCTTTCACAAGAGGTCTTTTTCCATTTGATATCCTATCTCCTGTAATGTCAAATATGTCGTTTATTGTAATAGCACATTGAAAAGCAAAAAACATAGACATAACAAGACCAGCGATAGCGAAGTAATCAAACGGATTGGAGAAAGGTATGACATAAGTATCTTTGAAAATCATATATCCAATAAAAACACCAAAGAGAACCATTCCACAGTAATGTATACTTCTTAATGGTCTTATGTTTGAGAGTGCTGCAAGGAATTTCCTTTTATTATAGAGATAATAAATCCATAACAAGCATATTATGAAAAGGAAAAGATTGATCAATGAAAGTTTCTGTGATTCTGTCTGAACTAAACCCCCAGAACGAAATATTCTCAAGTATGGGAGAGCAGGGGTAATCTCACCTCTTAGTAAAGGATGAAGTAAATTAGCAATGATAACGGGTAGCGATGCCCAAATCACCACAATCAAGTAGAATCCAAGTGAACCAAGTAAAGCCTTTAGAATGTTTTTTGTCTTAATAAAAACGTAGGCCAAAGTTAAAAGGCATCCAACAAATACTTCTATCCTTACACCATACGTGAGTCCTTTAATCTCTGCAAAAGGATTAAAGAAACGGGTAAGAAGTAGGTATGAGTCCCTTGAAGAAACCATATAGGTGAGGATAGATCCTTTTCCATTTGTGACAATAAAATCAATTATAGGTGGTAAAATAATGATGAAAGCAAATGGTATTACTATGTGCAGTATCTTTTCTACTTTTTCCCTTGTTAGATATCTCAAAATAATGGTTAAGCCAAGAAGAAGGCTTATAAAAAAGAATGGAAAATGGATGAAGAAATTTATATATGAAGTATAGGGTTGTGAAGCAAGGCCTACAATATGTCCTCTCTCAAGAATCCCCTCCAGAAAATTTCTTGCAAGGATTATTGAGAGAAGCGTTATAATCCAGACAAAAATATTGAGTTTCTGGTTCTCGACCGAATCAATAAAACTTTCTATTCTTTTCAAGATGCATCTATTTTAAGAGAATTACTTTCTTTGTCTCAGGTTGATTTCCATCTATAGCAAGTCTTATGAAATAGACTCCATTTTTTAGTCTGTTATTTTCTTTATCCATTGCATTCCAGGTTAATAATATAGGACTTTGTTTTCCGGTCAGGTCATAGACCTTTAGGATGCGACCTGTTTTGTCAACTATGCTCAGTTTACCTCTGTTTCCCTTGAAACCTCGAACTTTCATTGATAAACGTTTAGAGAACATGGAGGGATAGATAACAAGTCTGTTTCCTTTGACTTCTGGAATTTTTACAAAGACAGGTGAGTGCACGGATTTATTACCATAATTGCTTATATCGGTGAGTCTATAAAAATAGGATTTACCTTGAAGGACATCTCTGTCAATATAGGAATAACTGGTTGGGGAAGGTTTTGTATTATTTCCCGCTATGGTCGCAATGATTTCGTATTTTCCGTTTTCCTCTTTTCTTTCAATCAACCATTGCAAATTATCAATCTCGAACTCCGTTCTCCAGTTTAATTGCACAAAGTCAAAATCAGGCGATGCTGTGAAGGAGACAAGATTTACTGCTGTGGGCTCAGGAATTTCTACGTTTCCCCCTGAACTGTAATATTCAATTGTGTAACTCCAGAAACCAGAACCCCAATCTGAGAGCCCCACGGAAAACCAATCTTCAGGGAGAAGGTTTTTCATCCTCACACATGCAGGATCTGTAAGTTCATCACCCAGAATCCACGTTTCCCACGTATCCTGCCATGGAGAATAATTTGTAACATAATAATCGCCATTATAAGCATCGTTGTAGATTGTACTCCAACCCGAGGTTGATGGACGAAATTCCATTGAACGTATATCGTGATCTCCCAAGCCAAGAACATTTGCACGGCAGTGTAAGCTCAACTTGACTGTATCAATGGTAGCACCGTCAGGAATACCTGAAGTGTTGAACTGTGCAAATGCTCTACAAAAATAGACTTCATTGATGTGCATCCACTCCGTATATACGTATTCAAAGAGACCATCTACGGTGCCACTATAACCCTGTGCTGGGTTCCAGAGGGGTTGAGCGGGAAATGTATCAATATCTACAAGTTGCTTGTTCTCATCCAGTTTGTGTACCGGATGGAGGAAAATTCTCCATACAAACCTTCCGTTCTCCCTTCTGAAGAGTTTTGTGTTTTCACTTCTTGCAATCACTATCTCATCTTCAGGTGAATAACCTCTGTAAGGAGAAAACGTCGCTGTTTCACCGGAGGATATAAAGGATGGCAGAAAGATTATAAGAAGTGTTATACATAAGAATTTAATCACTTTCATTTTTCCTCCAGATTAACGTATTAAGGTTATCTTTTTTGTTACTGTTTTATTACCAACCTTCAATCGATAAAAATATATTCCTGTTTTAAGGTAATTTCCATTTTTGTCGGTTCCATCCCAGTTTACTTTAGAAACAGGAAATTTGAAATTCGAAATTTCGAAATTCTTGACCATACTGCCTCTTAAGTCATAAATACACAGAGAAATTGGAAATCGGGAAATTGGGGAATTTCTATTTTCCATTTCCTCAATTTCGCTGCTTTCTATTCTTATTTCTACGTTTTCGGTGAATGGATTGGGATAGGCGGAAAGTCCTATGTCTCCGGTCTTATCTCTTGTGTCTTTGTTTTCCTTAACCGCTAGCGGTTCATAAATGTCAATGTATCCACTTCCGCAAGCATACAGGAGATAATAAGCTGAAGCGGAGTTGAATCCCGAAATACCAACTGCGAACCAGTTTTCCGCAAGCAAGTTAGTCATATCGACACAGGCACTATCCCCAAGATTCCAAACGTTCCAACCTGTTCCTCCAAGATAATTACTAACATAACAATGTCCATCAGCAGCATCATTATAAACAGTCACTGCCTGGGAAACTGAAGGCTGATTTTCCATAGACCAAATATCATGGTCTTCGTTGTAAACAGGCCATTGAAAGCAATTTAGCGTGAGTACCACACTGTCAATGATTCCCGTATCAGGGATAACGGCAGTATTAAACTCTACAAATCCTCTGTAATAATAGGTGTCATTTACCTGGATGTAGGTTGCGCTGTAACCGCAAACATTAATTTCCTCAAAAAGCCCATCTGCGTATCCGCTATAGCATTCATCCAATTGCCAGTTCAAACATCCACAATTATCGACAATATCCGCGAATTTCCCATCACCACCAATGAGATGAATAGGATGAGAGAAAATCCGATAAACAATGTAGTTTTCTTCGAACTTAAAGGTTTTGCTGATTGGTGTTCTCAATCTAATTATCTCGTTGGCAGGATTAATATCTCTGTAAAGGACACTATTTCCACACTTTGAAAAACCGCTGGACAGTAAAAGTCCTTCACAAACAAACAAAACTAAAATCACAGATACAATTGATACAACGAAATTCGAATATTTCAGATTTCTCATTGTTCGTTCTTTTATCTAATAAATGCAAATTTCAGGGTTTTCTTTTCCTGACCATTACAAAGTATTGCAAAATATAATCCAGAAGAAATATCCCTGTTTCTGTCATCCTTACAATTCCAGTAAATCCTTGCTGAACCCAACAGGTCACCTTTTGAAAAAGTTCTTATCAATCTCCCTCTTACATCATAGATTCTCAACGAAAGTTTTTTGTTTGCCCTGTTTATACTATACTGAAAACATACCTTCATTGCTGGATATAAAAGAACTCTTAAATCCAGTTTTTCTCTTGGGAATGCATATGTAATGCAAATTTCATTCTCAAATTCAACACCTCCATTAACATTCAGTAGCACTAATTTGTAGAAATAAACGTACCCTTGCTTTGCATCTCTATCTAAAAAACTGTATGTCTTTTTCCTTGAATCGGCATTGCATCTAAATATTTTTCTGTATGCTTCATTTCCTTTACAGCGTTTGTAAACAGCCCATATAAATCCACTGAAAAATCCTTGTGTTTCCCATTGCAGCATAATCCCTTTTTCGTGCTGCGAGGCAAAGAAATCAGTTTCACCTATTCCTGTAGGAATCGGAGTCCCTTTAGTATACACCGTAGTATCAACCCTTGTCCAGGCAATGTGAATCTCTGAAAGCGCATCTGCACCTTCTCCTGTCTCGATTCCCGGATACTTATCATTCGCAGTCCCGCTTTGGACGCATTGGTCCACAGAGAATGTATTTCCTCCATCGGTTGAATATGAGAAGTAAACATTATTATTGCCATCTCTGTCATCCATCCATACCACATAGACATTATCTGAACCATCAAGAGCAATGGAGGGCCACTCCCTTGTTGCAGATGTGTTGTCGTTAACTCGCTTATCCGTTCCCCAGTTTGACCCCCCGTCAAGCGATTTGTCAAAATATATATTATTGTCTGAAGATACCCAGACCACATAATCGATAGCACCACTTCCCGTACCTCTGACGACCATCTGTGAATGCCCCTGAACATAACCGTTTGTCGACCCCTTAGTGTTATGACCGGTATCATCAATATAGACAAGCGTATTCCAGGAAATAGGCCAGGGTCCTCCAGATGAAAGAACCTGGGAAGACCTCCTGAAAGCCAATCGGCATACACCTGCTCTGTTGTCTTCCCACATTAAGTGTGCGTGGTCTCCATCATCGAGACGTATACAGGGTCTAATCTGCTGTACCGTTGGGTAGGTCATATAATGGTCATGGTATGGAGGACCGTTCCAGTAGTTAAAATTATTCCAAGCCATAGGGTCAAGGGGAGAGTCAAGTACAATTTCATAATAGACTGTTCCATCGAATGATTCCTGGCTTGCACATATAAGGGGATTCCCCTCTGTATTTCCCTTTGCTGAGATGGAAGGACATCCCGCAAACCAGAGGTTCGAATACCAGTCTATCCAGGTATTTCCACCTCCCGTGCATTGAAAGGCATCTCCGTAAAGCGCGCCAGTCTTACATAAACCAGTATATGTAGCATTATGGTAGAACCAGATAATATAGAGTCTCCCACCTTCATCGATACCAAGCGATGGGTATCTTGAGTCTGACCAACCAGGCTCCTCGAGCGTAGTCCAGGATAAACCATCATCCGTTGAGCGATAGAATTGGATTGTGCCTGATACACCGTTCGCTTCCGCCCCAACATAGACATTGCTTCCATAAATTGCAATACATTTTTCTCCTCTTGTGTTGTTCCCAGCTCCCCAACCGAGCTCGGGAAATTTATGAAGCCCAGTAAAATTGTAATCACAAATCAGCGAAAAAGGAGAAAACATTATTAAACACACACAAATTGCGATTATTATAGATCTCATCATACAACTCCTTTTACTACGTTGTGCATTTTTTATGCCAGCTTACAATAAATGCTTTGATTAGAAGTAACATCTTATAATGTAATGAGTTATAAACAACCAATTTTTTGCTCTAAATCCTTTCTCCAAAAATGGGTGCAAAATTTGCGCTTTTCAAGAAAATTAACATTTAAGTTACGAAATTCAAAAGGGATAAGGAATGAGCAAATTTTTCACCTTTAAACACTTTGCGCATTTTTTAGCCAACCTGTTTCGTAATATCTTTAAGGGTTCCATCTTTCATCCAAGAGGATTTGAGCCTAAATTCCAGTAGAATTCAAATGCTGCTTTGAATAACTTAGCAAGGTTGTTCTGCTTTACAATAAAATATGTAAAGGTTCTTCCGTTCCCAAAATCCGGATCCTCGAGTGCATAAATTACCTTTTTCATATCAAAAATCACAAATTTGATGGGAAGAGACTTCACAACTCGTGATTGTTCTCCGGCTTCTATTCCTTTTCTTAAGTACTTTCTGAATTCTTCGGACTTTTCTTCTTCATATACTGCTTTTATACTTATGCTCTTTTTCAAAACCTTCTTTTCCGTTGGCAAATTTTCTCTCTGCGAAACAACATAAGGTGGTTTAACAAAGGCTAAGACTTCACTTTTACATTCAAGTTGGAGTTCTTTGAACCTTTTTCCAATCTGACCTGGGTCATTAAGGATTTCTATATATTCCATCGGGTTGTGAACTTTTCGACCTTCTCTGTACATTGGAACAAGCAATTTCTCTAATTCGACGGCTACCGATTCGATATGCTTCTTTCTGGCGTTTAGTTCCGCTTCCATATTTCTTTGAAGGTTTTCTATACCCACGGATGGATCCAGAGCGCAATACTTTCTGGGTTTCCCCGGCAGCAAACTTGCAAAACCCTTTTCTGTTAACGAAGAAAGCACATCATATACTCTTGACCTCGGAATCCCCGTGAGTTTCCAGAGTTCTGGTGCTGTGAAACTGCTTCCCTTGAGCAAGCCGAAATAGGCTTTAGCCTCATAGCTGTTTAGTCCGATCTGGACAAGATATTTTTCCGTTACACCTTTTTGCATAATTGTTACCACTGATTAGTGGTTACAAATATTATAAGATGAAAAAAACCGTTTGTCAAGACTTTTTTTGGAGCTTGCTGAAAAAATCCGTTTTAGCCCAAGTTTACCAATCTCCTTCAAAAAACAAGAAAAATGAGCGTTTTAAAGAATATGCCCATACCCTACGATACCCCCATAATGGATGCTCTCCTTTCAGTTTCTCTATACATTCTAATATCCCCCTTTTCTATTCCTCTACTTTCATCGATTTCTTCCTCCTTAAATACTCTTCTTCCGTTTCTTTAATTCAACATTTAATTCTCCAATGATTGACATCATCAATGCATTAAAATATTTTGAAGACTAAAAAACGGTTGACTTCCTTTTAATTCTATTGTAAACTTAAACTACTGGTTTCGAACAATGAAAACAACAACCAATAAAAAAAACGAGGAAGAAAGTCAGAAAATCGGGAAGTCAATAGCACTTCACGCCCTCAAGTATCCTTATCGCACGGTGCTCAGCGCATTCGCTGAAAAAATCAAATTCATTCCGCCAGATGTAATAAGTTTTGCTGCCTTTTTCCTTGCACTCTTTATCGGTTTCTTTTACTACAAAGCAGGTGCACTCCCAGTTTTTCTTATTGTAAACATCGGTTTGATTCTCTTGAGAATGACACTCAATACACTCGATGGTCTAATTGCCCTGAAGATAGGACGGACCTCTATGAAGGGTAAACTTGTTAACACACTGCCTGACAGATATGCGGATATGTTTATGCTAATTGGAATTTCCTTCTCCTCCCTGTGCGACATTAGAATCGGTATGCTTGCATCATTGACTGTTTTGCTCGTCAGTTATTCAGGCACCCTGGGTAAGGCTATCGGTGTTTCCTGGCAGCAACATGGTCCACTGGACAAGGTTGACCGTCTTGTTCTAATTATGTTCGTATCTCTTATCCAATTTATTCTCATAAAGACCGGTCATCCTGCAATTCGAATTTTCAGAATAACTCTTTCCATTATGGAATGGTGTATGGTTTTGTTTATCATTCTTGGACAGATTACTATTGTCAACCGAGTCGTGGGTATAGTTAGAGAGATAGGGAAGACCGAGGCAAAAAAAAACTAATCCTTTGAACAAAAATGGGATTTCCTTCATTGAATACTAAAGCACTTATTCTACTAACGATGGCTGTAGTACTTGGAGCATACGCTCTAATCCTATCTATACTCACTGTAGTTTTTAAGATTCGAAAAAAGAGTGTTAGAGCGATGTGGGTTAAATATCTGACCTGGTTTATTATCATTCCCCCTATACTTATTCCACTTGTATTTTCTCCTATCGCTTTCAAGGTTATCATACTAATTTTATCTTTACTATGTTTTCGCGAGTATGCCAATGCGGTTGGTCTCTGGAAAGACAAATACTTTGTTATACTGAGCAATTTGGCAATTATTGTTTGTTATATCCCTGTCCTTCTCGGTTATTTCGGATTTTTTCAAGCAATGCCTGTGTATCTGATAATTTTCGTTCTCCTTCTGCCTATTGTTAGAGGAGAGTATGAACATATGGTACAAAAAGCCTGCCTTGCAATGCTGGGGATTACTTACTTCGGTTGGCTTTTTGCCCATATTGCCTTTTTTGTCAATATTAAAAATGGAATTGCCTACATTTTCCTTTTGCTTCTACTTGTAGAATCGAATGATGCAAGTGGCTATATTTTCGGAAAACTTTTCGGAAAACATAAATTGATACCAAAGATAAGCCCGAAAAAAACCGACGCAGGTTTGATAGGAGGACTTATCGTTGTTATTGGTTTGTCTTTTGCACTGAAGTTCCTGGCCCCTGAATTCAGTGTTTTTCATAGAATTCTTTTTGCTTCCGTTATTTCAATTGGAGGAGCCAGTGGCGATTTGGTTATGTCATACGTTAAGAGGGATCTGAAAATAAAGGATTTTGGTAGAATCCTACCTGGACATGGTGGGCTTCTGGATAGATTTGACAGTATTATTTTCGTCGCACCTTTATTTTTTCACCTGGTAAATCTTTTTTACCCTATTATCTAAGTTGAAAAAGGAAACTGTATTAGAGAATGAAGATTGGTGGCAATACGAGTCACCACGAAGTCCATACGAGTTGGTTGGAAATAATTTATTTACAAATCTCCTTCGTCCCTATATTTACATTGCTATCAGATTTTACTATAGGCACCGTCACAAATTGAGACTGATAGGATATAAACCAGTATATTCAAAATACCCATACATCATTGTCTCCAATCACTCCAGTCACCTTGATACACCGTTAATATTTTCGTGTTTTCCATTCAGCAGTGTTAACAAAACTCGCGCGGTTGCAGCACTTGATTATTTTTTTTCCAATCCATTTACGAGAGTATTGACACATTTGCTATGCAATATTATACCGATAAATCGCAAAACTGCTGACTTAACTGCTATATCGATGTGTGAAAGTGTTCTTTCATCTGGTGGAAATATCATAATTTTCCCAGAAGGCACAAGAACAAGAACAGGAAAAATGGGAGAGTTTAAGCCGGGTATTGGCTTGCTCGTTAAAAGAACAAGAGCGAATGTGTTACCCATATTTGTCAAAGGTACATTCGAATGTTTTAGCTATAAAAACTTTTTTCCATCTGAAGGAAGTATAACAATATCATTCGGTTCTCCAATCTCGTTGTCAGAACAGGAACTGAAAAAACTAAATTATAAACAGATTGCCGAGATACTGCGCAATGCAGTTGTTGCTGCATTCCAGAAACTCAAATAGAAAATTATGAGTACTGTAAGTTTCAAACCAATTTTACTATTTTTGATAGCTGCCTTTTTGGGTGCACTTGGTCAATACCTTTATAAAACAGGTGCCGAATCGACATCCGACCGTTTTCTATCTTGGATAACCAACTATCGAATAATCCTTGGTGTAATTTGCTATGTTTCCGTTATGTTTCTTTTTTTCATTGCATTTAGAATCGGTGGACCTCTAACAGTTCTGTATCCTGTTTATGCGACGACTTTCATTTGGTCACTCTTGATTGGAATCCTTTTACTTGGTGAAAAAGTGACTGTGTATAACTTCTTTGGTATTGGTCTAATAATCGTTGGTGTTTACCTGATTGCAAAGTAGCACCTGACTAATGTTCTGCTCAATTAGCTACGATAGATAAAGGACTACTTTTATTGTGACTCCAGATAAATCGAAAGTTCCTGAAGATATTATAAATTAAGGTTTTTCATACCAT
>CAYMQB010000015.1:0-48623 GCA_964392665.1 uncultured bacterium | reverse complement strand
TGACCGCCACCACGTGTCATTGCGAAGGGCTTTAGCCCTGTGGCAATCTCATAATTCATCATATAAATCTCTCCATTCCGGGTTCATATTCTCAACTAATTCTATTTTCTTTTATTTGGAGCCTGTTTTAATCTGTTTTTCGCTTTTGTTCATGGTTCGGTTCCTTGCGATTGCTTCGCATAAGACGAGTAGGTAGAGGGACTCGCAATGACATCAATGTTTCATTGAACGATATTTATCTGTTTTCCACACTTATTGCACTTATGTTTTTCCAAACCAAGTATTTCTGCTCCGTAGTGTGCATTTCTTTTAACAATCAAATTTCCACAGTCAGGGCAGTATGTATTGCTTGCATCCGGTAAATAGATGTTTCCGACATATACAAAATCAAGTTTTTCCTTACCTCTACGGTATGCAAACTCGAGACGCTCCTGAGGGGTTGGAGGATTATTCATTTTGTAATGAGGAAAATATCTTGAAAAGTGTAGTGGAATAGAAGGACAGAGTCTGTAAACCCAGTCGATAATGTCCTGGATATCCTTATCACTGTCGTTTATATCGGTAATTAGCAGATTCGTCAGCTCGATGTGACAGGATTTGTGTGCCAACTGTATTGTTCTCAAAACGGAAGCAAGGTCTCCCTTCACGATTTTTTTGTAGAAGTTGTCTCTAATCGATTTCAAGTCGATATTCATTGCGTCTATCAGTGGAAGGAGTTGCTCGAGTGGTTGTTTCTCTATGATTCCGTTTGTTACAAGGACGTTTTTGAAACCCGCGGCTTTAAGTTCTCTTCCAGCATCCAGCAGAAATTCATACCATATTAGGGGTTCGGTGTATGTGTATGCAACGCCAATAGAATTGTGCTTTTCGCAGAGACGTATAAGCTCGCGGGGCGAGATATCGGTTGTTTGTATTTCTTCTTGAGAGATTTCTGCGTTCTGGCAAAAAGGACACTGAAGATTACAACCGTTTGGTGCAATGGAGAGGATATTTACACCCGGATGAAAATGATATAATGGTTTTTTCTCTATTGGGTCCATTCCGACTGTTGTGGTTTTCCCATAGTTTGTTGCAATCAGCTTTCCGTGGACATTTTTTCTCCCCATGCACAAACCTGTTTGACCCGGTGAAAGCAGGCATTTATGAAAACAAAGGTTACAACGTATTTTCTCGTCCTCCAATTTTTCATAATACAATGCTTCTTTCATATTAATCCTCCAGATTAGATATCAACCCCTCATCTCGGTGACTATGGGATTGCTTCGGTAGTGCGTATGGGAGTGTATTCGCAATGACACATCCACCTTCGTCATTGCGAAGAAACTTAACATATTGACAGATGAAGCAATCTCATATTGACATATACTATCATAACTTTTAGTATCAGTTTCACAGTCACAGCATACATTCTCTGTTATGAATGGCAGACTATTTTGCATTGTCTATTCTCGTAAGAATATTCCTTTTGAGTTTAAGATCTTAAAATTGCCACCCTCTTTATACATAATTACACCTTCAAGATTTGGAATAGTTTCGATTAGCTTCATTCCATCTTCGGGACCCATAATGAATATTCCGGTTGCAAGTGCATCTGCTAAGATAGCCTGTTTTGAGACAATTGTTACACTTAAACATCTGTTTGCTGGATACCCTGTTTTTGGGTCAAGTATGTGATGGTATTTTTTCCCATTCTCCATAAAGCATCTTTCATAATTACCACTTGTTGCAACAGCTGTTTCGGAAACACTAAATTGTTTTATGACAGTTCCTTTTCTTTCAGGATGCCGTATGCCGATTATCCATTTCTCCTTATCGGGTTTTTTCCCGAAAACTTTGAGGTCACCACCGGCATCGACGATCCCTGCTTTTATTCCTTGCTTTTTTAGCATATCTACTATTATGTCTACTGCATAACCTTTTGAAATACCTCCAAAATCTATTATCAGACTGTCATGCTGCAAAGAAACTGTACTGTCATCGAGGAGAATCTTTGAATATCCTGTTTTCTTAAGAGCTTTTTCTAATTCCACTTTCTGGGGAACGTGTGGGTTGTTCCCTCTAAATCCCCACACATCTTCAAGAGTACCAATCGTTATGTCGAATGCACCACCGGTAATATTCGAAACAAACTGACTTTTCTTTAACAAATAATTTTCTTCTTCTGTAATCTTAGATTTCCGCACCTTTTTAAACTCGTCAGACAGACTTGTTTTCCCATATCCATAGAGATTATCTATTCTTTCAAGTTCCTTTCGCACATTATCCATAATTACCTTTGTGTCCAGTCCAGGTTCTGGATAAAACGTCAGTTTCACGAATGTATCGAAATATAGAAAGGTTTCTTCGAAAGGTTTTGTTGTTCTTCCCTTAAGGGAGAGAAGCGCAACGGCAAGCACGATTAGAATGATAAAAACCGGTAGAAGTTTCTTCATTTTCTAATAAACCCTTTTGTAAAGGAAGATTTAATCAGTTTTCTCGTATCCCGGGATAGTCTCAAGCACGATCTTGGCAATTCCGAAGGCAACCTCGGGTTCGTCAGGTTTTACATTCTCCAGCATAATCTTACCGTGCTTTGCAATTGAGATGGATATAGGTTCTTTCCTGATGATCATAAAGAGTCTATGGAGTTTATCGATTTCAAAGGTGTGTTTCAGCTTTTTTGACATCGCCTCCAGGTCGAAGGACATTTTTTGTGTGAAATTCAATTTATAGTTCCCGAAATCACCTTTATGACACAGTCCAATTATCGATATTTCGAAATCTTGCCCGTTAAGTTTTATGCTTTTTATCATTTGGCGATTTCCTTTACCGCTTGAATGAACAGAGATACTTCCTCTTTGGTGTTATAAAAATAGAGGGATGCTCTTGCAGTACCATTTGGTTCATTTAATACATTGTTCATCAGCGGATGACAGCAATGTAGCCCCGAACGGATAGCAATATTAGCGATTTCATCAAGAATAAATGCTACCTTGTGGGGACTCATTCGTGCGATGTTGAATGGTACTACGCCTGTCCTCTTTTCTGCTTCTTCTGGACCAAAGACTGTCAAACCTTTGATAGGTTTCAAGCCTTCAATCATTAGTTGTGTTAGATTTCTTTCATATCTCTCCAGGTTTTGCATTCCGAGTTTGGAAAGATAGTCAACTGCCGTTCCCAGAGCGATACCCCCTGCAATATTTGGAGTTCCAGCTTCGAATTTTTCCCATCCATCCGCAACTGAATAGCTATCCAGCTCAACGCTCTTTATCATTCCACCACCTACCTCGAGAGGTTCTAACATATCTCTCAATTCATTCTTTATAAAAAGGATGCCTGTTCCGGTTGGACCAAGCATTTTGTGCCCGGAGCAAGCGAAAAAATCGCATCCAAGTTCTCTTAAATTTATGGAAAAATGCGGAGCAGATTGTGCTCCATCAACAAGTAAAAGAGCGTTTTTTTTATGGGCAATTTCTGCAATTTCTGCAATAGGGAGAATTGTTCCAAGGCAATTGGAAACTTGTGTTACGGCTACCATCCTGGTTTTAGAATCTATTGCCTTTTCGAATTCTCTTAGATCGAAAAAACCTTGGGTTGTGGGTTTTATTCTTAGTACATCGATTCCATAATTATCACCTATTCGCATCCAGGGAAGATAGTTTGAATGGTGTTCCAGTAATGTAGTAATGATTCTATCACCCTTTTTCCATCTGAGTGCATTTGCAATTAGGTTTATTCCATAGGTGCAGTTACGGGTAAATACTATTTCAGTTTCGTTAACTCCAAAAAAATTGGCAATCTTTTGGTGTGCAAGTTCATACTCACGGGATGCATCTTGAGAAAACGAATAAACTCCTCTCTCTATGTTTGCATTGTAATCAAAATAGTATCGTTCGACCGCCTTAACAACGCTGTCAGGTGTTAACGATGTTGCAGCACTGTCAAGGTAAATTACGCCCTTTTTTAATATTCGAAAATCCTCTCTAATTTTTTTGATGTCCATTTCAGCTCCAGTCTATCTTTGAAAGCGTGAAGACTTTTTCGTCATTTTTCAAGTGAAACATTACGAGTCCGTCCGTTAAAATTAAGAGTAAATTTATTAAGGACATCTCTGCCAAGCAGACTTGGAATCTGGTTTATTATGTCCTTATCTTCAATTATGTTTCTGTAAACAAGTAGTTCATCAAGGGGAAAGTCGAGAACTTCTGAAGTTGTAAAAAAATGAAGGAATACTTTATTGAGCACATAAGTTTCCGTAATCCCCCCGAGCCCCATTATGTTACCGCTTGCTGCATTAAGTTTTTTGTAGTCGATCTTCAACTTATTTGTATCTCTTTCACTCAATATAGTTTTAGGAGAGCCAGTGTCTATTAGAAATGAGACCTTTCGTTTTATTCTATGTTCGGGTATTTCAAGCATCACATCGACAAATGGTGACATATCTTTGTGAAAATAGCCCTTTATAATCACAGTATTACCTTAATTTCCTTTTCTCCTATGAATTCCGTTGTAACGAATTCAACATCCTCCGGAAAGGTTTTTTCAACGATGTCCATTAAAATATCAATGCTTTTATGGTGTGCTACAATCTTGAAGGAAAGAACGGCAATAAATTCTCCCTTATATTTCTTTTTTATAGAGGCGAAGTGTTCAATGATCCATTTCGTATCTTCGATACTCTTAAGAAATCTTTCACAGCTGTCTTTTAATTTCATCTAAAATTCTATGCTCAATATGGTTTGTTCATTTCGTATCACAAAATATCCCGCTGTAGTACCGAGGATAGCTCCTGCAATTACATCGGTAATATAATGTTTCTCAAGATAAACTCTTGAAAGTGCAATGGAAGCTGCCGTTAAATAAAGTGGTATACTGGCATTCGGATATTTTTTTCCAAAAACATATGCGAAAGCAAAAGCACCGGTTGAATGTCCAGAGGGAAACGATGAATTAATACGGGAGGTGGTTTCACAAGGTCTTTCCCGATTGACAGAAAGTTTTATTAGCGCGCAGGTGAGCATTCCAGCTGCTATCGAATATGTTGACAGCTTTGTCGTCTCCTGCAGTTTTGTATCTCCCAATGTATAGAGTCCAACAAGGATAATCGGAGTAACCTCAGATGAACCCAATGTCGTGAAACCATCCATTGTTCTATCCATGAAAGGTGAAGACAGGTTTTCACTTATCTGTCTCGATAGTTTTTCGTCTATGTTCTCCGCCAAAATGTTTACCGACGAAACCATTAAAATTGCCAGTAAAGGAGGATAGATATATTTTTTCATATTCTGAACATATTATAATTACCGAGAAAAGTCAAGGGTAATTTACTCCTGTGAAATTTCTTGACAAAAGGTAAAAGTTTGATTATGTTATTTTTATGCATAGGATTAATATTTTTGGAGAAGGAAATGTTTGAGTATAAGAGTTTTCTGGACTTTCTTAAGGCGATGTCGATAAACATACTTGCACTTATTATTCGCTATGTTCCGCGTTTTCTAAGCGATTGGCTATGTTCTTTCTTTGGTTTTCTTGCTTTTGTTTTGCTCAAAGGCAGGCGACGGGGAATTTTGGAGACCTTGATGGTTATAAAACCCGAATCCACAAAGTATAGTCTCATTAAATGTGGCTTCAAAACACTTGCTAACTACTCGCGGAATTTCGCCGATTTTCTTAGGTTGCGTTATATGAGTGCACAAGAGCTTGTAAATCTAGTAGAACTTGATGGAGTTGAGCGCATCAGTGGTTTTTTGAAACCCGATAGAGGTGTCATTGCCATAACGGCACACATAGGAAATTGGGAAGTAGGCTCGAATTTTCTTGCTGCCTTTGGTTTTCCCATTGTTGGTGTTGCAGAATCTGCAGGTCCCGGGGAGACATTTTACAAGCTATTCAAACGTTATAGAGAGCATTTTGGTATGAAAGTTGTCTCGCTTGAGCATCCTTCCGTGGTATTCAAGTTAAGGAAATTTCTTAAAAAAGGATATCTTGTAGGTTTGATAGGTGACAGAGACATAAGTGGCACGGGAATTGAAGTTGAGTTTTTTGGTAGGAAGGCGGTATTTCCTCAGGGTCCGGCATTTCTCTCGCTTGTAACTGGATGTCCAATAATGCCCGCGTTCTTTGTGAGGAATCATAAAGAATCGAGAAAAAAATATATTAGTCAGGTTGAAAATATCATCGAGTTCAAAAAAGGTAAAAATAGAAGGGAAGATATAAGAGAACTTACGCAATTAATTGCACAAACGATAGAAAGAAAAGTTAAAAGTTACCCTGACCAATGGTTTTCCTTTCCTCCTCCCTGGAAATTTTGATGATTTTTCGGTTGACTTTTCGTTTTTCTTTTGATATATATCAATATGGATAGAAAGGAAAACAAATCTTTAGTCTGTGCTCCCCCGTTAGGTAGTACACATCTAACAAGGTGAATCTGTGGTTAAGTTTTTCACGGTACCGTTAATTAAGTGAGGAGATGACATGAAAGGCATAATAAAGGAAGCGCTAACCTTCGAAGATGTTTTGCTGGTTCCACAAAAATCGGATGTTCTTCCCAGCAATGTAGATATCAAGACAAAGTTAACAAAGAAAATTGGACTTAACATTCCCATTCTAAGTGCTGCAATGGATACTGTCACGGAATCGAAACTTGCAATTGCAGTAGCCAGGCAAGGTGGAATGGGTATAATTCACAAAAATATGTCTATCGAACATCAAGCGCAGGAGGTGGATAGGGTAAAACGTTCAAGAAGCGTAATGATTAAAGAGCCTGTAACGATTTTACCTGACAATTTTCTTATAGATGCCAAAAACGCAATGGAAGAATACTCTATATCCGGAGTTCTAGTTGTGGATAGAAATGGGAAGCTTGTTGGTATTCTTACAACAAGAGATATAATATTTGAGAATAACCCGAAGAAGAAAGTTGAAGCGATTATGACAAAGGAAAATATCATTACCGCACCTGTTGGGACAACGAGTAGAGAGGCAAGAAAGGTTTTTAAAAAACATAAAATAGAGAAACTTCCAATAGTTGATAGGAAAGGTTTATTGAAAGGTCTTATCACGATGAGAGACCTTAAGAAAATAGAGGAATTTCCAGATGCATCAAAGGATGTTTTTGGAAGATTAAGAGTAGGTGCAGCGGTTGGCATCTCTAATGATACACTTAGAAGGGTTAGTGCACTCGTGCGTGCGGGGGCCGATGCAATAGTGGTGGATTCGGCTCATGCTCATTCAAAAGGAGTAATAGCAACAGTGAAGCAGGTAAGGAAAAATTTCAGTGACATCGAGCTTGTTGTTGGAAACGTTGCCACGGCAAATGCAGCAAGGGAGATTATCAAGATCGGGGTTAATGCCATAAAGGTTGGCGTAGGACCAGGATCGATCTGTACTACAAGAGTAATTACAGGAGTTGGTGTTCCACAGGTCACAGCAATCAGGAATGTTTCGGAGGTTGCCAGGAAATACAAGATTCCCGTGATTGCAGATGGTGGAATTAAGTATTCCGGTGATATTGTTAAGGCAATCGCTTCCGGCGCAAATGCTGTTATGCTCGGAGTGTTGCTTGCTGGCACAGAAGAGAGTCCAGGTGAAACAATTATTCTCGAGGGAAGAAGGTACAAGGTCTATAGAGGGATGGGTTCGATAGATGCGATGAAGCAAGGAAGTAAAGATCGATACTTTCAGGAAAGTATGAAGGAACTGATTCCGGAGGGGGTTGTTGGAAGGATTTCCTATTCAGGGACATTAAAGGAAGTTGTTTTTCAGCTTGTAGGTGGTTTAAAGTCGGGTATGGGGTATGTAGGAGCTAAAAATATCAGGGAATTACAGGAAAGAGCAGAATTCGTGAAAATTACAAATGCAGGTTTAAGAGAGAGTCATCCGCACGATGTGACCATCACAAAGGAACCCCCCAATTACGGTATCTTCTCGTAATGCAGAAGAGGGAAGAGGGAAACGGAAATTAGACGCTACGCTGTGAAACAAACGCACTTCGTGCTGCGAACAAACTGCTTCGCCTGTGAATTAAACGCCTGCTGCTGTAATGAAATATCAATGCTATACAATATGAGATTGCTTTGGCAGAAATTATGAAGGTAAACTCGCAATGACGAAGGAAA
Organism: uncultured bacterium; assembly: GCA_964392665.1. GTDB lineage: Bacteria > Hydrothermota > E44-bin80 > E44-bin80 > E44-bin80 > CAYMQB01. The sequence goes on along the minus strand of CAYMQB010000015.1, from coordinate 40,527 downwards.
GAAAGTAAACTATTAATCTGTGGCTCAAAACTGTCTGATTGGTTGAATTAGTTGGATTGGTTTTATTAGTCGAAACCTTGAAATACTTTCTTAATCTGTGAAATCAGTGGCAAAAAAATTTTGCTGGGATTGTAGGAAAACTTGAATTGATGTTAAATCGTGGAATAACTGTGGTTAAAAATGCGTGAAGAATTCGTAAATGCTGTAAGAGATAGCCTTACAGGTTTATATACCAGAGATATTCTCAAACCTCTTTTCGCTACTCTTTCCAGGGCAGGAAATTTTAGCCTTTTTATGCTCGACATAGACAATTTTAAACTCGTTAATGATTGCAGTGGTCATAAACGAGGTGACCAGGTAATTGTTGGTATGGCAAAATTCCTAAAAGAGAAAGCTAAAAAAGGATATGTAATTAGAATGGGTGGTGATGAATTCATAATAATGATTCCAGGATTGGGTAGTCGGGAATCCCTCAAGTTCGCAGAAAGACTGTTTTCCAGTTTTGGTAAAAAGGTTTTTGCAGGCAAACCAAATCTAAGTTTAACCCTAAGTGGAGGAATCGCAGTGTATCCCAGGGACAGTGAAAATCTTGAGAAATTAATAGGTAAAGCCGATAAGAGGTTATACATTGCAAAGAAAAATGGTCGTAACCAGTATTGCATAAAGGACCATGAAGAACAGGGAAAAAGAGAAGTTCTTTCTAAGTCTTCCATACCTGTAGGTCGAGAGAAGCCTTTTCAACAAATGATAGAATACTTGGAAGCCGCATTGGAAGGTAGTAACAAAGTGGTTGTTGTAAGAGGTGAAAGTGGTGTTGGAAAGACTTTTTTGTGTAATCGCTTTCTTGACTATGTTCATATTAGAAAAGTGGTTGTCAAAATAATCGATTTCGACAAAACTGGTTACAAGAATGGGTTTGTAAAATCAGGTAAACTGTCGGGCGGTTTTTCTAAAAGCAACAGTTACCAGATGATTTTCATAGACAATTTCAGGGAAAATGCGGAAAATATTTCCACCGTTAAAGATTTATTCAGGCGCTCTATTCCGTTGTCTTTATTGATTTTGATTGTGGTGCGTAAGATAGGGTGGGGAGATGCAAGAATTCTTGAAAAGAACATCGAAGAGTATGTGGATGTGATGACTTTAAAGATTAAACCGTTCTGCAAAAAGGAGTTTAACATACTGGTTAAGAGCTTTCTCGGGGGGATAAGAGTCGATAAAGAGCTATTAGGTTTTCTATATTCAAAGACGGAAGGAAATGCTCTGTTATGCGAGGAACTTCTTAAGGTTCTAATTTCTAAAGGAATGATAGGTAAGATAAATGGCGAATATAAACTCAAAATCAGCGAAAGACAGGAAATACTTCCCGAGAATCTTCTTGGATTGCTGGCTGATATGACTCAGGGACTGACCAGGGAAGAAAGCGCAATCCTAAGTACCGCTTCCATTATTGGAAAAAGATTCAATATGGACACCTTGAAAGCAGTCAAAAATATCGACCTAGAATCTGTTTTGCAATTACTGAAGAGTCCGCTTGAATACAAATTGATAGTTGATAATGGCAATGGAGAATTCACTTTCAGACTGTTTTTCCATGACTTCTTCAGGACAAGGTTGCAGAGTACGGAAAGAAAAGTTTTGCACAAAAAGGTCGCAGCCATTCTAAACGAAAGGGGTGTTGAAAATCTGCAACAACAGATATTTTACCATTATACTCTTGCAGGTATGAGGCAAAAGGCAATTTCTACTGCAATGAATATCTGCGAGCAAGGTATCAAATTGGGTTACTTCCCCGATGCTGAAAAATATGCGGATTATCTTATCAGAAATACAGAAACAGAGAGCAGCAAGTATGCTAACATAGTATCCACCGCTGCTAAAGCTTATGAAATCGCTGGAAAATTTCCCGAAGCGATTAAACTCCATAAGGAAATGATCAAGATATGTCCGGGAGAGAAATTGGACTCGAGTCTAAGGCTTTCTGAATTATATAGAAAAACGGGAAGATATGAACTTGCTATCGATTTGTTATTGAGTTTGGGACTTCAGGGCAAGGCATCTTCATGCAGAATTCTCAATCAAATTGCAGATACTTTGATGCAAATGGGTAAGTTAGACAAGGCTTTGGAATATGTAAAAAAATCCATTGATCTATCCAAACGATATATGAATAAGGAAGAGGAGGCGACAGGATACTATATAACCGGTGGCATTTTTTGGTTCAAGGGAGAGTATGAACTTGGTGAAAACATGATGTTTAAAGCTATTAAACTTTTCAAAAGGGAAATGAAAGAAGCACAAGTTGGTCTTGCGATGAATAGACTTGGAATCATCAAATGGTCTCAGGGAAGATTAAAAGATGCTCAAAAGTACATTTCTGAGGCAGTTCAGATTTTTAAGAAGAGCGGAAAGATCAACGAAGAGAATAGGACTTATACGAATCTTGGAATAATAAGCGAATCTCTTGGAAGGTGGGATGAAGCAGAGACATACTACAGGAAAGGTATTGAAATGGCATTAGCCAAGAATCTTAGTTCCTTGTTGGGTAGGAATTATGACAATATCGGCACCCTTCTTTTAAAGCAAGGTTTTTATGAGGAAAGTCTCGGGTTTTTCAGAAAAGCGGTAAAGCTCAGATTAAAATCTGGTGGGAGGATTGAATTAGCAACGACATACCATAATATTGGGACGTGCCACATGTTTTACGGAAATTATAAAACCTCTGGTTATTTCCTGAAGAGAGCCGGAAAAATATTCGATGAAACGAATGCAGTCGGGATGAAAATCGACAATGTAAATACACTGTTTGAATTATCCATTTTCAGGAAGGAATTAAATAAAGCAAAAGAATACCTTGAAAGTCTGGAAAAATTGGTGGATTCCAATGGAACTGATTTTCAGAAGTCACAATACTATAGAGTAAAGGCAAAATATTTGCGCAAGAAAAAAAAATTCGACGATTCGAGGAAGTTTGCAGAAATGTCCATTGAGATGCTGAATGAGAATGAAGAGAGATATGAGTTAGGAAAGTCCATCCTGGAATTATGCCTTACACTATATCGTGAGGGCAACCTCAAAAAAGCAATGAGAGAACTTGTGAAGTCACGAGCGATTTTTTCCGAACTTGGTGCGAGAAAAGCACGGGAGAAGGTGGATATGATAATGAAGAGAATGAAAAGACGGAGTGAAACAAACGCTGTGCTCTAACCAAACAAACTAAACAAACCAGATAAACTAAAAAGACTAAGAAATGGAGGGATTATGAAAGCCACGACGATATTAGGGATTATTTATAACGGAAAGGTTGTGATTGGAGGAGATGGGCAGGTAACAATGAAGGATACCGTAATCAAAGAAAAAGCAAAGAAGATAAGAAAACTGTATGATGGAAAGGTGCTTGCAGGTTTTGCTGGTTCTGTTGCCGATGCTTTTACGCTTTTTGAAAGATTCGAAGAGAAACTCAAAGAATATCGTGGAAATCTTACAAGGTCAGCAGTAGAGCTTGCAAAAGACTGGAGAACGGACAAGTACTTAAGAAGGCTTGAGGCACTTCTTGCGGTTCTTGACAAGAACAATGCACTTCTTATTTCCGGAAACGGGGAAGTAATCGAACCCGACAACAAAGTTATTGCGATAGGTTCCGGAGGACCTTATGCCCTTGCTGCAGCGACTGCGTTTATGAAATTTTCCGAGCTTGACACGAGAAAGATAGTGGAAGAATCTTTGATTATCGCTGCGTCCATTTGCATATACACGAATAAAGAGATAACGATAGAAGAATTACAAACTTAAGCGCGGAACATAAGCTGGGCTACCAAATTGGGAGCTAATCGTAGAAATTCCATTGAACCCCAAACTTGTACTCTCTTTGCACGCTGTCGATTATATCATCGAAGACGAAGTATATAGAGACATTTATTATTTCGATTAGAATGCCCGTATTTACTGTCACCGTGTCCTGATTATATCCTATACCCGAAAAGATACCGGTTTTGAGTTTTCCTTCCTTAAACGGTTTCCGATAAAAGGGCTCAATGTATGCAAAGGTTTCGGTATTGAAGTTTGTGACAATTAGAGATGATATGGACAGGTCCGGAAAGACATTCCCATTGTAAGATAAAACAATTCCTGAGCTGTCTTCCGGGAAATCTTCTTGCGAGTAAACGTAGGCCTCAAAATGTGCATTGTATGCCCTTGTTCTGAAACCAAAGTTGTAGTAAAGAGCATTTTTCTCTTTCTTCAGTATATTGCCGAAAAGAAAAGCATCGTCAGTAGGGTGGTATCCTAAACCCAAAGAAAGGGCATATTCTTTATTTGCATCAATCACAAATCTCGGAACAAAGTAGAACAAAGGAGGAGTGTTAATTCTGTCAATGAGAGTAATTAAATAATTCGTTGAATCAAAATTCGGATAATCAAAACCAAATGTTATTTTTTGATGCGGCACGGTAAAGTATACGTTTGAGACCAAACCCAATATATCTTCTGCATGTGTGTTTTTTCTGAAAAAATTGATATCTGCCTGTTTTCTTGAAATGGAAAAACAGGTTAGGCTATTTTCAACAGGATTCGTGTAATTGTCATCTTTTATGTTTAAGAAAATGAGATGGGAATGGTTGTTTAAAGGAAGTTTGAAATCGGAATCTATCGCTATTGAAGTTCTAGTACCCGCAGTTTGATTTAAGTAATCGGCAGCAATGTTGAACATACCGTATTTTGTGATGTTTCTACCAAATGAGAATTCTATATTCTCGCTTCCTGTCTTCTTCTTAAACAACCTAATCTGGGAGAAAGGAACTTGGGCTTGAAAACTCATGGGCATTACATATGCTGGATAGACATCCGAATTCACCGGTGAATAAACCTGTATTGTGCTAAAATAGATATTCTGGGATATATATGCAGGAACAGTGAAGCTTTCATCGAATGTGATGTAGTTAATAACGGTTTGGTATTTGTAGCCAGGGAAAGGGATTGATTTTTTATTGGTTACATCGTAGAATAGCAGGTTTTCTTTTAGGACCAATACGTATGGCTGGGTTACTTCGAATATGTTCTGTTCTCCCCTGAATGGAGAAATTTGGATTTGCTGCGGTTTTAGTTCAAAAGGATAAAAATGTAGATTTTCGAAGTATGTTTCCTGAGAAATCAAAGATAGGAATAAAAAGAAAGAAAAAAACATCATTTCCTTTCCACATAGCAGGTTAATTTCTTGGTGAAATCCTTTTTGGAAGAATACGTTGGTTTAAGTGTAATCTCTATTTTGTAAACACCGGGGAGTACTAATTTTCCTTTGTTGTCAAGTCCATTCCACACTATATTTTCTTCTCCAACATCCCTTTTTAGTTTAGGAATTAGTGTTCTTACAAGTTTTTTTGTTTCCTTATCACGGATTGTTATGTTAATGTGAGCGGGTTGGGTTATAAAAAGGGAAATTGTTGCTCCCGGTTCAAGTTCAGTGAAAATTGAAGGAAAAATCCCTTTTACATAAGCATCTGTACCAATCCAGTAATACTGTGCCTCATTTTCTCCGAGTATAAAAACCTGACCAAATCTTCTCCATATAGTTATTCCACGGGGATGATAAAATTCCGCTTTACCGGAACCTTGCCTTCCAAATGAAGTCAAAAATCCAAGTTTTCTATCAAAAATATGAACCTGTGAATTTCCTTCATCTGTTACATATATATTGGAGTAATAATCTATTGCAACGAACTTCAATTTGGCACGTTCGATACCCAGAGCAATCATCGATATACTTGAAATAGGTTTCCCTTCCATTGTGAGTTGAACTATCCTTGTTCCGTTATCGTCAACGACTACGATGAAAGACTCACCAAAGTAGGACCACCTTTCGTTTTCTTCCATAACTGCAATGGCAGTTGGCTTAGTAAGATGGAAATCTGCGGTGCCTGAAAATGCGAACAGGAACTCTCCCTCGGATGAGAAAACCTGAATCCTGTCATTTCCTGTATCTGCGACATAAACTTTGCCTTTTGGGCTCAATGCTACGTCGCTTGGACTGTCGAATTCACCGTTGAATAATCCGAATTCTCCTATGGATTTCACGAACTCGAGGGTTTTACCATCGCAGAATAGTTTCACTATTCTTTCATTCTTTGTGTCAGCAACCCAGACATCCCCTTCTGGATTTGCGCATATTCCTTTTGGACTCCAGAGTTTACCATCACTGCTTCCGAATTCGCCAAAAGTTGCTGCTCCCTTGAAACCTTTGTTATAGAATATTTCAGAGGCACCGGAATTTACAGCAAATACTGTAAGTTCGTCGTCATCGTCCTTTGTGGACCTGTCGTCCAAGGCTTTAAGTTTCACTGCTGCAATTCCCTGTGGATTGTTGAACTGAAACTTGCCACCGAGGGTCGTTTTCAATGCAGAACGCGTAATCTTGCTGTATCCAAATGTATGTCTGAAAGGGGGAACCACGAGTGTAGTAGGATTGTATTCATCTGCCAACACTTCTGAGAATGCAAAAAGCACGAAAATTAAAACCACTTTCATTTGCTCTCCTAATTATTTTTTTTCTTATAACTTAAAAATCCATGCTTGTCAACATATTTGTTACAAAGTTATAAGACAAGAGAGATTTAAGAATCCTGATAGTGCTAAATGATCCCGATGACCAGCGAGATTAGACCAAAGACCATTGTGAGTTTTATGACGTTGTTTAGGCTATGTAAACTTCCGGTATCGAGTTTGTTTCTGAAGTAGAAGAATGAAAAGAGAAGGAGAATGTCTACAAATGGAATGACCAAGACAATGTAAAAAAAATTGTAAACTCCGTAGATATAAGGTAACGGAACTACTATGATGAGTAAAAAGAGGGGGATAAAACCGAAATAGTAAGATGTTTTCAAAGAATAGCGGGTGGGAATGGAGCGTAATCTTAAGTGTCTATCTCCTGTTACATCCTCAATGTCTTTAATTATTTCCCTGCCTGTGTGAATCAAGAATGCAAAAAGAGCAGGAAAGAGTGTTTTCTCGATTCTACCAACTGCCAGACCTCCGTAGATGATGGTTAAGGCTGCCGTGAAACTCACTGTCACATTCCCAAGCAAACCTGTTTTCCTTTTCAAGTAAACATTGTATAAAATGAGAAGAACAACCGCGGTAAAAGCGAGCGCAAAAGCCTTAAGAGCGATGAACGGGGCGATGGATATACCGATAACCGTCAAGATGAAAAAGCAAAGCAATACAGACTTTCGTGTTATCTTTCCAGCGGGGATCGGTCTATTGGGTTTGTTTATCCTGTCAATTTCAACATCAAAATAATCGTTAAGAGCATTTCCGGCAGCGCAGATAAAACCTGCCGATAGTGCGGCAAACAATATGTTTCTAACCGGTGATATCTTTCCTGTTAGTAATGCGCCAATGAGAACAGTGCAAGCAGCTATTATAACATTCAGGGGTCTTGTAATAGCAACCAAGGACTTAAGTTTGTATATTACTTTCCTCTTCTTTTTAGTTCAAAAACCTTTCTAATCTTTCCGAGAATGGACTTTTCCTGTATTTTCTTTTGCTCTCTTTTTCTTGATTTAGCAGAAGTGGTTTTTTCTGTAAGTTCCGTTTTTCTCTGTACTAAGATTTTACTTATTCTGTCCGCTATTTGGGGTTTTTTCTTAAGGATGTGGGCAAAATCATCCCTATCAAGGATAAGGACCTCTGTTTCTTCTTCGGCTATTATCGTTGCAGTTCTCTTTTCTCCTGTCAAGAGGGACATCTCACCAAAGAAGTCACCCTTTGACAGAGACTTAATCTTTCGCATTCTGTCTTCTACGATTGTGTTAACGGAAACGTTCCCATGTTTAACGATGAAGAATGTACTTCCCTGCTCTCCCTGTTCGATCAGTTTTTCACCCCGGGAGAAAAATCCCAAAATGAATTTGCGTGAAAGCGTATTAAGCTCTTTTCTTGTAAGCGGGGAAAATATTTCGATTTCCGTGAGCAATTCAACAATGTCTCTAGTATCCTTTACGGCTTTCTTTTTCCCTTTATAAGTATAGACCGTCCTGATCGGGAAAGGTATTTCGATTTCGTTTTCGGCAAAGAAATACCAAATTTTAGATTTTACTGCATCCTCTATGTTGAAAAGGTTAGGATAATCGGAAAGCCAGAACTTACATTCATAATCCATCGAAGATTCGTTGAACTTCACGAGCCTTGTGATCGGTTCAGGTGTTTTGAGAACGCCTTCTGTTGAAAGAACTGCTTCCTTTATTACATCTTTTACGAGTTTTGGAGGGAAACGGTAGTGAACACTGACATTTACGTATCTTGCCAGGGTTTTTCGAGGGACAGAATAATTAACAATGTTTTCTTGCGAAATATTTGCATTCGGGATAATAATATAATTTCCTTCAATCGTTTTTATTTTTGTTGCCCGCCAGGACATCCCAATGACTTCACCCCTGTTTCCCGCAATCTCTATCCAGTCTCCTCTCTTAAAAGGTGTTTCAAAGTTCAGCGCGATTCCTGCAAAGAAATTCTTCAATATATCTTGTAGCGAGAAACCTATAATTGCCGTTGCAACGGCTGAAGTGGCAAAAATTCCGGTGAGGTTTATATTGAAATAGACCTTGAGGATTGCAAATAGAAGACCAATGACTATTAACCATCTTATTATGTCAATAAGAAGGAATGGAATATGCATTCCCTTATGTCTGGGTATGTAGGAATCTTTGAGCCATATGTTGAGACATTTTGTAAAGAGGATAAGAAAGAAAAATGTGAAGGTAGCATATCCAACCTCTCTAACGGGTAATTTTACTTGTATAGGGGTTATCAAAAGAAATAGCAGGAAGCCACTCGAAAGACTGAAGATGATGTAAAGGAAATGTGTTCTCGAAAAAGGTACAAATCGGTTTAAGAGTATTTTTATGATGAGAAGAAATACGATGAGAAGAAGAGGTAAGATAACATTCAGAATGACGCTTATTATCAACGGATTCATTTTTTACACTACCGAAATGTTTTGCTTTACTAAAGGATACCTTTTTCTCTCAATACCGCATGAGCTGCGGATAGTCTGGCTATGGGTACTCTATAAGGAGAGCAGCTGACATAGTCCATTCCTATCCTATGACAGAATTCGACGGAATTTGGTTCACCACCGTGCTCACCACAGATACCTATCTCGAGTTCTGGCTTTGTTTTTCTTCCCTTTTCTATTCCCATTTTCACCAGTTCGCCGACACCTTTTTGGTCCATTACCTGGAAGGGGTCATTAGGCAAGATATCTTTATCCACATAGATATTGATGAATTTCGCAACATCATCTCTGGAGAATCCAAATGTTGTCTGGGTAAGGTCATTGGTTCCGTAAGAGAAAAAATCCGCTTCTTCTGCAATCTCATCTGCCGTAATAGCTGCTCTGGGTAGTTCTATCATTGTTCCAACCATGTACTTAATTTTCATTCCCTGCTGTTCCATAACCTCCACTGCGATTCTCTCAGCAATTTCTCTCTGCAGAGTAAGTTCCTGTTTTATACCAACAAGTGGTATCATTACTTCGGGAATCACTTTGACTCCTTCTTTTGCCACCTTGCAGGCAGCACCAAAAATTGCCCTTACCTGCATTTCTGTTATCTCAGGATATGTAAGGCCCAGTCTGCATCCTCTATATCCAAGCATTGGATTCATCTCCGAAAGCTCTTCCACTCTTCTTGCTATTTTTTCGAAATCCATATTTAAGTCCTTCGCAAGTTGTTCCTGTCCTGTCTTTTCCTTTGGGAGGAATTCGTGCAGAGGAGGGTCGAGTGTTCTTATTATTACAGGAAAACCATCCATTACTCTGAAGATACCAATGAAGTCTTCTTCCTGCATAGGCAGTAATTTCTCAAGGGCAATTTTTCTATTTTCCTTGTTGTCTGCAAGAATCATTTCTCTCATTGCGGAAATTCTTTCCGGTGAGAAGAACATATGTTCCGTTCTACAAAGGCCGATACCCTCGGCACCAAAATCTCTTGCTACTTGTGCATCTTTGGGGTTGTCTGCATTTGCTCTTACACCAAGGCGTCTGATGTTATCCGCCCAATTCATCAGTTCGCCAAAGTCACCTGTTAATTCAGGCTTTATTTTGGGCACATCACCTATAATGACCGAGCCCGACGCACCGTCTATTGTTATAAGGTCGCCTTTCTTAACTACCTTTCCACCAACAGTGAAGTGTTGCTTTTCGTAATTGACATTGATAGTCTCGCACCCAACGACGCAGGGTTTTCCCATACCTCTTGCAACGACGGCAGCATGGGAGGTCATACCACCTCGTGCAGTTAATATTCCCTGACAGACTTTCATTCCACCGACATCTTCAGGGGAGGTTTCCATTCTTACAAGTACGAGTTTTTCCTTCTTGTCCTTCATAATTGCTTTGGCTTCTTCTGAAGTGAAAATAACTTTTCCAGAAGCTGCACCGGGAGAAGCCGGGAGACCTTTTGCCACTATGTCGGGCTTTGATTTTGGGTCCAGCATAGGATGGAGGAGTTGATCCAGGTGTTCGGGAGCGACTCTTGCAACGGCTTCTTCCTTGTTAATAAGACCTTCTTTTTCCATTTCCACTGCTATCTTCACTGCAGATATCGCGGTCCTTTTGCCTGTTCTCGTCTGGAGTAGATATAATTTACCATCCTCAACAGTAAATTCTAAATCCTGAACATCCCTGAAATGCTTTTCAAGCTTATTTCTTATTTCGAATAGTTGATTGTATATTCCAGGCATTTCTTCCTCTAAAGAGAGGAGATGAGAGCTTCCTTTTTGAACCTTATTCATGGGGTGGGGGGTTCTGATTCCAGCAACCACATCTTCTCCTTGTGCGTTAACCAGATACTCTCCATAGAAAATGTTTTCCCCTGTCGCTGGATTTCTCGTGAAAGCAACACCGGTTGCACTATTTTTACCAAGATTCCCATAAACCATTGCCTGAACGTTAATGGCGGTTCCCCATTTTTCAGGAATGTTGTTTATCTTTCTGTATTCCTTTGCTCTTTCATTGTTCCAGGAACCAAAAACCGCTTTTATTGCTCCCCATAATTGGTCATTTGGTTCGTCAGGAAACGTTTTCCCTGTTTTTTCTTTTATTAGATTCTTGTATTCAACAACGAGTGACTTCATAGCGTTTTCATCCAGGTCGACATCGAGTTTAGCACCGGTTTGTTCTTTCAGTTTTGAAAGCAGATTCTCGAAATCACTGTGAGATACTCCCATAACTACATCTCCGAACATTTGAACCAATCTTCTGTAGCAATCATAAGCGTATCTCGGGTTTTTCGTTTTCGAGATAAGTCCATTTATAGTAGCATCATTGAGACCAAGGTTGAGAACCGTATCCATCATTCCAGGCATGGAAATTCTTGCTCCAGACCTAACAGAAAGTAGCAAAGGATTCTCCTTGTCGCCAAACTGCTTGCCCATTGTTTTCTCGACTTTTTGGATATTTTTTTTCACCTCGGTTTCGAGTTTCTCGGGATAGTTATTGTTCTCGTAATAAAACGTGCAAACCTCCGTTGAGATTGTAAAGCCTGCTGGAACAGGTATTCCAATGTTTGTCATTTCAGCCAGCCCTGATCCTTTTCCCCCTAGGATGTTTTTCATTTTTCTGTTTCCTTCGGCTTTCTTGTCACCAAAGAAGTATACGTATTTTTGCGACATTTGACCTCCTTAAGCTTATTTACTCCCGCCAGTGTGATTTATTAACAATTCGAGTTTAGTGAAATTTTCACAAGCAGAGCACATTTTATGCGCAAATAGACAAAAAGTCAAGTTTTTATTTGACAAAAATCGAAAAAGGATATAGTATTCTATGTATTAAAAAATGTGTAGTATATATATCAATTGTTCCGTATATTGGATAAGCGAGTGTGAGTAAGTTGAGAATCCGAAGAAGTTTGTTTTCAAAATTCATAATTTGTTTGGTCTATGCCCTATGTTTTGGAGTTCTTTTCCTTATATCGGGTTGTCGATTATTTTCACCGTCGGGTTCGGGAATAAAACCAAAAATTAATATCATAGAGCCATTGAACGGAGATACGGTTGACGCAGTTGGTATAGTAATAAAGGTAGAGGTTACTAGTAAAGAAGATATTTTGAAAGTGAAATTCTCAGATAATAATTTCTTTCTCGGTGAGATTCACTCGAATCCATACGAACTCTTCTGGGAAACTTCCAATGTCAGCAGTGGAGAGCACGGGCTGAGTGCCGAGGCGACTGACATATCAGGTAATACAGGGAAATCGGATGATGTTACGGTATTCGTCACGAAGCAAGAGATATATGACTGGAATATTTTTGATTTGAATATGGTCGAGGATCTGAATTGCATTTTTGCACTCGATACCGCTCACATCTGGGGTTGCGGTAACGGTGGAAAAGTGATCTTCTATGATGGTTCAAATTGGCAGCATTCTTCCATATGCATTAATGATCTCAGTAGAATTTTTTTTGTTTCTAAAGATGAAGGATGGTGTATCGGTGGAAACTCGCTGTTTGGATACAAGAATGGGGAATGGAGGTTGCTTCAGTCCATACAAAAAGAAAAATTTACTTCACTATTTATGCTTAACGACTCGCTTGGCTGGATTGGAGATTCAAAGGGACAGATATTTACGTTCAATGGAGACTCGCTAAGCGGATATGTACAAATAGATACCAGCATTGTTAACGATTTGCTTGGTTTTGGACTTTCGGATATCTGGGCATTGTGCGGAAGTTACTTTTTTCACAATACCGGTTTAGGTTGGGGCAAAGATACAAGTTTTCCAGGGGAGGAGATATATGCGTTGTGTTCAATTAATGACTGGAGTCTGTGGGCAGGTGGAACGAAGTTGTTCAAACGCTATGGAACGGAATGGCTTGTGTTAGCATTACCGGATTCTCTTCCTCCTAATTCACTGGTGCAGGATATATACTTTTTTGATTTTAGTAGTGGAGTCGCCTGTGGAGGGGATGGTGAGAATGGGTTCATTATTGAATATGACGGTGTAAAGTGGAGAAAGAATTCACTTCAGAAGGAAGTTTCTCTGAATGGAATCTTGATTTTTCCAAATGGTGACGGTTGGGCGGTTGGAAATGGAGGGACCATTCTTCAAAGGAGGGGAAAATAGTAATGCATATAAAACTTAGAGATGAAAGGAGATGTGGTGATAGTAAAACCTTCCGAAGTTCGTAGCATTGTTGGCAAATACATGCTTGCCGATGGGTTTGATGTGGTTATGGATCTTGATAAAAGCCATGGAAGCTATTTTTATGATAGTGAAAGAAAAAGAGAAATGCTCGATTTCTTTACCTGTTTTGCCTCTTCACCTGTTGGATATAATCATCCAAAACTAAGAGATGCTGATTTTCTCGAAAAAATAAAACGGGTTGCAGTGAACAAACCTTCAAATTCGGATGTGTACACGGTTGAACTTGCCGAATTCGTGGACACGTTTGCAAAGATTGCCAGGCCTTCTATTTTTGAGCATCTTTTTTTTGTGAGCGGAGGAGCACTCGCTGTTGAGAATGGACTCAAGACGGCATTTGACTGGAAAATTCGTAAGAATCATAAAAAAGGTATTAAAGGAGAAAAAGGCAAGAAGGTAATTCATTTCGAGCAGGCTTTTCATGGGAGGACAGGTTATACTCTTTCCTTAACAAACACTTATGACCTGCGAAAGACAATGTATTTTACGCAGTTCGATTGGCCAAGATTTAAGAACCCAAAAATGCATTTTCCGGTAAACGAAGAAGAAATTGAGAGAGTCAGTAAAGTTGAACAGGAGGTGATAAAATCCATTAAAGATATTATCTTAAATGACGGAAGTGATATTGCTGCGATGATTATCGAGCCGATACAGGGAGAAGGTGGCGATAATCATTTTAGGGGGAAATTTTTAAAGGCTATAGAGAAATTAGCGAACGAAAATGACATAATGTTTGAACTCGACGAAGTGCAGAGCGGCATGGGATTGACAGGGAAGATGTGGTGTTATGAGCATTTCGGTCTCGAACCGGATATTATTGCTTTTGGCAAGAAAACACAGGTTTGTGGAATTATGGCAGGGAAAAGGGTTAATGAGGTAGAGAACAATGTTTTTGAAGAATCGAGCAGGATTAATTCCACATGGGGAGGGAATCTTGTGGATATGGTCAGATGCCAGAGGTATTTAGAAATTATAGAAGAAGATAAACTGGTTCTGAATGCTCACGTAGTTGGAAAGTATCTTCTTGAAAAACTCCAGGAACTTTCTTTGGAATTCAAAGATCTGGTTTCGAATGTCAGGGGAAGGGGACTGATGATTGCCTTTGATTTGCCTGATGCGGATAAAAGGGACAAGGTTTTTGGTCATTGTTTCGATAAAAACTTACTTGTACTAAAATGTGGAGAGAAAACCATCAGATTCAGACCACCATTGAATCTTTCAAAACAAGAGGCAGACGCCGGGATCAATATAATGAAGCAAGCTCTAAAAACCTTAAAGGAAAACAATGGGCGGTCTTAAGCGATAATTCTTGACAACCTATATCAAAGATCCTAAATTAAGTTAGAATAAAAAAACCACATTTGTTTAGAAATTTGGTAATTTGTTTTGGTGTTCTTTGGAAACAAGGATCTAACTGGTCGTTCTTATTATAAGGATGAGGAAAAGGGGATAAAAACAAAAATTCGTAAAGATTTAATGTATTTTAAATTCTGCCTGTACGGATTCTTGAAAAATCAGAGATTTTTCGATCCCTTTATAATTCTTTTTTTCAGAGAAATGGGGATGTCCTTCCTTGACATTGGCATTCTTTTTTCAATCAGGGAAGTATTCACAAATATTCTCGAAATCCCGACAGGGGTAATTGCCGATGCATATGGAAGAAGAAAATCTATGTTTGCTGCTTTCCTATCGTATCTTGTATCGTTTGCAGTTTTCTATTTTTTCCCTCATTTTTTTGCTTATTCTATTGCGATGGTATTGTTTGCATCCGGTGAGGCTTTTAGGAGTGGAACACATAAGGCAATGATACTGCAATACTTGCGGGTTAAAGGAAAAGAGAATATGAAGGTCGAATACTACGGACATACACGTTCTGCATCCCAGTTTGGCTCGGCGATTTCTTCTTTAATTGCCATAGCCATTGTATTTCACTCGGGAAGTTTCCGTCCCGTGTTTCTATTATCAATGGTTCCTTATGCATTTGGTCTGGTTCTTATGCTTACATACCCGAAATATCTTGACGGAGACCTCTCTCTTGTAAAGGGAAGCTGGAAAGCAAAGATGAGGAAAAGATTTACCGTTACAATAATTGAATTTAAGGGAATGTTCAAAAATAAAGAAGCACTGAAGGCAATATCCAATTCTTCAGTCTTTGATGGATTTTTCAAGTCTTCCAAGGATTATTTGCAGCCAATCTTGAAAGCTCAAGTTTTGGCAATCCCCGTCTTTCTCTACCTTGCAGATAAACAAAGAATTGCGATAATTGTTGGCTCCGTTTATTTTCTGCTTTATGTCTTTACAAGTATTGCTTCAAGGAATGCTTCACGGTTTGCGAAAAAAATGAAATCACTTACGGTTGCAATAAATTTGACATACATTATTGGAGGTTTGTTGCTTTTAGCTGCGGGTGTTTCCGCATTGTTCAAAGTGTATGGTTTGGCTTCGGTCTTGTTTATAGCATTTTATATTGTTCAAAATCTCAGAAGACCGATGAATGTAGGATACATAAGTGATAACATATCGCTTAAAACAATGGCGTCGGGGCTTAGCGTTGAGTCGCAACTGAAAACGCTCATAATGGCAGTCTTAGCTCCAGCAATTGGATTTGCAGCAGATACGGTTGGTATCGGATTTGCCATTATGATTACTTCTGTTATTTTCCTTTTGATTTATCCAACGATTGCGGTCTCTGCTAAAAGGAATAAGTGAACTCCGTTAGAATTTCACACGCGGCATTCCAAGGGGCGAAAAGGAAAAAGGGAGATAATGACAGGAAAGAGGTATATTTTTTTTCAGTATGAAAATAATGTTGACAAATAAGATTTTTTTCTGTATTATTCTTGTATAGAAATGGAAAAGATGTGTATAGTATTGACGGGAGGAGCTGGATTTTTAGGCTCGCACCTTACCGCATTTCTTCTTGAGAAGGGGCATTCTGTTATTGTTATAGACAACTTCATCACAGGAAGACGCCAAAATATAGAACCGCTCAAGGATAATTCGAATTTTACATTTATAGAGCAGGATGTTACCAGGTATATAGATATTGATGGGAAAGTAGATTATGTTCTTCACTTTGCTTCGCCAGCAAGTCCTGTTGACTATCTTAAATTTCCTATTCAAACAATGAAAGTAGGTGCTCTCGGAACCCTAAATACACTGGGGCTTGCAAAAGCGAAAGGCGCAAAGTTCCTTCTTGCCTCTACATCCGAGGTATATGGAGATCCCGAAATTCATCCTCAATCCGAGGAGTACTGGGGACACGTTAATCCAATTGGTCCAAGAGGAGTGTATGATGAAGCAAAGAGATTTGCCGAAGCTCTGACAATGGCGTATTACCAATTTCACGAAATGGACACGAGAATAGTCAGAATTTTCAACACCTTCGGACCAAGAATGAGACAGGATGATGGAAGGGTTATTCCAACCTTTATTGGACAATGCCTAAAAGGTGAATCACTTACAATATTTGGTTCCGGGAATCAAACAAGAAGTTTCTGTTATGTTTCCGATCTCATAGAAGGAATTTACGGACTGATGTCAATTGATTATCATAAGCCCATGAATTTAGGAAATCCCCACGAGATTAGCATAAAAACTCTCACGGAACTTATAGGCAAAGCAGCGAATAAGAAAATAAAGGTTATTTATAGGGAACTGCCCGAGGATGACCCTAAGTGCAGAAAGCCTGATATATCAAAGGCAAAGAAATTTCTTTCCTGGAGCCCAAAGGTCGAATTTAAGGACGGACTTGATTTGACGGTTCGGTGGTTTGTAAACCATTCCAGTTAGTCTTATGAAAAGTAAACGGGCTCTTGTTATTATTCCCACTTATAACGAAAAAGAGAACATAGAAAAAATAGTAAATGCCGTAAAAAACATATGTGGGATTTGCGATGTTCTTGTTATTGACGATAATTCTCCGGATGGAACGGGAAAAATACTCAGGAGTATTGAGCAGGAAAGAGAAGGGGTTTTTCTGATCGAAAGAAAGACGAAACTTGGATTAGGGACCGCTTATGTTAAGGGATTCAAATATGGTATTAAGAACAGATATGATTTTATATTCGAGATGGATGCAGATTTCTCTCATAATCCCGAGGATATCCCGAGACTTTTAAAGGCGGGTGAGGATGCCGACCTGGTAATCGGTTCACGATATAAGGAAGGTATAAGTGTTGTAAATTGGCCTATTTCGAGGTTGCTGTTAAGTTATTTTGCTAATGTGTATGCCAGACTGGTGACCGGTGTTCCGGTAATGGATTTAACTGCTGGTTTTAAGTGTTTTAAGAGGGAAGTGATTGAATCATTACAATTTGAAAGTATGCGTTCCGATGGCTATGCTTTTCAGATCGAAGTAAACTTCAAGGTTTTTAAGAAAGGTTTTCGGATAAAAGAGATTCCGGTTATCTTTGTTGACAGAAGGGTTGGCGTTTCGAAAATGTCGAAACGCATTATCTGGGAAGCGTTTTTTTTGGTTTTAAGATTGAGACTGCACAATATTTTTGGAATTAGGAGACATGAAAAAAAGCAAATTGGTAAATCCTAAAAAACGAGTAATTTTATCGATTATTATCGTAAACTTCAATACGGTGAAATATCTTTCGATATGTATCGATTTCATAAGGAAAAACCCCCCGAAATGTTCGCATGAGATAATTATTATAGACAATAACTCGAAAGATAAATCGGTTGAAATCATAAAGAGATACTATCCTGAAGTGAAACTAATTAGAAATGGTGAGAATTTTGGATTTTCATATGCAAATAATCAGGCAATTGCTCGTTCACGAGGGAAATATATCCTGATTTTGAATCCTGATACAGTTGTTACAAGAAGCGCAATCGATAATATTATCAGATTTATGGAGAAGAATCCAAAAGTAGGTGTGGCGGGTGCCAAAATGCTAAATTTTGACGGGAGTATCCAGTACTCATGCAGAAGATTCCCTACAGTTTTCAATGTCTTTTTTGGGAGACAGTCCGTTCTTATGAAATTCCTGCCATACAATAGAATTTCAAGAAAATACTTGATGATGGATAATGATTACTCGAAAAACATGGAAACGGACTGGGTTTTTGGAGCAAGCATGATGCTGCGCAGGCAGGCTTTAGAGGAAGTCGGGATTTTCGATGAAGATTATTTCATTTTTGTTGAAGATACCGATCTATGTTATAGAATGAGAGAAAAGGGCTGGAAGGTATATTTTGTTGCGGACGCTGTAATATTTCATCATCTCGGAGTTACACGTGAGAAATTCTGGAAAACTACCGTTCTCAACCATAATATTGGTATGTTTAAATTTTTCAGGAAACACTACAATAAGAATTTTTTCCTGCAAGTAATCCTCTATATGGGTCTTTGTTTAAGACTGATTTTTCTTGTAATGATTAGGTCAACACAGGATTTCCTGCAAATCTAATTATGTTAAAGGAAAAGGTTGAAGTTTCACTTTTTTTCTATATTCTACTCGACATAATTGTAGTAATTGTATCCTTTTTCGGTGCTTTCTATTTTAGAGCTATGCTTTTTTCAAGCATAGATTTGAGAGAGGCATGGATACTCAGCAGTTATGTCTGGTTTCTCTGGATTGTTATCCCTCTCTGGATACTATTGCTTGTATATGAGAGGGCATACTTTTCACTTGAAAGAAAAACTCTTAAAGAACTCATTATTCCCGTTACAAAAGCAGTTATTGAAGGTTTTTTGGTTATTCTTGCAGTGCTTTTCTTCGCGAAGATTTTTGCAAAGAGTAGACTTTTCTTTGTTATATTTGCTGTGTCCAATGTTCTACTTCTCACTTTCATAAGATGGATTACTTACATTATGCAGGCAAAAATATTCCGTAATCCCCCCTTTTATCACAATATTCTCATTGTTGGAACAGGTAAGAAGGCAAAAGATGTCGAGCGATTTTTCAAAGAGCATTCACGTTGGGGAATTAAGATAGAAGGTTTTCTCGGGATTCAAAACCAGAAGTCAAAGACCAGGAAACAAAGAATATTGGGTACGATTGAAGATCTGTCAAGTTTGCTTCGTTCTTCACCTATTGACTGGGTAGTGTTTGCTTTGCCTTTCAAGGAAAATCGATTTGCAATGGAAGGGATAAAAGTTTGCAAGGAGTTGGGAATTTTTGCTTCCTGTCTTATATCTGATTTTTTCCCTTCGCAGGATGTGAGCCTTAGCCTTGAGGTTTACAATGATCTACCGCTAATAAATTTCAGAACAACCTCCGTTAAAAAATGGGACTTGTTGCTGAAGGGGATATTCGATAGACTGATTGCAGCAGTGATGCTGATAGCATTACTGCCACTTTATGTTGGAGTGACTCTTGCGATCAAGGTGTCATCGAAGGGACCTGTGTTGTTCAAGCAGGAAAGGTGTGGGGTAAATGGTAGAAAATTCGACTTTTACAAATTTAGAACTATGGTAAGCGATGCCGAAAATAGAAAAAATGAACTCCTGCATCTTAATCCGAAAAAAGTAGTCTTCAAGATCACAAACGACCCGAGAATAACAAATGTCGGCAAATTTTTACGGAGGTCAAGTATTGATGAATTACCGCAGCTCTTCAATGTACTTAAAGGAGATATGAGTTTTGTTGGACCCAGACCGCCTGTTCCAGAAGAAGTGAATATGTACGAGGACTGGCAGAGAAGGAGACTATCGATGAAACCAGGTTTGACCTGTCTATGGCAAGTAAACGGCAGAGCCGAAATAGATTTTGACGAATGGTTAAAACTAGACCTTGAATACATTGATAAATGGTCATTATCTCTGGATATGAAGATTCTTTTGAAGACAATTCCTGCCGTGTTGAGCACAAAGGGGGCTTATTAATTGTGAAACAAAGAGAGATGGTTAAACGAATTTGTCATGAAAACTATCCAGACATTAAAAGGATTATCGATATATGAAAAAGATAATGATAGTTTTCTTCGCTTCTGTTTTGTTATGTTGTTCTCCCGTTCTAGTATTTTGTAAACCGTTTTTAAATTGGTTCAATATGAACTATGTTACGGATATGGTTTCCATAGATAGCAAAGTTTGTATTGGAACCTCTAAAGGTTTAGCAATCTTTGAACCCAGCCCGGGTGATTTTGTCATTCTCAACAAATCTTTTGGTCTGATTGACAATTATGTTAATGGTCTTGAATGTATTGGTGAGAATGTTTTTGTTTTCACACCCTCGGGCATTACCATTTATTCAACATCGATGGATTCGATTAGAAATATTTCTCTGGTTTTCTCCGGTATTGAGGGAGAGCCTCTTACAGGATTCTCTTGTGGAGATACTCTGTTTTTGGGAACAAGTAGGATGTTGTATATCTGGGATACGGATGGAAACCCCTTTGATCCAATGAACAATTCATGGACTAGTCACCCTTACAGTTTTAGAGATAATAGGATAACATCAATTTTTTACAGACTTGATACTCTTTTCGTTGGAACGGATCAGGGTATTTGTGGGGTTCCCGATAACAACTATTCAGATTCGACAGTATGGGTGTGGAATACAACTGCACAAGGTTTACCGAGCGATACGGTAACAGCGATTACATTCTGGAAGGATGCTCTTTGGGTGGGAACAAAAAACGGTATAACCTCAGGTGCTTTAAGTAACTGGACTATGAAGAACACAGGTCTTGTGAATCAAGAGATAAATAGGTTTTTCGTCAGTGGCAATTTACTATGGACTGCTACTGAGAATTCTCCACATTACTGGAATGATACGATATCGAGCTGGGTAAGAGTTTACCAGGGCTTAGGTTCAGTGAGGAGGATAAGAGGTTTGGCAGAAGATGATTCTAAGAAGTTGTGGATTGGAACAGATGGTGATGGTATTGCTTTTCTGGACGATACACTCTGGCATGCCGAAAGAATTCCAGGTCCATCGAGTAGTAATTTCTCCGATATCGCAATTGACGGTAACGGAGATATCTGGGGTGTTCACTATGGTGGATATGTGTCTGAATCGCGAGGGAGAACAATAAGCCATTATCACAATGGGAAATGGGAAATACTGAATGACCCCGATACACTGGGACTGGATGGGGCAATCAGGTGGGTGGATGTTGACCGTGATAACAATAAATGGTTTGGAGTCTGGGCGCTTGGAAGCGATAACGATATTATAAAACTTTCCAAGGAAGGAATATGGGATACTTTCAAACTTCCTGTGTCCGGCGTTATAGGTTCACAGTTCATAGATAGAGAGGGAAATAAGTGGTTTTCGAATTTCTTAAGTTCGGTATGTAGACTATCAATTGATGATTCCACCTGGACGGTCTTTACGGACGAGAATAATCTTGATTATATCGTATCGTTTGCCGAGGATACATCGGGAAATATGTATTTCGGTTCCACTGATAGAGGAATAAGTGTGTTGAGAAAGGATGGCAGTTGGTTTAAGATCGGGGGACTTCCTTCGGAGAAGGTTTTTGACCTTTCATTCGACAGAAATGGGGATTTGTGGTGTGGTACTGCTGCAGGTGTTGCTGTTATCCGGGATTTTTCAGTAATAATGCATTATACAAGTTCATCTGGTTTGATGGGAGACAATGTTATGGATATCGTGATCGATTGGAAGGGAAACAAATGGTTTCTGGTTGAGAATAAAGGTGTTTCCGTGATAGGGTATGATAATGGATGGGATTCCCTGACAGTTAGTGATGGTTTGTGCTCGAACTTTATTTTAGATGACCTTGACGGGCTTGCATTCGGTATTGAGAATGGATATCTGTGGATTGCAACCAAGGATGGCATAAGCAGATATGAAACCGGTTTAATACCGCCAGCACCGGATATTGGATATGTTGATGTATATCCCAATCCTTTTATACCTGCAAAACATCATAAGATTACATTCAATAAAATTTCTTCTGATGCGAAGATTTTCATATTCTCAACCTCACTGAAAAAAGTTAGAACCCTGGAAGATGTTGAAGAATTGACACACAGGGCATTCTGGGATGGAAAGGATAGAAATGGAAAACCTGTTGATTCGGGTGTTTACATATACCTGATTATTGATTCACAAGGTAGAAAAAAAACAGGGAAGATAGCTGTCGTTCGATAGATTTGAGGTAAGACGCATACCCGATGCTATAGTAAATTGGGAATGACAAAAAAAAATAATTCAGATGATGTATTTATATATAGGGTAAATTATCTAACAGACTTGAGAAGAAAGAGAACACCCAAAGATAGAAGCACAGCCCCAGCAATTACTGCTCCCCATATACCAAGGAGCGAAAGGGTTGTTACGATTACAGCGGATATGCATACTCCAAAGAGTATCGAAATAATTGCATTGTGAAACTTTACATTAAAAAGAAATGCAGCAACCGAACCAGTCCAGGCACCAGTAATAGGCAGAGGAATTGCAACGAAAAGCATAAGTCCGATTGATTTGTATCTTCGGACGATCTTGCTTTTACTCCTGGTGTGTTTGAATAGCCAGTCAAAGAATTTTTTAAAGAATTTTAATCTACTCAGGAATTTCGAGAGAGGTCCAAGAAACAAGAGAATAGGAGCGACTGGAATCATATTTCCTAAAATTGCTATTGGGAAAACAAGATACCAATGTAGTTTGAAAAAATTGATACCAAAAGGTATTCCCCCTCTAAGTTCGAATACAGGTAGTGTTGAAATAATCAGAACAGCTATGAGAGGATGAATTCCCTTATTGGCAAGTGAATGGACGATTCTCTGCTTTAAACCAGTGTCATTACATTTGAGCGCGCTAAAAAGAGAAAGCAAAAAAAAGGAGACGAATAATACGAAGAGAAATTTCTTGCAGCTGTTTTTCAGCAACTGATTACTCCGAGAGCTATGGAATTGAGTTTTGTTTCTGCATCGTCTGCTCGGGACAACATAACAACTGGTGCTTTTGCACCAAGTATAATCCCTGCCGCTTTTGATTCAGCAAGGTATATCAACGCTTTTGCAGATATATTTCCCGATGCAATATCAGGAACAATAAGAATATCGGCATCTCCACCAACTTCACTCTCTATTCGTTTTATTTTGCATGCTTCTCTGGAGACTGCAAGGTCAAGGGCAAGTGGTCCGTCCACAAACATATCCGGTAATTGTCCCCTTTCAGCCATTTGCTTGATGATAGCTGCGTCGAGTGTTTCCTGCATCTCCGGATTCACAACCTCAACGGCAGCAAGTATAGCGATCTTTGGTTTTGTAATTCCAAATGATTTTGCAAAATCGCATGCATTTTTAATAATATCGATTTTCGTTTTTAAATCCGGTTTTATGTTCATTCCTCCGTCCGTAAATTGTATTAGCTTGTGGTAGCTTGGAGTTTCGAGGATTGCGGAATGACTGAGGGTTCTTGATGTTCTCAATCCTACATCCTTATCAAGGATACCCTTTAAGAAAATGGAAGTTTTGACCATACCTTTGAGAAGGATATCACCTTCACTTCCCTGAACCAGTTTGACAGCTTTTCTTACACTTTCTTCGATACCTTTCGTGTCTTTAATATATTTTTTATCTATCTTGAAACCAAATCGATTTGCTATCTTAAGTATGTTTTCTTCATTTCCTATAAAGGTAGGAGTAACAAAGCCTTTTTTCATAGCAAGAAGGGAAGCCTCCAGAGCAGTTTTATCCTCTGCGCATGCGACAACAAGTTTCTTTTTGCCTTTTGCTCTCGCGTTTTTCTTCAGTTCTTCAAATGATTTAATCATTATCTTTTAAACCAGACAGTACATTAGAATTTTGATTTTATTTTCAATTCTCTTTCGATCCCTGTTAATGTTATTTTTTGTCACTGTTCTAATAGAATTTCCTTCAATGTCTTGATGAATCGTTGATTGTGCTCCATATTTCCAATAGTAACCCTAAGAAAGTCGGGGATTCCGTAGTTTGCCAGTGGTCTTATAATAATGCCTCTTTTTTGAAGTTTTGTGAAAACCTTCTTGCCGTTCAGTTTAGTCTTGAACGTGACAAAGTTTGTCGTTGAAGGAATATAGAAGATTCCCATTTTTTCAAATTCTTGTTCAAGGTATGCCTTACCTTTGTTGTTGACATCAAGTGTCTTTGCTACATGATCTTCATCATCGAGTGCTGCAACTGCTGCGAATTGTCCCAATCTATTCGCATTAAATGGTAATCTGGCTTTTCTTATCGTACTTATAATATCCCGAGGTGCGATGCCATAACCGATCCTTAAACCAGCCAAACCATATATTTTGGAGAATGTCCTCAATACTAATACGTTTTTCCCTTGTTTTACAAATTCCAAGGAATCGGGAAAATCTTCACTTCGCACGAATTCATAATATGCCTCATCGAGTATTACCAGAATACCATCCGGAATACTTTTTATGAAATTCTCTATCTTCTGTTTCCCCAATTTCGTCCCCAGTGGATTGCAGGGATTGTCGATGTAAATTATCTTTGTTTTTTCACTAACTGCCTGTTTCACGGCATCAAGGTCGTGAACGTAGTTTTTCTCCGGTAAACCGGTGCAAATTGCTCCCATCATCATCGCTGAAATTTTCCCGAGAGCAAATGACTGATTCCCCATAATAAACTCATCTTCAGGAGAGAGATAAACTATGGAACAGAGTAGTATAAGTTCGACGGAACCGTTTCCGATAATGAGATTTTCCTGCTTAATTCCAAGATGTTTGGCGATACCTTGTTTTAGGTAGAAACATTCATCATCGGGATAAAGATACATACGTGAAATTTCCCTGTTCATAACTTCAAGTGCTTTTGGCGAGGTACCGGTGGGATTTTCATTTGAAGCGAGTTTTAGTATTTCGCTTTTTATGCCAAGTTCCCGCTTTAGTTCCTCGATAGGTTTTCCAGGTATGTAGGGTTTAACAGCTTGCACAGCTTTTCTGGGCTCAACCGACATATAGCCTCCTAAGTTTATCACCCCTTGTTAATAACCACGAGTTTTATCTCGGTCATCTCTTCCAATGCATATTTCAAGCCTTCTCTTCCCATTCCACTCTTTTTTACACCGCCGTAAGGCATAAGGTCAACTCTGAAAGTTGGATAGTCGTTAATAATAAGTCCCCCTACGTCAATGGTTTCAATAGCCTTGAATATTTTGCCCACATCTTTCGTATATACCCCAGCCTGTAAACCGTATTTTGTATCGTTTGCAAGTTTTAGTGCTTCATCGAAATCATCGTAAGGGATTATTGAAACAACCGGTGCGAAAATCTCATCATTCATTACTCGCATATCTGATGATACATTTGTCAGTGTTGTGGGTTCTATTATATTTTCTGTGTTTCCCCCCCCGGATAATACTATTGCTCCTTGTGATTGGGCTTCCTGAATCCATTTCATTGCCCTTATGGTTTCCTGATGTGTAATCATTGGTCCTATCTCTGTATCGGGGTCAAGCGGGTCTCCCTTTTTTAGATTCTTTGCTTTTTCTGCAAACAGGGATATGAAGTTCTCGGATAATTTCTTGTTTACATATATTCTCTGAACGGATATGCAAACCTGACCGGAGTATGCAAATGCGCCGACCAGTAATCTATCGACAACATCGGGGATATTTTCCGCATCTTCAAGAATGACTGCACTGTTGTTACCTAATTCGAGGGTTACCGTCTTAAATCCCGCTTCCTTTTTAATAATTTCTCCTACTGGAAGGCTTCCTGTAAATGTTACCATACTTATTTTTTCGTTCCTGACCAGACTAATCCCAACTGTACTTCCAGGACCGTACAGGATATTCAGAAAACCAGGAGGGAGGCCCGCTTCTATGAATATTTCACCGAGTTTTGCGGTAATAAGCGGAGTTGTGGTGGCAGGTTTTAATATAACGGTATTTCCGGCAGCAATTGCGGGCGCAACCTTATGAGCAACAAGATTAAGGGGAAAATTAAAAGGGGTAATAGCAAGTATTACCCCTTTTGGCACTCTTTCGTAGAATCCAAAGTAATTTTTGCCTTTCGAGGCAGCATCCATTGGAATTACTTCACCGCACATTTTTTGCGCTTCAATCGAAGCAAAATGAAACGTTTCAACCGCCCTTTTTACTTCTCCCAATGAGTAACGAATAGGTTTCCCGGATTCCAGTGTAATGGTTTTAGATAAAGGATCGGTTTGTTCTTCTATTTTTCTGCTGACAAGTTCGAGAATTTTGGCTCTTTCGTATGCAGTAAGTGTCTTGGATACTTCGAAGGCTTTCCGTGCTGCATTTACGGCACCTTCAATGTCCTTTTCCGTTGATTTTGGAATTGCTCCTATGATTTCCCCTGAATACGGATTGGAAACATCAATAGATTCGGTACTTTTTTCCCAATTTCCGTTTATTAACATTCTGGCGTTTATCATCAAATATTCTCCAACGGTTTGAATATTATCACCTCTTTTTCCCAAAGTCAAGAGGAAATTCCTGTGTGTGAGATAGTGTGGTAAACAATAAAAGACTTGACTTCGATATTACGGTGTGATAATATTTTTGATATGAAATGGTTTAAAAGAAAGAGGAAATTGCAACCTGCCTCTGAACGCAAAGTTATTCCCGATGGTTTATGGCAGAAGTGTAAGGGTTGTGGGGAGATACTCTATAGAAAAGAACTTGAGAGGAATCTTTTTGTTTGCAAAAAATGCGGTTATCACTTCAGGATTGGAAGCCATGAGTATTTGAAGATTCTGCTTGACAATGATCTGAAGGAACAGGATACCGATATTAGGACTACCGACCCTTTAAGATTCGACGGCTATTTAAGACAAATAAAGGATACGCAGGAAAAGAAAGGTCTGAAGGAAGCAATAGTAACGGGAGAAGGCAAAATAGGTGGTTTTGATGTCGAAATAGCTGTGATGGACTTTGGCTTTAGAGGTGGGAGCATGGGTTCCGTGGTAGGTGAGAAGGTTAAGCGAGCAATTCTAAGAGCCATTGAAAACAGGACTCCACTCATAATAGTTAGTAGTTCTGGTGGAGCAAGAATGCAAGAAGGTATTCTTTCGCTTATGCAGATGGCGAAAACAGGCTCTGCGCTTTCTGAGCTTGAGGAAGCAAAACTTCCCTATGTTAGTATTCTTACAGATCCCACAACTGCTGGAGTAATGGCATCTTATTCTTCAATTGGTGATGTTGTCATTTCCGAACCTGGAGCACTTCTTGGATTTGCAGGTCCCAGAGTAATAGAGCAGACAATAAAACAGAAGTTGCCAGAAGGTTTCCAGAGGGCACAATTTCTTCTGGAACATGGTTTTGTTGACATGATAGTAGAAAGAAAAGAACTGAAGAATATCCTGATTAAACTTTTGAGTTTTTTCGTGAGAAAAAACGGTTAATACTTCACGATGGCTGAAGTCAAACTTGATAACATCACGAAAGTATTTGATAAGAATATTATTGCTGTCAAGGATTTGAGTTTGAATATTGAAGATAGAGAATTTACCGTACTTGTTGGTCCTTCGGGATGCGGAAAATCGACTGTTCTTAGAACTATTGCAGGTCTGACGGAACCAACAAAGGGAAATATATATATAGACGGCAAAAATGTGAACGATATTGCACCAAAAGACAGAGATGTTGCAATGGTTTTTCAAAATTATGCACTTTATCCGCACATGAGTGTCTATGATAATTTGGCTTTTGGGCTGAAACTGAGAAAGGTGAAGAGAGCCAAAATAAGCGAAAGAATAGAAAAAGCGTCGGAGATTCTTGGAATAAAAAACCTTCTCAAGAGAAAACCCAGAGAGCTTTCCGGGGGACAAAAACAGAGGGTTGCAGTTGGTCGTGCAATCGTGCGTGAACCAAAGGTTTTTCTATTTGATGAACCTCTTTCCAATCTTGATGCAAAACTGAGGGTTCAAATGAGAGCGGAAATATCGAAAATTCACAATAAACTGCAGGCGACAATGATTTATGTTACTCACGACCAGACGGAAGCAATGACAATGGGTGATAGGATCGTTGTTCTAAAAGATGGAGAGATACAGCAAATTGCGGATCCCATAAATCTATACAACAAGCCTGACAATATTTTTGTTGCCGGTTTTATTGGAAGTCCGTCAATGAATTTCATCCACGGAAGGATAAAAGCAGGAAATATGAAGCTTTTTGAAAATGAATTTGTCAAAATAGGAATTGGTAAGAACCAGGCAGAGAAACTGGGTCCGTTTAATGACAAAGAAATAATTTGGGGAATAAGACCGGAGCATTTGATACCTACTTCAGAAGATGGTGGCAATGTGTTCACTGCTGTAATTTCTGTTTTTGAACCTATGGGAAACGAAGCATTTTTATATCTTGATTTGGGAGGGTGTGAAATTATTGCAAGGTTCAAATGCGAACGGCAGTTCAAAGTCGGAGAGAAAGTGAGATTGAAACCGCTCGTAGAGAAATCGCATTTTTTTAATCCTGAAACAGGGAATAGAATCAACTAAAGGCGGTTTTTTTGCCTAACATAGTTTTTTCAAGGAGGTATTAATGCGTGCGTTGCCTTTTTGCGTTGTTCCTTTTATATGGTTGATTATCCTGGGTCTGTTGGGTCTGTGGATATGGATGTTAATAGACTGTATTAAAAGGGAAGAAGAGAATTTTCCTTCTTTGGGTGAGAATACAAAACTTATCTGGATACTCATTGTTATCCTGGCAGGCTGGTTAGGTGGAATCATCTACTATTTTATGGTAAAACAGAAGATGGATTAACATTTTCACTTATATCCGATGATGAAGTGGATATTTAATAACGTCGGTTTGAAAATCGGTGCATTTATAATAGCTATTCTTTTGTGGTTTCATGTAGTCACAGAAAGGGTGGTGTATGAAACTATCAAAGCGCCGATAATATACCATAATCTTTCAGATAGTCTTGTAATTGTGAATACTTCAAGCGAGGAAGTGTCTTTTCAGATTAAAACCAAGGTAAAGCAATTGATTCTACTTAATGTTTTTGGTCATCCTTTTTCAAGAATAGATCTTTCGAGTATGAAGGGTGGAAAGAATGAAATAAAACCTTCTCTGGATTGGCTAATTCTTCCAAGCTGGCGACCACTTGACGTTATTGGGGTCATCTCACCACAAGAATTGTCAATTGAAACCGAAAAAAAAGGTAATAAAAAAGTTTCAATAAAACCACTGGTAATAGGTAGCCCAAGCGAAGGTTATTTCGTAAGAAGAATAACGCTTGAACCGGACAGCGTGATGCTCACCGGAGGTAAGAAAAGCTTAAGAAAAGTTAGCGAAGTTATAACCGACACTGTCGATATTTCGAGAAGGAGTAAAGGATTTGAATTAGATGTGTCCTTAATTGTGCCGGGAAAAAGTTTCTCGGGCAATATAGGGAAGGTTAAACTAAGTATTTTATTTGATAAATATGCAAAAAAAACGCTCAATGGCGTATACATAATTATCAAAAGTGATAAAATTGTCAAGGTTTATCCGGAAAGTTTAACCGTAACCGTATCCGGACCACAGGAGTTGCTTGATGATATCAGTGCTTCTGATATAAAAGCATTTGTTGACATAAAAGGTTATCAGATTCAGGCAACCCCCTTTTTCAATCTTCCAAAGGGGATTGCTTTGGAAACTTGCGAACCTCAGAAGGTAGAGGTTAGACCAGTAAAGAGCGGAGATGTGGGAGAGAAGGACGAAGAGAGATAAGTGTATCGACCCGGGTTAAAAACCTGTTTGATTTGTTTAATTGGTTTAAACCTTGTGATTATGTTAACCGTGCGGTAACGCTGGCTGGAAGGATGTAAGTTCTTATGTTAATACTGGGTATTGAAACTTCGTGTGATGAAACAGCAGCGGCTGTTTTGAAAGACGGAACGGAAATATTGTCCAATACAGTGTATTCTCAGGTTGTGCATTCGCAATACGGGGGTGTAGTTCCTGAACTTGCATCAAGAGATCATATTAGAAAAATAATACCGGTAGTTAAGAGTTGTCTTGAAGAAGCGGGGGTATTGATTTGCGAAATCGATGCTGTGGCCGTTACACAGAGTCCGGGCCTTATTGGTTCACTACTGGTGGGAGTCTCGTTTGCCAAGTCAATTTCGTTTTCCCTTGATATTCCATTGATTGCCGTTAATCATTTAGAAGGTCATATTTACGCTAATTTCCTTTCGAATCCCGAACTTGAACCGCCCGTTTTAGGTCTTATTGTCTCAGGTGGTCATACCGAACTCTTGACAGTCGAACGGAGAGGTAAATATAAACTACTGGGTTCGACACTTGATGATGCGTGTGGAGAGGCTTTTGATAAAGTTGCAAACTTACTTGGTTTTACCTATCCAGGAGGAGTGGAAATCGAAGAAATGGCAAAAACTGGCAATCCCCATGCTATTTCCTTTCCTGTTGGAAGTGTAGGAGATTACGATTTCAGTTTCAGTGGATTGAAGACTGCGGTTCTTTATTATCTTAGAAAATTGACAGAGATAGAGAAAGAGAACCAAAAGGCAGATATTGCAGCATCGTTCCAGGAGACAGCAATTGAAATGCTGCTTCGAAAATCCATCAAAGCGGTTCGTGACTTTAAGATTATGAAAGTTGCTGTTTCTGGTGGTGTGGCATCGAATGAAAGATTGAGGGACAAGTTTCTGTCTAAGGCTAAGAAAAAGGGGTTTGAGGTTTACTTTCCAAGAAAAGAATTCTGCACTGACAATGGTGCAATGATTGCAGCTTGTGGATACGACCATTACAAAAAAGGGGATTTCGCCTCACTTTCGCTAAAAGCCGAAGCAACGGAAATGATATATTAGGAAAAGTTGAGAAGCGGTTTGACTTGTTTCGTTAGTTGGCGGAGACTAAACAGCCTCTATTGTCGAAGGTGGCTTTTTGGTAACATTGTAGGTGACGCTGACTACTCCAGGCACCTCATTGGTTAGCCGATCGGCAAGTTTACCGAGCGTATCAAAAGCTAACTGTGTTGGTGTTCCAACGATCGCATCTTTGCTTTCCCAGCATCGTACTTCTATCTGCAAACCAAAATCTCTTTTTCCATCTCTTATCCCAGTTACTCTGTCTTCATGTAAGATTGCAAGATATTGAAACGCACCTGATCCTCGCAATTCATCTTCAACAATCCTTGTTGCCTTTCTAACCGTTTCTATCCTTTCGGATGTTACTTCTCCTATAACACGTGCTGAAAGAGCCGGACCAGGGAAAGGAGTTCGTGTGTATATCTCTTTTGGCAATCCAAGGATTTTCCCAATTCTTCTGATACCGCTTTTTCTCAACTCCAGAATTGGTTCTATTACCCTGTAGCCATACTGTTTTTCAGTATCTATTCCCAGCTGCTCAAGGATATTATGCTGTCTTTTTATTCCTGCAATTGTTTCCTCAACATCTGTATAATTAGTTCCCTGCATTAAATATTTTGCATCGTTTTTCTCTAACAAATTTCTGAAGACATCTTTGTAAAATGTTTGTGTAATTGCCTCGCGTTTTTCTTCGGGATCCTTTTTACCTTTTAGGGCTTCGAAAAATTGATTTTTCGCGTCAAGTATTTCGACTGAAATGCCCAATCCTTTAAAGACGGAAGCTATGTATTGTGCTTCGCCTTCTCTCATTAATCCATTTTCGATGAAGTATGTTTTGAGTTTGTCTCCTAAAGCCATATGACCAAGCATTGTTACTATCGAAGAATCGACGCCTCCAGAAAGCGCATTTATTGCGCAACCATCGCCAACGATTGATGAAATTTCTTCGACTTTTTCCTTAATAAATGTCTCCGGAACTAAGTTTTCCAACGCAATTTCCTTGATTTCCATTCTTTCCTCCCGATTTTTAGGTTAAATTATGTTTTTGCTCAGGGTTAGTTTTTAAAACCAGATAAGGTTCGAACTTCTACCTAATGTTTTTTCATTTACTCCGTTAGAATGCCCCATGCGAAATTCTAACGGTGTTTACTTAATTTCTTCGCCTGTCCAGCAATAAGTGCACAAATTCTCGCGGGGCAACTTAGTAGCAGAAATCATATCTTGGAGTACCTGATATCTGAGTGAGGTTACATTCAAATCCTCTTCCATTTTTTTCAGCATCTTCTTGTATTCCTTCGAATTTGGATCAAGATATGGCTTAATATTTTTAATATGTTTCCCGTGTATTCGCTTGATTATCCTTCGAGCAAATAACTCGTCGAGTTGCCTTATCGAGTACAAAAACTTGCAGGGGTACATAAGTGCAGGGCAGGCAGGTCTTACATGAATCTCCTTTGCACCTGAATCCCATAACTTCGTCAGCAAATAATTTTTTAATTGAGTTCCCCTGACAATCGAGTCCTCTGTTATAACCATTTTTTGATTCTTTATTAAAGCGTCGGCAGTTATCTGTTTCATCAATGCAACAGTATCTCTTCTATCTTGGGAATTGGGGACATAGCTTCTTGCCCATCCCGGGGTATATTTGAGAAGAGGCATTCTTATAGGTACACCAGACTCGAATGAATAACCATGTGCGTAAGCGGTTCCTGAATCGGCTACGCCACATACCAAATCAGGTTTCACATTATCCCTTTTTGCGATGATTCTTCCGGAATATTCTCTGAACTCTTCAACGTTTCTACCTTCGTATTCGGATGCGGGAAATCCGGCATATACATATAGAAAGGCGCATAACTGAAGTATATTCCTGGGCTTCTTTATCTGTTCAACTTTATTTTCTGTTAGAAGTATGATTTCACCCGGACCCAGAAATTGTTTTCTCTTGAAACCAAGGTTTTTGAAAGCGCAAGTTTCAGAAACAACTATTCTGGCATCGTCTCTTTCGGCTAAAACCAGGGGACTTCTACCATACCTATCCCTTGCAGCATAAATACCTTCCTTACCGAGAAGCAATAAAGAAAATGAACCCTCAATTTGGTCATGTAGATATTCAATACCATCTATCAATGATTTTCCTTTATTAATCAATTTAGCTGCCAACTCTATTTGATTCACTTCGCCGTTTGCCATCTCCGAAAAAACCACTCCTTCATCGATCAGTCTTCTAGCGAGTTCATTCTGGTTGTTAATATAACCTGCACCGCAAAGAGTATATTCTCCGAACTTTAATCGCATTATCAAAG
Organism: uncultured bacterium; assembly: GCA_964392665.1. Lineage (GTDB taxonomy): Bacteria > Hydrothermota > E44-bin80 > E44-bin80 > E44-bin80 > CAYMQB01. Next base: position 7,315 of record CAYMQB010000015.1, on the reverse strand, counting down.
GTTGTGTATCTCTATCGCTTATCACACCGATGCCAAAATTTCCATGCATATCAATAAAATCAATATCTTCTGCAAATCTTGATTTGAACTGGAATTTTCCCAAGGTGTGTATTTTCTTTTCGGTCTTCTTAGTGTCGGATATAGCAATTCCACCGTACGAAGTGCCGAGATGGGAATGGTAATCCGTAGCATAGAACAAATCGTCTTTACAATCCCTTTTTGACACTATAGCGACAACGCCACTCATTTTGAACCATCCTTTCAGATAATATCTTTTGTATTTCTATTCTTTTATTTCTAAAATATGTTTTACGAAAACGTTTACCCTTACATTTATGCGCTCAAATTCTTGTCTTTCTTCTATTTTACTCTATACTTTAAGGATTTTTGTTTTTTCTATCTGTTCTTCCATATTTTTCCTTCAAACTGCTGGAGTATATAATATTTTAACGAAAAAGTCAAGCGATAAACCGAGAAACATTTTACAATAACACGGAAAAATGAATGTTTTTTCTGTGGTTTCGCTGTGAAATACAATTAACTTCTGCCCATTTTCCTATTTCACGGGGTGAATCTGTGGTTAATCTTTTGGGGTGGTGGAGTTTACATCATATCAGCCGGGTCGATGTCATAGAAAATGTTAACTCCGCAAATTCTGTAGTTTTTCTTGAATGGCAGAAGAAGTTTTTGAAGGAGAAATGGTTTTTTGCTTTTCAGGAGGAAGTGGAAACGGTACCTTCCTCTAAGCTTGGGTAGTGGACAGGGAACAGGACCAAGAATTTGTATTTTTGGGGATTTAGTCTTTGTGTTTTCCAGGAGTTTTTTGCCTAATTCGTTTGAAGTGTGTTTTAGTTTTTTAAGGTCTGTTGAAGAAAGTATGATTCTTGCAAACCTTGAAAACGGCGGATAGTTGAGTTCCTTGCGAATTACAATTTCCTGCTTGTAGAATTTTTCATAGTTATGAAATTGTGCATCTTTGACTGCATAATGTTCTGGTGAGTGTGTTTGTATTACAACTTCTCCTCCAAGAATTCCCCTCCCTGTTCTCCCGGCAACCTGCGTAAGTAACTGAAATGTTCTCTCTTCAGCGCGGAAATCGGGGAAATTCAGAACAGTGTCGGCTGAGATTACGCCAACGAGAGTTACTTTAGGGAGGTCAAATCCCTTGGCTACCATCTGGGTTCCAAGAAGCACATTTGCTTTTCCTCTTCTGAAGCGAAAAAAGCTTTCCATATGTGCCCATTTCTTCTTCATAGTATCCAGATCCATTCTCATAATTTTTAGTTTATCAAATTTTTTCTCCAGATACTGTTCAACCCTTTGAGTTCCTGTGCCCGCATAGAAAAATCTTGAGCTTCCGCATTTGGGGCAGGTTCTTGGCAAATTTTCTTCGTAGCCGCAATAGTGGCACTTCAGAACCACTTCCTTCTTATGATATGTAAGCGTGAGGTCACAGAAGGGACAGCGAGGTGAAAATCCACAGTCCCTGCAAAGCAAAAAATGTGAAAACCCTCTTCTGTTTATAAGAAGAATTATTTGCTCATTCTTTTTTATTGTCTTGTCTATTTTCTCGAATAGAATTTCCGAAAGCAGAAAGTCTTTCTCTTTCTTCATATCGACAATTTCCACAGGTGGGAGTTCTCTTTCATCTATTCTTTTTGGCAGTGAAATAAGAGTATATTTCCCATTTTTTGCATTATAAAATGATTCTACCGACGGTGTCGCACTTCCGAGAATACAAACTGCATTCTGTATTTTCGCTCTGAGTACTGCCGTGTCTCTTGCAGAATAGGGCGGTTCTTTACCTTTTTGTTTGTAAGTACTCTCATGTTCCTCATCTACTATAATTATCCCGAGTTTTTTAACAGGTGCAAAGACGGCAAACCTTGCCCCTATAATGACCCTGTATTTACCTTCGTTTATCCCCTTCCATACTTCCACTCTCTCTTTTTTTGCCAATCTGCTATGGTATATTACGACTGTTTCTCCAAACCTTTCCTTAAAGGCTTCTACTGTCTGTGCAGTAAGAGAGATTTCGGGAACAAGCACGATGGCTCCTTTCCCTTGATTTAGGACTTTTTCTACCGTTCTAAGATAGATTTCTGTTTTACCGCTTCCTGTTATACCGAAGAGGAGGAACGTTTGGTAGTCCCGTTTTTCCATTGCATCGACTATCTTCTTTACTGCTTCTTGTTGATTGTGCGTCAATTGGGGTTTCTTTGATATCTTGTGAGGAAGGGCAGGAATTTTTTGAGAAAATGGAATGGCAAAAGACTCAACAATCTCTTTTTCTTTCAAAGCCTTTATAGAGCTATATACGTTGCCAAATTTTGCATATATATCTCTCTTCTCTATCCCATAGTTGGCAGAAAAAAGAAACTGAACAATTTTGGATTGTATTGGTGCAGTATGTTCTAATTTTTCCAGGAGCCCTTTTTTAAAAGGTTTTGCTAGTCGCAATCCTTCTGGTGATATGCTTTTTGCAGGATACTTTTTCTCTTTTGTTTCATAAATAAGGTTGTTCTTCAAAAGAAGGTTATATGCGGCAAGAGAATCTTTAAATTTTCTTCTTATATAGTTTCTTGAAAGAGGTCTTCCTTTTATTTCCTGATAAATGGCAAAAGCCTGTGTGTTTCCCTTTATTCTTTCAACACTTCCTTCCTTTGAATGTACGATGATCTTTTCCCTTATGCCCTGTTGCGGTGATATGTAAGTTCTGATTATTAGACCAATGGGTGTGATATAGTAGTTTGAAAGCCAGGAAAGGACCTTAAGCAAACAAGCGGTAAAAAGCGGTTCCGGGGAAACGATTTCCTTTATGGGTTTTACTCCCTTGGGTGCAAGCTTCGAAAATCCTGTTACGTATCCTGTGAGATTTCTCCTACCAAATGACACAAATACAGGGACCCCGATTTTTATATCAGATTTTAAATCTTCCGGGACGCTGTAGATAAAGGTTCCGAAGACAGGTACAGGGAGTGCAACTTCAATGTAACAATCGGGATTAAGCTGGAATCTGGAATTCAAACAGTCTTTCAAAGGTTTTTTCCTATTGTTTGCTATCTTCAAATTCTGTCTCTTTTTACGTTCTTTGTAGGCATTCGAATTTGCTTTTCGAATCAGCTCAGTATATGACAACCGAATAACTATGTCAAGATTTTTTGACTTTACTCATTTCCAATGGGTTTTTATTTTTTATCTCCATTGCATTCCGAATTTTATGAATTTTGTATTTTCCTCTTCTTTTGAGTTTAACTCGAACCTTGCGTAAACACTGAGGTTATTAAAGATTCTATTCTTAAGAAGTAAGTAAAAATCCTTTCCGCTTCCGTAAAAAGCCTTTGTGTACATAGAACCGGGGATATCATTGAGAAAGAGATAGATGCGTGAATTGTATGAATCCGTTTCGTAAAAAGCTATACCGAATTGGAGTGTCGTATTTGAAAAAGGTTTTGCATTGAAATACAGGGAAAGCAAGTTGCCAAATTCTGATAGGTCTATATCTGGCAAGTAAAAACGTTCGCCTTCCCATATTACCTTGAAATAGACATTTTTATTTATTTTTGTCTTAAAGGAAAGTCTCAGGTTCTGTCTCTGGTAAGTCAACGTTTGACCCTGCCACTGATAGCTGTTCTTTTCCTTGTTTTTGTATCTCATATAAAGATTAGTATGCATTAGCTTTTTTTCTACCGATAGAAATACTTCATAACCGTTTGTCGAAAACAAGTTAAAGTACGTTGGATTTGGCCTTGTAAAAATATCTGTAAAACCGGAGAAATGGATACTATAAGGTAATTTAGTGGCAATGTATAAATAAAGACCCCTTTCATTTCTCACCTGATTCTCACAAAAAGAAAAAGCTCTTGGACTGTAGAATTTTTCTGAATAATCCCTATACAATAATGAGATAGTTGCTTTATTAGGTCGCATAGAAGTTCCTATTATGAAACCACTACCCCCGGTGTAAAAGGAATATGCAAAATCCGACCATATCGAAATATATTCCTTGACAAAAAAGCTATGTATACCTGTAAGTCCATACTGCTTTCCACTGAAGCGATAGTAATTTGCTGGGTCGGGTTTAACCGTTTTATCATAATTTGCAATAAGCGATGTAGAACTAATGTTAAAGCGTTTATTGCCAATACTAAGGATTCCACCTAAGAGTCGTTCCTTAATTCTGTCTTTTTTGGCGATTTCCGTTTCTGTTCTATGATAACTATTTGCATATAAAACCTTTCTTACTGTGTCATTTTCTACGGTTGCATCCAGTTTCTTGTATGAAGCAAAGAGACCGACGTCAAGCATTTTCCAGTTTTTTTTAAGTGCGGCTCCTCTGAGTGAATAATCTTCAAATCCTGAAGTGTAGGGTTTGATAAAACTCTGTTTTCCCTTAATCATACCACTGCTCTTGAAGATAAATCCAGGATATCCCAGAATTAATTTCTCACCTGCATTAATTGCATAATCTCCCAAAATTATACCATAGTTTTTTCTCTTGACATATCCGTATAGGGTATAGAAATCGAGGTAGTTTTTTTCATAAGCATTCTTGTATGCAGTTCCTCCCAGTGTTATGTTTCCATTTGCAATCTCAAGTTTGTTTGAATACTTAAATGGGCTGCCGTTGTATTTATCCTCCAGGGGATACTGTTTACTTACAATGCTTTTCCATATGATTTTCTTCGGTGTTATAAGCTTTTTCTTAAAGACAACATAAGGCAGGATTTTATGCAGCAATGGTTCGCTGATACCTGCAATCTTCGAGAGTTCCAGGGTGTCTGAAAAAACATTTCCTTTAGTTCGGTAATCGATAATTCTCAGTGCAATGAGAGGTGTAATGTAGGGAATCTGAAGCATATCCTCATAGGTTGCACTGTTTATGTCAACAGGGTTTTCTTTCAGTTCTTCAAGGTTTTCAAGCACATCGGAAGGAGAGGAAACCTCTTCTTCGAGGGAAAAATCCTCGTTTCCTGACAGGGAAACACAATAGAAGATGAGAATAGTGGCAAGTAAAAAGCAGGATAGTTTAATGTCTATTATTAACAGGGATTTTAAGAGATTAAAAAAGATTGTTTTTTTTATTTTTCCTTCCATATTTGTGTATTGTGCTTTTGTGCACTGGTGTTCCATATTCTTTATCTCTATATATATCATTCTGTGCCTAATTTTCTGGTTTTGGAAAAGACAAGACCGAGTTTGTGCGTCAAACCTAATTCAGGATGTATGGATATGTTATAGGATAACTCGAATTTTTCGAGAGATATAACAGCGGTTGAAGAAATGGCTTTCGTTGAAAGAGAAATACCGGCACCAAAGGAGAAAACTGATGTCAGTTTTACACCGCTGCCAAACTCAAAACCGGTTCCAGTTAATTCGGAGAACAAAACCTTTATATTGAAAGATGTCCAATTGGAAGGATACATTCTCAAAAGGGATGAGAAGGTTGAGATTGGTTTTTCCTCCTTGAACTTATATCCATAGGGGAATACATTGGCATAAGTAGACAGGAAAGAAAAGTGTTCGGTCCGGGATAAGAAAAAGAAATCATCACTTGCATAAAATCTATTGTAGTATCCTTTTATACCCAATCTCATTAATTTGAGTTTTAAACCGAAAAGTGAACTTGTCCCTTTAAAGATAGAGATTCCCAATTGGGTTTCGTTGTAAAGCTCTGAGCCAAGAAATGATATATCAGCACTGAAAGCAGCAATGGGGAAAAAGGCCATGAAGTTAGAGTGTAGTTCATTGCATTCCTGCATCGAGTGAAGTCTCGAGCCTGAGGTAGAGAAGAGCAATTGTTTGCTTTGGACATAGTCCGATGGAATAAAAGCAGAAACGAACGAAACGGGATTTGAAAAAAAATCACTTTCACCTTCGAATGCAGCAAAGACAGGTCTTATGAAGAACAGGGAAAAGCATAAAGTTAAAGAGAGAAGTCTATACGTTCTTAGCAAGATATAAATAGAACTCAGATTTGCGTTATGTGAAAAACAAGTTCTTATCAGTGATAATCTATAGTTATAAATTTCGTTCTTTGGTTCGTAGGATTAGTTTGTTATTTTTTCTGCTATTGCGTTTGCTACATCAAGCGTTGAATTTTTTCCGCCCATATCATAGGTTTTTACTTCATTTTCAGCGATTACTTCAGATACTGCTTTTTCAAGTTTGAGGGCGTTCTCATTCTCTCCAAGCCATTCCAACATAAGACGTGTAGCAAGTATCATTGCTATTGGATTTACCCGATACATACCGGCATATTTCGGTGCAGAACCATGCGTTGGTTCAAAAAGGGCATAACTATCTCCTATGTTTGCACTGTATGCGAAACCCAATCCACCAATAAGTTGTGCAGCCAGGTCGGAGATAATATCACCGAACATATTTGATGAAACCAGAACCTGGAATTTTTGAGGATTTTTTATAAGCCACATTGCCATTGCATCGACATTTGCTTCCATGAGCTCGATCTCGGGATATTTACTATTCATCTTTCGTGCTTCTCGAATCATCATACCGCTTGTTTCCCTTATCACATTGGGTTTTTCAACAATGGCAATTAATTTTTTATTGTGTTTTCTTGCGAAATCGAAAGCAGATTTTAAGATTCGTTGACAGCCTTTCTTCGAAAAAATGCGCAGAGAAATTGCCATATCCGTATTAAGTGTTTTTTCAAACTTCCTCATCTTTCTGTGACGGTTGAGCAATTTTCTGAGATTTTCAGGTATCGGGTAAAACTCGACCCCTGAATATAAACCTTCCGTGTTTTCTCTGAATATTACAAGGTCAATATCATCTCGATAATTAAGTGAATTTCCTTTATATGTTTTGCATGGTCGCAGGTTTGTATGCAATTCAAATTCCTGCCTTAGTCTAACTATGGGGCTGTAATATATGTATCCTTTTTCTCTTAGATGGGGTGATAATTCCTTTGCGGCTTCATCCTTTGGTTTTGAAGTTATTGCACCGAACAGTCCGCAGTCTGTATTCTTCAATATTCTTATTGTTCTGTCTGGCAGAGGATTTCCTTCCTTTTTCCAGAATTCCCAGCCTATCTCTGCTTCGATATATTCTGCATCAAGTTCTATTTTATCGAGAACAATTTTTGCTGCTTTCATTACGTCGTTACCTATTCCATCTCCTGGAAGTAGGGCAATTCTATATTTTGGCATAACATCCCTCCATAAAAATATAATCGGATATCCCAGCGTGTTTAGGTTGCGCCTAATATCCTATTTCAATTAACCTTGAGCATATTAACATAGGCAAAAATATCTGTCAAGTGAAAATTGGAAAAGGTCAGACAAATCGAAAG
>CAYMQB010000014.1:0-49148 GCA_964392665.1 uncultured bacterium | reverse complement strand
ACCTGAGAATAAAAACTCTTGACAAATTGAGATTAATGTATTATATAATAACTGTTCCTTCGGGGCGGGGTGAAAGTCCCCACCGGCGGTAAAGCCCGCGAGTCCTCGGATTGATCTGGTGTGAATCCAGAGCCGACAGTTACAGTCTGGATGGGAGAAGGAATTAACTAATTCCCGAAGGAAACATTTTTGAAATGGTTGTTCTTACATACAGATATCGCTATGAATAACAATGAGATATTAATGAGCCATGCAATTCAATTAGCCATGAAAGGAAAAGGGAAGGTAAGCCCTAATCCTCTTGTCGGAGCGGTTATTGTTAAGCATGGAAGAATAGTAGGCACAGGTTACCACAAAAAGGTGGGAACAGCACATGCCGAAGTAATAGCAATACGGAAGGCAGGCAAGAAGGCAAAAGGTTCTACAATGTATGTCAACCTTGAACCCTGCTGTCATTATGGGAAAACACCTCCCTGTACCGAAGCCATCAGAAAAGCGGGAATAAAAAAGGTCTTTATTGGGACAGAGGACCCCAACCCACTTGTTTCAGGGAAGGGAATAAAGAACCTTAGAGTAAGTGGCATAAAAGTAATGTCTAAGCTTCTGGAAAAAGATGCCAGGAAACTGAATGAATACTATCTGACATTTATGGAAAAACAAAGACCTTTTGTAATACTGAAAATAGCTCAGACTTTAGATGGAAAGATTGCAGACAGCACCGGAAACAGCAAGTGGATAACCAATGAAAACGCAAGGAGGAAAGTACACTCGCTGAGAAATGAGGTAGATGCAATTCTCACGGGTATCGGAACCATAATCAAGGACAATCCGGAATTAACATCAAGGTTTGTAGTTAATAAGAAAGAACCCATTCGGATTGTCCTCGACAGCCATCTTAAAACACCCAGGAATGCTAAGATAACAAGGGCAGGAACCATAATTGCAACTTCGTTGAAGTCAAATACTCTGAAGAAAAAGATTCTAATCAAAAAGGGAGTGGAGATTTGGCAAATACCTGGTAAAAAAGAAGGCATAAGCCTAAAGAAAGTTTTGAAGAAATCCCATAAAGAGAATATTCAAAGCATCCTCGTTGAAGCAGGGACGAAGGTAGCATCCTCTTTTTTGAGGGAACATCTTGCGGATAAATTGTACATTTTCATATCAAACAAAATCCTGGGAACAGGTTTGCCTGCTATCTGCAATCTTGGTATAAAAGGGCTACAAAAAGCCATATTGCTCAGAGAACCAAATTTACAAACATTTAATGGAAATTTCTTAATAATGGGTTATGTTCACTGGAATAATTAAAGAATTAGGAAAAATCAATAGAATAAAAAGAACAGGCAGTGGTATGTGCCTTGGCATAGCCATAGATGCATTTGACAACTCATTCAATATTGGAGGAAGCATAGCAGTAAATGGAGTTTGTCTAACCGCGACCAGCTTCAACAAAGACGGTTTCACTGTAGATATTGTCAGAGATACATTGGAAAGAACAAATCTTAAAGCCTTGAAGATAAATGATATAGTTAATACTGAACTCCCTTTGAAATTAAACGAAAGATTGAATGGTCATATACTTGAAGGACATATAGATGGACTTGGAAAGATTATCGCTATGAACAGGGTTGGAACTCAAAGACAGGTAAAGGTGAGATTACCCGGGGAACTTGTAAAATATGTTGTAACTAATGGTTCAATAGGAGTTGATGGAATTAGCCTTACAGTAAAGGACGTAAAGAAAGATATATTTAGCGTTACACTAATACCACTCTCTTTTGAAAAAACAAACCTTAGAACAAAACATGTCGGAGACAGTTTAAATATCGAAGTTGACAGGATAGCAAAATATGTTGAAAAACTACTCATGGAACGAATTTAAAAATATTATTTTATCAGGAGAAAAATGTGAATAGTATTGACGAAGCAATAGATGAGATAAAAAGGGGGAAGATTTTAGTCATTGTGGATGATTATACAAGAGAGAATGAAGGTGACTTCATCATGGCGGCGGAAAAAGTAACACCCGAAGCAATAAACTTTATGACAAAACATGGACGTGGTCTTGTTTGTCTTTCAATGGAAAGCAAGAGACTCGATGAGTTGGACATACCTTGTATGGTTAACAGAAATACGGCAAAGATGAAAACCGCCTTTTCAGTATCAATCGACGCAGTCCATGGAACAACTACAGGCATAAGTGCACATGACAGGGCGCAAACAATCCTCACGGCAATCGACGAAAAAACAAAACCCGAGGAACTGGCAAAACCCGGACATATCTTCCCACTGAGAGCAAAAGAGGGAGGCGTTCTTAAGAGAGCAGGACATACAGAAGCTGTTGTGGATCTTACACGTCTGGCAGATTTGTATCCCGCAGGTGTACTTTGTGAAATTATGGATGATGATGGCACAATGGCACGATTACCAAAACTAAAGAAAATTGCAAAACAATTTAATCTTAAATTAATCACAATTAAATCGCTTATAGAATACAGAAAAAGAAAAGAGAAATTCGTACTTAGGGAAGCGGAAGCCACGCTCCCAACGAAATACGGGAACTTCAAGTTAATTGCATATAGAGACCTACTTTCGAATCTTATACATATCGCACTTGTAAAAGGGATAGTAAAAGGTAAAAAGAATGTACTTGTAAGGGTTCATTCCGAGTGCCTAACAGGGGATGTGTTCGCGTCGAAAAGATGCGATTGTGGTGAACAAGTAAGTTCTGCGCTTAAGATAATTGAAGCAAATGGACAGGGAGTATTCCTATATATGAGACAGGAAGGTAGAGGTATAGGACTTCTCAATAAGATAAAGGCTTACAAACTACAGGAAAACGGATTCGATACGGTGGAAGCGAACAAGGAACTCGGATTTCCAGCCGACCTGAGAGATTACGGCATTGGTGCACAAATACTCTCAGATCTTGGACTCTCGAGTATCAAGCTCTTAACGAACAATCCCAAAAAAGTAATAGGACTTGAAGGATACGACCTTTTTATCACCGAACGAGTCCCAATCGAAATTCGTCCTAACGAATTGAATAAAGAGTATCTTAGAACAAAAAAGGAAAAATTAGGGCATCTTCTGAAAAACGTGTAAATAACAAAATGTATAATAAACCATGAATTAATTATGAATGTATTCTCCGAGGATGACAAATTTTCACCAGTTTGGCTAAAATATTTCTTCAAAATCTAACCTTAACAAAGGAGTTTTTATGTTAAAGACTACCGAAGGTAAACTCGTAGCAAAGGGAATTAATTTTGCAATAGTCGTTTCCAGATTTAACAGATTCATATCTGAGAAACTTCTCGAAGGTGCGATTGATTGCATAAAAAGGCATAACGGAGAAGAGGATAAAATCAGCATTTTCTGGACACCCGGGGCTTTCGAAATTCCAGTAGTTGCAAAGAAGGTTTCCCTCTCCAAGAAATACGATGCGGTTATCTGTATTGGTGCAGTTGTGAGAGGTGACACACCTCATTTCGACTTCATTGCTCAGGAAACATCTAAAGGCATTGCCAAGGTTTCCTTCGAAACCGGTATACCAACAAGTTTTGGTATCATAACCGCAGATAGCCCTGACCAAGCAATGGAACGTGCTGGAATGAAATCAGGGAATAAAGGCTGGGATGCAGCCCTATCCGCCATCGAAATGTCAAATCTTTTGAAAAACATAAAATAAGTTCACGATTTTAAGCGAACGAACGCCGGAAACCTAAAAAATGACTAAACGGAGAAAAGCAAGAGAAACGGTTCTCAACTTACTTTACCTCTATGAAGTTACGAACGGGGAGAAAAACAATCTACTCGGACAGATAGAAAATGAAAAAAAACTCGACAAAAAAACAAAACAGTTCGCAAAAAGACTACTAGAAAACACACTGAGCAACATTGAAACAATAGATGGAAAACTAAAGCATGTAATCAACAACTGGAATTTCGACAGAATTGCAATTATAGATAAATGTATACTAAGATTCAGCGTTACCGAGATGCTATTTCTTCCCGATATTCCAGTAAAGGTTTCTATAGACGAGGCTGTAGAGATTGCAAAACGTTTTTCTACGGAAAATTCAGGCGCTTTCGTTAATGGTATCCTCGATGAGATAGCGCACTCCGAGAAACTTCTTGAAAAATAAAAGTAAAAAGGAACAACTATGAGAATTGGCATAATATCCGATATTCACAGCAATCTTGAGGCATTTACAGCAATCTTGGAATATGCAAGAGGTGAAAATATCGACGAATATGTTTGTCTTGGTGACATCGTGGGATACGGAGCTAATCCGAATGAATGCATTGACCTAATGAGGAATTTGACCGACAAAGTAGTTGCGGGTAATCATGATTTTGGAGTGGCAAAAATGACAAATATTTCCTACTTCAACGAAGCTGCACAGACAGCAATTATGTGGACAAGAAAAAGAATAGACAACGATAAAGTTGAATATATAAAGACACTCCCGTTAGTTTGTGAGTATCAAAGTCTATTTTTTGTTCACTCGTCTCCATCGCAACCGGACAGCTGGAATTATATTCTCACTATGAATGATGCACTGAAAGAGTTCGAACTTTTCGACAATAAAATCTGCTTTATCGGACACTCGCATCAACCAACGGTTTTCACAATCAATAGCGAAAATGAAATCGGATGTTCCATTAGTGATTTTCTCACAGTAGACAATAAAAAGAGATACATAATTAATGCAGGAAGCATTGGTCAACCAAGAGATGGAAACCCTAAATCTGCCTTCCTTGTATACGACACCGAAAAAAGAAGTATTACCTTTTTAAGAATAGCATACGATATCGAGAAAGCGCAGAAAAAAATTAGAGATGCAGGTCTACCTGCTTTTCTTGCAGAAAGATTGGGAGTTGGAAGATGAAAATCACCTGTCCCCAATGTGGGGCAAACATTCAAACTCAACCTCGAAGTGTTCAACTAATTTGCCCCTTCTGTAAGACACAACTCCTGTTGAAAAAAGAACCTTTTCTGGAATCTTATGCAATTGAACCTACTTGCGAGAAAAAACCCACTCAAGCAATCGCGGAGCAATTTCTTGCTACCAGAAATAGAACCGATTCAATCCAAGCAATGCAAATGCTTTACCTGCCTTTTTACAGATTTCTGTATGAAAGAAAAGGAACTTCCAGAGAAGAAGTTGTCCCGGGTCTTGATGAGTCACCTTTCCTACTTGCAAAAATACCATCAGGACAAATACTTTCACTAAAACATGCCACCGAAAGGGAGTTTATGAAACCTGAAAGAAACTTGAAAACGGTACTTGAAATGCTTAAACAGAAGAAAATTCAATCGTTGGAGGAAATTCTTCTTCTTTATATACCATTTTGGAAAATAGTTATATCATCGGGTGAGACTATCTGGATAGACGCTGTACAAGGCAAGATACTCACTACCATTCCTGCAGAGACTCGAGTAAGAAAAAGCAGATTATTAGCACTTTCCCTCACAGGTTTACTTGCTTTCTTACTGCTCGAAGGACTATCCATTCCTTCTCTTGCCTTCGGTATTGCGATACAAGGTGTATCTGCACTGGGATTTTTTTACATAATAAGGAGAATATTGTTAAGTGAAACTTAGAATTGTATCGATCCTATGCCCCAAATGCGGTGCAGCAGTGAACTTTCATGAGGAAGATCGAGTTATCAAATGCCAACACTGTAATACTAACTTCATACCCGTTCATAGAAAAGGTATTGAAGCGTACTATTTCAAACCTCAGATAAAGAGACCGGAAGTTAAAATAGATAGTTTTCTCAGGAATAAGGGTTTTTCGAAAAAGGAATACAAAATACTTGATACAGACCGGTTCTTCGTACCTAAATGGAGAGCCACCGGACACGTTACCGGTTGGGTAGCCGGATTGTCTCCCCTAAAAACTGTCAAATACAGCGATAATGCAACTGCACCAAACGGAAGAACAGTAACTGTTACAAGAACAAGGCAGGAAGGTGGACTCCCACTTAAGAAGCTACTGAAAATTGAAAAACAGGTTTCCAGGGATGCAATAAGATTTCCCGACATTCGCTTGAATGTCGAAGAGGTCACAAAACCTGAATATTCACCCTTCCTCAGACTTTTTGACGAACAAGAAATGTCTAAATGGGGAAAAATATTGACCCCCGATACTCCCCCTTCTATTAAAAAAAGAAATGTCAAAAACGCGTTTATCAAATCATCCATTGCGCTTTACATCGACTATAATCCGTTTGTCCACCGCCTCAAAGTTATAGGAGAGAGAATCTTCCTTTACTACTTCCCTGTTACTCTATTCAAGATAAAACTTGGTAATGAGATTATCTCATTGACCGTAAACGAACTATCCGGTAAGCTTACTTCGAACAAGCTTGTAAAAGCTGTTGAAGAACCGAAAAAGAAATTCCCACTATTGCTTAGGACATTCATCGTTCTCTTGGCATCGCTTTTTTCGACATCTCTTGTGAAAATCGGAACTTCCATTGCTAACCAAATTGCAATTATGGTGGTAATTATCGCAATAATCTTTATATGGATAGAAAAGTGAAATCGTTTAAGTTACTCCCTCTCGAATGTCCTAAATGTGGAGCACCAATCAAATCAGCAAGCTCTGATATGGTGCACTTCTGTGATAATTGTGGTGTAGGTTTAGAGTTTACTGGCGAAGAACTAAAGATAGTGGAGGTTAAATTTGCAAAACCTATAATACATTTAGAATTTCAGCCTGAGCTTTTTCTGCCATTCTGGTCTTTCAATCTCGATATTTCCATCAAAGGAAAAGAGCTATATCTCCCTTTCATTTTCAGAAAAGGTGTCTTCTCCCCTGACGATAACATATTCAACAATAATCAACTTATAGAGAAAATCTTAGAACAGCGAAAAACCTCGGGAAAAGAAAAGGAATTTGATTACACGATATACGTTCCTTCTTTCCCAACAACTGGGGCATTTGCATATTCCTCAAATATTGGTAATAATCTCACTAAAAGTAAACCAGCGCTAAACTTCTATGAAAAAAGCAAAGAAATGTTTTTCTGTGTCTACAATTCTCGCGACGCTCTCGCAATTGCCGAAGATGAGTACATCGCTTTACAGTCCAATGTAATTCCAAACTTACTTGCACTTGAACTTTCACTTAATGTGAAAAGCAAATGTATCGTGGGTATACCGTATATAAGGAAAGACAAAGGTATTTACTACGATCAGATAATAGGGGAGATTGTACTTGTAAGCGCACTAAAAATGTGATTAATTAAAATATATGAAACACAATAACAGGAACGAAGTCATCATTTCAACCAATTCAATGTTTTTGACTAAATGGGCCAAAAATACCAGATGATGCATAAACAAAGAATTTCCGCAATTGTTGTAGCTGGCGGTAAAGGAAAACGAATGGGTGGGAAAACACCCAAGCAATTTATGAAGATAGAAGGTATTCCTATACTGGTTTACTCACTTCTTGCTTTTGAGAACTCACAAGCAGTCGATAATATTATTCTCGTTCTTCCTGAAAAATGGAGAAACAGAGGAGAGACCCTATTGAAGAAGTATCACATTAAGAAGGTCGATTCTATAGCAAACGCTGGAAGAACACGCCAGGCCTCTGTTTATAACGGACTTATTGTCCTAAGAAAACAGAATCCCGATTTTGTCATCATACACGACGCAGTAAGACCCTTTATAACACCAAGAATGATTGACGTTTGCTGCAGGGACGTGAAAAAATATAAAGCAATAAGTACTGCTATACCCTTAACCGATGCAGTATTCGATAAAAGGAAATCAACGATAATAGACAGAAAAAATTTGTTCAGACTCCAGACACCTCAGGCATTCAAATTTCATCTGATATTTGCCGCACACACACTTGCACGTGAGAGAAAAAAACGGGCTTTTCCTGACGATTCCAGTATCCTTCTGTACTACGGGACAAAAACAATCCTGCTCCAAGGAGAAAAGACAAATATAAAAGTCACAGACAGGGAAGATCTACGGCTTGCACGTAAAATCGCTAAAAACTTTCGATAGATAAAGGTTCTTATTCTAATAGTTACAGAGGCGCTTCAGAGCTTAAAGCTTCCCCTCATTCGTTCTGTCTTCTAGGCATTTTACAAAAAGCTCTACCAGCATGGCATCGAATTGTGTTGAAGAATCTTTTCTTAACCTTCGTATTGCTTCTTTCCTGGAGAGTGCTTTTCTATAAGGTCTGTCGGATGTCATAGCATCATACGCATCACCAATTGTTATTATTCTCGCCACAAGAGGAACCTGTTTGCCTTTAAGTCCCTCCGGGTATCCACTTCCATTTAACCATTCATGATGATATCTAATACCATCCAGTACCGTATTTAGCTGCTTTATCGGCTTCAAGATTTTTACACCTCGCTCAGGATGTTCCTTTACAACTTCGAATTCCTTCTTTGTAAGTTTACCAGGCTTCAGCAGTATCTTGTCCGGTATTCCTATCTTTCCAATATCATGAAGAAGAGCGGAAAATCTGATTCTCTTTACTTCGCCAGCAGGCAGATTCAATTCCTTTGCAATCATAACACTATATTTGGTAACTCTTTCGGTATGTCCTCTCGTATACTTGTCTTTTGCCTCAACGGCATTTATCAGAGCTCTAATAGAATTCGTGGATATTTCCGATAAATCAGTATACAATCTCGCGTTATCAATAGCAACTGCTGCCTGCTTTGCAATTGCCTCTAACAATTTTTCGTCCACCTTGTTGAACTCCTGGCCTCCGATTTTATTGAGCACTTCGGCAACACCAATCACCTTGCCCTTGATTTTTATAGGAGCAGCGAGGATAGACCTTGTCTGCCACTTGGTTTTCTTGTCAACACCTGTAAAGAACCTTTTATCTTTCGTCACATCGGTAACATTCAATGTCTCTCCCTTTGCAGCTGAGAAACCTACAATACCTTTACCCCACGGTACTCTTATTTCTTTAGCTTCTCTCCCCTTTTCTCCTGTTGCCACAACGAAGTATAGTTCTTTTGTTTGCTCGTCGATTTGAAATATCGAACTTGCTTCTGCTTCAAGTATCTCCTTAAGTTTTTCCATTATTATGTGCAGCAGCTCTTCAAGATCAAGCGTAGAACCAACAAGAGTACTCGTTTCAGTAAGTATCGAAAGTTCTCTAATTCTATCATCCATTTCCTTCAGTAGTCGCGAATTCTCGATTGTCTTCCCAAGAAATGAGGCAAAAAGAAGAGAAATATCCAGGTCGTCCTGCACGAAGTCTTTCTCATTTCTCTTATTTATGAGTTCAAGAACACCAATTACGTCAGTTCCTAATTTTATAGGAAGACAAAGGATATTTCTTGTTTCGTATTGAATTGCCTCTGCTATGCGACTGTCCCACCGCTCATCTTCTTTAACATTGTTTGAAAGAAGAGGTACACCCGTTTTTGCTACCCACCCGGCAATTCCAGCACCTAAAGGAAGTTTTAAATCTTTTAGAAGACCTGCCTTTGGTCCCTCCGAAGCCTTTATTACTACAAAATTACCTTCACGTAGCAGTATGGAACCTGCTTCTGTGCTCGTAATCTCCACTGCGAGATCAAGAAGTCGAGAAAGAACTTTGCCAAAATCCTCTATGCTCGAGGCAACTTCTGTCACTCTTTCAAGCACTTTGAGCCGAAGTCTCAAGCTATTTAGTTCTGAATCCTTGTTTAGCAATTCCTTGTTATCGTGTTTCATATCGTCTCCTATACTATCTCCTTTAGTATGTATTTCCTGGTTCCCAATCCAATACTTTCTGCATACTGCAAACCGTACTCCCAACTTATCTCGCTGAACAGGTCGCGAAATTTGTCGTCTCCCTTACCAAATGCCCTTTCGAGTTTGCTACTTTCAATTCCTATAGAATTATTGACCAGATCACAACTCGCCTGATCGATTGCAACAGGATCTTTTGATGCAAGCACTCCAATATCAGGTACTATGGGTGTATCGGAACTGGGGAAACAGTCACAGCTTGGAGTAACATTCAAGAGGAAATTTATGTAGAACATCTTACCGCTTTTTGCTTTGCAAACTGCATAGCAATACTCGGCGAGTTTCTCCTGAAAAGCTTCCAGCTTAACATTCCAATGTATCTTTATTGCACCTTCTTTACAAATGGAGATACACGAACCACAACCAACACATTTATTCACATCTATCTCTGCTGTACTATTTACTTCTATTGCGTCGGACGGACAGAAACTCGTACAATCTCCGCAACCGACACACTCATCTTTATTGACAAAGGGAGAAACAGTCGAGTGCATCGATAATTTACCCTCTTTGGATGCACATCCCATAGCAACGTTCTTTATCGCACCTCCAAAAGCGGAAAGCATATGACACTTAAAGTGAGCGACACTTATAATCGAATCGCAGGAGAAAATTAATAGAGCAAGACTTGCATTTTTGATTCGCTTCTTGTTGATTTCAATGCTTCTCTTTGCTTCGCCACACAATCCATCGGCTATTACTATAGGATATCCAAAATTAAATCCATTTTCATATGCGGTTTTTATGTGATCCACTGCATTCGAACGCGCCCCATTATAGAGAGTTGTGGTATCAAAAAGAAACGGATTTCCTCTCTTATCACTTACGAATCGTGCAACATTTTTTACAAATGTCGGTCTAATGTATGAAGTGTTTCCTTTTTCTCCAAAGTGAATCTTGATTCCAACAAGATCATCCTTATCTATGATATGGAGCAAACCTGATTTCCGGAGAAGCATATTCATTTTCTCAAGGAATCCTTTTTCCTTGACCTTCAAGGAAATGAAATAAACCTTACTCAAATATTCTCCTTATTACTCTGTTATTGCGGATACTTTTCAGAACTAATTGACTACTACTTGAAAGTGCTCATCTGACTTTTCCTGTTTATTCTTTGAGAAAAACTTAAAAATCTTTCTCGCTACACTTCTATTATCTTTAATCAGCCGTCTTATTTTAGGCATCATACTCATCGTAGCCTCATAGCCTTTTTTTATACAGTAATCGATTTTCCCAAAATCTGCCCAGTGGATATTCATAACATCCGGACGTATTACTACATCAGCTTTTAGCGTTTGCGTTTCTATAAGTCTTGTCGTAACAATCTCCTCAATGCGAAGGTGAATTTCCAAACCCGTGTTGAGTTTCTTTCTATTAAAAAGTTTCCCTCTAAGAGAAACTGCAATAACAACATCTGCACCCAACTCCTTTGCAGCATACACTGGAACACTACTCGTTGAACCACCATCAACAAGAATATAGCCACCTTCATTTGAATATGGAAAAAGACCAGGAATTAACATACTCGTCATTACCGCCTCTCTAAGTGAACCACTTTTCTTTATTACATCCTTCCCGGATGTCAGGTCGAGTGAAACAGAGCTAAAAGGAATAATGCAATTTTCCATATTAATGTCAGGGATAATCTGACTTAGTCCTTCTCTTAATTCTTGTTCCTCAACAAAATACGATTTAAATAGTGTTTCTGCTAGAAAAAGCTTCTCTTTAATTGTGTGAACAATCTTCTTAAGTCTTCCCTCTTCGCTTTTATTAAATATCGAAAGCCCGAAATTTTTGAAAGATTCGGAATTTGTAAATTTTTTCGCCATCTCGGTCAGGTGACTGGTTTTTCCACTTGAAGCATAGATAGCACCAATAATTGCTCCCATGCTCGTTCCGGATATACAGGAAACTCTTATATTCTCCTGTTCCAGCGCCTGCAGAACACCTATATGTGATAAACCTTTGCTCGAACCTCCACCAAGAGCCAAGCCGATTTTTAACATCTGCTATTCTATTATCCAACCATCTTCAATGAGGTTACCCTTGACTGCTTCTTTGCCTGTAATAAGTTTGTAAACTATTTTAAGCTCTTCCAACTTGTTTCTTCGGTAATTTTCTATGTGTACCGACTCCCTCCTATACAAACGAACATTCTTCCTATAAAATGGTCTACTGACCACTCCAAATATAATGTTCATGATAAGAATAATCGAAACGACAACCCATAAGACTATATTCATAATAATGTCGGGAGAGAGTTTTAAGTGAACTTCGCTCTTCATCTTAGGTTTGGCAACAACTGCAGTTTTCTCAATCACTCCACCTTCGAGCAAATTGTAGAGAGCATGATATGTACGGAATTTTCCAAGTCCGGACAAAGAAACAATATCTTCAACGCAGATCGTTCCATTAATCAGTGCAAGCACCGTCTTTTCCTGCTCTGCCATCTCTATCGTCAAGCTGCGACGCTTCTTCTTCGAGAAAACAAGCTTGGAATCTGCAATCGATTCCTTTATTTTGGGCCATTCATCGATCCTTCTCATCCCTTCAAGTATAAGGAACTGAGGGTTCACCATCACACTATACTTACTCTTCGAATACAGTCTCTCACCGAGTCGGAATTTGTATTCACCTTTCTTCCAGGTAAATAATTCGTCAACAATTTCCTGTATTTTGAACTCAATTATCTTTTCAAGATCTTCTTTGGAAAGAACGCTGTTTTCAACAAGAATATCGACAAGAGGAGTCCCTTTTTTCTTGGCTATTCCAGTACATTTCTTGAGTTCCTTCCTCGATATTTTCCCAGTAAGAACAAGATAATCGCCAATAGGCTTTAAAACTCCCTTTTTGTTATGAGAAGCAGAAGATATCATTCCATTTTCAAAACCAATTGAAATACTATCTTTCCTATTGTGGAATTCTAATACTCCTGCCTTTCCCTGAGAGTTGATCAACTGAAGAACATCAGCTACTCCAAAATCCTTTATGTTACCTTCAAATGCCATTATTGTTTGCCATCCTCATAATTTATGCTGAAAAGACTAAGTAAAGAAAAAAGATAATTTACAACAATTAGAGCGAGAATAATATAGAACTTAAGATTGGACTGCCCGGGAAAAACGAGATTCTGCGACAACTCCGTCACAGTATTAATTACCAATAACGAACAGAGTACTGCAAAGACGAGAAGAAACATACTTCCGCTGCGTATCCTGCCTAACTGAAAATGTCCAATCCCGGGTATGAAAAGACCCCAGAATGTACTTGTATACGAAACTCTCTGCTTTGCATCCATCTCGATTTTATCCTTTAGTCTTTCTTGAACATCCAAAGAATGAATCTTATTTAGTTTTTTATAGCATCGCCAGCAAATGGTTTCTTTATCAAAAAGCATAGAATTTGCCCTTGAAATCGGAGAAAAGCAGAACGGACACCGCATTCTGTTATTCTTAAACAACCTGGGTATAATAATGTTAATTGCGAAAAAACACAGAAGAAGAATCGAAAATATCCTATAATTTAGCCCTATAAACTTCCAGGGGAAAACATCGTTATCGGACTCAGAAGAAAGTAAATCCGTCCAAAGCGTTTCATATGGAAGCATCATATCCAGTAGAAAACGATTGTTTTTTTCTATTGCCTCTTTGTTCTTTTTACTAATAAGATCAAAGTCGAGTTGAGAGGCTATTTTCATATGTTGTGAGGATTTATCGAACACTAACTTTCTTACGTAAGCCTGTGCAATGTTATAATGAGCGGCAGCAATCTGTGGGTCATACTGCATTGCAAGACTGTAGTATTCTATTGAATTATCAATTTCTCCCTTCCAGAATAAAACGTTCCCAAGATTGTTGTAATTTTGCGGATAGGCAGTTCCATATTCTATTGCCTTTCTATAATTCTCTTCTGATTCCTCTAAAAACCCTCCTCTCTTTAACTGTAGAGCTTTGAGGAAGTGCCCGGAAAAATCCTTTGGATATTTCTTGATAAGATCGTCACATTTCGAAACCAGGTAGGGCTCATATCTCGATTTTTGTATCCTTTCTTTTAACATAACCTTACTTGTAGGATCCAATGCACTATACGCTTTTGTTTGGACATAACCCAAAAGAGACATGATAAATAGTAAAAGTATGAGGAACTGAATACTCCATTTTTCTTTTCTTTCCCGAAAGGCTATGGGTAAAATAAGCATATATACCAAAGCATAAATTGAGGGAATGGTCCAGATCAGTGGAATAATCAAAATAGTTATGATAAAGAAGTAGCGAATGTTCATGGGGATTCTACGGGGAGTGATAATCAAAGCCTTCGAAACAATGAATGGAAAATATTTGACAAAATGGGCAATAATGAAACCAGACAGTACTATTATCAGAATTAAGAACAAAAAATTGAACAAGAAAACAACTGCATATAGTCTCATCTGGAAATCGATAAAAATCGTGTGCAAAAAACGAAATGCTTCGTCGAAAAATTCAAACCGTTTGTGCAAAAGTAGGAAACGAATGTAAAACAACTGAACCGCAGGATTATAGGGGTCCAATTCCCGTGCAATTCTCACATTGTTCTCTATTCCATTATCAATTCCTTCCTTTACCGATTTCCTTGCTCGAGCAAAGAAATATGTACTCATAATTGGTAAAGAACGAGCGCCAAAATCTTTTTTCAATTCAAGGAATTGCCCTTCTTCTTTCCTCTGCCACTGTAGAAGTTTCCTCTTGGAAAAAAGGTCGAGTAACAACGTGTGCTTAAATAAATTAGGACCGGCTCTTTCCACCGCAGAATCATAGAACTTCACCGCATCTTCGTACTTGTTCCCATATCTATAAAGTTCCCCAACGCAGTACGGTAAGAATGGATTATTTGGATATTGCCTTATAGCATACGTGTATTTCCATCTTATAGACCTGAAATGCAATGATGGAACGTATCCCTTGCCTGTAAGTACTTTATGATACTCCGGAACCAGCCTAAAAGCATATTCTTTTTCTTTAGTTGCTTCTGCTAACTCCCTATCATAGTCAAGGAAACTTTCTGTAGCTAAAGCTTGACCTGGGTAGGAAAAAAGAAAACTGAAAATAAGCACAGTGCTTTTCCAAGACATAATGAAATACTAAAACCAAAATCCCATTATGTCAAGGAAAAACTACTTGCGGGTGAGTACAAAAACTGCAATAAGAATTAGAATACCTACAATCAGAAAGATTGAGATGTTCAAATTTATGAACAATAAAGTCCCGCTAAAAGTATCGTAGAAAAACCCGCCTGCTAACGGACCGATTACTGCTCCCAGGTTTCCAACAGTATTAATAAGCCCGATATTCTTACCAAGTCCTTTGCCACCGAATTCACTTATTGTTGACCTGGAAACAGGTGTAAATGAACGAGCTCCTGTTCCAAGAATTACAAGAAAAACAATCACAATTATAGAGTTGTTTATGAATGGTACTACAATTGCCGAAAGACCTGTAATAAGACAAATAATCACGAGATTTTTCTTTTTTCCTTTTTTATCGGAAAAATACGCAAATATAAGCATTGAAAAAAGTGCGCAAATATTCATAGCCATGAGAACGAATGCAATGTTTTGAGTTGGCATAAGAAACTTCTCGTTAAGATAAAGAACAATGATGGAACGAAATAGACCAGGTATTGTCCCAATGAGAAAGCCTAACACCAAAATTCCGAAGATGTTAATATCACTTTTTTGGTAAGTTTTCACTTTTACTCCATCTGCAACTTTAATTTTTTTATCTCTTTCTCGAATAAAAAATGTTAGCAAAAAAGCAATGAAATAAATTACTCCGGAGATGAGAAAGACGATCCTGAATGAAGAGTTTTCATCCGTTTTGAAAATGAACATTATGAGAATTAAAGCCAATCCAAGAAGCGCACTCCCGACACTCATACCAGCATTTCCTGAAGCGAAATAGAAGCTGAGAGCCCTTGTTCTAAAAGAATAAGCAGAATTCTCAATGGTAATTACCTGAGCGATGGGCCATATAAATCCAGAAAACAAACCCTGAAAAATGCTGACCATAAGAACTTCAAGATAAGTATTGCTAAAAAACAGCATAGCGCAAGAAATGATGTATGCTAAAAATCCGATGGGAAGAAAAACCTTCCTCTTCCCAAGTCTATCGGAAAATCTTCCTATTATTATCGAAGCAACTGCACGTGCAAGCATAAAACCAGAAGCAAGCGAACCAATTTCCAGGGCGCTTGCGCCCATTCTTCTTGTAAAAATGGGAATAATAGGTCTGAGCAAGGAAATAGCTACAGCACCGCTAAAAGCAAGCAGTAAAAGAAAGAATATGTTCCTCTTCCCTTCGAACATTTTGAATCTATATAATTAAGGTTGAACAACCTGCGATTGCAGTATACTAAAACCCCAAAAAAGGTACCGGAATGAAAGTTAAAATGAAAAAAACCATTGTAAGTATTCCAACAATTTTGTGCTTCCACGAGATTGGACTGATATCATCCAAGGGAGGCGGATGTTTAATCTTGATAAGAACCATTATAAGAATTGCCCAGAGAAACCATCCCGGCCAAAAAAAACCAAAAACAAACATCAAGAAAAAGACTACCCAACCCGTCCATTGCTGGTATTTTCCAATAAGCCCATACATAATATGACCACCATCTAACTGACCAACCGGAAGCAGATTAAGCGCTGTAACAAAGAGCCCAATCCATCCAGCAAAAGCAACGGGGTGCAGAAGAATATCATTACCAGCTGGGACTTCTCCTATTATAATTTTTGAAATACTATGAAACAATATTGAATTTCCTAAACTTAATCCTGCTTGCTGAATTGGAATAACTTTGGATAAATTTAGTCCTATAATAACTGCAGGGATTGCAAAAAACAAACCTACGAGCGGACCAGTAGCTCCAATCTCAAGCAATGACTTCCTGTCTGTAATAGGCGATTTCACTTTTATTACTGCACCAAATGTGCCTATTATATGCGGAAAAGGAATAAAGTACGGAAGTGTGGCTTCGATCCCCAGTCTTTTCGATGCAAAGTAGTGACCAAGTTCATGCGAACCAAGTATGAGAATGATGGTAAAGGAAAATGGAATACCTTTATGAATATTTAAAATTGCGTAAATTATGGCATCATACATTTCAGTTGTATTCGCAAGCTGAATTGCTCCTGCAAACATCGTTGTAACAATCGTCAATAGAAAAAGAATGACATTAATTCTGTAATTCGATCTCCGTGGTTTTTTAGGTTTCGGTACAAACTGAATCAGGACCTTCCCCCCCTTGTTTCTGAAAACTGGCATAAGTTCCATCGAAGCACACCTTTTCCTTGTAATTGTAACAGCCTCCTCAACAGGCATTAATAACTCCCCAATCGCTGTTATCCTGAACTGCTCCGAGCCTATCTCGGATATTTGCATTACTCCATCAAGAATGTTTCTTGCCTTTTCTTCCCTATCACTACTTATATCGAACATTTTCCTCTCTCGTTAATATCCTTGTTCAATCATTTAACTTCGTAATTTCCATTTTCCTAATTTCGTGTTCAACAAGATCTACCACAGAGACACTGAGATACAGAGAAAACATCAATTATAAACATTTTTTTTACCACAGATTACACTGATTCACATTCTTGGTGCTTAGTTTTTCGTTCACAGCCGAAGGCGTTAGTTTACGCTTCATCCTTTATCCTTGCCTTTTCTCTCGTATACTCCCTTGCTTCCTCCTCTCCTCTGAGAACACGCAACGCCCCCATTGCAAGTGCTTCCATCTCATCTTCACCAGGAAAAACCACTGTCCTGCCGAGAAACCCCGTTTTCTTCATTATGTATTCAACCATAAGTCTTGAATGGGCAACACCTCCACTTATTACAACAGCATCAATACTACCACTAAGTACTACTGCCATCTGACCAATCCACTTGGAAACCTGGTAAGCCATTGCTTCGAGAACAAGCTTTGACTGCTTATCACCTTCTTTTATTCTTTTAGTAATTTCTTGCACATCATCCGTTTCAAGATGAGACCACAGACCTGATTTCTTAAGAAGTTTGTTCATTATTTCCTTACGAGAATACTTGCCGCTATAGCAGAGATCGACTATACCCGTCAAAGGAATCGTTCCCGCTCTTTGAGGTGAAAAAGGTGCTTCATCATTGGCATTGGATGAATCTATCTGTCTGCCTTTTCTATGAGCGCTAACGGATATTCCACTTCCCATATGGACAACGATAAGATTGATATCCTTATATTTTTTACCCAGTTCTTTTGCCGCTCTTCTTGCAACCGCTTTCATATTCAGAGAGTGAGAAAGACTCAACCTTGGTATTTCTTTGACACCTGATAGCCTTGCCACCGATTCGAATTCGTCAACCGACACTGGGTCAACAAAAAAAGCTGGAATGCTAAGAGGGTTGGCAATTCCATGAGCCAGGAAAACACCTATGTTGGATATGTGTTCAGCTTGAACCCTACCATTTCTAACATCGTCCAGTATTTTTTCCTCTATTCTATAGGTACCACTCTCGAGTGGAAGAAATGGTCCTCCTCTTCCAACAACTGCGCTGAGAGAGTCAAGAGAAACATTTTCTTTATTTAGAAGTTCAAGGATATGACTCCTCCTATAACCATACTGATCCATATGGGTCTCAAAATGAGCCAGTTCCTCATTGCTGTGTTTGACGGTTTCCATAAAAACAGGTTTTTCATCTTCATATACAGCTATCTTTGTCGATGTTCCGCCTGGATTGATTACAAGTATCCTATACATATAATTCTCCCTCTATCATTGCGAGCTTTGAACCGTTTTGTTATAGCACTTTCTTAAACTTTCTCTTTCCTCTGTTGAAAATTGTGATCTCATCAACGCCCATGCTCCCGAGCAAAACCATTTCCTCCTGTATCCTGTATCCAATATGTTCTGGTAGATGGGCATCGGAACCAATAGTGAGAAACTTGCCGCCAACTTCCAAAAATCTTCTTATTATTTCCTCTCGTGGATAAGTCGTCTCAGGCATGTGTCTGATTCCAGATGTATTAACTTCCAGTGCCAATCCTTTTTCCACAAGCATTTTTAGTATGTCATCTATTTGTTCCTTGAATTCATTGTATGAATAATCGTCAATGTATTTAATAGCATATCTTCTAATCATCTCCAGGTGACCCAAAGAATCAAAAATACCACTTGCCGCAAGGTTTCGGGTAACTTCAAAATATGAAATATACGCTTTCCTTCTGCCCATCTTCCTGCAATATTTCTTGGTTCCATTCTCCTGGGAAATATCGAAATCACCTACAAGATGTACCGAACCAATAACAAAATCGTAGTTCTTACCGCAAACGAAATCCTTTATCTCTTCCTCCCTCTCTTTCTGGTAAGTTACTTCCAATCCTTTCTTTATCTTCAACTTTCCTGCATAGATTACCCGTAGCTCTTCAATCTTCTTGGAAACAGCCTTGTAATCGTAGAAACCATAACCCTCATCTTTCGGGTCGAGATCAAGATGTTCAGTAAATGCAATTTCCTCGAAACCCATCTCAATTGCTCGAGTACAAACCATTTCTGGCTTAAGCTGTGAATCGCAGGAAAATATCGTATGTATATGGTAATCTACCAACTTACCCTCTCAGAGAATACCCCTTCAAACCCACGGCGGAAGGACAGAACATTTCTACCTTCTTGTAATAGAGCCTGCCTTTTTGTACGAACTCATGTGCGGCCATGCGGATGTGAAACCTCCCGAGTGTTCCAGAAATACTGCCATCATAGTTATTTTTCCATTCAACTCTCCTTTTACACTCGTTAACTGCAATAATCAAATAGACATTTCCTTTCTCCATATCTGCAATATCATCACCACTCGGAATAGCACGCGCTTTTTCATCTCCGAGTTCCGTATGTGAATGATAATCTCCTATGACGTCTACTGGAATAAGGTGCACGATTTCCTTAACCCTTGAAACTCTTCTTTCATTTGGGCTAACCCAGGTTTTTGCTTTCTCGGCAGTCTGAAAAGGTATCGCATACTCTATAATGAATTTGTTACCACCTTTCAAACCGAGCAAAAGTCCAAGAGTCTCATAATTATAAACCTCAATAGCGGAAAGTACCATTGACCAGAAAGCACGTTCCTTTATGATAACTTGTTTCCTTTTTGTTTTATTGTTTTTTGACATCAAAGACTTCTTTCAGTGTCTCGAAGTTAATGAAATCGGAGTAGTGAATAATAGTACTTTCGATTGTGCGCTCATAATTATCACCTTCTTTTGAATGTGTATATATAATATGAATGACCTCTGAAGGGAGTTCGAAAATACTTGCAAGATTTGCACCACTTATAGGATGTCTGAGTAAGTTACCTGTTGTTGACTTCTTGAAACTCCCTTCTGTGCATTCATACTCCAATAATTTGCCTACATCATGCAACAATCCTCCTGCAATGAGAAAATCTTCGTTTATTATCATATTTCTGTAAATGTCTTTCAACGTTTTGGCGATCTTTAATGCGACATTCGTGACTGCTCTGGTATGTTCAACAATATTAACCGTTGTGTCAGGTATCAATAGTGTGAACGGTATGCTGAACAAATCCTTTTCTTTCCAAGTTCCAATATCCATTGCTTTTTGCCAAACTTTCTGCACTTTCCTACCAAGACTCTCGTCTTTTACAAGAGATAATTCCGGAAAAATCTTTAAGAATTCCAAGCTTTCCTCCATACTGAATGCACCAAAATAACTCCAAGAGCTATTTTGACCAGGTCACCCGCAACAAAAGGAATTACTCCGAGTTTGACCGCTGTTCCAAACCCATTCGCAAGAAAGACAGAAAGATGGACTACGCCAAAGAGATAAATCACAAACAATCCTGCCAACATCGCAAGTGAGGTTGCAACAATTCCCTTCCCTATTTTTTTTATTATAGCAGAAATTATCAATGGGGCAACAAGAAAACCCACTATGTAGCCTCCAGTTGGTCCAAGAACGACAGAAATTCCCCCAACGGCACCGGCAAAGACAGGAAAGCCTATTGCTCCTGCCCCTGTGTATAGCAACATGGAAAGCGTACCAAACCTTTCTCCCAATATAACTCCTGCCAGAAGCACAAAAAGCACCTGAAGAGTGATGGGAACAGGAGTGAAGGGCAAGGGGATATAAACAAAAGCTCCCATTGTAATGAACAAGGCAAAAATAAAACTACCAAAAAACATCGTAATGTCTCTTCGTATCAGTATCCTTTTAGTCGCGAGTGATTTTACAGTATGCAAATTCCCTCCTTTTCATAGTTTCGTAACTCACAAATTAGTAATTTCCTCTATCCGTCTATAGCATTTCATCTGTTTATTACTTTTTGAATCATTGCGAGCGCATCCTCTAAATTATATTCTTTCTAAGTCAATAACTTCTGTTTACTCAGCATAACATCTTTTCTCCAGTATCGGAGGCCTTCCGCTACTTCTCTGCATTTCTTATTCTTTGTCCTTTGCACCATTCTTCCAATCACATGGTTCCTGATACCTACTTCTCCACAGTTGTATCTATCTGCGCCTTCTGCAGTTTTCCCGAATAATCTACATAGACCGTCTTTATCTCAGAGAAAATATCGTAGACGGTTAAGCCTCCTTCTCTGTGTCCGTTCCCTGTATTCTTCACTCCACCAAAAGGAAGGTGGCATTCAGCACCGATGGTTGGACCGTTAATATATGTTATACCTGCCTCTATATCGCGAGCAGCCTTCATTGCAAGATTCACGTCCTGTGTATATATGGAGGAGGAAAGCCCATATTTTGTGTCATTCATTATCCTAATAGCTTCATCAAAACTGCTGAATTTAATGACCGAAAGCACAGGACCAAAGATCTCTTCCTGCTCGATTCTCATCCCTGGTTTAACATCCTTGAACACCGTAGGTTTATAGAACCATCCCTTACTGCAATCTCCTTCTTCATAAAATTCACCACCAACTGCGAGTTTTGCTCCTTCTTTTTTGCCTATCTGCACGTAATTATGAATAACATCCCTCTGAGCTTTATTGATAACAGGTCCCATCTCAACGGATTCATCAAGACCGTTACCTATCTTGAGCTTCTTTACCCTGTCGAGTAACATACCTATGAATCTATCGTAAATTTTCTCATCGAGTATCAATCTTGAAGTTGCCGTGCATCGCTGCCCGGTTGTTCCAAATGCTCCCCAGAGAACACCTTCTAAAGCTAACTCTAGATTTGCATCGGTCATAACAATTTGTGCATTCTTTCCTCCCAATTCCAAAGATACCCTTTTAAGTGTCTTTCCTGAAACTTCTGCAATTCTGCTTCCCACAGCTGAAGAACCGGTGAATGAAATCACACCGATATCGGAATGAGCGAGCAAAGCCTCTCCTATCTCACTACCCGCTCCATGAACTATGTTAACAACGCCTTCGGGAATACCTGCCTCTACAAGCAATTCGACGAGCTTTGTCGCAGTTGCTGGTGTATCGCTTGCCGCCTTGATAACTACTGCATTACCTGAAAGAAGTGCAGGTATCGTCTTCCAGCAAGGAATAGCCATTGGAAAGTTCCAGGGTGAAATCAAACCTGCCACCCCTATGGGGACTCTTACAGTGTAACACATTTTGTTCGTTAGTTCCGAAGGAGAAGTTATTCCAAAGAACCTTCTACCTTCACCAAAAGCATAGTAGGCTGTATCTATCCCTTCCTGCACATCTCCCCTTGTTTCTTTTATAACTTTACCCATCTCTCTGGTTTCAAGTTTTGCGAGCTTTTCCTTCTTTTCTACCATTAGATCTCCGCACCTTCCAAGTATTTCCCCTCTTTTGGGCACAGGTACTTTCTTCCAGGAATCGAATGCTTTCTTTGCAGCTTTAACTGCTTTATCTATATCTTTTGCTGTCGATTTTGGAAACACACCGATTACCTCATCCCAGTTAGCAGGATTCCTGTTCTCAAAGGTTCTTTTTGACTCCGATTCAACCCACTCTCCATCTATGAAATTCTTGTAAATCTGTGCCATCTTACCTCCTTCTCATTGCCAATTCGTAAATATTCTGTCACCCCCAGTTCTTAACAACCCTCTAAAAACTATCATCAGTTTTATTCTTACATACTAAAGCAAAACAATAAGCCACATTGCCTTATGCCTTGAACCATAACAATAATTCTTTTTTATGTCAAGACTTTTCCATTTCGCGATAAAAGTCTCCACTTCGCCGACTAAGAACCGACACAAAACCTATAAGGGAAAAAAACAAAGGATTGATAATGGGCTCCTGAATATGACCGCTAAAAAAGCTTGCCGTGTACATTGACACCAGCGCAAATAGGATTGCAAAACCTATGTCCTTATTTCTCTTATCTCTGCAAATTCTGACACAACGTAAAAAAAGCATAAAACTGAGAAAAATATAACTCACAAAACCAAGGATTCCGCTTTCCATATAAATCTGCAAATAGTCCGAATGCCATGAACCTCTGTCATTAAGGAACGGTGAAACATCGGAATAGGTGTTCGGACCAAAACCAAGCAAAGGTCTTTTAAAGAGCAGTCCTCTCGCACCACGCCATATTACAAGTCGACCGGAAGTATTGGAAAGTGGATGCAGCAGTGAAATTACTCTCTTCCGCAAATTTGTCAGGAAAAGAATAGATGCCCCAAAAACCACGACCACATATCCAAGCATCCACCTTTTGTTTTTCAGTCCTTCAACTAATACTACAGGAGCAATCCCTAACCACTGGGCTCTTTCCTGAGCAAAAATAAGTCCAATCCCTAAGAACCCGATACTAAGATAGGCAACAATCTTAGAGGGAAAAATATTTTTCCTGTGAGAAAGCACAAATGCCAGGCAGAAAACGATCATCGTGTATTCAGAAAATCTCGTAATACCACCTGCCGTCGATTGTGCTTTCACAATGAAATTATGCGAGAAGAAAAACAAACTCCCGTAAATAGATGAAACCACTCCCGAATAAATAAGGATTGCGGTGTATCGATAGATGAGCGCATTCTCTCTGCCCTTTTTCAATAGATTGGTAAAAGCAAAATATATAAGATAAAAGAAGATATGGCCATATAATTCCCTAAAACTTACTGCCCTGTTAATGGATGAAAAGCAGGAAACAGTCCTTATAAAAAGGAAAATAACAACAGGCAAATCAAGAGGGTTTCTTACGAACTTCCGAGTTACAATCCACCTGACAATCCATAGAGTAATAAGAACTATTGCCAGAGTTTGAGCAAGCGTATTCGAGAAAATAAGCGAGGCAAAGAAAAAGTAAAAGAGGAATTCAGCCGATTTTTCAATCTTTCTCATGCTCGAAGTTCACTCTTGATTCTTTTCCATATTTTCTCGAGTAATCCATTTTTCTTCATCTTATCCAATATTTCAAGTGCTCTATCGTAGTAATTTAGTGCTTCAATATTTGCATAACCTTTCTTTGCCTTGTCCCCTGCTTCTATCGAGTAGTAGAAGGCTTTTTCCCAATCTCTCCCTTTATAAAAGTGATGTGTCAGTATACCAAGAACTTCTTCTATATCTCTGCTTTTCTTTTTTTCGATGAAGTTTGCAACACTCAGGTGAAGGTCTCTTTTCTTTTTATAGGAAAGACTGTCATATGCAACTTCCTGGGTTAAAATATGCTTAAAAATGTATTTATGCTCTTTTTCCATTCTCCGGTATTGTAAAAGGTCGAGCCGTTCCAGGGAAGATAAGTATCCTTTCAACCTTTTCCTATCTTCGGTGAATATTCGCTCAAGCGTTGAATAGTCAAATTCTCTACCAATTACGGAAGCCGTTACCAGTGCTTGTTTAACAGTGGTTGGCAATCTGTCAATACGACTCATAATTATCCCTTGAATCGTGTCAGGTACCTGCAATTCGCTAATGTCTTCTGGAAAAATCCATTTCCCCAATACTCTCCTTAGAAACGATCTCTCCATAAGCGATTTTACCAATTCTTCAACATAGAAAGGATTACCCTGAGTTTCCTTTCTTATGAAGGCAAGGAATTTTACTTCGATGTTAGAAGTCCCGAGTAAGGAAGCAACCAATGCTCGAATCTCTTCTTGGTTCAATTCTTCGAGGATTATTTCCCTATAGTTTTCGTATTTCTTAAACCCTGGTTCTTCCTTGACAGGCCTCGTAACTATCAGCAAAAAGATTGGGATATTTGCAATATTTCTGCCAACATAATTCAATAGTTCACAAGAAGCTGAATCCGCCCAGTGAAAATCTTCAAGAATGAGAAGTAATGGCTTTTTGGAAAAGGAAAGAACCTCGAGTATAATATCAAATAATCTTTGCTTTCTCAACTTCGCATCTATAGAACTCGTCAATTTTGTCTCTTCAATATTTACTCCAAGAAATTCTCCAATAACGGGTGACCATTCAACCAGAGATGGATTTACCTTTCGTAGGAAACCCTCGATCTTCTTCCGATTTTTCTCATCCTTATCATTCTCATCAATCCCCACATAAGAGGCCAGAAGCTCAATCCAGGGTAAATAGGAAATTGGTTTTCCATAGAATTGACAATTTCCAGCTGCATATTTGAACTTCTTCTTTGACCATAAGTCTATGAATTCTCTTGTAATTCTCGATTTACCCACACCAGCTTCTCCGGATATCCTAAGTATATAGCCCTTTCCTTTTTCAACCTTCTTGATCATTCTTTGAAGTCTTTTCATCTCCCTGTCTCTACCAACGAGAGTTCTCGATTCCCCTCCTGTTAGTGTATCCTTGGGACTGGATTTTTCTTTTCTGTGCGTAACTCTGAAAATCTTAACTGGTTTTTTCTTCCCCTTAATTTTAACTTCCTTTTTGGATGTAAGTTGAAAACTGTTTTTAACCTTATTTCTAACACTATGAGAAACGATAATATCACTTTCCTTTGCCTTGCTTAACAGTCTTGCAGCAAGATTAACCTCGTCTCCCATCACTGTATATTCTCTTCTCTGCTGGCAACCAACATTTCCAGCAAAAACATAACCTGAATTGATTCCAATTCGCATTTTGATTTTCAAAGCCTGAGACCACACACCTGCAAGTAAATCGAATGCACATAATACCGCCCTTTCTTCGTCATCCTCATGTGCAAAAGGAACACCGAAGAGAACCATTACATTACATCCAATGGAGGCGAAATCTACTTTATCAATGGAACCATCATACCTTTCCACAATTGTTTCGAGTTCCGAAAAATACCTCTGTAAGTTTGTAACTGCGCTTCTATCCTTATCGAAATCGAATCCTTCAAAATTGATAAACATAGTCGTAACTTTTCTATGTTCACTCCATACATCCAAGGATTTCTTTCCGCTGATTTTGCCAAAGAGAACTGGGTTTACGAATGGTTTTACTGCCTCTATTTTTTTGAGTAAAGAATCCCTTTTCTTTGATAATATTCGTTTTTTGCGACTTTTCTTAATTTCCAAACTGACCTTCACATCACCAAGCAGGTAACAACCAGTTTTCTTATCGACCTTGACATTTTTCTTCACAAATCTGTAGAATATGTCGCTCATTACTACTTCCCCGGATTTACCCTTCGCTTCCAAAGCTGCAATCTCATTTGTTGTCTTTCCGCAAGCAAAAACAAACAAACCGGCATCTTTCATACCTGCTTGAATAAATTTCACCTTACCCGTGTGAAGCGTAATATGAACTTTAATAGGAAACGTGCCCTGCGATGTTTCGATGTGTCCGAATTTAACCAACTTTCTTTTCATCTCCCACGCAGATAGAAGTGCTCTCATTTCGCTATCATTCTTTTTCCCTGTCTCTGCATAATAAAAAACCGAAAGCGCATCTCCACTGAAGTGAAACAAATCACCTTTGTACTTAAATATTATGTCCAATAAGTTCGAGAAGTACCCATTTACAATCTCCGTAATTTCCTCAGCGCCCTCCTTGCCAATTCTGGAGAGCCTTTCGGAAAGCGATGTAAATCCGGTAATATCGGCTATGAGTATTGAACAATCTTTTGTAATGCCGTCAACCAGCGCGTTTTTTCTCTTTGTGATCTCGGAGTACACAATATCGGGAATGTAAAGCGAAACATTTTTCAGTAGATTAGCCGGTTGTAAACCTTTTTCTTTCTTTCTACCTTCTTTCTTCATGTTTTCTCCCCTTCTGTAACTTACTTCCCGAGCGAACTTCACCGCAGAGTTGTGCAGCAAGCAACTACTACCCTTTCATTGTTCTTCTACTAATACAAATCCGCATTGATGTCAAGTCAATAAATTAATGCCCTATTATGTCTGTTTAAACTCTTCATTAATTCTTTTCAGCTGTTGCGTGAAATCATTTCTCAAGGCAATTTCTCGAGCTCTTGCAATTACCGTTTTGGCTCTTTTGGAATTTCCCGAGTTTTTCTCGAACCTACTTAAAAGAATATATGCATCTACCAGAAATTCAAATTCTTTTAACCTTTCGAGAATTCTAATATTCTCAAGAATAATTGGTTTTGCGCTTTCACCATACAGCTCATTCTTTATAACAGCAGCCAAAATCAAAACGCGTGCCCTTTCCGTTCTCATCTGAATTTCATCGGCCATTTTTTCGGTTTTCTCTAATATGGTGAGTGCTTTCTTCAATTTCCCTAATTCGAAGTAAAATTTGCCGAGATTGGAAAACATAGTAACCATCGAGTGCTTGTTGCCCACATTCTCTGCAATGCTTATCGACTTCTCTATCAGGGTAATAGCCTTCTTGATTTTTCCCGTATTGTATAACATAATTCCAATATTTCCAATCTGCACTCCTTCCATTCTCCTGTCACCGAGATCTCTGAATATAATACGTGCCTTTTCATAGTATTTACGAGCACTCTCAATATCGTCTTTGAGTTCATAAATCACCGCAATATTTCCGGATATAGCTCCGATTAGCCACACATCTTCTCCACATTTGGCTTTTTCAAGTGCTTCAAAAAAGTACTCCAATGACCTGTCATATTCACCATTGCTGTAATAAACGATTCCTATCTTTCTTAGAGAATCTGCTTCAAGGGAAAAGTTCTTTTCCCTGAAGCCAATATCTACTGCCAATTTCAGGTGAATTAGAGCGTTCCTTCTATTGCCCAGATACCAGTAAAATCCACCTATGTGCTTTAGATATACACCCGCGAGATTTCTGCTATTTATCTCATAAGCCCTGCTCAATGCGCCTTTTGCGAGTTTCAAAGCTTCTTTAAATCTGGATACGCTACCAAGAATGCCAATTTTCCTTTCAGCAATAATAAGTTTTACAAGTTCTGAAGCCTTTTCCACGGATGTCAAATCCCATTTCACCGTATTGAAAACCTCAGACAGTTGTTTCTCTTCTAACATCGATGAAAATGGGAAAAAACGAAAATTCTTCTTCATTTTCAAACAAAACAAACATCAATTAAGGAAACGTTGTTTACTCGTTTCATCCTCGGAATTAATAACATCTTACATTTCCATTCCTATAATCCCGAGGTTTTCCCCTACCTTAGCGCCAGATTTTCTATAAGAAAAGAAAAGGTCGCTTCTTTTAAATGAACATATTTCCGGAACGAAAATCCTTTTAATACCTTTATCATTCAATTGTTTTTTTAACATCTTCCACATATCAAGATACAATCGCTTTTCTTTCTTGATGAGAAACTCCCTGCTGAATCTGTTTTCAAAATCTCTACCTACCTCATAATGAGTTGGTCCTATGCAAGGGCCGAACAGAGCCTCGATTTTATCCGGTTCGAGATCGTAAGTTTTACAAATTTTATCCACTACTTTTCCTGTGATATTCTTTTCTCCACCTTTTCTACCTGCATGAATCACACCAATGACAGGAAACTCTGAACTATGCAGGAAGACAGCAGTGCAGTCGGCAGTAAATACTCCAAGGAAAACTCCCTTTCTTTTCGTTATCATTGCATCACCAACCAATAATTCTTTTCTGTTCTTTACAACATTTACAATATCGGAATGTATCTGTCTCGTAAAGACAACATCCCTTTCCTTAATTCCAAGTGCTTCAAACAATCTTTTTCTATTTGTTTTTACATTTTCGGTTTTGTCGCCTCTGCCTAAATAAAGATTCAAAGAATCAAACGGTGGTTTACTCACTCCTCCAATTCTTGTCGAATAATAAACTTTAATTCCCTTCCATTTCTCAAAGGAAAGATACCTAACACTGTTTTTCTCTTTTAAACTCCAGAATTTGAAAGTGTTTTCGGGCATTAGCCTTTGGATTCACCCTCCGGTCTCTCCAAATGAAGAAGGTTTAGTTGAATTTTTCTCTTATTCATATAGGTATTTTCCCTAAGAAAATAGTAGATAGAATAAATCTTCATCCCTATTTCTAAGTCCTTCGCTATTTCAGCTTTTCCAAAACCAATACTATCAAGAACTATGTTGTTCTCCCTTACCTTTATCTTAATATGATTCTTTCCAACGATTTTTGGATAACCAACAAAGTCTACATTCTCCGTTAAAAATATAGGTTCGGGATTATCTATTCCAAAAGGCTCGAGTTGCTTTAACTCCAGAATCAACTTTCCATCTATTTCTGAAAAAAACAGCGCAGCTTCACTATTCATTTCATTAACCAGATCTTCAGCGATTAATCTTTCTCTAACTACCTTGTTGAAAGCTTGCCGGAACTCAGAGATTTTCTCTTTACGTATCGTGAGTCCGACAGCATGCCTATGGCCTCCGTATTTTAGCAAATAATCTCTACAGGAATCAAGTGCGTCAAGAAGTGAAAAAGATTTCACACTTCTCCCAGAACCTTTCCCAAATTCCCCTGCTGTTGAAATGAGTATGGTGGGTCTCGAATAGTCCTCTGCAATCTTACTGGCAGCAATTCCCACAACACCTTCATGCCAATCTTCTTTGGCTAACACGATACCGCCTTGCATTTTATCATAGCCTTCTTTTTCAATAATCCGGATACTATCCGTTGCGACTTTCCGATGAAGTTCCTGTCTAATCCTGTTTTTAGTATTGAGTGCATTTGCATATTCCCATGCCTTGCCCCTGTCGTCCGTAAGTAAAAGCTCAACCGAGTCATAAGCAGTGTCTAACCGCCCACTTGCATTAATTCTAGGAGCAAGAACGTATCCAACTTCGTAAGCACCGATTTTACCCTTTTTAAGCCCGGATTTCTCAATAAGTGCTGAAATACCAATTTTATCTGTATTATTCAAGACATCTATACCACTTTTAACCAGAATTCTATTTTCACCTGTCATACTGACAACATCCGCTATTGTCCCGATTGCAACAAGGTCCAGGCTCTGTAACATCTCACCATCTCTTTTCGCTTTGCTGAAAACACCAGATAATAGTTTAAAGGAAACACCAACACCGGCAAGTTCCTTGAAAGGATATTTCTCACCTTTCGTTTTTGGATTGATTACGGCATATGCACTTCGCAATTCCTCTTTTGGAACATGATGGTCCGTAACGATTACATCCATTCCAAGATTTTTCGCAAGTTCCACCTCAGACTCTGCATTAATTCCGCAGTCAACGGTGATTATCAATTTAAAACCTTTTTCACTAATGATCTTGACAGCTTTTTTATTAATTCCATAGCCTTCTGTCAACCTATTAGGAACATAGTAATAGGCTTCTGCACTCAAAGCCCGAAGGTTTCTTAGAACAAGAGCAATGGATGATATGCCGTCCGCATCATAGTCACCATAAACAAGGATGGGTTCTTTTTCCTTGATAGCTCTCATAATTCTATTCGTTGCTTTATCCATATCATTGAAGATAAAGGGATCCAAAAGATTTTCCAGGGAAGGATAGAGGAAACTTTCAATCTTTTCCTTAGTGTCAAGTCTCCTGTTAAATAGAATTTGAACGATTGGATGTGAAAGGGAGAATATCTCCCGAAATTTATCAATCTCAGATTCCGAGAATTGCTTCGGTGGTCTACACAGAATTTTCTTGTGAATTTTCACACTCAAAGAAGAAATCCTTCTACTTTTTAAGCTTCTTCCTGAAAACTGAAAAGCATCTGGCTGCTTCGTAACCCGTCACACTCTTATTTTTGAAAAAATAGCCATCCGTTAGTTTTAAGAATCCATTGTTTATGACAAAAGTAATTGCTTTAAAAGTGTAATCAGAATCCGCAACATCCCTAATTTCAAAATGTCCCGTATTCTTCTCTTCCAAAATGGGCAAACTTTCTGAAACCCTGTAAAGAATAATTGCGAGTTGAAACCTCTTGATATCATCAATAGGGTAAAACCTCCCGTCTGGGAAATTTCTCATCCAGCCCATTTTCAATGTCTTATCTATGTAAATCTTTTCCTTAAGCCCTTTTGTATCATCGCTAACATCCGAATACACAGGATAGAGTTCAGGATTTACCTCGAAAAAAACGGCAAGGTCTCCCAGATAGTATGCAAGCAAAAATGCTATATCCTTCCTCTTGACACGATCACTGGAAAGCAAAGTTGAAATCCTCTCCTTCTCCCATTCCTTCCTCCTTTTGTCAATCGAAGGAATCTCTGTTTTTGTAGGCGGGAAACATCCTGTTAGAGATAGAACAAACAAATAAGACAGCAGGATGGGAATAAAAACGGCATTCAAGTATTTCTTATCTTGGTATTTTATAATTTAGTAAGTTAAAGTATCCCTGATTATATATCCAAGCGGACTAACAGCCTTATTCAAAACCCTAACTTCATAGTGAAGATGTGGACCTGTAACATGACCAGACCTACCCATCTCCGCTATAAGTTCACCTCTTTTCACCTTTTGCCCTTCTTTCACAAGAATTTTCCTAAGATGTCCATACTTGGTTTTGAATCCATATCCGTGGTCAACGGATATGTAGTTTCCATATCCCGATAGCCAACCTGTGAAATCTACAACTCCATCTGCGGGAGCATAAATATGCGTCCCGGGAATATTCGCAATATCAATACCTTTATGAAATTCAGACCTCCTTGAGATTGGATGTATCCGCCACCCAAAACCCGAAGAAATGTAACCATGTGTGGGCCAAATGGAAGGAGTATGCTTTTTTGAATCGACAATGGATGTTAGCTTTTTATGGACTTCCTCATACGATATCTGCTCAAGTTCAACGAGTTTCCCCGTGAAGCTAAATTGTTTAGTGACATCGCTGAGAATATTATACGAAGACTTCGAAAGCGCACTAATAAGAGTATCAAGAGGTGTAGGTCCACCAATACCTCTTACAATTAGATTTCTTTCTAAAGGAGAAATGTCCACTGCCTGTCTCAATATGTCATCGAAACAAGAATAAGAATCGATCGTTGTCTTTACAACATCGATCTGTTTTCCAAACTCCAAAATAGCTGCAATATTTTTATCTCTTATGAGTAACTGTGTTCTATAATCTTTGTACAAAGCATATTTTCCCTTTTCAGTTAGTACAAGAAATGATGTAGACAAGAGAAGAAGCGAACTAAGTGCAATTGCAGTATAAACATATATATCCCTAACAACGAACTGATGAATTGCGTTTTTTGTGCTAAAACTAAATGTCCAGCTAAATCTCCTCATCTTTTTCATCTCTATCTAATATATAATATAAAAAGAACTTACTGTCAAGGGAAAAATGCTAATTTCGCCTCTTTTTAACTCCAAATATGAAAATGATGCCGCCAGAAATGCTTATTATCAGAATAATCACCGCAAAGATTATCGAAATGAGTATGGATTGAGACGAGTTAACACCTGCGAAAGCAAAGAGATAGATATACAGTCCTTCTCTAATTCCTATACCGTTTGGAGTAATAGGAATCATACTTGCAATATGTATAACGGGAAGAAAAGAAAGATAATAGTAGAAGGGAATCGTAACAGAGATTCCTCGCGCAATTGAATAAACCATAGTTATTAAGGCTAACTGATAAACTAACGATAGCAGAAGTGTTTGAAAAACTATCCCCTTTTTATCTCTATAATAGTAAAGTGCGTCGTAAAGTCCTACAATTTTACCTTTGAAATTTCTCGATAATCTGGAAATCCATGTGAATTTCTTTAACTTCTTTCGATGAGGAAAGAAGAATACTCCCGCAATGAAGACGACGGTGAGCAACAAGAAACCAATAAAGATATACAATATATGAAGGTCCTTTGCAACAAATGGCGGAAGGAAAAAGACTCCAAGTAAAAGTATTGCCAGTGAACCAATCATCTTTTCACTTATAACAGAAGCAAAACACTCCGCTTTCTTTCCATAACTATTGGATACATACATTGCACGTATAATATCGAGCCCGATAATAGTCGGAAGAAAATTGTTAAAAAAGAATCCAACAAGGTAATAGGAAACAACCTTATGAAAAGCTACGTTTATCGAATGAGCTTTCAGCAGTATCTTCCACCTGAGTGATATTATGGAAACGGCAAAAAGGAATAGAGCAACTGAAATAAAAATACTAAGAAACTTAACCTGTTTTACAACGCTCATAATTTTTTGAACATCAGCCTTCCAGAAAAGAAAAAGCAGAAGACCAACACCCAGAGTTATTCTGACTATTATAAGTAATACTTGCTTAAATTTCATGTAGAATCCGCTTTTTTAGAAGACCGAGTAAACCCTTTGCCGACTTTCCCCAGTCAAACCTACTAGACCAAAGAATAGCGTTCCGTTGCAACTTTTTGAGTAATTCTCTATCTGAAAGCAATTTCTTTATAGAGGTTGCAATTGCTTCAATGTTACCATAAGGATATAGAATGCCGTTATAACCATCTTTTACAGAATCCTTAAGTCCCGGGGAGTTAGCTGCAATCACGGGTGCACCGCAGGCATTGCTCTCTATAACAGTCAACCCCCATCCCTCCCTTATTGAAGTATTCACAACAATCTCCGACTCCTGGAGTATTCTCACTTTTTTTTGCTCTGAAACAAAGCCCGTGAAAGTTACGGTTTTTTCTATTTTCAAGTAAGAACAGATATTTCTCAGTCGTGGTAAATCGTCACCGTCACCTACAATGGTAACCACAATACCAGGGAAAGTTTTAACCACCTCGGCAACTGCATACAGCAGGTGGTCAATACTTTTATACTTCTTTAATCTGCCTACAAAAGTAACCGAGTATGTTTTTTTTATTCTGCTTTGAGGTCTGTATATGATTTTATCAATACCGCAGTAGTGTAGGCTGATATTATGGGCAGGAATCCCTGACTTAATAAGGTCTTCTCTTGTGCTTTCGGATATAACATCAAAAGGGATGTTTCTATAAATAATGGGAACCATCGATTCTGCAGCATAAACATAAACAGCAGAAGGGAATATGGTCTCGGTAAATATGCTTTTTCCAAAACGATGCAAAAGTATAGCAAATACAGGGGTTTTCACATACATTGGAGTAAAAAAGGGGATTTTGTTCAAATCCTCGACAATAATATCTGTTTTTTCTCTTCTTTCTATCCTTTTAACTTCATATGGCACAAAGAAATTAAAATCCAATCTTCCTCCTGTGCGAATTACATGGATTCCATCAACTACTTCTTCTTTCTTTGCGCCAAAAAAGCCCGAAGCAAGCAATTTAACATCGTGCCCCCAGCCTGCAATCCTCCCGAAAATTTCATGCAGATGTACCTCTGCTCCACCCGCATTTGGGTTCAGTCTATCCTGCCAATTTACAACAAGAATATTCATAAAAATACAGAAGGAACTCCGTTACAAAAGAAAGGTTGCAAATACCTGGCTATGTGAAAAACCCTAATTACTTGTAAAGAACCCCATCTTCCTTATTAAAGAGCTACCAGATTTTTTCCCTAAGAATAGTATCCTTTCTGTCTGGACCAGTCGAAACGATCGAAATCTTAATCCTAAGTATGTCTTCTAAAGCCTTAAAATATTTAATCGCATTCCGTGGCAGCGCCTTCTCATTATTCACACCTCTGATATCCTCTTCCCAACCATCGAATTTCTCGTAAACTGGCTTAGTTCTGGAAAGACTTGCAGTGTCGGGAGGGAACGAGGCTTTTCCATTTTTCCCATTTATTTTGTAAGCCACACAAACCTTGATTTTATCGACGCCCGAAAGGCAGTCCAGTTTCGTCAAAGCAATCGAGCTTACTCCATTTATCATCTGCGAGTATCCGACACCAACTGCGTCAAACCAGCCACAACGCCTTGGTCTTCCCGTGGTTGCTCCATATTCCTTTGCCTTCTTTCTGAAAGGTTCCTCAAATCCTTCCTCAAACTGAGTGGGAAAAGGACCTTTACCCACTCTAGTTGAATATGCCTTCGCTACTCCTATCACTCGTCCGATCTTGTTTGATGCGACCCCGGTTCCTGTGCAGACGCCCCCAATAGTAGGATTACTTGAGGTAACGTAAGGATAGGTTCCGAAATCAACGTCCAGAAGAGTTCCCTGGGCACTCTCAAAAACGACTCTCTTATTGCCATCTATTTCTCTGTTTAGAAATGATACTGTATCGATGATGTAATCTCCAAGTTCCTGCACGATTTTGGTATAATCCTCTGCAATGCATTTGATGTCGAATTCATCCTTCCTTCCGGTAAATGTGCTAAAATAGGATTCAAGCAGCGCTTCCAATTCTTCCCGTTGGAGCATATCGACAACTCTGATCCCAACCCTGGCAAATTTATCCGTATAGCATGGTCCAATACCTTTGAAAGTCGTTCCCAATTTTCTTGAACCCTTTTTCTTCTCTATGTTTTTGTCAATCTCTATGTGAAATGGAAATGTAACATGTGCACGCTTACTGATAAAAAGCCTACCTCTCACATCTACACCTTCACTTTCAAGAAGCAGTATCTCTTCGTAAAGGCTCTTGAGGTTTATCACACAGCCATTTCCAATGACACAAACAGTTTTTTCATTAAAAATCCCCGAAGGTATCATGTGCAGGGGCAATGGTTTTCCTTTGAAGCAAACGGTATGTCCCGCATTCGTTCCTCCCTGATATCTAACAACAATGTTAGCCTGTTCGCTCAAAAGGTCGACTATTTTCCCTTTTCCTTCATCCCCCCACAGCATTCCAATTATAGCAACTGTATTCATCGCTTTAATCCTTATTTGTGTATCGTTTAGAACGTTATTAATTAGTAACGATTGTAACGATACAAACGACTATTTAGAATTGATCAAGATAACTGAGTTTCAATACCCTGTTTACTCCGTCATCACCGGTTTTAAGTAAATTTCTTACATCGTATTCGATAGCAATATTAGGTGCAAAACAACCTTTTATTCCCAAATTCAAATACCCGTTTTTTCTGTACTCGGAAATTCCTTCGTTAAAAGCAAAATCATAATCACAGACAAAACTGTATATTTCATTAATGGCTTTTTCCAATCCAAGAAAAACATCAAGATTTTTATTCCCATCACTGTGTTCGAGTGAATAATTCATTCCTGCGTGAAAGCTAAGATTTCCAAATAACTCATAGTTCTTGCTAACAACGCCGTAGAAACCTTTCGATTTGATTCTATATCTTCCATCCATCTGAGGACCATGCCCTTGAGAACAGAACCCAAAAGCCATTGCAGGATAAACAAGCGTTTCTTCGAACGCTCTGTATCTCACTTCTACACCTGGATATTTATATCCCTTAATAGGTCCGTATCCAATAATATGGTCTCCACCATAACTTACCCCAATAGAAAAATTATCCGTTATACCTACATATATCCCGGATAGAACACCACCTTCAGGCTCCATTCTTGCCCTGATCTCAAATTGCCCTTTATAGTAATTTCCACATGTTGGGTTATCCACCAGAATGAAAATGGGGTTTTCAAATGCAGCAAAAACACTTATTCCAGCAAGCAATACTGTAAGAGAAAACAACACTATTTTCATTTTGTCCTCCGTTCCATTGTTCATTAATATCATAGTAACCTGCGTATGTCAACTTTTTTCTTCTTGTGAATACTTATCCCTACAATCTGCACTTTTCACTTATTCAAGAGAAAGAAGAAGTTGTATTTTATACTGCAAAGTGGACAAGCTCATTTTTTTACTTGACTTTGGTTTGCATATA
Source organism: uncultured bacterium (assembly GCA_964392665.1). GTDB lineage: Bacteria > Hydrothermota > E44-bin80 > E44-bin80 > E44-bin80 > CAYMQB01. Next base: position 12,376 of record CAYMQB010000014.1, on the reverse strand, counting down.
AGTTAATATGTCGCAAAAAAGAGGAAGGGAGTATGAAATGATAGTCGAGTGTCCAAAATGCAAGAAAAAATATAAAGTAGACAAAGCTTCAATTCCACCAGGTGGAGCGCCGGTAAGATGTCCTGAATGCTCAAATATATTTACAGTTTTCACCGAGCCCGTAGACATAAAACTCGACCCTGTGATAGAGGAAACCGTAACTGCTTCTGATACTGGGATAATTTCGGAACCGGAAACTTTCGCTCCACAGCTGGAGAATTCTGAATCGCTTGAGACATCAACCCCCGTGGATACCGGAACCCCTACCGACTTAGAAGAAAATGTAGTACCAACAACCGAAGATAGAACGAAATTGTGGGAAAAATTACAGCAAACATATAAATCCGAAAAAAAGGACGAACTTACCCCACAGGAACCTGCTATAGAAGAATCTCCAACAACCGAAACTGCGTTTGCGGAAGAAACAAAAATCGAACCTGAGGAAGAGCAAATACAAGAAACTGTGAGCCAAACTACCCCGGTGGAAACACCCCTCATTGAACAGCAACCAGAAACTCTAACTGAAGAAGTTGAAACAATAGAAGAAATAATAGAAGGACCAGAAACAGAAGAGCAAAAAACCGAAAAAGAGGCTAAAAGACTTGCACGCTCTCTTGTCAAAGACATTCTTCTGTATCATGGAGACAAGGTTGAAATTGGCTTAAAACAGGGGAATCTCGCCCACTTAATTGGCGATGAGATAAGAAAGTCATGGAAATATTATAAGGACAGTTTCCCTCTTGAAAAAACAGGGGGAGTGAACTTTTTTAAGAACGCTCTTAATGAAATAATAGGTAAAGGTAAGCCTATATTTAAATAAGCCCATAGTAAATTTCGCAGTTTCGGGTTTTAAAAATACAGAACGGAGGATGGATTAATGAAAAAAAACCTCAGATGGAAATTCATCTTTTTCCTTATTGTGTTGGCAGCCGCATTATTTCAGTTATCATACACTCTTCGTTATTCGAATATGTCACACGAGGACCTGGCAAACCTCGACCCACACCAGAGGAAAACACTTGCAGACAGGTCAATTCACCTTGGTCTTGATCTGAAAGGGGGAATGCATCTTGTTCTCGAAGTAGATAAGTCAAAACTCTCGGATGAAGAAAAAAAAGGTGCAACAGACAGAGCCCTGGAAATAATCAGAAACCGCATAGACCAGTTCGGAGTATCGGAGCCAACAATAGAAAAACAGGGAATGGATAGAATCCTCATACAGCTGCCCGGTGTGGTAAATAGAGAAAGAGCAAAAGAAATCATCGGGAAAACAGCTCTGCTGGAATTCAGATTACTTGAAAACACGGATATCCAGCAAAATATTCTGACAAAACTCGACGAGTTTCTGGCACAAAATGCTCCACTGGATTCGGAAAACCTTGAATCAAACCCGCTTCTTGCAAATATAGAAATAATAAGAAATGAGTTTTATGTTCTTGACGATTACAAGGAAATCGTAGAAGAATATATAAACAGAGAAGATGTCAGGAATTTAGTGCCACTCGAAAGAACCTTTCTGTGGGGCAAAGCCGAAGAGGTCGAAGGAAGAAAAATGTTTTCTATATACCTCGTTCATTCACATCCGGTTCTGACGGGCTCCGCAATTCTGACTGCCGACGCTGGTATTGGTACTCCAAACAATCCCATGGGCGTTAAGGTTGATCTTACTATGACAAGAAAGGCACGCAGTAAATGGGCTGCTATTACAGGTGCTAATGTGGGAAGAAGAATTGCAATAGTATTGGATGATGTCGTTCAATCAGCCCCTGTTGTGAGAGAAAGAATTCCGAGCGGGCGTTCCGAGATTACTTTGGGAAACGCCTCCATGAATGAAGCAAAAGACCTTGCTGTAGTATTGAAAGCTGGTGCTCTTCCTGCACCTGTGAAAATTATCGAGGAGCGTTCTGTTGGTCCGTCAATGGGAAATGACTCGATAAGAAATGGAATAAGATCGGTTATTATTGGAGGTTCAATTGTCATTGTTTTTATGTTATTCTACTACGGCCTGTCAGGATTGATCGCAGATTTTGCACTTACGCTCAATCTTCTCCTGATTCTTGCAGTTCTATCGGCTTTCAAATTCACTTTAACTCTGCCTGGACTTGCGGGAATTGTGCTAACTGTCGGTGCGGCAATAGATGCAAATGTCTTGATATTCGAAAGAATAAGAGAGGAACTGAGAACTGGAAAAACCGTGGGTTCTGCCATTGATTCCGGCTACCAGAAAGCATTCGTTACAATTCTCGATGCAAACACAACGACTTTTATAACGGCACTTATACTGTATTTCTTCGGCACCGGTCCCATTAAAGGCTTTGCAGTGACCCTTGGAATAGGTATACTTGCAAACTTCTTCACAGCAATTGTCGTTACGAGAATGATATTCGACTTTTCTCTCATTTACCTGAGGATAAAAAGGATTTCTATATAGGAGATATAAATGATCAGAATACTAAAAGAAACGCATTTTGATTTTATAAAGGCTCGAAAAAAAACTTTCGTAGTCTCTGCCATTTTCATTCTCGCCGGAATAGTTTCCCTTTTTGTAAGGGGAGGATTCAATTACGGAATAGATTTTTCAGGAGGAAGTCTGATTCAGCTACATTTCGAAAAACCTATCTCAACTGCAGACCTGCGAAAAGCTTTAACCGATATTGGATATAAGAAAGCAAAAATACAAAAATTTGGCACCGCAAACGATTTCCTTATAAAAACCATTGCACGAGAGACCTTTGTCACGGACACAGTAGGTCCGACCATCATAGAAACAAACGTAGAAGTTCACGAAGAAAACAAACTTAATCTGCTGGTCACTGCGTCGGATAAAAATACGGGAAACGGAACAATTACGGATGTCCAGTTTTTCTTAGACTCCCTGGGTGAAATTGGCAAAGGCATCGAGATGAGCAGTATTGACGTTTATGACAGCTCAGTGGAGAAAGCAGTTGTAACAATCCCCACTTATGACTGGAAACCTGAAACATCTCACAAAATATACATAAGAGCAAAAGATTCTAATGGGAACTGGAGTAATGCAAAAGAGATAACCGTGAACATTTCCGAAAGCGGCATGGAGATACCGAAAGAAACTCAAGGCAAATCTCAGGTAATTTCCACGTCCTCTAAACCAAGCGATTCGACTTCCAGTGCTATGCTAAAAACAAAACTGCAGGCATCATTTCCGGACAACAACTTGAGAATCGATAGAGAAGAAATGGTTGGACCTGCTGTTTCAAGAAATCTCCAATGGAAAGCACTATGGGTTATTCTTGTTGGAATGTTTGCGATACTTATTTATGTAAGTTTCAGGTTTACTTTTAGATTCGGCATAGGAGCAGTAATTGCCCTGTTTCATGATATTATCATTACAATAGGCATACTTTCTATAATGGGAAAGGAATTCACTGTTCCAATTGTTGCGGCTATTCTGACCATAGTTGGATACTCTATAAACGACACAATCGTTATATCTGACAGGATAAGGGAAAATCTAAAGAGGCTCAGGAAACAAGGTTTCGCTCAAATAATCAATGAAAGCATAAATCAAACACTTTCACGAACAATTATTACATCTCTAACAACTTTCGTAGCCCTACTCGTTCTATTCCTGATTGGAGGCAAAGTAATTCATGACTTTTCCCTTGCACTACTTATAGGCGTTATTGTTGGAACATATTCTTCTGTATTTGTAGTTGCACCTATAGTTTACGAATGGGAAGTCAAAAGCCCAACAAGAAAAAGGAAATAAAATGAGCAGAATAGAAAAGATTCTTGCACCCGGTGACACTCTCTTCAGAGACGGGGACCCTCCCGACTCTGTGTACCTTATTAAAGAAGGTGAAATTGAAATATCAAAGGGAACGGGCACAAAAAAGAGGGTGCTTGCCGTATTAAGTGAGGGTGACTTTTTGGGTGAAATGGCGGTTATAGATGGTAGTCCACGCTCCGCAACAGCGAAAGCAATAACCAAAACAACACTTGTAACCCTTGACACATCAGAATTTAAGAAGGAAATCGAAGATGACCCGATGATAGGCGCCCTCGTTTTCACCCTCATCAAAAGACTCAGAAAAACGAGTCGAAAACTCGCAGAATTCGAATAAAACAATCCTACCACAGAGGAGCGAAGAACGCAAAGATTTCCTTCGTAATTAAGTAATCGGTAATTAGGTAATTTGTCTATCCCGGTTAAAACGTTAGTATCGTGCTGAACGTAAGCGGTTAGAACCCATCCAATAAATCCAACCAAACAAGTTATCAGTTAATGGTCAATACTCATTAGTTAATCGTTATCTGTCTTCCGCATGTATTTGCTTTGCTGTGTATTTGCGTTGCGTTATTTGTTTCACAGCGTATGACTTAATCCTCTAATTTCCGGGTAACCTTTCTTGTGAGTCTTTTTGCCCTACCTCTTACTTCTTTCAATATCTCATCTGCTTCTTGTTTCGTGGATTTACTGAATTCTTCATCCTTTATGTTCCCGAGATTTATAATAACATTGAGGTATGCGCTCTCACACGCCGCAAGAGCCATTATTGCAGCAACTCCAGCATCACTCACCGAATTCTGATTTCCCCGTTTTTCTCCAATGTCTGCAAGATTTAAAAGCTCTATGGATTTTCGCATCATCACCAAAGGAACTACAGTTGCTTTTTTTGTGGACCGTTCGATTGCTTCCTTTCGCACCTTCTTCTGCTCTTCGGTTTTTCTTTCCAGTCTCATTGCACTCATCACATTCTTGAATTCCATGGTATCTCTTTCGATCAAATAAAGAAATTCATCCTTCAATGCCTGCGCATTAATTGCAAGTTCCTTCATCTGCTTATTGTATCTTTTGTACTCCTTCTTCCCATATGTAAGATTAGCTACCATAGACGAGAGAGAAGACCCAAGTGCTCCTGAAAGAGCTGCAACACTTCCACCGCCAGGTGCAGGAGAATCCGTAGAAAGCTCATTCGAGAATTCTGTAAGACTCATTTCAAGAAGTCTTCTTTTCTCCGCAATCGTATGCTCAATAATCTTCTCCTCGGGCTTAAATGGATAGAGCTGGTCCATCCCCAGGGAAAGAACCGCTGTTCTTATAAGTTCTTCCTTCGAAACACCCGGACATCTACCCTGTTTTTCTAAATAATACATCCCTGTCTGCAGCAATGCCTCCTCTGGAATGAGACCCACAAGCTCACTTCCAGTAACTCTAACACCAATTTTCCTTGCCTCCTTCCGACATTCCTCAAACAATTTAAACAGAGGGGTTACCTTGTAATTTGTCAAATTAACCGAAACTTGAGCAATTCCGTATTCATCTATGTACCATCCAACCGCCTTTACGCCTTTCAATTTACCGGGAATGACAATTGGCTTTCCGTTCTTATCTCTTACTATCTTTCCCTGTTTATCTCTCTTCGCCCGACCTTGCTCTCTTATATTCAGTGCAATTTCATGTGCGACTTTTCTATCTCTTGTGTTTAGATTTATATTATACGCAATAAGGAATTCCCTTGCACCTATAACGGTAGCACCGGATTTCTTGCTAAAAACCGGTTTCCCGTAATCAGGTTTCCATTCCGGGTTTTCGAGCTTCACGGAAAGACCTTCATACTCACCCTTTCTGACGGTAGCAAGATTTCTTCTCTCCGGTTTTGTAGCTGCTTCTTCATAGAGATAAACAGGAATGGAGAGCTCCTTTGCAACCCTTTCCGCAACTTCGTGTGCAATCTTTACGCAATCCTCCATGGTAACGCCCGCGACAGGAACGAATGGACAGACATCTGTAGCACCCATCCGCGAATGTGCACCTTTATGTTTGCTCATATCCAGGACTTCCGATGCCTTCTTAATCGCAAGAAATGCTGCTTCCTTGACACCTTCGGGTGTTCCGACAAATGTTACAACGGTTCTGTTGGTCGCAGCCCCTGGATCAACATCCAGAAGTGTCACTCCTTTTGTTTTTTCAATTTCATCTGTAATCAGCGTTATCTTGCTTTTATCGCGTCCTTCACTAAAATTCGGAACACATTCGACTATCTTCATACTCAAACCTCCTTCTATACATATACCATACTCAATTATTTGCTTCAAAATAGAATATTTTTCCCTTGTTGTCAAGAAAAAAGCTTCAAACCTGATGTATGGACTGTCTTGTTTGCCCGTTAGATATGAAATGTTCTAATGCGGCAACTGCCCTTTGATTTTGGGCAACCACAAGGGTTGCCCCTACATTATTTATTACCTCTATGCAACCTTGCGATTACCCTCATATGTTCCTTTGCAGTCCTTGAAAAAATATGTGAACCATCTCCTTTGGCGACATAATATAGAAAACCGGTTTTAGCAGGAAAAACTGCCGCAACAATTGCTTCTTTACCAGGACTCGAAATTGGACCAGGTGGCAAACCTTTATGAATATAGGTATTATACGGTGATTTAACCTTCAAATCCTTATACAGGAGTCTGGGTTTGTGTTTTGGCAGTGCATATTGAACCGTAGCATCGCATTCAAGTGCTCTGTTCAGTTTAAGCCTTTTATGATAGACCTGTGATATTGTAGCTTTCTCTCTGTCCAGCATTGCTTCTTCCTCGATCATGGAAGCGAGTGTAACAACTTCATAAACCGTAAATCCTATTTTGCTTGCTTGTCTTTTTAGAGAATCACTAAAGATTTGCCAGAACTCTTCAACAAGTCGCTCTACCACTTCCTCTTCGGTAACGCCGTAGTTGAATTCGTAGGTATCGGGAAATAGAAAGCCCTCAAGGTTCTTTCCCCGAATCCCCTTGCTTGCAGCAACTTTACCGCTGTTGACAACTCCAAGAAACTTTTTCCTGTCGATTCTAAGGGATTTTTCGAGTATTACCGATGTTTCCTTCATTGTTAAACCCTCTGGAATAGTAACTGATAGTGATTCAGTCTCACCACTCACCAATTTCGAAAGAACCGCTCTTACTCCCATTCCTCTTCGAAATACATACCTACCTGCCTTTATCTTCTTTTCTCTTGAAGTCAACTTGGAAATCAAAACAAAGCTCTTCCCTGACGCAACTACTTCTTTGCGTTCAAGCATTTCTCCTATCTGTCTTGCGGACATTCCATCCCGAATAATCACTGTAACATTCTCTCGACCTGCTTCCCCTCCAGATTTAATGAATAATCTAACATTATAAAGAATGCCTGCAAAACTTACTATTAAGAGAACTACAAACAGCAATTTTGGAATCTTCGTGATTTTCGATTTCATTATTCCTCTGTCTGGTTTGTTTGGTTTATTTGGTTTATTTGGTTTATTTGGTTTGTTTTGTTTTCGTGTCATTGCGAAAAAACTTTCATTTCCACTGTTGAAGCAATCTCATTTTCGCAATTTCCATTTTCGTAATTTTGTCCTTCTCTTTTGTGCTATTTTCGTAATTTCTATTCTCCTATTTTCGTCTTTCTCTTTTGTGCTATTTTCGCAATTTCCATTTTCCTAATTTCGTCCTTCTCTTTTGTGCTATTTTCCTAATTTCCAATTTCATAATTTCGCCTTTCACGGTCTTTTTAGTTTATTTGGTTTGTTTAGTTTGCTTGGTTTTCATACAGCACAGCGTTCAATTACAGCGAAGCGTTTATTTACACTTTATCCTCTCCCCCTCTCTCATCAAGATAGGATTGAAGGATAACAGCAGCAGCAATCATGTCAACCTTCCGTTTTTCTCTACTCGAACTTTTTCCTGCATCCCTCATTATGCGCTCCGCTTCTATGGTCGAGTACCTCTCATCCCATAATTCTATTTCTATACCAAATGTTTTTTCAATTAACTGCGCAAACTTCTCTACTTCCTCTGTACTTCTACCTTTCTCCCCATCACTCCTCAGAGGATAACCAATAATAATTTTCTTGAGTTTAAACTCAACTAAGATTTCCTGTATTCTTTCAATGACTTTCTTTCTATTTACTGTATCAACCGGGGTAGCAATTATGCCTAACGGATCACTGATTGAAAGACCTATCCTTTTCCTTCCGTAATCAATCCCGAGAATTCGCTTTTCTTCGTTCATTTTTTTGGTTATTGGTTGATGGTCATCTGTCAATTGTTATTAGCCTCCTGCGTATATTCGCTTCGCTGTATATTTGCTTTGCGTTATTTAATCATTCAACTTCGTAATTAGTTAATTGTGTAATTGGTAATTTCGTTTAGTTCGTTTGAACGTTTAGAGTATCTAGTTCTTGGTTCTTCGTTCTTTGTTCCTCGTTGACAGCGACCTGTCCTGATGAAAATCAGGAATGGCAGTTCACTTCGAGATTCCGAAATAAATTCGGGATGACAAGGTTTGTCGTGTCTGCCTTTCTGTTTGCTGTTTGCTTCCTTTCCCATTTTCCCAATTTCCAATTTCCTAATTTCGCCTTTTCCGTTATGTAGTCTCTTTTTACTTTTAACTTTTTACTTTTCTTTTCGGAGTGAAAATCCCTCAGGCAACAATTCCTTCAAAGAACAATATCTTACTTTATCGTGATTAAGGCTAACAATTATCAGATCAGGGGCAAATTCAAATAAAACCTGTCTGCAGGCACCACAGGGAAGAATCTTTGTATTTTGTGAACCAACCACAGCAAGTTTTAAGAATACCTTCTCACCACTTGAAATAGCTTTGAACAAAGCCACACGTTCGGCACAAATGGATAAACCAAAAGAACTGTTTTCGATATTACATCCCAAAAAAACCTTACCATTTTCCGTGAGCAATGCAGCTCCCACTGAAAATTTCGAATATGGTGCATAAGCATATTCTCTTGCCTTTTTTGCCTGCTCAATCAATTCTCTATCCGAAATCATAATGATAGCTTTATTCTCCTGGCTTTATGTCTTGGGTTCTGCCGGTCATTCCTGCAACAGCAGGAATCCATTGTGTTTTTTATCCTGGACACCTGCCCCTGTGGATTCCCGCCCCTGCTTTCGCAGGGGTGACATGCTTGCGTGGGAATGACAATGCGTGAGCCCATGGATTACATTTTTCAACAGCTATATCATTAGTCATTGGTCATTTCGCAACGGAGCGTTTATTTACCCTTTATCTTTTATCCTTGCTTTTTCCCCGACACTCTCCTTCTAATGCCCGCCTGAAACAGAAAGGGAGCAGACTTTCCTGCCCCCTTCCCTTTGAACCTATTTGTGCTTACAAAAAACTAAAGCGTAAATGTTGTAGTGTAGTCATCGTCCCATTCGCCTCCGACACCGTTTTCATTTCCATCAAGATACCAACCCCCCGGGTCTAATTCTTTAACATCCTTGCTTACCCAGAGCCTGTATGTTGTTCCGCTCTCCGCATTCTCTAAAGTGTAACGAAAACCTCTGCCATCGTATTCATTAATGATGGAACCAACCAGGTTTTGACCTGTCGAGTTGTCATATACCCTGATATTTGTAGTCGTGAATGTGGTCAAGTCGATATCGTCGTTAAAACTTACAATGAGTTCATCGATGCCAACACTAACATTCGAAACAACTGGAGGATTCCCATCATGGTTTCCGTCGAGTGCCATCGTTACAAAATCCCAGCAATAATCAGCGATATTGGCAATCCAACCTTCGTTATCATCCTGGAAACCAAGTAACACATTTCTGCAGGTGTCCTTCACGTTGGCACATTTCACGTTAACGGTATACTGTTCCGCCTGGTCAATGCTATCCTTTGGCATGAAAACAATCATACTATGTGAAGAGGCAATAAGTGAACAGGAAACCGCAACCTGATTCGATGTTTTTACCAGAGTAAAATTGCCTAATACGAGATCTTCTGTGTCAATATCTGACCCTGTGAAGCTAAGGGTAATAAGAGGCAGTACATCGACACCATTTTCAGTACCAGGAACAACCCACTCTATCTCCGGATGAATAAAATCGTAATCCGCGGTATTACCCGTACCTGTATAGAGTTTGTATCTGTAATCATCATAAGGTGAACCATCGAAGGAACCATTGCCGTTTCCATCAAACTTAACACCTGCTTGATTTTCGAGGTCGCTTTTCAGGGTAACGATGAATACTGCATCATCGCTGAATGTCCCTCTAAATACTGCTTTCTTAATCTCGGGATAGTAAGTGAAAGATGAATTCTGAATGCTCCCGTCATTTGTTGTATCCCATACGACAATATTAGTAGCGGTTACCGTACTTGTATTCATAAAACTTTGAAACCAGATTTCTATCTCTCCTTCTATTTCACTTGTTGAGGGATCTACATCCTGAATCTGTCCATTCAGACCTGGATTGATGCCAGCGATATAGGAAAGATTTTCCTGAACTGTACCGTTGAAACCGGACTTCTGGGGCTCGAAAGGATTATCGCTCTTCGAGCATCCAAAAACCAGCACCAGCGCAATGGTTATAAAAACCAGAGGAATAAGTATTTTCTTAAACATTTTTTCACCTCCTTATGAATTAAGTCGACTAAAACATCAATGTAGCCGAAACTTTCCAGTTGTAAAGGTCTGTCAGGTCGGAAAAACCCATCAGGTCGATTTTAAGATTCTTCGCAACCGTATATCCCATACCGTAAGTATAGTTCGTATTACTGTAAGTGTCTGTATTATCCTCTGACGAACCAATATCCTGAATATCAGGATTGTCAATCAATACATCGCTTATACTTCCATCGCCGTATACCGTATGAACAAGACCAGGGGAAGCACTGATAAGATCCATATTTGTCGTGGATTCCGTAAGATTAATGGAATGTATTGCACCGAGTCTGAAAACAAGGGGTTTCCTAACATGGAATTCCACACAAACAGGGAAGGTAATAATCTTTGACACTGCCGTTGTTTTTGTCTGGATTTCACTTGCATAGGTTGTGGTTCGAATGTAGTCATCCGGATCATTTGCCTGGTTATCGCCATCATCGTATGTGTACACATATCTTGCATCGCCATCTTCAGCTATTGTCGTATCGAATGTACTCGTGCCGAACCCTGCGCCAAATGCAAAATTCACTTTGTCGGTAAGGTCATATACGAACTTCCCTTTAACAGCAACCGTTTGATAGGAACCATCACCGGTTATTACTGCTGTCTCCGTACCATTATTTACTTCCGTGTGATTATCTGCTGCAATCCTGTTCTCAACAATACTGTAGTTTCCTACTGCATCGCTTCCCATATCAGCTGACCCTTTCTCATACCAAGTATCAAACCTGAAATGGGTGATTTCACTTAAGTCCGTAATGAAGGAAAGCCATCCCGTTATATTGTTGCCTGAATAGGGAGTATTGTCCTCATATGTTTCTGTCATCGAGTATGTATCGGTGATACTCGCATTATCCGGGCTTGCGTTCCAGTTATCGCTATTATCCCAGATGTCATTAGTTTCTACGGACAGCATCCCGTATCCGAAGTGAAATCCCACAGCCCTTGTTTCGGAAAGATACTTCCAGAATGAGATACCAATAAGATTATATGCTATATCATCGATTGTGGAACCTGTTCCCACTTTACTTTCGGTAAAAGTTCTGTCTCCTGAAACAAGATTTATATCCGTGGAATCGAGTGTATAGTTAACCGGCATCCCTCCAGGAGCTCCGTATGTTTCTCTCTTGTTCTTGTTTAGTTCAAAAAACAGACCCACGAGAGTACCGTTCATATCCTTTCCAAAACCGAATACAAAATCCTTGATACCGTTATCCTGCCAGCTTTCTCTTGTTTCTTCGACTTCGGTTCTCCTGTCGTATATACCGTTAGCGTCAGTGTCAGTGAGCGTCGCATTTACAACATTACCGAATCCATAAATGGGATTTCCCAATCTGTCCAGAAGTCCCGTGTCCCATGGATTCATGTCATTGTATCGGTCAGCCACGATACCAACGTTGCCGAAGTTGAAAAGCGGATTTGTGGAACCACCAATCAGGAAGTAGTCGTTCGAAAAGTTACTGAAAGGTTCTTCCGATTTATCGACCAGGTTACTCAGGTTTGTATAGAATCTTGCACCGTCGATCAAAGGCAGCCTTGCAGGATCTGGAAGTGGATATGGTCCAAGCCATAAATCGTAATCATCTTCTAACAGAGTTGCTGTTGAGGCATTTCTGAATGACGTATTCGTAAATGCACCCAATGAAATAACCAAAATTATACTAATGAGCAAAATTGCAGGAATGATTTTTCTAAACATCTATTCCTCCTTTCAAGGTTATCGTTCGCATAATTCAAATATTCAAATTTATTTTATCACCTCCTTTCATCTCTTTATTATTCGAAATCACATTATTGGAGAATTATTATATAGTATATGAACCGACTTGTCAAGTCTTTTTATTGAAATCTCAGACAAATCGAAAGTAGAATTAAGCAGTGTATCTTTGCACTTAAAAATCATC
>CAYMQB010000013.1:0-50404 GCA_964392665.1 uncultured bacterium | reverse complement strand
CCGTCTGTTGTGTTATCTTTGGTTCCTGTTCGGAATCAATATAAGCATAACTGTATGCGAAAACCGAAAAGACAAAGAGAAAAGAAACAATCACTATTTTTTTTCTCATAATTCCTCCTTTCCATCTTCTAATATAATAATCTAAATAATCATATAAAAAAATGCTGCTTTTCCATATATTTTTTTTGCCAACTACTAATTATTCTTCAAGCACGAACCTGTAAGGATAACTCACCCATACCTTGACTGGTTTATCCCTTTGCTTTGCAGGATAAAATTGAGTTGCATAAGCTGCCTTTATTGCAGCCTTATTCGTATCATCTGTCAAACCTTTCAGAACCTTTACCTTAAGTACTTTACCATTAACATCCACTAGAAGTTTAAGGATAACGGTACCTTCTATGCCTGCCTGTTTTGCAATTGCAGGATAATCAGGTTTAATCTGGATTCTTGGTCTTGGAGGAGTATCGTAAGCAACAAAGTCAGGCGTTTCTGCTTCCGGTTGAATCGGCAGTTTTTCAAATGTTTCAAAATCAGCAGTTTTTTCTATTGTAGCCTGCTGTATTTCCTCCTCACTTTCAGCCTCAACCGGTAGTTGAGGTTTTGCCTGGGGTTGGACTTCCTCAACCCGCTCTATCTGTTCGGGTATCTCTTCTACTTTGGTTGCTTTGCTGACCTTTGGCACATATGGATGCAATGTATAATGTGGCACAAGGTAGAAACCAACAATGAAAAATACAACTGCAAGCAAGAGACTTGTCTTAAAATATAGAGGAAATCTTTTCTTGAGGTCAAAACAATTCTCTTCTTTCATTTCTCTAACTCCTCATTTTTTCTGTCGCAAGTGAAACACGCAATGCTTTCGCCTCCGAAAGCTGGTCAAAAATATCACCAACAGTATCATACTTCGAGTATTTATCGATTCTTAAGGACACAATTGTATTAGGGTCTATCTGCATCTCCTTCGACATTATCAAAGATACTTGTTCGGACCTGCAATTGTTGTCATTAATCGAGATGTTACCGGAACTACTCACATAGATATGGACTATTCCCTTGTTGGGAAGTTTGCGTCCCATCTCAACAGCTGGAAGTTTTACAGGAATACCGGTCTCGGCACGGAAAACTGTCGTGACCATAAAGAAAAGAATCAAGAGGAACGCAATATCAGCCATCGATGCAGTAGGAATGCCCGCACTATCCTCTTTCTTTTTAGCAAAACGCATTTTTGACTCCTATAACATTTTTAATTTTTCGCCTGGCTTTTGGGTGCAAAACTAATTCTATCGGCCCCACCCTTTTTCAACTTGTCAAATACCCTGACCATATAGTAGTACTGTGCTGCCGGATTGGTTTTTATTGAGAAGACAAGGCTGTCATTTTTTACAAGCATCGCTTTTGCCTTATCTGCAATCATTTCGATTGGCGTAGGTTCTCCATCGATTTTTACTGCCCCCTGCTCATTAACATACACATGTGCAATATTGCTCTTTCTTATCTTTACAATCTCACCATGTTCAGGTAGTATTATCTGCAGTCCCATTTCATTGCTGAAGATAGTACTAACGAGAAAAAAGACTATGAGAAGGAATGCAATGTCAGCCATCGATGATGTTGGAATCTCTGCCTGTTTTTGACCTCTCTTTCTCAACTCCAATTTACCCTCCCTTCTCAGCCTCTTCCAACAAGAACTCTATTAAAGAATTAGATGCCAACTCCATAGACCTCGTGTATGTATTTATTCTTGATGTGAAAAAAACATGAGCGGCTGCTGCAGGAATGGCAATGATAAGACCTGTTGCTGTTGTAATTAATGCTTCGGATATTCCGGATGCAACAAGCGTTGGGTCGATTGTACCGGCTTTTGCTATAGCATCGAAAGCCTTTATCATTCCCGACACCGTTCCAAGGAATCCAATAAGAGGGGCAACACTGGCAACTGCCGCAAGAACAAGCATTCCCCTATCAAGAAATCCTAACTCCTCGGAACCACCAGCAGTGATAGCCTCTTCAAGAATTGTCTTAAGGTCGCTGGATTCTTTATATTTTTCGTATTTCTCGAGCGCAGGTGTGAATATTCTTGCTACAGGGCTTGGATTCTGGTTACATAGTGCGACAGCACCTTCAGTTCCACCCTGCTCGTAAGCAGACTTTACCTGATCTACAAAAATAGATGGATTTACCCTTGCTCTCATCAGGGTAAAAAATCTTTCCAATATGTAAGCAATACCAAGTATTGCCGCTATGAGTAGTAACCACATAGCCCATCCACCACGGTTAAAGAGATCCAGCATTAATACCTCCTTTCAAGCCTTTAAAAGCTATAAGCCATAGCTAAGCCCGACTCCGAAGTAAACTTCCCTTCTTGGACCCCAATTTGTGGGGTCTCTATCGTACTCGGTGCCATGAATCGCCCTTATGCTTCCATCAGGGTTATAGTCTATATTATCGGGGTCAGATACATCGGGTCTACCTGTAGCGCTGTAGACAGTGAGAATATTGCTTCTGTCAAAGAGATTCTTGACCTCAACCAGGAATTCATACTTCAGAGGACCTAAATAGAAGAATTTGGTTGCTTTCATATCCGTTGTCGTGGTCAATGGTTTTCTTTCAGAATTCGGAAGAATATTGACATCTTCCCCCCCACTCTCACCTGAAGGTGTATATGGAAAACCCGTGGAAATCTGGGTTAGCAGGTTTACATCCCACTTATCGGGCATGGACAAGCCAAATACAACAGGATGCTCACCTGCTGCGGACCTCAGGTCAATCACATTTGTAATGGAATGTCTCTGGTCCCAATCGAGAGGATACTCACGAAGTGGGAGAGGAATACCCTGGTAGGAATAATCATAACCCTGCCTATCCGAAGAACTCTTCCCCATTGCCCACATAAGGGTATAGTCAAAAGAAAAGGCATAGAAATGGGAAAGCCTTTTCTCAAAACTAAGCTCGACACCCCTCACGCTGCCATAGTCTTTGTTAACCCTTATTTGATATGTGAACGGGGCAACTCCCTGTTGCTCTGTATCTATAAGGTCTCTTACATCTTTATAAAATCCCTTGAATTCGAGTCTTACTATCGAACCAATTGCATGTACGACACCAAGCTGGTATGCAATTGTTTTTTCGGAATGAAGATTTGGGTTTCCATACAATCTTATAGCACTGCTGAACTGCGTTGTATCCTGATAGAAATACTGATATTCAGGTGCCTGAGAGAAATGACCGTAAGAGAAATACAGCTTATCGAACTCGGATATGGGGAATGAAATTCCAAACCGTGGACTGAGGCGAAATTCGTACTCGGTCATTATAGGTAGTCCAAATAATTTTATTTCATCCCTGCCTTTACTGACTTCAGAACCAGGATGGATGAAGTCAAACCTGAGCCCTGCATTGATTATCATACCCTTGGTTTCAATCTTATCTTGAACGTAGTAAGCACCGGAAGAAGGATGACGTTCATAGAAATCCCTGAAATAACCTCTATCAGGCCATGGACCTGGGGGCGGGGGATCTCGACCAGGCTCCATATACCATGGATACTGAATCTCTTCTTGTTTCATCCTGTACCGTTTGTACTCAAAACCGGTCTTTAAGAGGTGCACTTGTGTAATCTGACTCGTGACATCCCCTTTAAAGGTTAATGCATTTGTATACCTCTTATGCCACTGAGACCATTGATCAAAACCATAATCATAGAATTGATCGCCCACAGGCTTATCCCTATGACCATTAAAATTGTAATCATTGTACGGCTCATGTCCCCATGGTCCCTCATCATATTTACCATTATCTTCAAGACTATCGTGCGTATTGGCAATACCATCTATTCCCCAATCATAGTATGGTTCTGTCCCGGTCCAGATACCATCTCCGTTATAATCCTTGAAATCTTCTCCTCTATCGTAATGATAGTTACTCTGAGCCATATCTGTAAATGGCTCCCCTTCATCCCAGAAACCATTCTTGTTCAGGTCAACAAACTGCTCTCCAAAATTATAAACTCCGTTGTATCTCTGAATATCATGGTAAGGCTCATCTCGACCATCGATGCCAGGATAACCAACGACTATATCCGTCGGGTCATCACTTGTATAAGGGTATTGGTTGATTTCATCCGGTTGCTTACCACCAGGCGTTAACGCGTAGGATGTACGGAAATAGCTAACAGCCAACGTATAGAATGTTCTTCCTGATAGAGTCTGGTTCCAATCTGCGACCGTCTGATAACTATCTCTTGTTCTCCTGTATGCATTCTCAGGAATATACTTGAATTCGTTCGAGTAATCGAATCGTTTTTCCCAGGATCGTCTATAACCCAAAGTAAGCTTTGCTGTGGATGAAAATCTGCAGGAAATTTTCGAGTTTCCCGTGTATATGTTACTCATTCTATCCTTCAATCTTATCTTATCCCATAGGAGATATGTTGTCAGAAATGATCTGTCAGGAAACGGTGTGTAGGTGTCATTCCAATCTCCGGTACTCGAAATGTAATAACTGATGTCCCAAGGTACTTTCACTCCAAGAACCGGTAGTACATATTTGGTAATTGGCTCAGGACCACCCGAAGAGAAAACAAATTTGTCATTGTTAAAGCTGTTCTTCGTTCTTCCATAGAAGTCAAAATCCTGTTTCACAACGCTTCGATCGTTCTTGTATAATATTTTCGCACTGTGAAGCTTCACATCACCTTCTCTTGTAACAAGATTGACGATTCCCGACTGAGCGTTTCCATATTCCGCATTGAATCCACCAGTAAGTATAGCCATCTGGTTAACTTCGTTGTCTTCGACCCTGATACCGAGCCCTCCACCGACGAGTGGATCCCTTACTTCCATTCCGTCTATAAGGTATAGGACTTCCCCACCTCTTCCTCCTCTCACATGGATTTCTCCTCTTCTTGGGTCTCTAACCATACTCGTGCTTGTGAGAAGAGCCTCTACAGGATTTGCAACCGCCATGCGTTCGATTTCCTTTCCAGTGTATTCCTTTTTTGAAGTTGTGACATCCGGTTCTATTATCTTCTTTCCATAGATAATCGTTTCTGGCAGTTCTATGACTTCCATAGGCAAATCAAGATTAACAGGCGAGGTTTGGTCAATTCCAACCTTCACACTTTTCATAGTCACACTTCGATATCCCATCATCCTTGCCTGAACATCATAAGTGCCAGGTGGAATGTTTAGAATGAAGTAATCTCCATGGACATCACTTACGGCACCCCAAGAGGTTCCAACAATAATTATATTGGCAAAGGGAAGTGGTTCACCGTTGCTCTTGTCCCGAATCCTTCCAGCAATCTTTCCCGTAGTTCCGGAAAACAGAAGTGATATTGATAAAAGAATTGCAATAGGAATAATCAGGAATCTGAAACTTGGTGATTTCATGATTTCCTCCTTTATTTACTGAATACTTTTATGCAGGCATTCCCCATATCGACCACATAAATCCTTCCGCTTCCATCAATGAAAATATCCGTAGGATAATTAAACTGGTCGGGTTTGCTGCCAATACTTCCGAATGACCGCACATAACCACCGACATCATCGTATTCTACAACCCTATGGAAAGAATGCTCGCTTCCTCCACCTTCTGTAACGAAGATGTGTCCGTCCTGTCCTACAGCAAGTCCGGCAACATATGCTAAGGTCGTATCATAATCCGAAGAGAACTGAAGATCCACGGTTGGTGGACTTGAAGGATTGGATATGTCCGTATATCTTCTGACGATGCTATGAAGGGTATCATTTTTTACAGCAAAAGCAGCAAGGTAAAGCTTCCCACCGAATATCTTCATTCCCTTTCCAGCATAATTGATCCCCTGGGTTGATGTTGCGCTGGACCATTGTTTTGTCCACCCATTCTTTGCCCAAGTAGAATCATATGCTATTATGCTTATTCCGGTGGATATGTAAAACCAATTACTCGTGGGTTCGATCGAAGAAGCATAGGGCGCACTCACCCTGAAGTTCAAGTCGGTCCTATCATTTTTTCGAAACTGAAAACCGTATAGACATAAAGTGTCCAACGACAATGTATCTGTTGATGTATCCCATACTGCATCGTGTCCAGTCATGGTAATCGCATTAGATAATGCTGTCACAGTATCTTCAGATGTAAACATTTTGCTAATGTCGAAGACGGACATCACGGTGCTGTCGGTTTTCGCATTGGCGACATAGAAAAAATTCACACCTTCATCCACTGATATAGCAGATGGAGAATCATATAAGTCTTTACCAATCAAAGTCGCTACAACTATTGTCGTATCTATTATAGTATCATAAGGTACTACGCTTGAATCGACTGTTGTGTCGAAGCTTGTTGTGTCAGTAGAAATGTTGGTATCCAGTCCGAAATAATTCCAGGACACCCACTTCACTCCATCGAAATAATGAATAGCAGAGAGACCTTCATCAGTCACATACATCTTACCGGCATTATCAAGATACATAGCGAAAGGAGAAGCGAATCCTCCACCCCCTGCCACTATAATCGAATCAAGACTGTATATGCTAACCGAAATGTTTACAAAGGTATCGACAAAAACTGGAGTATCTCCCATACTGTCAGTGCATGTTACAGTTATTTCAAAATTATCCTCATTTAAAGGAGCTTTCCACCAACAAGGATTGGCGGTACTTGATTCAATCTGCAAAAACGAATCAGAGTAAAATGTGCCACTATCGCAAGACCAATCGTAATACATCTTGTCTTCATCAGGGTCTGTTGCAGCAAGTTTAAGATAGACGGTTCCTCCCTTTGAAACGATGTTCGGAGATGCTTCAATTGCATTGATAATCGGGTCCAAACTATCAGGTGGAACTGGATTCTTTGTGCAATTGAATAAAACAAGAAGAATTAAAAGAGGAAAAACCACGATCACAATCTTCCTAATCATATTACCTCCTTTTATCAATAAAGCTTTTACCAAAACTCATCATTCTAACATAGCATACTGCATTTTGCATGTCAAGAAAAAAATCAATGGCTGGTCCAGATATTATAGACCATACCTCCAATGAGACTCAAAACTCCAGCTGCAAGGATGGATACGGATTCATAGGTTCCCATCTTCAAGGAACTGACTATGAGAGTAAATAGGTCACCGGGATCAGCAGCTCTCAAAGCAGGGAAGAAAAAACCTACACGCACAAAATGCAGGAAAGTTCCAATGATGAGAACGATACCTCCCAAAACTGCAAAAACCCAGATTCCTGGTTTACGAATCAGTTTCAACAACCTTTTCAAAATAAATCCATAAACAATTATGGAGAGTGCAAAAAACAAAATTCCAATAGCAAAAATTATTTCACCGTAAAGATTGATTCTCATTTCTTACCCCTTTTTTGGTTTTACCACATTATAGAACCTAAGCGCCGCGACAAGGGATAATATCCCCGATAAAAAGAAAATACCATACGCAATCCAGCTTTGTGTGATTGTCATTTTCAAGAAACCTTTTACAACAGCAGCGTAAGCTTTTATGATTGCAAAGATAAGAATACCTGATGGTGCAATTATCATAAACTGCCAATCAGTTTTTTTTCTCAAAACGATTTCGTATTTCTTTGCAACAACACTGAAAAGGATAAGACTGAGCCATAGAATTATTGCGCCTCCAATCAAAAGAAAACTCGATATATTTTTCCAAAAAACAACCTCACTGGGCCATTGAGATGTGAGAGAAGCAAACAACATCAACAATTTTGTCATTAAGACCTCCTTGCCAATTAATTGGGATCTAACTCACATTATTCTTTATTTTTCACTTTTTATTGTCGTAAGCAGTTTGTCAACCATCTCCCTTGCACTTGATGGACCTATTAACATTGCAGACGCTTTTTGAAGTGAGAAACACAGTTTCTGAACTCCGGATAGTGAAGCCGATTTTTCATCCAATTTCATATCCGACATCTGATTTTCGAATATCGTATCACTAAAATCGCCAAGGTATTCAATTAAGATTTCTCTAATCTTCGCAAAAATAGAAGGATTCAAAATAATATCCTCTTTTGGAGCGATTTTAACTGCGAGTTTTTCTTTAGATATCTTCTTTGGTTTCTCGGCAAGTTTTAGTTTTGGCTTTTCCTTTGCAGGAACTTCCTTTTCCACTGCAATCTCTTTGGCTTCGGAAACAGCTTCGACAAAAATATTCTCGATATTCCTAAAAGGGACAATGTTCGAAAAAACTATTCCACAGTAACCCCCACTGTGTTGAAAAATGGAAACTCTCTTATCTTCTCCTTCCAGAAAGAATCTTCTAAATACCCCTCCACCCAACGCATCCATCGTCTGCGAAAGAACCAGTGCAATTCTTTTGATTCTCGAGTCAGGTACGCTGTACTGATCGGTGAATGAGAAAAGATTATTATCACCCTTGAAATAAAAGGCACCAAGTATGTCTTTATTATTGCTCAACTTCTGGATTAACGCCCTCATCTTCCGATTCCTAATTTCTCGATCACATTATGGACTTTTTTCTTAGCTTCAATTGCACCATGTGCTTCAACCGCTTTCCTGCATAAAGAATCTGTTATCAATTTTGAGATAGCAGCTATTTCTTCTTCTTTCACATCTTTGTCGAGAGTTCCCGTGAATGTTATAGTATTTCCATCGTATTGTATTACATTCTGTATTGCTTTTCTTTCATCATTTTCGCTAAATTTCTGTTCGACAATTTTCACCCATTCTTCTCTATCTTTTCCTTCGCTGAATTCATCAATCAATAGATTGATCTGCCGTATTTTGCTTTCGAGAAAACGCCCTTCCTGGCTTAACTCGACTGTAGGCACCTCTATTTTCTCCGTTTCTTTCTCTTCAACCTGCGGTTTCTCGGCTT
The DNA here is from genome assembly GCA_964392665.1 of uncultured bacterium. Classification (GTDB taxonomy): domain Bacteria; phylum Hydrothermota; class E44-bin80; order E44-bin80; family E44-bin80; genus CAYMQB01. The sequence goes on along the minus strand of CAYMQB010000013.1, from coordinate 41,556 downwards.
TTACTACATCCTCTACGATTCTCTCGAAAGAAGCCTCACTTTCAATTTCACACCCTATGTAGCCATTTTCCTTAACTACGATAACTATTTTTTGGTTCTCCTTCTCCAGATAACTCAATCTTAAACCCTTTATTTCAAGAGAAGAAGCAACTACATCAAAACCTGAACCAAAAAATGCAGTAATGTCTTCCAGTGCAGGTGTTATTTTTCCTTGTTCTAAGATTTTAGAACCATCCTGCTGATTAACGGCAATACAACCGCTAACTCCATCGATACTCATAATTCTCTTCACAAATGTTTCAAACATTATTTTCTCGTTTCATTAAGTTTTTTAACAGCTACAGCAAATTTTGTTTTTGTTAACATTGGTCCAAATTCATTCTTACATTTTCCTTCCAGAATTTTGATCGCTTCCGAAAACACTCCTTCTATTTCACTCCTGGAGCTATCTATCTTCATATCTTTTTTTGCCGAAAGCGTGGAATCTCTAAATATGATATTTGCTGATATTACTTTCCCAACTTCTGTTTTATCCATCGTCGTCTTAACAACATCGATCCATTCTTTTTCGGCAACTCCAAGCGTAGAGAGTTCGATAAAAAGAATGTTCAAAAATTTGACACGTTCCCTGGTCGTTCTCTCAATTTCTTTTGGGTCGCAAATTAGATTTTTCTCCAAAAACCAGGCAACTGTTTTGTAAACTTCCAAAGCACCCATACCACTTTTTTCAATAACCTGCGTAATGTCATTCTTACCATCCATCAGGATAAGCAATTTCCAATCGTCCTTTCTCAAAGCAACCGCGTCTTCTGGTGGATTGGATGACTTAACAAGAATGGTATCGAAAGGCGGAAGTTTGGCTTTCAAATTGCTAACTTCAACCCTTCTTCTCTCTATCTCACCGATGAGTTTGGAAACTTCATCCTTTATGGTCGATTCAGTTGTCTTCTCGTTAGGATAAAACTCAATCTGCCCGTTAACGAAGATTGAAAGATGATACAACGCCTCTACTCCCTTTATTTTTCTGTACGAAGCGTGAACAACTTTACCTTTTGAAAAGTAAACTTCTCCCTTTTCCCTGTCAGAACGGAGTTCTATCCGACCCGTTTTATCGAACCTGGTTAATAGGAAAAAAATCTCACTTGCAGTAAAATCGGAAAGAGATGCAACGAGTCCCATTAGTTTTTATCTTATTTTCATTATTTTAACTTCATTATTGTTCAACTATTGAATTGTCCCATAGTTGTGCTAAGTATAGAAATAATTATACGGTTAAATACTGTCTTTGTCAAGCAAAAAAACGTAATTGAATCTTTTTGGTCATCTACTAACCTCCGGGATGATTCCAGGCCAAAGAAGCATATTTTCTCTTGACAGCACTAATTTTTCCTAGTTCCTTGTTACACATTTTTCCATTCTCTAACGATATGCAACTCGTTCTACGGATTTCACTCTTCAAAACTTCTCCAAACTCATCGAAGCTCACATCGATTGTGTTATCTAGAAGAAGAGCATTATCCAAGGAAAGCCCGGAAGAGAGTATCCTTAGGAATTTACTATCGGGATTCCTCAAAACCAACGAACCCTGGACAAGAATACTATTTTTCTTCCTGTATTGCGCAATTCCTAAAATCTTTCTTGCTCCTACCGTTAACTCGTATCTTGTTGTGGAACTGAAACATAGAGGATTCCTATGATTTTTACCTTCCCCCTTTCCCAAGTTATTGTATCTGTATCTCTCCCATTTGGCAGGGAAACCCAGATTGAGAAGTGCAGAGAGAAAGATTTTAGAGACTGCCCTGTAAGTTTCATATATAGTACCTCTACCCTTATCCTGAAAGAAATGATTATCTTTCTTAAGGATAAAACTGAAAGTGAAATCATTGGAATGCACAACCGCTCTTCCTCCCGTTAATCTTCTTACAACATCGATACTATTTGCTCTGCAGTAATCTACATCAATATCATCTATACTCTGCAATTTTCCTATTGTAATTGCAGGGGGTTCGAAACTATAGAATCTTACCGTTTCCGTCGAACTATCTTCGATAACTTCATCAAGTATTACCTCATCGACAGCCATCTGGGTAAACGCATCTTCGTCTTTCATTACAATAAGTCTCATATCTTGCCTTATTGCTTTCTTGTTTCTTTAAGTTTCATCTTTCTAACTTTCTTGATTCTTTCTTCAATCCTAAGTTTCTTGCCTTCTTCCTCGGAAATGTTTAAAGCTTGAGTGTAATAATCTATTGCCTTATCGAACAACATAACTGCTTCGGCAGAAAGCCCTGCCTCATAAAGAGCCTTAACCTTTAATAAATTGGATTCAAACAATTCTGATGATTGTTCGTACAGATCCATCGCTTCCCTAAATCTACCTATTTCCTTCTTGTATTCTGCCTTGAGAAAATATGCTTCAACCCTCAACCAATTTTTCCCGGTATTTATCAGTTTCTCCAGGTAAGATAAATAATCTTCACCTTTCCCTTCAAGGTATAGCGTTTTTGCATAAAGAAGTTTCGACTTTTCCTTGAATTCAAATATCTGTTTGCTTTTAACAACTCTTTCAAATGAAACTCTTGCCTCTTTTGGCATATTGAGTTCAAGATAGCTCTTACCAATTACAAAATCTGCATAATCTTTCATATTGCTTTTCGGAAATCTTTTTGTAAGTTCCTTTAATATATCAATCGATTCTTTGAATCTTTCTTTTGAAAAAAGTATATCGCCCATTGACAATAGTGCGGATTCCGCATATTCATCTTTCCCGCTTATAAGCTTGTTGAACATTTCCAGAGATTTCTCAAAATATCCTATCTCCAAATAACTACCAGCAAGCTTGAAGAGAACAAAACGTCCTCTCCTCTCATCCTTGAACAGATTGAGAAATCTTTCATACTCCCTAATCGCTTCCCAGTATCTCTGCAGTTGAAAATAGTATTCGGCAATCTCCAACTGCATGTCTGGACTTTTGGAGCTTTCAGGATATTTTCTAACAAAAACCTTACTCATCTCTATTGGATTGTTATAGTATCCCAAGTGTAACAAGCATCTTTCAGTTTGCAGTCTCACCTCGTCGAGTAGATTAGAAGAGAGTGTTTTAGAAAGAAGCTTACTGTAAATTCTGTATGCCTCTGCATAATCTTCGGTTTCAAAATATATCTTTGCTATCATATTCTCCGAGTGAGACTTCCATCGAGAGACAGGAAAATCAGAAATTATCTTTTGAAAATCATCATTAGCTTTATCATATTCATGAAGATAAAATTCGCTTTTTCCCCGTAAGTAGTAAATTCTATCCTTATCCTCAAGCTGGTGATCCAGAGCTAGCAGTTTCGAGAAATGATACTTTGCCTCTCTGTGCTCTCCCATATAGAAAAGAGAAAGCGCAGATAGCTTCTCTATAGTCCCCAGGAATTCACTCTCAGGAAACAGAACAAGAATATCTTTAAGAACAGCATAAGCATTCGAATATTTTCCCATTCTGAAATACGCCCACGCAAGACCATAAAGTGCCGGTTTCTTAAGCTCGATAGAGCTAACCAGTTTTGCATATTTTCTGTAATATTCTGTTGCACTTCCATAGTCTTTATGGAAATAGCTGCACTCACCCGAAAGAATTGTTACCAGCTTTTCGGTTTCCGTTGGTAGAAAAGTATCTTCTACAACCACCTGAAACTGCTCTATTGCCTTGTCGAACTCCCTGTTTCTATAGAATAGGTAACCATTGATAGAAAAAGCCTCTTTCATACCATTCGATTCTGCTTTTTCTAAAATGTCCTTCGATTCCTCTTGCTTATCTTCAATTCCAAGTGTAAGCGCATAGTAAAGTGCCGACTTTGGACCAAATTCATTATCGCTTCCATAGTTATTTGAAAGAAACCAAAAAAACCTCTCTGCTCTTCCATAATTGCCTTTTCTGAATGCAATATAACCAAGAGAATAAATGGCAAGTTTTAGCTGCTCATCCTCTGAACTTGTTCTACCAATTCCTTTCTGTTGAAGATTCACCATAACTTCAGAGAAGGTCTTCTCGCCTTTGTCAAGAGAGTCAAGAGAGAGGAAAAGTAATCCTTCTTTTATATGATAAAAAACCTTGTTGTTCTCATTTTCTTCCATGTAAATGAGGCTGTCAAAAACCACGATAGCCTTATTAGTCTTACCCAACCTTTGCAAGCACTCTGCCTTAATAAAAAGGAACTCACTCTCCTGTTCTCTTTCTCTTTCCCTTGTATCAATAACATTTATCGCTCTATCATAATTCCCAACTCTCATCATCGAGACAACCTTTTTAATCAAAGCATTATTCCTTTCTCTACTCGTAAATGAAAAATCATAGGCTAACTCGAATTCAGCAATTGCCCTCGCATAATCTTTCTTCTGAAAATACTGCTGACCTTTCCTCTGATGAAAAACGGAGCGATTGGAAATGCTCGGTACTACATAGGACCAAGCGTATGTGTAACTTGTTATAATGAGGATGCAATATAAACAAAAAAACATCTTTTTCATTTCATTCCCTTTATCAATGCCTTCCAAATACTCAATTCAAAATCATTAACTCTTTAGTAGTTGAACTCTGTAGAGATCGTAATAAAATCCCTTCTTTGAAAGCAGTTCATTGTGAGTCCCCCTTTCAACGATTCTCCCTTTGTGAAGAACAATTATATTGTCGATTCTCTCGATGGTAGACAATCTATGAGCAATTACTATGGAAGTTCTTCCTTTCATAAGTTTTCCAAGTGCATCCTGAATAAGAGACTCGGTCACTGAATCCACACTTGAGGTAGCTTCATCCAGAATAAGAATTTTTGGATTATAAGTGAGGGCTCTTGCAAATGCTAAAAGTTGTCTTTCCCCTTGAGATAGTGACACCCCCCTCTCTCTCACATCTGCTTCAAATCTGAGAGGTATCCTGTTGATAAACCTATCTGCATTAACGTACTTTGCAACCCTCTCAAGTTCATTCTCATCAATTTCCTGTTTGCTCAATGCTATATTTCTTTTTATGGAACCTGAAAAAAGAAAGACGTCCTGTAATACTACACCGATTTTCTTTCTCAGGAAACTTTTGTCAATTTCCGTTATATCCACACCATCAAGCCTTATTTTACCCTTTGCAAACTCGTAAAATCTCAGAAGGATATTGATTAGAGAAGTCTTCCCTGCGCCGGTCGCACCCACTATTGCAAGACTTTCGCCTGCTTTCACGGTAAATGATATGTCCTTTAAGACATAGTTTGCATTATTGTATGCAAACCAAACCCTATCGAACTGTATTTCTCCTTTTAAACCCTTAATCTCAAACCTTCCCTTATTGGATTCCAATTCCTCTTTCTTGTCTAGAAGCAAGAAAATTCTCTCACTTGAAGCCATAGCAGCCTGAAGTATGTTGTACTTTTCACTCAAGTCTCTTATTGGTTGAAAGAATCTTTCAACATAAGCAAGAAAAGCAACCAGTGCACCAAGTGTAAGTGTTTGTTCAATTACCCTTCCTCCACCATACCATACAATTAGAGCAACAGCAAGTGCGCTGATAATTTCAACTAAAGGTCTGAAAATGGCAAAAATAACAAGCTGTGACATATTGGCATTATAATTCTCCTTATTTATCTCCTCAAAATGTTTTCTATTTTCCTTCTCACGAGCAAAAAGCTGAACAACCCTGATACCGGAGATATTTTCCTGCAGTGAAACGTTTATCTTTGCAACGGTAAGTCTTACCCATCTATATGCTTTTCTTACCTTATTTCTGAAAATAACTGTAACGAAAATTATTATCGGTGTAACGACCATCGTTACCAAAGCAAGTTGCCAGTTAAGACGGAACATTATTATGACAACCCCTGAAAGGATGAAAATATCACTAAAAAGAAAAACGATAACATTTGTAAACATTTCATTTATCACCTGAACATCATTTGTTACCCTTGTAACCAATCTTCCGACAGGACTCTTGTCGAAAAACGAAACATTCAAGCTCTGAAGGTGTGAAAATATCTTCATTCTCAAATCAAACATAACCTTCTGACCTGTATACTGAAGGATATAAACCTGAACATAATTAAAGACAAAGGACAACAAGAGAATTAAACCAAAGAGGATGGCAAGACGATTGATACCTCGAATATCCTTTTTTCGTATGCCAATAATTTGATTTATGGTTAGTTCATTAGTCCTATCAGCTCTCAGGAAAACATAGTCTCCGTTTGTACACAAAATTTTGCCTAATTTAAGAGAATTCAAAATATTTTTATCGATTTGTTCCTTTTCAATAATGAAATATTTTTCTCTGTACAACCGCTTCCTTTCTAACTCATATTTCGTAACCTTGTCGATTTTTCTTAAATCAATGATATATCCGTCTCCAACCTTAAATATTGCTTTTTTGATTACGGTTTCATCCATAATCTTAAGGGCTTCCGAATCAACAAATCTACCCGGTGGAGTAATAAATGAATCTATAGCAATCTTGGTTATATAAGGAAGAGAAAGGCTAAATCCAGTAATGAAGAAAAGGAGAATTATAGATATAACGATTAGCCAGCTGTAGGGTTTTACAAACCCTATTAACCTTTTCATTAGATGGGCATCATAAGGTTTCGACAACTGCTCTTCTTGCTGGTAAAAACCGCCTCGATGCATACTAATTTTTCTCCAATCTTTCTCTCAGGATTTGCTTCTCATACAGATTGCTGTATACACCTGCTCTCTGCATAAGCTCATTATGATTTCCGTCCTCTCTTATCCTTCCATCATCGATTACAATGATTCTATTAATATTCTTAATGCTTGATATTCGATGGGTAATAACGATTGTCGTTCGTCTTTTCATTACAGGCATAAGAGCCTGCATTATCTTTTGCTCGGTTTCCGTATCTACAGAAGAAAGAGCGTCGTCAAGAATAAGGATATCCGGATCAAGTATCACAGCCCTTGCGATTGCAATCCGCTGTTTTTGACCCCCTGAAAGAGATATACCTCTTTCACCAATGACGGTATCGAATTTAATAGGAAAATCCATAATTTCATCATAAATCCGTGCGATCTTTGCCGCCCTGATTATTTCTTCCATACTCGCATTTGGTTTACCGAATGCAATGTTCTCCTTCAAAGTTAAGGAGAAAAGAAATGTATCCTGTGGGACGAAACCTATTCTACTTCTAATGCCTTTCACCTCATATTTCTCTATATTCTTACCATCAATGGCGACAGTTCCGGATTCAGGCTCCAAGACCCTCGGGATAAGACTAACAAGTGTACTTTTCCCTTCTCCAGTTCTCCCTACTATGGCAATCTGCTCCTTTTCCATTATCGTTATACTTACTGATTTTAGCACATAGGGTAATTCTTTCGAATATTTGAATTTAATATCCTTAAGTTCAATCTTCCCTTCGAGAGGTTTCTTCACGGTTATCGCATTGGGCAGGTTCTTTATTTCGGGTTCGGTCTTTAGAACCTCATTTATCCTTCCCATGGATGCTGCCCCTCTTTGAAGAATATTCACAACCCAACCAATCCCCATCATTGGCCAGCTAAGAATTGCGAGGTAACTTGTGAACGCAACGAAATCTCCTAAAGTAATTATATTGAATATTACCTGTCTACCACCCCAGAACAGAACAATAGCAGTGCTTATGCCCCCAAGAAACATCAAAAGAGGGAAAAAACCTCCCCAGATTTTCACAAGCCGCATATTCTCTTTAATAAAAAACTTATTGTACTTCCTGAAATTTTTCACTTCGAATGATTCTTGCACAAATGCCTTAACAACTCTGATACCAGATAAATTTTCCTGAACCTTATCCGTCAATTTGGCAAATGCATCCTGAACATTCTTGAATCTTGTGTGCAATGCTCTTCCCATAAAGAATGTCGATATGGAAAGCAATGGTAACGGAATTAGTGTATATAGAGTTAAAACTACATTTATCTTGAGCATCATAATTATGGCAGCAATGCTTAGGAAAATCGTATCCGTTAAAATTACAAGCCCAATCCCAATCGCCCTTCTAACGGCAAGTATATCATTCGATGCCAGTGCCATTAGTTCGCCCGTTTTAGTGCTATTGTAGTAACTGAACGAAAGAGTTTGAAGATGCGAAAAAAAACGATTCCTGAGCAATTCCTGAATCCTCATCGAGCTTCCAATGACGAAGTACCTCCAGAAGAACCTGAATACAGCAATCAAAACTGAAATCAGAACAATGGCAAGTGCGAATTTAAAAAGCAAAATACCTTGAATCTTCCCTGTGTTGATACCATCAACCGCATATTTAAGGATTCGTGGAATCACCAACTGCAGACCATCGACAATTATCAGTGCAATCACACCAATAATAAGTCTTGGAAGAAATTTAATAAAATATTTCTTTAATGTAGCAAAATGTCTCAAGAGTACAATAGTTTCAAATTACAATTTTCGTTTCTCTGTTCTTGCCTGCCAATGTGTTTATTTATTTCACAAAATCCTTTGACTCAACGGAGTTACTCCGCATTGACCATTACGCATTTCGCAGCCAAACCTTTGTAATACCATTATGTGAAAGCATTCTCCTATTACACGGAGTAAAGCCTGTGGCTACTTGCTTTTCTCTATCCTTTGTGATTCCGTCGCACCCCTTAAGAAAGTGATTCTCTTTTCTGCTTTATTTGAGAAATCAGTATCAGGATAATCGTTCTTTATTTGAGTATAAACACCTATTGCTTCTTCGTATCGATTAGTAAACTCCAGACATCTTGCTTTGGATTCCAGTGCATCAATTGTTGAAGGTGTGTCATTGTAATTGGTTACTACATCATCATAATATTCGATTGCATCGTCAAAAGAACCATTTTGTTCATATACGGATGCAATACCCATAAGTGAAGCACTTCCCCAGTTGTTGTCCTTTTTAAACATTTTAAGAGATTTTTCATAAAATTCAAGGGCATTGTTCATGTCACCTGAGAAAAAATACGAATTAGCCATTAACAGTGTTGCGACTCTTCCTGTTCTTGTGCCACCGTATTCTTTTACGATTTCCTGGTAAGCAATCACCGCTTCTTTGAAATTCGCACTCTCATAAAGGCTATTTGCATATAGAATTCTTATGCGAGCATTCTCTTCTGCTTTCTTTTTATTGCCAAAATACACCTTTATGGTTACCACAGCTACAAGTAATACAATAATCGCAAGTATAAGCCTGGATGCATTCTTTCTTGAAAACGAAATTAAATCTTTGGTCGTTTCAAGAAACCTATCTTCCTTCAATTCGTGCCTTGTAATTCTCTTTTTTCTGACAGTTCTTGCCATTACCTTCCTCCTTCTTTATCTGTTTGACTCATTTAATTCATAAAACAAACTGTCATAATTCCCTTCGCAGGCTAAAGCCTGCGGCTACACGTGTCTTCTTGTGCTCTTGTGACTTGTGCTCTGGTGTTGCGATTTGACTTTTTACTTTTAGCTTCTCTCTGATTCTGGTCTCCGGTTATTAGTGTTTATCCTTTATCCTTGCGGTTTATCCCTTTTCTCTGTGATCTGTGGTCTCCATTACTCCCATACTCCGTTTCTCCGGCTCGCTGTCTTAAGTCTCTGGTCATCGTTCTTATGTCTCATGTCTTGGTCTCTCATTTTTCTTTTCACCGATACTCCGTCTCACCATTTCTCCGATACTCTCATCACTTATCTCTCTTCTCTTTTCTGCTGTTTCTGGCGCCCCTGGGGTGACTCGAACACCCGACTCCCGGTTTAGGAAACCGGTGCTCTATCCTCTGAGCTACAGGGGCAGTTGAATTTTTTTCAAAACTATCACAAAAAAAACAAAGTGTCAAGAGAATTTAGCATGTGGAAAAATCTCTTGACAATGAGCTCTTAATATTCTATAAATAACTTAATGTATGCCAATAGCATTATTTGCGAATTTAGTCCGCAGAAAAATATCATAATATTTTTTGCACATGACAAATAGTGCATTGCCCGACAGATTATCAAATTAACTCAATGGATGAAAGGAGGTGAACATAGTACTTAACCTTTTAACAAAAGGAGATTTTTAAATGAAATTCTTAATCATTATTCCAGTGATTCTTATTTTCTCAATTAGTATCGTTATGGGTCAATCATCAGTTCTTAGAGTAGACAATATGATGATGTCAAATGGAGGTGAATCTGGATATGTACCTGATAATCCACCACCTATTGACAGTCTTTGCCTTGTATTTGCGGGTATAGATTATGGTGCGGATTTCAACTCGCCGCAAGCTTATCCACATGCCAAACATATAACAAACGTCAATGTCGGAAGTTATTACTTCCCAATCGTTATCTGGGAAACCGGAAATGCCTGGTCACTCCAGTCCCTCTACTCATACTGGGATGATATGTTCAAGTTCTGGTCCTATCCGGATAGTTTTACTACAAACCAGGGACAGGATACAGGAAGACCGGGAATGTGTTCGGATAGCCAGGGAACACTGCATTTTACCTGGCATCAGCTAGGTTCCCCCGATGGTTATGAGATATTTTATACGAGAGCCTTCCTGGATACATCTGCTGGTGTAATCCAGTACAATGTGGAAAGACCTGCGGTAATGATTTCCTCAACCAATGGCGAAGCATCTCATTTTCCATCGATAGCAATATACGGTGATACACTTATTATGATCGTCTGGGGATGGGGGGGTTCTGGAGCGGACCATGCGATTGGGTATAATTATTCAACAGACGGTGGTAACACCTGGGCAGGCTCTCAAATCGCTTATGAGCACAGCTCGATACTGCCTGGTTCCTGGATTCTTCCGACTGTTTCACCTGACCCGAACACGGGCGATATGTGGGTTGCAATATGTTTCGACATTTCAGGTAATGGAAATATGGACCTTGTGGCAATGAAGTGGGATGCGTCAACGGATATCTGGACAACGGAAACAGCTCTTCCGGGTCCTGCAAATATGCATCCCTATTGCTGTCCTGGAATTGCAGTTGATTACAATAGTATTCCTCATGTTGTATTTCAGGAAAATTTGACTACAACTGGAGGCTCTGGAGGTCTGTCAGGATGGAACCAGTGTGGTCCCGCGGGTTCGCTATATTATACTCACAAACAGGGGGGCTCCTGGGCATCACCCCAGAAAATTGTTATGACAAGCTGTATTCAGCGCTCTTACTGTGCCGGGTTTCCATCTCTTGGAATTGCGGATGACAACACCGTTTATTTTTCGACAACACTGCCGGAGAGTGCATCGACCGATACGGGAGCATATGCTCCTTTCAATGTCAACTACGCAGAGATATCACCATATACCGGAGCAGTCAATTTCGGAGGAAAGGTGAGTGGCATACCAGTACAGGATTCAATAAATGCTATCTTTGCACACTCGACATACAACGTTCCTCTCGATGGTCCTGGTATAACCTGGTGTCAGATGGCTAACGGTATTCAACCAGCAGATGTTTATTATGTCCACAAAGACACTATTCTTGGTATTACCGAGAACGGAGATATCGCTCAGCTCACAACTGTGAAGCTTTTCCAGAACTATCCGAATCCTGTTAGTGAGAAAACGATGATAAGATTTAGCGTTCCTTCCAGAACATCGATTTCTCTCGATATCTACGATATTTCGGGCAGATTGGTCAAAACACTTGCAAGAGGTATTCCCGGTGCCGGCTCCTACTTTACCGTCTGGAATGGCACAGACAACAACGGTAGCAAGGTTCCCGGAGGGGTTTATCTTTACAACCTTAAAACAGGTTCATATTCTGTAACAAAGAAATTAATTGTTGTTCGCTAAAAAAGGTATATTCCCAAATACGAAAGGGGCATTCAATCGAATGCCCCTTTCTCTGTTTTCCTATTAGTCTATGGTTTAAGCACCACGAAAGGAACGCGCATCTCATTTTCATTCAAACCACCGTGTCTTGCTCTTAACTCGAATTCATCGTAAGGATAGGAAAGAAAATTCGTTCCTTTTGAAACCATAATAACATCACCGATTCTTTCCTTTAATCGTGATGACACTTTTTTATCTCCAAACAGTTCCAACGTAATTGCCTTATCACTTTTCAATATTATGAATCGATTAGAAAATTCTTCATTCAATTTTTCCAGAAATCCCTGCTCCATTCCGTTCCTCAGATAAAGGTATGATGCTCTGAATTCACCTGTTGGCGGCATCGTCAAACCCTTTAAAAACCACCTATACTTCCCTATATCGACCTTTGATGTACTCGGAGACTGCATCTGACCATGGTCGGAACCAAGCAAAATAAGTGTATTCTTCATACTTCCATCAAGAAAGATATCCTTCATAATTTTGAGGTAAATCTCTGTGCTGGCTTTTTCTTCCTCTGTCCTTGTGCCATAATAATGAGCAGCAGTATCGAAATCATCTATGTATGCGGTAACAAAAACATTTTTTCTTTCTTTATCCAGTATCTTTTTTACATTAATAAAAAGGTCAACGATGTTTATATAAGGAATGACTTCGGCACCTTTCAACATCAAAGTAGACAGACCGCTTTTATAGTATTCCATACGTGTAAATGCAAAAGATTTTATCTCTTTTTTTCCAAGTATTTCGAATATTGTTTTAACGGGCAAAAATTTTCTGGGATTGAAACCTATTTGGAGAAGTTTATCCCTTTGCTTAAAACCCACTGGACTCAATTTTATCATGTTAGCGGTAAGACCAAATTCTTTCAGGAGAAGTCTATATCCAACCATCCCGTGAACGGATGGAGTAACTCCCGTATAAAAACTTGTGAATGCTGCTACGGTTGTCGAAGGAAAAACCGATGTAACGGATTTAACATCAAATTCCTTCAGACAGCCTGATTCTATCAATCTGTTATAACCAAGAGAATCAAAGAGAAAAAGAACTACCTTTGAGATTCCTTTATATTTCTCTATAGAAAATATCTCTTTTTTTAGAGGTGGAAAAGCTGGTTTAACACCGAACAATTCAAGTAGGCTGCAGGGAATATTTACTATGGAACCACCTTTGTATTCCGGAAGACAAACGTTTTCCCCTTGAATTATCTTCTTCATAAATCAAGTCATAACACATATCTCTTTTACAATCAAGTGAAAAACTTACTCCCCACTTTCCCCCTTTGGAAAAGGGAGATTAAGGGGGATTCAATCCTACTCCAGAAGAATAACCTTCTTCGAAATTTCTTCATCTTGCACTTTTAACTTTTCACTTTTAACTTTTAACTTTACAAAATACACCCCACTTCTTACTCTGTTCCCAGCATTATCCCTTCCATTCCACATAAGAGCACCAGTACACAAGTCACCAGTCACAAGATTACGGACCAACCTCCCGCTCGCATCATATATACAGAGCGAAATTGGAAATTGGGAAATTGGGAAATTTCTATTTTCTATTTTCGTAATTTCGGGAATCTGCAACCTTATCTGCACCTTATTTGTGAACGGATTAGGCTGTGCTGTTAACTTCAAATTTCTGTTTTCTAATTTCGGCTTTCCCTCCTCCGCTCCCGGTGGTGTTGATATCAGTGACATATGTCTGTAATAACACTTTGCCGGTGGAGCACCTGATGGTAATGTACACCAGGTTATCCCAGGACCAGCGTGGGGACCTGTAAACGGAAAATTGTATGTCATATGCGGAAAAATCCCACCAATTAAACTATCGTTGTAATCAACGGATACAATGCCTCTTGGGATATTATATATCCCTTGCTCTGGAACGATTTTAGAATAAAAAACTTGGAATCCTGAACCGCTTGAATCCTGTGTAAATGTGAGGTAAATTTCATTTGTTTCAGTAATCCCAACAGAAGGCCATCCTGATGTTTCATCTGTTATTTGGTCAGGTGAACATCTTAATGTCTCCGGAGATATCCAGGCTCCACTGACCTTTCTTGTAAAAAGCAGCAAGCCGTATGGTCCAACAGACGAACTTGAACCTTGATTTCTCTGAAAAACGATTCCAGGTGCCCCATTATAATCAACGAAAACAGCAGGAAAACCATAAGGGAATGTATCCGGAGTTACAGCAGCGACTTCCTTCTCCCACATTCCACTCGAAGAAAGATAATGAAAGGTAACGATGTCCATAGCGGAATCACTGTTTGCATCGTAATTTGTCGCAGCCCATACATCACCCGAAGTGGGGTCGGGAGCGATGCAGTTTAGTTGGCCAGAAACTAACATTGTATCACAAAAGGCAGTATCAGCACCTACCCAGGTTGCTCCACCCTCTGTAGAATGATTCCAGTATAATACATTTCCTTGAGTCCATACAACATAAGGATTATCATTGTTCAAACACATTGCAGGATTAGATTCCTCGATGCCATTGGTTTCGGAAATCATAACCGCAGGTCTCTCTACATTATACTGGATAACTCCAGCGGCAGTATCAAGAAATGCCCTTGTATAAAAGATTTCATATCCATCGGGAGAACCTAGCTGATGCCATGCAAAATGGAGATTACCGTGACTGTCAGAACAAACATTTCCTCTTCCCGTATCCTGACCCTGATTAGTGGTAAAACTATCTGGGTAACTCCAGAATTTAAACATATCATCCCAGTAACTGAAGAGCAACTGCCCACTCCACGAAGCACCTGTTTCCCATATAATCGCAGGGGTATAGTAACTACCAACCATAACATTTGTGATATGCTTCGCATTTGGATACCTCATAGGCGAATCATAATCAATACCTGAAAAAATCAGACAAAGACTATCCTGTGGCGGTGGATTGTCCAGCTCCTGAGCCTCGATTGTTCCAACAAACATAATAATGAATAAAACACATATACCCACTAAATCCAAATGTTTCATCTTACCTCCTCTTTGACATTTGTAGTTCCCTTGTCATTCTGAGTATTCTTTTCCATATTGACCCCGTGTAATAGGAAGATGTCCTGTGCGTAATAGTATTACACAGGGTTGACTACGGAGGAATCTCTGATTTAGGTTCCACCATCACTTCAATCCTCTCCCTCAAAGGGAAAGGAAGAATTCGGAGTTCTATTTCGCAATGGAAACAAACCTTTACCCTTCTATAAACCTCCTTTTGCTAAAGAATGAATCTAATTAAAAATAGCAGGAAAATACATTTTTGTCAAGTAATTTTTTAATTCTCTTGATTTTAATTCCTTATTGTGTTATCGTCAATAAAATGGAGGGAAAAATGGATAAGGAAAAAATAACAAATGGAGACGAGAACATCTGTTCTGTGTGTAATAGTCAACTAAATGATGGTGACTTAGTAAAAGACAAAGAGGTATCTTTCTGCAAAAGTTGCTGGAATAAGAAGATCATAAATGAAAGAAAAGTTTTTTCCATATATGGTTTTTTCGTCGTGTTTTTCCTTTTTCAGATGTTTTTCTATATGCCTGCTCTGGTACACGAAACCCGAGGTTTCTCATCACTTACCCACATCGTTCTGTGTGTTATAATTGGTACACTCTGCGGAATGATTGCATACGAGGAGGTCTACGCAAGGATGTCAAGGAAGATTAGACCTTAGTAAATCCCCCTGTATCCCCCTTTAGAAAAGGGGGAATTTTGAAAGAACAGAATCCTAACTGTTTCGCCGTATAGAAAAGAGCGAATTCAAAAAGAGATAGAATGTTGCTATCTCCCCCTTTAGAAAAGGGGGAATTTAAGGGGATTTGATAAAAGGAATTTTGAGAAAATATGAGATGCTGAAACCAGTTCAGCATGACACAAACAGGTGGGTTTACCTGCTTCAAATGAGACAAAATCTGAAATAATGGTCTTTAACCGTGTTCACCCCGTTAGAGATTTCAAGTAATTAGGTTCATTTCATGTAGTTTCTAACGTGGTTAATCCGTGTCTAATATTTCCCTTGCGTTTTCTTTATTGCAGATAGCGCCATATCGACCGCCTGCTTGGGGTTTTTTGCCTTGAGAATAGGTATATCTATATTCCAGGTTGCAATCCCAACAACAGGAACATCGAACCTTAACGCAAATGCAAGTTCTGATAGTGTTCCGTATTTCCCTGCAATCGCAATCACTGCATCACTCGACCGAACGATTATAACATTCCTTGCCTCTTGCATACCAGTTGTTATCGGAATATCAACATAAGCATTTGCAGTTTCTTTATTATCACCCGGAAGAACTCCAATGGTCATTCCTTTCATCTCTTTTGCTCCTTTGCAGGCTGCTTCCATAACACCTCCCATTCCTCCACAGATAAGTATTGCACCTTTTTTCGCAATCTCTTTACCCACTATATATGCAACCTCAGCAATAGACGAGGAACATCTTGAGGAACCTATAACACCAATGATTATTTTCTTTTTCACATTATCTCCCTCTCTCTCAGGTTTAACTGTGTCTGTTGAGTTTTCACAGTTTACATAGTTTATTGAGTTTCTCTATTCGCTTTCGTAATTAGGTAATTAAGTAATTAGTCATTTCTTTTGCAGCGTTTGACAACAAGATTCTGAAACAAGTTCAGAATGACACTTTACAGCACGAAGTGCGTCAGTTTCACAGCACAGCGTTTAATTACAGCCGAAGGCGTTAGTTTACAGCGATAGCGTTTATTCACCATTGCGAAGCAACTATCCTTCCCTCATCTACCTTCCCATCCTTCCCTTCCAATCAATGGAACGAATGTGCAGCTAAAACTTGATTCCTCAACCATCTCTCCGTTCTGTTTTCGAACCACAGTTAGAATCTGGGAAAAACTGTTACCTATGGGAATGACCATTCTTCCACCTTCGACGAGTTGAGAAAATAATAATCGAGGGATATTCGGGGAACCTGCCGTAACAAGTATTCCATCATAAGGAGCAAACTGACTCCACCCAAGCGTTCCATCCCCAATCTTAAAAGCAATATTCGTATAACCCATTTTTTCAAGTTTCACCCTTGCTTTTTTTTCGAGAGCGGCAATCCTTTCTATGGTAAAAACATTTTCGGAAATCTCTGCAAGCACTGCTGTCTGGTAACCCGAACCCGTTCCGATTTCAAGCACTTTACAGTTTTCATCGAGCTCCAGCTTTTCGGTCATAACCGCAACCATATAGGGTTGAGAAATCGTTTGTCCATCCCCGATGGGCAGAGGAAAATCTCCGTAGGCAGTTTCGCGCATTGCTTCTTCCACGAAAAGGTGTCTTGGAACCCTTAACATTGCCTTCAAAACAAGTTCATCGGTCACACCTCTGTTTTTAATCTGATTCTCTACCATCTGTTTTCTCTTGTTTTTAAAAACCATTCCGGAAACCCCTTAGTATATCCCCTGTATGCTTTTTCATTTTGTCTACTTCCTTATAGTATGTGAAATCGAGGTGAAGCGGAGTTATTGATATTCTCTGCTTCTCTATCGCTTCGAAATCCGTTCCCTGTATATTTTCCCAGATAGGAGCATCTCCACCAATCCAGTAGTAATACCTGCCTCTCGGATCGACATTTCTTATAATGTCATCCCTGTAAATTCTTTTGCCAAGTTTTGTTATAGAAATACCTTTAATATCAGATGGAGATAAACTTGGAACGTTTATATTTAAGATAGTTTCTTGTAGTAGTTCCAGTTCCTTTAGAAATTTTACAAAACTACTGATGAAAATCTTTGCGGAATCAAATTTCAAATCCTCTCTGCCAACAAGGGAAATTGCAATTGACCTTATGCCAAGAATGGTTCCCTCGAAAGCTGCAGCAACAGTTCCAGAATATGTCACATCTTCGCCCATATTCGGACCATGATTTATCCCGGAAATTATTAATTCTGGAAGATTATCCTTCATTAATCCATGCACTGCAACCAGCACACAGTCAGTAGGTGTACCGTCGACGGTATATTCTTTCTCCTTTTTTTTGTTAATTCTCAGGGGAGAATCAAGCGTTAGCGAATGACTTGTTGCACTTCTCTCCTTGTCCGGGGCAATGATAAATACATCATTGTCATGTTCAAGTGCCTTTTTTAGTTGTTTCATTCCCTCTGCAAAGTAACCATCGTCGTTCGTCAGTAAAATTCTCATTCAAACAAACTCCTTACGGCAAGACTTATGAATCTCCAGGTATCTACTACCGGATTGATATAACTTGTTTCCTCTTTGTATATCGTGCTTATACGAACCCTTCCTATCCTGAAACCCATTCTCCCAGCTTTAATGAGCATTTCTGATTCCGTCTGGAACCTGCTTGTGACGAGAGGAACCTTTTTCAACACTTCACTCGAAATATATCTGAAACCCGACTGGCTATCGTAAACTTTCTGTGATGCTATAAGAGAAACAACAAGTGTTGTAACCTTGTTTGTAAGATATCTATCAATGGGCATATTCGCAAGTGTCATATCTCTGGTACCTATAAGTATATCTGCATAGTTAACACTTTTTAGGAACTTTTCTATCTCATCGGGATTATGCTGACCATCCCCATCCATTGTTATTATTCCATCATAACCCTGTTTAACGGCAAAAGCAAAGCCTGTCCGATGAGCCATTCCTTTTCCTTTATTGATTTTATGCTCTAAAAGGATAGCACCTAATCTTTTTACTATCGCTACAGTATTATCTCTAGAACCATCATCAACTACTATAATATCTTTCTTATCGAACTGCTTCATTTTAATAAACAGTTTTTCAATGTTGGATTCTTCGTTGTAAACCGGTATTATGATTGCAATTCTCATGCTTTCTCGGCCTCCCAAAAAGGCTCAAACCTGTACCAGTGCGATGGATACTTCCTGACATATCCCTCAAGGAATTTTACCCATTTAATCAAATCATCCTTGAATTCTTCTTGCTTGTAACCCTTACTTTCCATTTCAATGGGACTGCTGAAGATAACATCATATTTACACATTCCTCTCCTTATCGCAAAACATGGAACTACAGGAGCACCTGCCCTTAATGCGAGAATCAATGCACCAGTTGGAAATTTCATCATTTTGCCGAAAACGGCAATTTCCATACCTTGATTTGTGTAATCTCTATCTCCAACAATAGCAACAATCCCATTGTTCTTTAACTTTCTCAACGATTTTCTCACCGCCTCCTCAAGGTATACAACCTCAAGCCCTTGCCTTGTCCTCTTATTATAGAAGTATCTTGTAACAAATTCGTTCTTAAATCTTGTAGCAATTACGATTGCCTTGTAGCCGAGATAAGTGAGCAAAGCAGCGCCCCATTCCCAGTTTCCAAGATGTCCTGTAACAATTACTACACCCTTACCTTGCTTAAGCGCATTTTCTACATTCTCGAAACCCAGAGGTCTCACGAATTTTCTATAGGTTTTATAATTTATTTTTCTCATAATTGCAACCTCGTATATGAAGAGCGCAAAACTTTGAAATGTGTCAAAAATCAACTTTTCCTTTCGCCATTTCTTTAGTTTATCACCAAAAACATACGAAAGATTTTTCGCAACATTCATTCTCTCCTTCTTATAAACAACGAAATACGAAGCAGCCGAAATCAGCTTCGTTACAAAATATGCTAATCTTACAGGTAGCAAATACGAAAGAACTTCTATTATTATGTAAGAAAAACTTGCCATTCTTTGTTTATCTTGTTTTCATCCGCTAAATTTGTAATTTTCTCTCAGTCATAATAATTCACTGAATTTTATATCATAGAATGCACTGTTTAGCAAGTAGATTTTTCGAGTTTTACCCACGCTGTCTTAAAAGAAAGTTCTTGCAAAAAATTAACCCATATGTTAATATGCAAAAAATTTGAGGAGGTTAGTGTATCATGATGCTAAGATTGAGGAAAAAAATGTCAATATTTCTGTGGTTTGCAGCCGCAGCATTTATCCTTTTCATCTTCCTCCAGTGGGGGATGAATATATCTGGACAAAAGGACAACCGCAGAAATGTCGATACGATTGCGAAAGTAAATGGAATATCTATCAAAACTCAAACTTTTAGCGGAAAACTTGCAGATGATATAAATAGAGTCAGGGATTCTCAGAATCTTTCCAATATCGAACCACTTACGGAAAGAATTATCCAGGAAAATTCTTTCGAGGAACTTGTCCAGAAAGCGATTTTTGTAGGTGAAATGAATAAAAACAATATCAAACTAACTAAGAATGAAATAATAGAAATCATAAGGAATTCCCCCCCACAAGAGGTTCTAAATGATTCCACAATGTATACGAACGGAAAGTTTGACCCACAGAAATATTTGACAGTACTACTTAACCCCGCAAATAGGATGTTTCTTTATCAACAAGAAAAAAGCATTGAAGAAACATTTCCCATAAGAAAACTACAGTTGATGTATTCTGCAGGAATTAAGGTTACACAACCGGAAATTTTGAAATTCTACCAGGAAGAAAGTCTAAAAGTTAAGGTTAAGTATATACCTTTCAGAATCGAAGATTATATGAACAAAATCACAGCTACAGAACAGGAATTAAACGACTATTTCGCCACTCACAAGGCAGAATTTAAAATAGGAAAGGGAGTAAATCTCAAGGAAATCTCATTTGAAGTTAAACCTTCTCTTGCTGACGAAATGGAAGCAAAAAGAGAAATAGAAGACATACATAATCTTTTCGAAGGTGGAATGAATTTCGACACACTTGCAGCAATCTACTCCCAGGATGGCAACTCGAACAAGGATGGGGGAATTATAGGCTTTGTCAAAAGAGGTGAATTACAACCAGATATGGAACAGGTAGCTTTTTCCCTTAATCTGGGAAAGGTCTCCGAACCTTTTCAAACATCCCTTGGCTGGCAAATATTGAAAGTAACACAAATCAAGAGGAGTGAAAGGGAAATTAGTCATATTTTGATAAAAATTGTTCCAGGTTTTGAAACCGTATCCAGACTTAAAGAAAGGATAGAAAACTTCAAAAACCAGGTAAAAGAGTCAACTTTTAAAGCAGCTGCCGAATCATTAAAACTTCAAATAAATGACTTAGTCCTTTACGAGGATGACGGTGACCTCGTTTCAAACATAGGACGGATTGTAAATATCAACAATTTCCTGTTCAATACACAACAAAATGAACGGGAACTTGTCGGACCTTTTGTAGGATACGATGATAATCTCCATCTCTTCTTCATTGAAGGATATATTCAACAACGAACTGAATCCTTTGAAGAAGTAAAAGATAAGTTACTAGATAAAGCAAAAAGAGAAAAGGCTCTTGAACTGGCAAAACAGGACGCACAAAACTGCTTTAACGAAATTAAAAACGGCAAAACTTTAACTCGGGCAGCATCATCTTTTTTAAAAAAGCCAAAGACAACAAAATTTTTCTCAATGAGGGATTTTATTCCTGGAATTCCATATTCATCGGAATTTTACGGACTCTCTTTTACACTTAAACAGGGAAATATCGGAATGACTTCGACAGATAAGGGCACTTTCATCGTAGAACTGCTTGAAAGAAAAGAAATCAATAAGGATAATTTCCAGAAAGAATCTCCTTCTATTATCGTACAGGTATTTACGGATAAGAGAAATTCTATTCTCACATACTGGTTTCAAAAACTACGTAAAAATGCAAAAATAGAAGATAACCGTCCCCAGGTTGATATATATTAAATTGATCGATTGTGTCGAACTCGATCGCACATCCTGTTTAGTTCTCGGTGCGTATTTACGATAACTGATGGGCTACCCTGACTTAAATGCCGAAAAATATCTTATAACAGGTGCCAACGGATTTATAGGAAGTCATCTCGTAGACTCACTTGTTAAGAAAGAAAAATCTATCAGGATTCTTGTAAGGGAAAAAAGCAATCTTGAAAATATTGAGAAACACATAAGAAACAAAAAAGTAGAGATTGCAAAAGGTGAACTCACAAGTGAGGAATCGCTCAAAAGAGCAGTACAGGGCTGCACGGTAATATGCAACATAGCAGCTCTCACAGACTTATCAGCGTCAAGAAAACAATTTTTTAACATTAATGTTCGATCACTAAAAAACCTGCTCGATATAGCTTCATCGATTAAGCTCAAAAGATTTGTGCATATAAGCTCAATCGGGGGATTCACAAAAAACCATTCTTCGATAAACGAAGAAACTCCGCAGAATCCAATCAACAACTATGAATTGTCAAAGGTCTTAGGAGAGAAAATCGCTCTTATGTTTTGGAAAAAACATAGATTACCGATAACAATCCTCGAACCATCTGCTGTTTACGGACCCAGAGCTAATGTCGGATTCCCTTACCTTCTGCGAATGCTTAAAAAAAGAATGATGAGATATCCAGTAAGTGAATATACTCTCCTAAATTTAGTATATGTTACCGATGTTGTTGAATCTATAGAGCTTGCAATTGAGAAACAAGTGGCAATAGGAGAAAGATTTATTATCGGAGGAGAAAAATCCTATACATACAGGGAAATCGTAGAAGCTGCCGCACAGGAACTTGGTGTAACAGCTCCCAAAAAACATATTCCCCTATTCATTGCAAAATCCTTTGCTTTACTGAATCAGTGTTTCTCAAAAATCAGGGGGGAAAAACCTGGACTTGCAATGGATTACTTCGATTATATAACTCAGGATATGGTTCTTGACATTTCAAAGGCAAAAAAATTCCTTGACTATAAACCACAAGTGGACTTAAAGAAGGGTATGAAAGAAATGGTGAAGTGGTATTTGAGTACTCGCAAACACGATGTTAGATGAAGTGGAGTTCTTACTTTGCGTGTTTTCCACAGTACTCTCACACCATCTTGCACAAGTCCCACCATAAAGCCCACAATATGTAATCAAATCTTCCGGTTTAATAATTCACGTCCTTATTCTTGTGAGCATTTCATATAACATCCTATGGACAAAAGAAGTTGCCGAAGGCAATTTTTGGAAATTTTTCATTTCCCTTTTATCGGCTTAATTTTTAAACATTTAATCTTTTCCTTTCACACGTGTCTTAATCAGGAGGTAGCGTGGTATACGATTCATGTAGTTACGGTATGAATCACCGTATTGTTCCAGGCAGGTTTCTTCCTCCGCTAGAGTTCTAAAGTGCCCGAAAAATCTAGAGATAATTAGTATGAGTAGTGCAAGCCACGAGGCTACAGCAATGCAAATCCCAAAACTCGAAATAAACAACATGAGTACCTGCGGATGTCGGGATATTTTGTATAAGCCTTTGGTAGCTGGATGATTGGGTGGTATGTTTTTGAAATCAGAAAGTGCAGAAATGAATCCAACCAGACCAAGTACAAATAAGATAATTCCGGGAATGAAAATACCGGACTTGATTTTTAATGGGCTAAAAATTATCAGAACTAAATAAACAAGAACCGATACCCTCCCAATAAGATAAAAAGCTCTCTGCTTTTTGCTCCATCGGGATCTATTGTAATGAAGAAGCTTGGCTCTAACACCCTTTGGAAATGTCAGAAGAAAAACACCGTATATCAGGTATAGAAAACATAACAGGACCCATCCATTAGCCCATCCTATTTCAAGTGAGGGAATCAGTTCCATTTTCTACCAGCATAATCTTATTCCACCTACTTTGATAAAAACTTTCTCAATATAAGACCAATTTGCGACTTTCCCCTTATAAAAGAACATTAAACAAATATCCCAAAATTATGATTTGTGGAACTGTTATAATTGGAAGCCACAAAGCAGTTCTCTTGCCAATATTGGACCAAATCAACCCTATTTCTGTATAATCCGTTGCTACCCCTGCCATTAAGAATACAAATGAATTACCAAAAGCTGCAGTCTGCCTAAAAATTTCAAATGCAAGGGGTGATGTACCTTCGGAACAAATTTCTATAATTGTTGCTAAAACTAACGTTACAACTAATCCAGGTAAAGTGGCACCCATATAATTCATGAAGAAATGTTGAGGAATATATGTTCTGGCAAGCGACGCCAAAAACATCCCAATCAAAATCCACCACAAAACCATCTTTGTCAATCCCCAGGAACCTTTTAAAACACCAATTGTGTCATTCTTTAGATTTTTTTTGCTAAATTCGTACTCTTTCCATCTTCTTTTCACGTCCCTTAAAATTGAAAAATCTTCTTCGACTTCAACTGCATATTTGTTACGTTCTATTAAACATTTTCTATCCAACATCTGGAAAATTAAACCGGTAATTATGGCAATGATAATTGCAAATCCAACAAATAGTAACGCTTTTACTCCAAAGAACCCAAATAATATAATCGTGATGGGTAAATTAGCCCACGGCGATGCCAGTAAAAAGGCAATAACTGCTGGAGTAGAAGCACCTTTTTTATAAAGTTCCATTGATATGGCAAGAATCCCATGCGAGCAAGCAGTCATTAGAAAACCTAATCCAACGGAATAAAATATGGTTCTTTTTTTATGTTGAGCTAAATATTTTGAGATATACTTTCTGGGAACAAAATGGTCAATAAATCCTCCAAGAAGCAGACCAATTATGATAGCCAACCAGATCATTTTGACATACTCATAGAAAGAAAAAATTAAATCATGGAGGATTGTTATGCCAAGATAATCAAGAATGAAATGAATTATTTGAATTATGGCTAAAGCAAAAATAACAATGAAAATCTTTTCGCTATACCACTTTTTATGTTCACCTGAACAAACATAACATTTTTCCTCTTCTATTTCTTGCTGTTCTTCATATTTTCTAATACACGCCTCAGAGCAAAAATAACGGCCATGAGCCTTTATCGTTCCTTGCATTCCACAAATTGGGTCTTTCTTATCTATACGATTTCTCATATCTTCAACCAGAACCTCTACTGTTTATTTTAGCGATACTTCTTCTCGTTCTACGGCTTTTAATAGAGTATAATATAGTAGGGTTGAAGTCAAGAATTATTTTTAATGCTTATCTGCTTAACTCCCATTTTGATATTTAGCCTGAAAGTTTGTCATTGCGGGGAGCGAAGCGACGTGGCAATCTCATCTTTAAGTAATTGAACTTTAAATAGTTAACAGCGAGATTGCTTCGCATTTGTGGAGCAAGCCCCGTGTAATAGAAAAAAGCAAATTCAAAATGAGAGGGTTTATCGCTACTTGATTAGAGAGTGGTGAACAGAAAAATGGCATACATCAAGGTAAATATACCTATGATGTCCCCAAAACTCGTTATTAGCGGTATGACAATGTTGCTCGGGTCTAATCCAACCCTATATGAAAAAGATGCGAGCAGGAAATCAAGTGTAAATGACGAAAAGACTATGACAAAAAGGGTAAAACCTGTTATGAGTAAGAGAGTTAGCAGTGATGGAATAGCAACACCGGTTACAATTGCACCTATGTATGTAACGAGAGCCGCCACTGGAGAGATTGCTATCCAGAAACCGATGGCTGCCCAAAAATGGTCCACAAGATATTTGTTAATCTTGAATGGACGAAAGAATCCGAGATGCATACCAGAAGAAAATCTCGCTCCGAAAATCCCTCCAATGCTGCCCGATTTGGCAATCACCTGGGGGACAAGTATCAAAAGTCCCGGGACCACCAGAAGACTTTTTTCTTTGTAATGCAGAATAAATCCTGAAAAAATACCGAGAAATCCGCATAGATAGAGAACCCCAATGCTCTGTTTCACAATCACTTTAAATCTATATCGAAGAGGAAAGGCTTCTCTTCGTTTCCTCCTTTTTCTTCTTCTTTTGCTTCTTGCTGCATTGGTCGCCAAAAGAATGGAAAAAACGGACAGTGTAAGAAACCAACTCTCTTCAAAATGAATTCTTTGAACCAATATCGAAGCACCAAAAATGGCAAGAATAGAAATAACATCTCCGAGCATGCCTAAAAGTGGGGCGACAATATTATCGGGATCAAGGCCTTTGTTAAACGAAACAAATGCAAGAACAAGCGTAAAAGGTTGAAGGAATAGCGTAGCAATTACAGCGGAGATGAGAGCTATGAGGAGAAGATGAACCGGACCAATACTTGAAAGCCCAAAACAAATTGAGACAAAATGTGCTGCTACTCCGATAACAAGCGCAACTGCTGCAGTGAGCGAAAAGGAAGCACCAACATTGTGCCCAATAATTTTGTTTAACGAAAAGTGTTTTTCGAGAATTCCCAAATGAAGCATTGTAGATACTCTTGAACCAAGAGCTGTCCCGATGTTACCCCTGAGGTCCATAATCGACGGTATGAGAACGATCAAACCAGGTATCATTTCCATGGCATAAGACATTTTACCAAGAACTGAACCTGCGATGACTTCACCTACTGAGGTAACAAGAAGGATGGGAAGAGATTGAAGCAAAATCTCAAGCGCTACATTGCGTCTTCGGTTTTTTCTTCTTGTGTGTTTTGCAATCTTTTTTCTTTTCTTTTTCAAAAGTATATATGGGAAGGAATTACAGCTTGTATTCTTTTCAACTTCCTGTTATATCACTCCTCGCTTAGTTATTCTTTGATTTTACATATTTCTGAACTTTCTTTATCGAAACATCTTTGCCCTTCACCATCAGTATGTCTTCGGCAAAAACCTTGGTATTTCCATCAGGTTCGGTGAACCATTCATTGCCTCTTCTGATAGCTATCACATTAAAACCTGTTGCTTCGTCTATCTCTACCTGTCTAAGTTTACAACCATCGAGCAGAGAATCTTTCTCAACTATAAGTTTCATAGTTCTTATTTCTCGCTTATACGCCAGTCGAATAATAGGATGAATGCCTACATCTCTCACTACTATTTCTATAAGGTCATCTATGCCGTCCGAAATTTCCTTGGTGGCAACACCTATCTGCAGAAGATTGGCTATCTGTGGTAATTCTCTATCTGAGTTTCTCGTCAGTTTACTAACCACAAGCGCTTCGATTCTAAGGTTATAGCTAAGATCTCGGAGTTCACTCTTGATCTTAGCAGCTTCGTGTGCAAGATCCACATCATCCTCCATAATTGCAGCAAATCCAAGATCAACCATCAATTGACTTAAATTCCTCATTCTTACCAATATTTCCTTGATATTTTTCTGTACCATCTTACCTCCTGTCAAATATTTTCCTAAATAATCGGCAAACACCGTTATCAAATCGTTGCGAGCAAAAAACATTGTCCTGCTGATTCTGCAACAAATTCATCTTGACATCACTCGGTTTAAGATTTCCTCGTTTCAGCATTTCAAAAGTCTTCGAGAAAACCTGAAATAAATCCAGGGGGACAGTTTGTGGAGCAAGCATCACATCAATATAGCATTAGTAATATCTTTTAGTTTTTCCGTGTCGTAAATCTTAAGCGAAGCAACTGAAAGAGTGTTGTCCTCACTTATGCGTATTCCAATCCTGTATTTCTTTGAAAACTGCACAAGTGTGTCAGCAAACTCTTTACCGAAATAATCGACAAAATCCCTACTTCCATAAATTATTATGTCCTTATTTTGCAGTACCTTTGCATTCGATTCAAGTCCTCTGATCAGTCTTAATGAAAGATGAATTCGAGATTGTACATATCCTTTGCCTTTACAAACCGGACAAATTTCAAAAAAGGTTCTCGATATTCCAGTGGTTACCCTTTTCCTTGTCATTTCCATAAGACCCAAGCTGCTTATATCGAATACCTTGTATCTTGCTCTGTCACCCTTCATAGCCTTCTTGAATGCAGAAACAACCATCTGGTTATTCTCTTCTGTTTCCATGTCAATAAAGTCAACAACTATAATTCCACCAATGTCTCTTAAACGTAACTGTTTTGCTATTTCTACCGCTGCTTCAAGATTTGTTGTTAGAGCAAGTTTTTCAGGGACTGAATCCACCGAAGATTTGCCGCTGTTAACGTCTACTGAAATGAGTGCTTCTGTGGGTTCAATTATTATGTAGCCTCCACTCCTAAGTCTAATTGTCCTATCCATAATCTTGTCAATTCCTTCCTGTATTCTGAATGTTCGGAAGATTGGAGTTTTCATGCGATATAATTTCACCCTGTTTGCCATACCAGGTGTCACAAGATTTACGTAATCAACAACTTCTTTGAAAGTATTCTGTGAGTCAACGACTACTTCATCAATTTTCTCCGTAAAAAGGTCTCTCATTAGTCTTATCACAAGTCCGGCATCTTTGTGAACGAGCGCCGGTACGTTTTTTTTCATCTTTTTCATTGCAGTTTTTTTCATTCTTGTCCATATTCTCAAGACATTTTTAATATCCGCTTTGAAATCCTCGGTATTTCTTCCTTCCGCAGCAGTCCGAATTATGAATCCTTTATCTCTTGGTTTATTTTTCTTTACAATTTTTATTATTCTTTCTCTTTCCTTTCTCTCGGGAATTTTCCTTGACACTGCAACCCTGTTACTCATAGGTGTTAGAACAACAAACTTTCCCGGAATCGAAATGTTCGTGGTTACCCTGGCACCCTTATTTCCAAGCGGGTCCTTTATTATCTGAACCAGAAGTTCATTCCCTGTTTCGATTTGCGGTTTTTCTAAAGTTGGTTTATATTCTCCGTCGATTTCAAGGTCATTGTCCTCGCGGATGTTCGACAGAGGAAGAAATCCAGCTTTTTCAACACCAATATCAACGAAAGCAGCTTGCAATCCTGAATGAACGGATACTACTCTGCCTTTGTATATATTGCCCACAATTCTATCAATGTCTGCTCTCTGCACAAAAAATTCTCGAAGTTCTCCTTTCAAAACGAGAGCAACCCTTACTTCATTCACGGTCGTACTCAAAATTATTCTGTTCATAGCCATATTTCCTAACTCCAATCCATTTAATTGGTAACGCAATCTGGCGTATACCATACGGTATGTAAAATACTCTTTTCACATGCGAGAAAAATTCCCGCGCTCGATATTCGATTGTTTAACATCTCATTATTTTGATTAATAATCGAAAGGGTCAATCAACTCACCTTGTTTTTCTGCAAACATTCCTATTCTTTCCATACTTTTCCCCGATATTTCTGGAATACCAAGAACACATAGTATCTCCTCGATCCTTACACTCCTCTCGGGTAGATACTTTAGAAAAACATTCAACATACCATTTTCATTGACCACTGAATGAACAAATGGTCTTAGGTCAAATTCTATTTCCTTTTCCCCTTTTCTTCTTGTAACCAGAATACTATCCCTGCTCATAAACTCTCTTATCGTTTCCTCTCCTATTTTCGTTGGAAAAATTCTGTACTGGATTAGTGAAACTATTTTCGTAAGTGATGGTGACTTAATGAAAACCGGTTTTGTATCCAAAATCCTTATTTCTTTCGGCAGCACTCCATTCAACATAGACTTCACATCTCCTGAAAAAGGTTGTTCAAAGAAAAGATCGAAGAACTCTCTGTTGCTCGATACACCGAGTGGTAGAGCAGGTCCAAACGCAATCTTGGGACGCTTCCTGAAACCTTTCGTATAAGCAACCTTTATGTCTGCCCTTCTTATTGCTCTCATAAACAATCTTATTGTATCAAGGTGAGAGATAAATTTCAACTTATCGCTTTTACAGAATACCATCCTCAGCCGTTTCATTGACAGTTGCGAGAACGTAACGCTTTTCCTTTTCTTTCGTCCAAATTCCGGAGAAACTGTAGACATTGTCTCAGACTTACTTTTTCCCATCCTCCTCAACTCTTCTTCATCGCAAACTCCACAGTCACAACAAACGGAATGAAAACAATCCTCGCTTGCTTCTCCCAAATGTGTTTTCCTCTCTTCCTTCTCCAGAAATTCGCTGTTAACACCCGTATCAATAAAATTCCAGGGAAGATTCATATTTTGCTTTGAAGCTGTAAACCGATATGGGTCAATCCCAGTATGGTCAAAAGCCTTTTTCCACAGATCGAAATTGAATTCTTCACTCCACTCTTCGAACCGAGAACCTAAACTCCAGGCAGTCCCGATTACTTTAGAAAGGGATTCATCTCCTGTTGAAAGAACGGACTCCAGAAAGGCAACTTCAGGTCTTCTCCAGTTTACCTCTACTCTTCTTTTTCCCAGTTTACTAACTATATAATTTTCCTTCTCTCTCATAAGCTCAACCGAATCCTGAGCAGCGCGTTGAAAAGCAGTATGCGGTTTTGGAACAAAAGGTGAAATACTAATTTTTAAAGCACTTCTACCTATGACCTTCTTAATATCGCCAACCAAATTTATCAATCCATCTATATCCATCGAGGTTTCAGTTGGCAGTCCAATCATAAAATACAGTTTCAGTTTACGCCAACCATTTTTTATTGCAACTTCGCAGGAATTTAATATTGCATCATCGCTAATGTTTTTGTTGATAGCCTTCCTCAATCTTTCTGTTCCAGCTTCCGGTGCAAGAGTGAGAGATGATCTCCTTATATCTTTGAGAACATCCGCTAATTTCTGTGTTAACGCATCACCTCTAAGCGAAGGTAATGATATTGAAGTATTGGGAAGTTGGAATTTTAATGTGCCTATTATGTTTTCAATCCTTGAGTGGTCTGATGCTGAAAGCGAAAGGAGAGAAACCTCGCTCCAACCAGTCTGCTTTATTCCGTTTGAAGCAATACCTGAAATATCACTGACCGACAATTCTCTCACAGGTCTTGTGGTATAACCTGCCTGACAGAAACGACAACCCTGCGTACAACCTCTTCTAATCTCCACCGTCAGTCTATCATGCGTGATGGGTATGAATGGAACTATGGGCTTGGAGGGATACATCTCCGGTCTGAGATTTTTGACATATCTCCTTTTAATAACATCTTTCTCCGTGTGAATTGATGGTACGTAAACGCCTTCAATACTTGCCAAAGCACTAAAAATGTTTTTCCTTTCTGCACCTTTAAGTTTAGAAGAATTAACTACCTCAATAATTTCTTCTATTACCTCTTCGCCTTCTCCAATGACAACCACATCGACAAAAGCCGCAACAGGAAGAGGATTATACATAGCAGTACCGCCTGCAATAATGATTGGGTGCTTTTCATTACGCATATATGAATATATTGGAATACTTGCAAGGTCGAGAATATTCAACATATTGGTATATGTCAATTCGTACTCAAGACTGAATCCAATTATATCAAACTGCGACAGTGGAGTCTGTGTCTCCAGGGAAAAAATGCCTATTTTGTTCTTCCTCAGTACTTGCTCAAAATCTGTCCACACAGCAAATACACGCTCACACAATGCATCCTGTCTCCTATTTATAATGTCGTAAAGAATTCTAACTCCGTAATTGCTCATCCCAATCTCGTACAGGTCAGGATAAGATAGGGCAATTTTGAGAATGGAAGGTTTGTGTTCCTTTATTGAAGCGTTAAACTCTCCTCCAATATACCTTCCCGGTTTCTCAACGGAGAGGAGACGTTTTTCTAAACTCAATGGATAATTCAAGATACTGAAGTTGGGTTAAGTCTATTTAGTCTATTCCTTTTGCTGAATTGACATAGTTTACCGAGTCTATAGGGTTTTGCTCTTCTCCCCTCGCTATTCCGTCTTTACGGAAACCTCTTCCTCTATACCTGCTTTTTTTAGCAATTCGTTGTAAAATCCAATTACGTTTTCTTGAATCTTTGCAATATCCTCTTCCCTCAAATGCCTGAACCTTCCCTGTCTTGAAAGAAATTCCTTTACTGGTCGTGCATTCTTGATAACTTTATTTACTGTGTACTTTTCTCCATTTTCTATCTCATAGATAGGAAAATAGCAGGTTGAAACAGCCAGTTTAGCGAGCTTGATCGTCTCCTCAGGTAATGATTTCCAACCCGCTGGGCAGGGACTTATGATATGGAGAAACTTTGTTCCCTTGAGCTCCTTTGCCTTTTTCACCTTTCTAATGAAATCTTCAGGATAAGCTACACTTGCTGTTGCCGCATATGGAATCCGGTGTGCAGCCATTATTCCCATCATATCCTTCTTTGGCATCTTCTTGAAATGTTTAACAGGTGTTGTCGTGGTCCAGGCACCATAAGGTGTTGCGGAACTTCTCTGGATTCCTGTATTCATATATGCTTCATTATCATAGCAAATGTAAATGATATTATCATTCCGTTCTGCGGCTCCAGAAAGAGCCTGAATTCCAATATCAAAAGTCCCACCATCACCGGCCCAGGCAACCACATTTGTCTCTTTCCTTCCGAGAATATCAAGACCTGCCCGAATACCAGAAGCAACACAGGCTGCAGTTTCGAATGCTGTATGAAAAAGAGGAACTTTAACCGATGTATGGGGGAAAGGTCCATCTATCACAGACCAGCAACAGGCTGGAATATCCAGTATTGTATTTTGTCCAAGTTCTTTAAGGGCATATCTCATACAGAGTGTTGCACCACATCCCTGGCACGCGAGATGTCCCGACATAACAAGTTCTTGTTCTGGAATCGAAAGCTTCATACTCTCACTCCTTTCCATAAGATATCTTTTTCTGGTTTATCACTTTGCATCGTATCATTTATAATTTCTTTTATGTCTTCAACGGTAACATCTCTTCCACCTATACCTGTAACGTATCCCCAGAGAAGTGGGGAATCTTTACAGTTGAATAAGGCAGATTTTACTTCCTGCGCAAATATCCCTCCATGACCGAAGGAAATATTCCTATCGATAATGGCAATTTTTTTTCTGCCGAGTAACAGCTCACGTATCTCCTCCGATGGAAATGGTCTAAACACCCTCACTCTTAGAAGACCGACCTTCTTACCTTCCTCTCTCAGTTCATCTATTGCAACATGCGCTGTACTTGCTATTGTGGAAGAAGCAACAAGCACTAAATCAGCATCATCCATCCTGTATTTCTCGACCATTCCATATTCACGTCCGAAAACCTCCCCGAACTCTTTACCCGTCTCTTTAATCAGACCTTTTGCATCCTGAATAGCTTCCTCAATTTTATACCGGAGTTCGAAATATCCGTCCGGTCCGGTCAATCCACCGAATGTATGTGGTTCCTTCGGGTCAAGTTTATACTTTGGATTGAATGGTGGCAGGTATTCATCAACAAGTTTCTGGTCAGGAAAGTCAACCACCTCGGATGTATGAGAAAGTGTAAAAGCATCGAGAACTACCATACTTGGTAACAACACCTGTTCGGAGACTTTGTACGCCTGTACAACCGTGTCAAGAACTTCCTGATTACTCTGTGCGTAGAACTGGAGACAGCCCGTATCCCGCTCAGATAGACTGTCGTTCTGGTCAGTCCAGATTGTCCATGGCGGTCCCATTGCTCTGTTTATATTTCCTAATACAATAGGCAATCGCGCACCAACAGCCCAGTGTATCATCTCATGCATAAGGGCAAGTCCCTGAGCGCTCGTCGCAGTGAAAGTTCTCGCTCCTACAGCCGAAGCTCCACAACAGGCAGCAAGTGCAGAATGTTCGGATTCCACTTTGATGAATTCAGCGTCAAGTCTCCCATCTGCGCATATCTCTGAGAGAAGTTCAACTACCTTAGTTTGGGGTGTAATTGGATATGCAGCAATAACCTGCACTCTGGATATCATTGCTCCATAAGACAGGGCGTGATTTCCCATAATAACTTGTTTCATTTCCCCTCCTCTACAAGAGATATACATTTTTTCGGGCATTCCTCCACGCAAATTCCGCATCCCTTGCAGTAATCATAATCTATCACGGGTTTATCGTCCTCAATATATATCGAAATATCAGGACAGAACTTCCAGCATATCATACATTTTATGCACTTCTCATAATCTATAACCGGTCTCACATTGCGCCATGCACCTGTCTTATTGAACAACATAGTGTCAACCGACATTGCATTTAAGGGAATATCCCTGGCACTTTTATATATGATCTTTTTTTTAGACATTATTCCTCCTCAAACTTAACAGAATCGTATGCTTCTCTCGCAGCTTTAGCGTTGTCTTCGGGTTTTATAGGAACAACTTCTTTTATAGCTCCTACCAGTGTATCCAGGGAGACAACTCCTGATATCTTTACAAAACCTCCCAGTATTGCTGTATTTACGATAGGCGAAGCCTTAGAACCCAAACCGTACTTGTTAGCAATAGAGTAAGCATCTACAGTTGCAATCCTGTAGTCTTTAACTAAGTCAGGAAAATCAGATGATTTCTTTGTAGTATTGATTAGTATCCAACCACCTTTCTTCAATCCATCTGTCACATCTATTGCATCTATCAGTGTAGGGTCAAGCACCACTATATGATCGGGATTGTAAATCTTTGTACGGACATATATCTCCTTATCATCTATCCGTGTAAAAGCATAGACAGGTGCACCCCTTCTTTCAACGCCGAATTCAGGAAAGGACTGCACATATCTTCCTTCATTTGCAACAGCAATTGCTAATGCTTTTGAGGCTACCACAGCACCCTGACCTCCCCTTCCATGCACCCTAATTTCAATCATAGATTCTACCTCCTGTATTTAGTAATTTAGTAATTTAGTAATTAAGTAATTTAGTAACTAGGAATTAGTAATTGGTTATTCGTCATTGGTCATTGGTCATTGCGAGTCTTCTTACATAATTTCTGTCGAAGCACTCTCATAATTCTATTTAGAGCGTATCACCTGCCCTGTATGCCACGTAAAATACATTCTTGCATGATATCGTAGTGGTCATATAGGGTTTACAGCATGCAGTGTGTTTTTTACACTTCATCCTTTATCCTTAGTATTTGTTCCTTTACTCCGATACTCTTTTCCCACTTCTCTCATTCCTCTTCTCTCTCCATTCTTCCCTTATCCCCACCTGATAAGTGCTGAACCCCAGGTAAAACCTCCCCCAAAGGCATCGAGTAGTATTAAATCATTTTTCTTAACCCTACCCCCCTTTACTGCCCAATCAAGTGAAATAGGTATCGTCGCTGAGGAAATATTACCAATCTTATCTATCGTCACCATCGTTTTCTCCCGCGGGATGCCAAATCTCTTTATTGTTGCATCGATGATCCTTATGTTTGCCTGATGGGGAATAAAAAGTGCGATTTCTTCTGGCTTTACACCTGCAATTTCAAGAGCCTTTCCTGCAGAAAGGGCCATTTTCTTTACGGCGTGCTTAAACACTTCATTACCTTTCATTTGAATGGTGTGAAGATGCTTATCAACGGTTTCGTGACTTGCTGGCATTCTGGATCCTCCGGCAGGTTGAACTAAAAGCTCCCCAAGCGTTCCGTCGGCACCCCAGTATGAAGAAAGGATACCGGAATCATCGTTCGACTCTTCGAGTATGACAACCCCTGCACCATCACCAAAAAGCACACAAGATGAGCGGTTATCCCAGTCAGTAATCCTTGTTAACACCTCTACACCGCCGACAAGAACCCTTTTAGCAGTTCCTGCCTTAATTAAACTATCTGCAACAATAAGAGCATAAAGAAAGCCAGAACATGCAGCACTTACAT
This sequence comes from uncultured bacterium, assembly GCA_964392665.1. Taxonomy (GTDB): domain Bacteria; phylum Hydrothermota; class E44-bin80; order E44-bin80; family E44-bin80; genus CAYMQB01. The sequence continues at coordinate 6,372 of CAYMQB010000013.1, read as the reverse complement.
CAAATGCAGGAATACCAGGAATACCCAATTTTGAACCAACCCAACAACCTGTTGATGGGAAAAGCGTGTCTGGCGAAATAGTTCCAATAACAATTGTATCTATGTCCTTTGCATCGATGTGAGCTACCTTCAGCGCCTCTTCTGATGCCTTCACAACAAGATCAGATGAGGCTTCGTTTTCAGAAGCAATATGCCTTTCCTCTATTCCTGTCCTCGTTTTTATCCACTCGTCGGTCGTATCGACCATTTTCTCCAGGTCGAAGTTCGTTAAAACCTTCTCCGGCAGGTATGAACCTGTTGCGATTATTTTTGAAACCTTCAACATTACTCCTTTACTGTTTTTGCAGCAAGTGCAATGGAAAGAAACTTCGAATCTTCTGAATCTGCACGTGATGTAAGAATGCAGGGAGCACTTGTGCCCGTTACAAGGGCTGCAAGCTTTCCTTTTCCTAACTGAGTAATAGATTTATAAAAAGCATTACCTGCTTCTATACTAGGAAAAATCATTATATCGGCATCACCACCCACAGGGCTGTTAAGTCCTTTTATTTCACAACACTCTTTGCTCACTGCAACATCGAGTGCAAGAGGACCGTCAACGATTGCACCCTTTATCTGACCTCTTCTTGCCATCTGTGAAATTATCGCAGCTTCAATCGTTGCTCCCATTTTCGGAGAGACCTTCTCAGTTGCAGCAATAATTGCTGCTTTTGGTTTCTCTATGTCAAACATATGAGCGATCTCTATACAATAATTAAGCATTTGCACCTTCTCTAAAAGATTGGGAAGCGGTATAACTGCTACATCAGCGGCAAAAATGAGTTTTGGATAATTCGGTGAGTCAAGTACTGCTACGTGACTCAAGATTCTACCCGGAGGTAACAAACCCTCTTCTTTGTCCAGTATTAATCTCATATAGTAGGCGGAGCTGATTAAACCTTTCATAAGAATCTCTGCTTCCCTATTTTTAACCATGAGAAGCGCCATTTTGCCTGCTTTAAATTCATCCCTCTCATCAATAATCTGAAAAAGGCTGAGGTCAATCTTTTTGTCGAGTGCGACCTTTTCTATCTTTCGTTTATCTCCTACAAGCGTAATGTCAACAACATCTTCTTTTACTGCTCTCTCCGCGGCTTCTATTGTATGAGGATCATTTCCATTTGCTATCGCAACTCTTCTGTTTTTTGAGCTTTTTACCGTTTCAAGCATTTCGTCAAGTGTTTTAATCGGCATCTACGAACCTCCTCTTAACAAACGATTAAAATTTCTGTTTAATGTAACACATTAAGGTAATTATGTCAAATAAATTTCTTTATTTTGTTGTCTAAAAGATGAAATAGCATATCACCTTTCCCAATATTTACTTCAATTTTGTCTTTGAAATAATAAGGTGGTAATCCCGGGGCGCAGAATTGAGCATTCCAGAAGTTTCTGACTTTTCAAGGCAATGAGCGTTTCAGGAGTTATTCTCCTCCCAAGGCAACGACCGTTTCTGATGGGAAGGGATGGTGATGTGAGAGGAAGAAATGAGCGATTCAGAAACATGTGGTAGTGGTGCCGGGGCGCAGAATTGAACTGCGGACACCAGGATTTTCAGTCCTGTGCTCTACCAACTGAGCTACCCCGGCACAACAGAAATCTTATAACACAGCGAAAAAAATAAGTCAAGAAAAAAACAAAATTGACAGGGATTGGAAGAGAAATCAAGAGATATAAATCCAATCTATAATTTCCTGTACTGTCAAATAAGACGCTGATGAACGCAGATTTTTAGGATTTTATGGTTTCGGATGATTTAATAATTGTAGTGGAAAAGCATTATTTTTTCTCGTGCGCATATCGTTAATATGATTGCAACCAAGAAGCTGGCAATAAGAATTAATAAATTGCGATTAAATTTCGATATGGTTAATGTCCAACGGGTATGTGAAGTCGCCGAAAGCGATTTGGGTGAAGGCTGCAAGCCTGAGCCAGATACCCGCTTGTTATCGGAAGGCCAGCATAAACTCATCTTTTAAGCTTCCCAATAAATTCTTCGGTTTTATAAACCTTATCGTATTTCTCTTTTCTAATTTCTTTGCTTGAGAGAGCTATCTTTATTCTTTTTGAAAATTCTCTGAAATCTGGGTTTTCATTTGCTAGTTTATTCATAGTATCCCAATCTAACTCGTTTTTATGCTTTGCGGGTAAAATGACTTCTGAAGAACCTGGATCGTCTATATCTAATCTAACGGCTCGAATATGCGTAGTGCGGGATTTCAAGGCACTTCACTGTCAAACCGCTATATTGTTTATTAAATGCACTAAACTTTAAATTTACCAAATCGCCCCGCATTACGTATATTTATTGTTGTGTTTTCGTGCTTTATTCTCCTCAGTCTGCCTGTGCGATGGGGCAGCCATACTCTTTGACAAGTTTTGGTCTGTGCGTCGGGCTTTTTGAGCGACTTGGCAATGTGTATGGTTGCGATGGGTTGGCTACCAATCAGGTCTTAAGAATTTCATTTCTCTTTCATGTTCAGCTCTTTTGTGATGTTCTGTTATTTTCTTTTTCAGAAATGCTTTAATTGGAATCATTGCTAAGGTGTCTTTTGATTTATTTACAATCTCTAATATATTCTCCCATCTTTTAATATACAATTCTCCAAAATTTACTTCGCCAACCTGAACTCCAACATTACCAACCCAATCTATTTTCTGAAATGTCTCAGGTTGTGAATTTATTTCTAAAAAATAAAGAAATAGTTCCTCAAAAAAGGCATCGAAACAATGTCTTATCCCATCAAATATTAGGTTTAGCTTCCGATAATCATTTTTATTTGTTGCAAGATATTGTTTAACAAATTCCTTTGCAGTAATTAACTGTTCGTCATTTAGTTCGTTAAAGAAAATATTAATCGAATGGTCTCCAATTCCCAAATAAGGATTTCTTTCAATAACTAAATCTATTGACTCTTCAATAATTCCAAAATTCAAATTATTATTCCAAAGGAAATTGAGTTTTAATCTAGTATCTCTGTTGCTCAATGAATGGTCTGTGTAGTATTTTGAAACAAAATCTTTTAAAAATTCAGGACGAGTCTCAAATATTTTTGCAAATCCTTTTCCTTCAAAATCAAAAATTTGCGAATGATTAGTATTGTATTGCTGAAAATATGAACGTTTTATTAACTCATAATCATTTTCAAAAAGGTCTATGTTTTTTTCAAACACATCGTCTGAATATGCAATAGTGATATTTAATTTATCTATTTTATTAGCAACCGTTTCTAATATATTCTTTGATATATGTTTGTCAATTAGGTTGAACTTTGGGTATAACTCTAAATACAAATAAGCATATCTATCAATACTTTGAATTGTAGCAAATAGCTTTGTACAATAGTGTTCATTAATATAAGAATCAGGCAAATAGTTAAAGAAGTTTATGCGCCAAAAAAGTGAATTTTCATTATCCCATTTTTCAAGTTCATTCCAAAGTCTTAAACACCATTCATCTGATTCATTAGTGACTGTTTTAAATGACCTATACAGTAAATGTAATCCTGACGGATAATTATTCAATATTGTTCTCAGAAGTTTAAAACCAATTTCTGGATTTTGCAAGAAATTCTCTTCAACAACAATATCTATGGATTGACTAGCCGAAAAATGGTTGTTTTCTTTTATAGATTGAATGTTGCTAATAGTTTTTAATAATTTATCAAATTCCGATTCATCTTTAAAAACAAAATTTTTCCTTATCTCCTCAGATTTGAGATTGTCATATTCTTTCCAATTATCAAATTCAAAGTCGTTTTTATCTCTTAACCTATTCCAGTCTAATTTGCAAAACATGGAATACTCTTCAGTAAGAAACTTTTGCTTCAAATCACGATAAGACCTATTTGTGATATTTTCTTCCCTGTCATTCCAATAAATCATGTCATGCATAAAATAAGCATGTTTGAAAATATTAGGTGATAACTTGTCAGAAATAAATGGTATCAAAAGACTCAAATCATAATCCATTATCTCAGGAACTAAATCATGATGAGTTGGTTTAAAATCCTTAATTACATCAAATACTTCATTAGGAAAGGTTTCGTAGCTTTCAAAAAGTGTTTCCCATATTTTAGTTCTTAGTTTCTTCGTGACCTCATAAAATGGTAATGGATAATTATACCATGAAATCGTGTGCTTTCTTCCACCATGTGTTACACTAAAAGTGTGTGCTAAAAATGTTTTTGCAAGAGCAAAAAAGGCAGGGATATAATGAGGCTTATTGTTGTTGAAATTTTCTATTAAAATATCGATAAAATCAACCTGCCGTTTGAAACCGATTCTTTCGTCTGGTTCATCAAACATCAAGTTTTCTCGGATTCTCCTAATAAATTCAGGAAGGTGTTCTGGTTTTTTCCTGATATACTCAAACCCTAATTCTATTGATGGTTTAAACCATTCTGTTAAATGGTTAAAAAATCTTGAAACAAAATCAATTGTTTGTTCCCTTTCATAAACAAAATCATTGGTGTCATAATGTGTTAAATAAACAGGAGATTCAGGTTCTGGTAATTCAGAAGTTTTATTGTAAAAATATGCTATTGTATCCTCTGGTTTATAAAACCAGAATAAGTCAAGAAAATTAATTACCGCTTCTTCATTTTCCGATATCGACTGCAAATAAGCAGAAAGGTCATGGTCAATCTTTGTAATTACATTCTCATAACCAAATGAGTTATTTGCAGGAATTATTGAATCTTTAAATCGAGACTTCCAATCCGTGAAAAAATTATTTAGCAATAGCCTAAATGATAGTATATTGTCTTTGATAAAAACTTTATAGAAAAAATAGGTTGCCATTACCTGCTCTGAAATTCGGGCATGATTATATTGCACTTCGATTAATTCTCTTTTATGCAACTCCTCAATTGCCTCATTAAAATCATAATAGTCAATTTCGAAAAGTTTTAATAAAGATTCGATGAATGCTTTATCATTTCTATTGATTGTAAAACAAAAGGAAATTATGCCTAAAACCTTTAATATTGTCTTGTTCTGGAATAAGTCAAAATCCGAAATAAACTTGTCGAAATAAGAATCAAATAAATCAGATACATCACCCCACAAAAATTCTGTTTGTTTTTCATTTGCTAACCTAGCTGCCATTACAGCTAGTCTTGCATTCCCATCGCTAATTTCAACTATTTTCTTTTGATACTTATTATTGAGAATTTTAAACGAATCACTTGCAATTATTTGTGTTATTTCTTCATCTGTAAATCTCTTGATGTCTATAATATGATTATCTAGGTCATTTGTCAATTTATAAATATCATTAAGAGCATAATTTCTAACTGTAATTATGATTTTAATCCTTCCTTTTCTGTCCTCCTTAAACACTCCTAAGATTTGAGTCAAGTTAGAAAGTTGTCTATTTGCGTCATCTATTAATAAAATATAATCCTTATCGACACTCAATTGTATTCTTAAATCTTCAAAGATGTCAACATCTTTTTTTGCAATAGCATAAGATGTATACGTTTTATTTTTTTCGATAAATTCCTGAATGGCTTTAATTCCAATTTTTGTTTTCCCAACACCAGGGGCACCAGATAATAAAATCAAGTCACCTGTTTTCAGATAATCAAGTATTTCTTGAAGTTCTTCGTTCCTATGTAAAAAATCATTATCCAGTGGCGTGGATAATTGATTTGCTTTGTTGTTGTATTCAGCAATAAATTTGTCAAAAGGAAGTATCTGTCCTGTATCAATTGGTATTCCTAAGAAATCTCTTGATAATAAAACATATTTAGACAAAATATCAAGTGCTAATGTATCAATACCAATAAGTTCAATCCTTTTACTTTTTGATTCTACATATTTTTGGATTTCAATTTCTTCCTCGATTGTTAATCTAGAATTAAAACAGACAATGATTTGATACAATTTTTCAGGAGACACTCCTGTTTTTGATTCATCTAGGCATTTATCAATATCATCTATAATTTTTGAAACTTTAGATTCAGCCTGTGTTGTGTATTCTATATATGCTAATTTATTATCCTCCAGTCTGACAAAACTATCAGGAGTACCAAGTACCGTTTTTTGTTTACCTAACTGACTTCCTGTTCTATTCAGGCTAGAGTATTCATTCTCTCGCAGAATCAAATAGGCATCACATAGATTTTGAAATCCAGCGGGGTCAATGGCAATTAACTTTTGCTCTATAAGTTGAAGTCTTCCTGTCATAATTTATATCGTTAGGTTGTGCGTCGGCAAAAATTTGGCTCTTTTGCAAGCTGAAGCGTTAGCATGTGGGATTGGGCTTGCAAATGTGCCAAATGTGCGTTGGCATTAGTTGCACTGTCTCTCTTTGCATGAAACACAACG
>CAYMQB010000012.1:0-63338 GCA_964392665.1 uncultured bacterium | reverse complement strand
GGTATTGTTTTTTAAAAAATAACAACATTTCATGACCTTTATGCCCGCAATGACGCTTTTTTACGGTGAATACTACGCTTCTTGTGACATTCCATTGGCATTCTGATTCCACTGGCGAATATCTCATTCATAGAAGTTCTTTCTCAAGATGTGAGACAGTCTCTCTCTTTTCTCTTGACTTTGACTGGAAAGCCATTATTATGAAAATTATGACGAAGAAAGAGAAGATTGAATCGAATCTGATATGTCCCAATTGTTCACATAAGATATCCAGGACCAAGAATGGATTTTACTGTGAGAATTGTAATAGTCTTTACCCTATCCTTAATGGAATCCCCATATTGATAAGTGCTATAGATGAGCGCAAAAGGCGAGAATCCGAGTATCATTCTTGGATCAGTAATCGGTATAGAGATTTACATAAAATGGATACCTACCGCAACATTTACTACCACCATGACTCTCTAAAACCCATAACAAACTTGAAGCATAGTTCAAAAACATTGGAGCTTGGTTGCGGAACCGGATACGATGCTGCATATCTTCTAAGCAAAGGTTTAACAGTTGTCGCTACCGATATTTCGATTGGACAGGTAACACAGGCAAAAAAGGAATTATCCAAAAATAAATTCAAGGGAAATGCTTTTCTCTATGTAGCAGATGCAGAAAATATTCCCTTTGCCGATAAATCATTCGACGCAGCATACATTACAGCCGCACTACATCATTTGCAGCATCCTCGTAAGGCACTTATGGAGATGAAAAGGTGTATAAAGGATGATTCTTTCATTGTTGTTGCCATTGAGCCTAACCGTTATGAGTGGTTGGTTGTCATTGGATTTCTCTTTTCTATCTTCAAAAAAACCCTTTACCTTTTTTCGAGTAGTGCAGCTCTGATAGCCCGAAAAGAGAAGACAGAACATTGGAGAGAACCTAATCTTGAAAGAACTTTCTCGATATGTGAACTAACTTCCCTTATAGAACATTCGGGACTCTCTATAATCAAAGTAAAAGCCATCTGGTTTACTTTAGGATTTGTTCATTGGTTTACGACTCTACTTAGTAAAATGTCAAAAAGAAACTGGTATATTAGCAGAGACGCTGAAAGAATTTTTATACTGATAGATAACTTTCTATCCACCTTACCTTTGATAAATCTCTTTTGCTGTAACTGGACCGTATGGTGCAGAAAAAAGGAAACAAAAAACCTGAATTTTTAACAAGAATTTGGATAAAAGACAGTTCGTTTTTCTCTTGACTGAATTTCTGATTTGTGATATTCTACAAAAATGCAATTGTAAAGACATCCTATAAATATCAGGATGTCCGATCTGTGTAATAGTATTCTAAAACCTCTGTAATCAGATATAATAAATATCATACCAGGAGGTTACAAGTAAACAAATCTTTGATTTTAGCAGTGTTCGTATCTTTTTTTGTAATTATGCTAAGTGCAATAGGCAACGATATCTGTGCGGACCCAACGCTGAATGGGGGAAAAGGACAACTGAGAGTCCTATCGGCAAATAACGAACCATTCACACCTGGTATGCCCTTACTGTATTTTGCCTTTTACCAGGGCTATGCCAATGAGAAAATTACAGATACTTCCTCCACGTCCGAAAGAACTCTGTCCAACACTACGGACTATTCGGAATTCTTTGTTGAATACTCATCCGACAATCTTTCGGGTTCAAACTCGGAGCAAAGACTAACACCGGGAATAAGGTTGAACCCTGGTAAGGGAATCACTCTAACCTTTGCCCTGGATAAAACATTTTCATCAGAGTATCCCGATAAAAGGTTGAATACACTGTTTAGTTGGCTCGGTCCATTCTCCGTTTTTGGTGCGGCAAAATGAAACTCAGCAAAATAAAGGGAACTCGGGATATCTTACCTCAAGAAAGTGAAATATTCAATAAAGCAGAAAATATCCTGAGAGAAACGATGGAGAAGTACGGATATAAAGAAATAAGAACTCCCATCTTTGAACTTACAGAACTCTTTATCAAAGGAACCGGAGCAACAACCGATCTCGTAAACAAGGAAATGTACAGTTTCACTGACAGGGGAGGAAGAAATATTTCACTCAGACCAGAAGGAACACCTTCTGTAATCAGGGCATATCTCGAAAATAATCTTCACAAGAAAAGACTGTTTCAAAAATTCTTCTACTATGGATCCATGTTCAGACAGGAAAACCCGCAGTCTGGACGTCTTCGTGAATTCCATCAGTTTGGAATCGAATCAATTGGAAGTCAATCCCCTCAGATCGATGCGGAGACCATAATACTCGGATTAGAAGTTCTTGAGAATATGGGATTACATAATATCGAGTTACACCTGAATAACATCGGTTGTGAAAAATGCAGACCTGCCTACAGGAAAGCACTTAAATCTTTTCTTGAACCAAAATTAGACAGATTTTGCAGCGACTGCAACAGAAGATTCAAAACCAATATTCTCAGAGTCTTGGACTGCAAGAAAAAAACCTGTAGACAGGCGATAGGTGATGCACCTAAAACGATTGATTATCTATGTCCCGAATGTGCCGAGCATTTTGCTCAAGTTCGAAACCTGCTAAGTAAAAGCAATGCACATTTTATCCTGAATCCTCATCTGGTAAGAGGTCTCGATTACTATACGAAGACGGTTTACGAGTTTGTTTCACCTGTTCTAGGAGCCCAGGATGCAGTTGGCGGGGGAGGAAGATACGACAAAATGATCGAATCTTTTGATGGTCCACCGATTCCAGCAATAGGATTCGCATGTGGAATGGATAGAATTCTTCTTGCCGCAAGAAAACAGGGAACGGAAAAAACGGAGAAGAAACATCCAAAATGCTATATAGTGACTATGGATAAAGCATCTGATGAAGCAGGTTTTCTGCTCTTGAATAAACTCAGACAGGAAGGCTTTTACTGTGAAAAAGATTTTATGGGTAGAAGCGTTAAAGCTCAGATGAAAGACGCCAACAAACTTGAAACACAATTTGTCATCATAATTGGAACGGATGAAGTAGAAAAAAATGAAATCACTTTAAGGAAAATGCAAGACGGTTCTCAAAAAAGAATTCCCCTCTCAGTTAAAGAGATAAAGAAAGAAATTACCAATGAACAGTAGAAAAACAATTGAAAGCTTTAACTCAGAAGATTTATCTACGGCAATGAGAACACATACCTGCGGAGCACTCGGGGCAAGCAATGTAGACATAAAAGTCACCCTTGTTGGCTGGGTTAATAGGAAACGCGACCATGGAGGATTGAGTTTTATCGACATAAGAGATAGGTTCGGAATTACCCAGATAGTGGTTCACCCCGAGCAAGAACAACCTGCCAGCATGAATTCAAGAATAAAACCCGAGTATGTTATTAAAGTCACAGGAACCGTTAAGAAAAGACCACCCGAAATGGTCAATCCGGATATGGCTACGGGGGAAATCGAAGTTTACGCCGAGAATTTGAATATCCTGAATCCGTCCATAACACCACCATTTGTAATTGAAGAGGAGATAAAAGCCTCGGAAGAGCTTCGTCTGAAGTATAGATTCTTGGACTTGAGAAGAAGAAATATGCTTCATCACTTTCAAATAAGGCACTCAACAATTCAATCTCTAAGAGAATTCTTGTCAGGAAAAGGTTTTATCGAGGTAGAAACCCCATTACTCGCGAAATCGACACCTGAAGGAGCAAGAGATTTCCTGGTTCCGTCAAGACTTGAAAAGGGGAAATTCTATGCACTTGCACAATCACCACAGATATACAAACAAATTCTAATGGTTGCCGGATTTGACAGATACTACCAGTTTGCGAAGTGTTTACGGGATGAAGACCTAAGGGGAAACAGACAGCCGGAGCATACTCAGATTGACATAGAAATGTCTTTTGTTAATGAAGAAGATATATTCTCATTAACGGAAATGATGATGAAGAAGCTATTTTTTGATCTACTGGGTATCGAAATCAAAATACCTTTTCCGAGAATTCAATTTCCCGAATCAATACGGAAGTACGGTACAGATAAGCCTGATACACGTATCCCTATCGAAATATGCGACTATACCGAGGTGGCAAAAATGGGAAACTTCAATGTTTTTAATGAAAGTAACTGTATAAAAGGTATTAAGTTGCAGCAATCTTTTTCAAGAAAACGCATCGACGAACTGGGCAAAGTTGCGGAAAAATTGGGTGCTCCTGGTTTGCTCTGGCTTCAAAAGAGAAATACCTACAGGGGACCATTTACAAAATATTTCACGGATATACAGGTGTTCGACTTACAGGATGGAGAAACACTTTTTCTTCTGGCTGGCGAAAAAGAAATGGTTCTGACAATCCTTGGAAATCTGAGAAAAGAGCTTGGTAAGAAATTTACTAAACAGAGAGATTTCAGCTTTATCTGGGTAACGCATTTCCCTCTTTTTGAATGGAATCAGGATGAGAATAATTTGATTCCATCCCACCACATTTTCACAATGCCTGTCAAAACCGATATGGAGAAATTGGAGAACGAACCAGAAAAAGTGAGAGGCAGGCAGTACGACCTTGTTATCAACGGGACAGAAATCGCTTCTGGCAGCATAAGAAATCACAATGCCCGTCTGCAGAGAAAACTTTTTGGCATATTAGGTTTAACCGACGAAGATATCGATAAGAGATTCGGTTTCCTGTTAAACGCACTGGATTATGGTGCTCCTCCTCATGGAGGTATAGCACCTGGTATAGATAGACTTTGTATGATAATCGAGAACCTGGATAATATAAGAGATGTAATTGCTTTTCCAAAAACACTTACAGGGAAAGGTTTGTTCGAAGGAACGCCCTCGAAAGTCGAGGGAAAGCAACTTAGCGAATTGGGAATTGAAATAAGGAAAGATGAAAAAAGAACTTGATGTAATAAGAACTTTTCCTGATTCTATTCTAAAGGTGAAAACAAAGAACGTTACCGAAATCACAGAAAGCATTATAAATGCACTTGACGACATGCTTAATGTAATTCATTTGGCTGATGGTGCAGGACTTGCAGCAAATCAAATTGGGATTGCCAAAAGCCTTGCAGTAGCCTTGATGGACGACAAAAAATTCATTAAGTTAATAAATCCCACTATTAAGGAAATGAAAGGTGAAGAAATTGAGGAAGAAGGTTGTTTGAGTGTTCCACATGTCCGCATAGAAGTTAGAAGAGCAAAGGAACTTGTGGTTGAGTATCTCGATATCAAGGGGAAGGAAAAGATTCTCGAGGTTAAAGGTTTCCCAGCAAGGGTACTTCAGCATGAAATAGATCACCTTAATGGAATTCTCATAATAGAGCATCTCCCCCCCGAAGAGAAACTCAAATTTCTGAGGGAATATAAAAAATGACGCCAACATAAAATTTAGGAATATGGATAAGAAAGAGCTATACAGCAAAGAAGATTTGAAAAATTATAACTACGAGAAAAAACTTGGTAGCCCCGGGGAATTTCCATACACAAGAGGAGTATATCCAACTATGTATACACAAAGACTTTGGACTATGCGTCAATACGCGGGTTTCGGAACAGCCATAGAAACAAACAGAAGATTTCATTACCTCTTGAACGAAGGGCAAACCGGACTTTCAGTGGCTTTTGATTTACCAACACAACTTGGTTATGACTCAGACAGTCCTCGAGCAAAAGGCGAAATTGGAAAGGTAGGCGTTGCAGCAAGTTCTCTACCCGATATGATAGATATCTTCAAAGATATTGCTCTCGATAAGGTATCAACATCTATGACTATTAATGCGACAGCACCTTATATCCTGGCAGCATACGTAATCACTGCAAAAAACAGCGGAACTGAAGCACAAAAACTTAGAGGAACCGTTCAGAATGACCCGTTAAAGGAATTTCTCGCAAGAGGAAATTATGTTTTTCCTGTTAAACCATCGGTAAGGCTTGCCATTGACATATGGGAATACTGCAACAAAAATATACCCAACTGGAATTTTGTTTCCGTTTCAGGATATCATATTAGAGAAGCTGGTGCTACAGCCGCTCAGGAACTGGCTCTAACATTCAGTAATGCAATATGCTACGTAAAAGAAGCAATGAAGCGAGGATTAGATATCGACGGTTTTGCGCCAAGAATATCGTTCTTCTTCGGTGCCCACAGCAACTTCCTCGAAGAAATTGCGAAGTTCAGAGCAGCAAGAAGAATCTGGGCAATAACTATGAAAGAAAAGTTTAATGCAAGAAATCCAAAATCCCAGAAAATGAGATTTCACACCCAAACCTGTGGTTCAACGCTTACTGCACAGGAACACGAAAATAACATTATCAGAGTTGCTCTACAGGCACTTTCCTCAATCTTTGGCGGTACTCAAAGTTTACATACGAATTCCTTTGACGAAGCGCTAAATCTACCTTCAGAAAAAGCGGTAAAAACAGCATTAAGAACTCAACAAATCATTGCATACGAAAGCAAGGTTTCAGACATAATAGACCCTCTTGGAGGCTCTTTTTATATTGAAAAAACAACGGACTCCATGGAAGAAGAAACCCTTTCCCTTATGGATTCGATCGACAAGAGGGGTGGAGCCATCGAGTGCATTAAAAATGGTTTTTCTCATAAAATGATTGAAGAGAGCGCTTACAGGTATCAGTTAAGTATTGAGAAAAAGCAAAGAAAAATCCTTGGTCTCAATTTCCCCAAGAAAGAAAAAATGGAACCATCAACCTTCAAATTCTCAAGGGAACTGGAAATTGAAAGAGAAGCTTTCCTATGCAAGTTAAAGGAAAATAGAACCAAAGAACTACTCAACAATGCGCTTGAGTCCCTTGCAGAAAAGGCTCACAGTAGCGAAAATCTTATGCCTTATTTCATTGACGCATTAAAAAATAATGCAACACTCGGTGAAGTAACAGAGGTTTTAAAGAAGGAGTTTGGAACATATGATTGAAAGCATTGACCATATCGCAATTGCAGTCAGATCAATAGAAAAGGTTGCTAAGCTGTTTGAAATATACTTTGGACTAACTGTTGATCACAAAGAAAGACTTGAAAAACGCCAAATACGACTTGCAGCATTCAATGTCAATGGAGTTAGGATTGAACTAATAGAACCTTTATCAAAAAACTCTTCTGTTTCAAGATTTATCATGGCACGCGGTGAAGGAATACATCATATCGCCTTCAAGGTAAAAAAAATAGAAAAAGTAATGAACGAATTGAAGAAAAAGGGTGTCAAGCTAACGGACAGAGAACCTCGAAAAGGAATGAAGGGCAAAAAAATCGCATTCATCTCGCCCGGCAATGTTGCAGGAACACTTATTGAGTTGTGTGAATAACATAGGAAACGGTAAACACTGAAGAAACCACAAGAAACTACGGAGGTCACACAGGGAAAAAGATGTTTCCCAAGTTATTGCAATAAAACAACCCCGGTGTTCCCTGTGGTCAAGTTTTTTCCGTTACAGAAATCAATAAAGGAGGACTTATGAAAATCGGCACAAAGCTTGTTCATGGAAAAGGTATAACCATTGATCCAGCTTCAAGAGCAATTGTTCCACCCATACATATGGCAGCAGTTTTTAGCTTCAAATCTGCTGAACATGGAGCAAAACTGTTCACTGGCGATGAAGAAGGTTATATATACACAAGACTTTCAAATCCAACTCTAAAAATTCTCGAAGAAAAAATGGCACTTCTGGAAGGTGGAGAAGCAGGGGCATCTTTTGCTTCAGGTATGGCAGCAATAAGCACAACCATCCTTGCACTGTGCAACACCGGGGACAACATCATTGTCTCTGAACCTATCTATGGTGGCACTTTTGCACTATTGTCCAAACTAATTCCAAGATGGGGAATAGATGTAAGATGGGCAAAAGCAACGAGATTAGCAGAAGAAAGCGAAGAAAAACATCTGAGGGACGAAAAGACAAAACTTATACTCGTTGAAACTCCTGCAAATCCAACCCTTGAATTAGTCAACCTTGAAGTAACAGCAAAATACGCAAAACAGTATAACATTCCTGTTGCAGTCGACACAACATTCGCAACAATGTGTTGTCAGAAACCAATTGACTTTGGAATTGACATTGTTATTTACAGCACTACAAAATATATAGGTGGACACAGTGATACCATCGGAGGAATTGTAGTATCAAGCAAGGAACTGATTCAAAAAATAAAGGATGAAACCCTCGTAGATATGGGAGGAGTAATGTCTCCCTTTAATGCATTTCTCTTCCTGAGAGGTCTCCAAACACTGGCAGTAAGGATGGCAAAACACGAATCGAATGCTATGAAAATTTCACAGTATCTTGAAGAACATCCAAACATTGAAAAGGTTTTTTATCCTTATCTTAAGTCTCATCCTCAATATAATCTGGCAAGAAAACAGATGAGCAGTGGCTCTGGCCTTGTTTCGTTTATAATCAAAGGAGGCAGAGAAAAAGGAAAGGAATTTCTAAATAATTTGAAACTTATGACCGTCGCAGTTAGCCTGGGTGCAGTAAATACACTTATCGAACATCCGGCATCCATGACACATTCCACATATTCGGCAGAAGAACTTGAAAAAGCAGGAATTCCCGAGGGGCTTATTAGAGTATCTGTAGGTATTGAGGATGTTCAAGACCTAATTGAGGATATGGATCAAGCACTTAATAAAACGTTCTCATAGTAAACGAAGTCAATAAACTCGTTAAGAACGTTTTGCTCGTTAGTATCGTTTAAAATGTTATGTACCTTACAAGTACTCTAAACAAGAATTGGAATGACTAATAAATCAGATAAATTAGGACTGATACAGGTTTTCACCGGCGATGGTAAAGGTAAAACAACCGCAGCCCTTGGTGAAGCTTTAAGAGCCTGCGGACACAACTTCAAGGTTCTGGTGGTGCAGTTTATGAAGGGACAAATAGAGTATGGAGAGGTAAAAATCGCTTCTAAAGTTCCAAACCTCGAGCTAAAGCA
This sequence comes from uncultured bacterium, assembly GCA_964392665.1. GTDB lineage: Bacteria > Hydrothermota > E44-bin80 > E44-bin80 > E44-bin80 > CAYMQB01. Next base: position 54,402 of record CAYMQB010000012.1, on the reverse strand, counting down.
ATTCGGTCTGCCTACATTTGTGAAAAAAGGAGATCCGTCGGACGAGGACCTGCGTCTTGCAAGGGAAGGTTTTGAATTTGCAAAATCAGCGATTATGAAAAAAAAATATGACATGGTAATACTCGATGAATTGAATGTTGCAATAGATTATGGACTTGTTAAACTAAAAGATGCCCTGGATCTGCTCAGGAACAAACCAGAACATGTGGAGATTATTGTTACAGGCAGATATGCAACACAGGAAATTATTGACATTGCAGATTTAGTAAGCAGGATAGATGAAGTGAAACATCCATATCAAAAGGGAATTTTCTCAAGAAAAGGAGTTGAATGGTAGAATCCTTGCTTGACAAATTCTTTAAAAAGAACGAGGTAGGACTTGCAAAACTCATCACACTTATCGAAGATGACGATGCCGCAACGGACGAAATTATACATAGTATTTTTCCCAGAATGCAAAACTCTCCAAGAATAGGCATTACAGGACCCCCTGGGATTGGAAAAAGCACATTATTGGAAAAAATCATTATGGATTTGAGAAAAACGGGTAAAACAGTTGCTGTCGTCGGAGTTGACCCAACCAGCCCATTTACGGGTGGGGCAATACTCGGTGATAGAATACGAATGTCGAAGGTATACCTCGACAAAGGTGTTTTCATTAGAAGCATGGCTTCGAGAGGCAGCAGAGGAGGAATTGCAGGTAAAACAAAATCCGTTTGCGACCTCATCGACGCATTTGGTTTCGATTACATATTCATAGAAACCGTCGGGGTAGGTCAGGTAGAAATAGACATAATGGATGCATCCCATGTTACGGTGGTTGTTCTCGCACCAGAATCAGGTGATGGCATACAAACGCTTAAAGCAGGATTGATGGAAATTGGAGATATATTCGTAATAAATAAAGGAGACCGAGACGGTGCGGATGAACTTGTAAATCTAATAAGATATACGCTGGAATTAAAACAGGATAAGAGCGGCGTCGAACCGCTGGTAATGAAAACCACAGCTACAAAGAACATTGGAGTTGACAAACTGGTTGGATCCATTGAAGAATTCTGCATCTCACTGAAGAATTCAGGGATTTTTGAGAACAAGAAAAAAAACTGGATAAAAAAACAAATTTCTGTTCTTGTCGAGAGAGAAGTTCTTGATACTTTTTGGCAAAACGGTAGAAAAACCGCTTTAGCCAATTGTGTAGAGGATGTATTGAAAGGAAAAATAACACCCTTTGAGGCAAAAAAAATCCTTCTTGAAAAGAAACGTTAGAATGAAACTAATAAAACAATATATCAGATCTTTTCACTTTATCCTTTATACTTTACCCTTTGTTCTTGCATTACTTTCCTGTAATCCCCGATATTCTAAAATGTCATCATCTTTCTCTCCCGGTTTTAGCAAAATCGACCAAATTCTGGATGATTCCCTGTTGAACAAAGGGGAAACCGGCATAAACATCATCTCTGCAATGACAGGAGAAACACTATTCAAAAGGAATGCAAACAAATTCTTTCCCCCTGCTTCAGGGTTGAAATTAGTCACAACTGCCGGTGCACTCTTTTTTCTGAAACACGAATTTAGGTTCAAAACCCTTATTCTCTCCAATGGAAAGGTTGTGAATGATACACTCAAAGGTGATATTTTAATGGTGGGTAAAGGTGACCCCACTCTAGATACCGAAACCTTTTTCAAAATCACAAAGCAGTTGAAAACAAAAGGTATAAATCTAATTACCGGAGATATATTGTTCGACGACTCATACTTCGATACAATACTATATGGTAAAGGATGGATGTGGGACGACCTCGAATATGAATTTAGTGCACCCATAAGTGCCTTATCTGTAAATGGAAATACCTGTAAAATTTTTGTTAAACCAGGGAGAAAAACGGATGATGCTCTCGACGTTTACATAGAACCACAGAATCGTTTTATCACGATAATCAATAAAGGAACGACAGGTGAGGGAAATATACTCTCCGTAACAACCAAAACTGAAAACAATAGAACTACCATATTGGTTAACGGTTCGCTGACACCCGAAGCGAAACAGCGCATATTTATTCGTTCAATGAAAAAACCCTCGCTTTACGCTGCATCGCTCTTTGCTGAAATACTGAAGGATAACGGTATAGCCATAAAAGGTGAAGTACGAAGAGCAAATTTTGGAACCTTTGCCGATACCCTTCTCATTCATACCTCCGAACCTCTCACAAAAATACTTTACGATATGGACAAAGAGAGTTCCAACTTCATTGCCGAGATGACATTAAAAACAATAGGTGCCGAGATGAACGATGTACCAGGAACATCAGAAAAAGGAATTAAAGCAATAGCATCTACGATTAAGGATTTGGGTATCACAAAAAGAAACTTTCACGAGGTTGACGGCTCCGGTCTCTCGCGATACAATCTCATTTCACCTGAAGTCTTTACTTCCCTGCTTTTTTACTTATATCACACCTTTGAATACGCACCTGAATTCCTGACGGTTTTACCCACATCTGGTATAGATGGAACGCTTAAAAATAGAATGAAGGAAGAAGATTTAAGAAGAAAGGTTCGAGCAAAGACAGGGACAATGACAGGGGCTTCGACTTTGTCCGGTTATTGCATAACTGATTCGGGAAAAATTCTTATCTTTTCAATAATGATGAAGGACTATATCGCTTCACCAACCTATGTAAGAAACCTGCAGGACCAAATACTAAAAATCCTTGTCGGATTCTAATGTATGTTATGGGTTAAGTTCTCTTTTATCTCCCTCTCTTACGGTAAATTTTATCCTATCAAGATATTCAAGAAAAGGTATTGCATATTTTCTTGTCGTCTTGAGTATATCCTTTATTTCTCCCGCACTCAAGGGACCTTTTTTTCTAATCGCATCACCGATCAACTGCTTACCCTTATCAATAGCATCCCTATGAAAGTACATACCCTTAACTTTGACAATCTCACCTTCATCCACTAAATTTCTGGTTAGGTCATCTTCCTCTATTTTCTCCGGCTTAAAAAGGCTCTTTTTTAGAGCACTTATAATTTCTTTTTTTCTTTTTCCAGCTTGCTCATCCAGTTTCAAACTAAATCCAATAAGACTTATGAAGTTTTTCTCTTGGCTCACACCATCTACCTTTAATAGTAGCGAATCGAATGCATTTCTTTCAAAAGAAAGTGCATTTCTTAGGACCTCTTTATTCATACCCTTCTTCAATGGATTCTTATTGTGAAAATCCTTCAACTTTTCTAAGATTGTTTCCTTAGTCCTTTTAAATTTCTTATCTGAAATGAGCTCATCACCAAGCAGCACTATTCTTTCTTTCTTCTGAAGTCCGTCTATGAGTCTTGCAAAACTTTCTGTATGAATTTGCAATCTTTTTCTCAATTCCTCCTTGTCTATATGATTGTCACCAAGAACGAAAAGAATCATTTCATCATCTTCTAAATCAATCGATTTCTCCAGGTCCAATGCAGTTTCCTTGGACAATCTTCTCTTTACATCCGGAAACGCCTCGAGAACTATCCCTCCTCCAAGAAGCCGTATAGGTGAGTAAAATCTCAAAATGAATCTATCTTTTCTCGTGGCGACTATCCGCTCTTCGAGTTTCAAGAGCGAAAGAAATTTCTTGGTTCCATCCACCTTTCTTTTGCCAATTAACTCAAGTCTTCCAAGATACTCTCCGCTCCCAATATACACCCTGACCCTTGTCATATCTCTTATTTTTTCCACCTCAGTAACTGGCTCAACATAAACAAGCATTTTCCCTGTTGGTGTAAATTCACCACGCTTTGATATAACATACCCCCTTTTGACCAATCTCTTCTCGATTCCAGGGAGATTGATTGCAACTCTTTCTCCTGCGCCTACGTTTTTTTTCTTTTCATTGTGCTCTTGAATCTGTCTTGCCTTTGTCTTAAATCCGGGTGGAACAACGACTATTTCCTCTCCTTCTCTAATGGAGCCAGAGAGCAAGGTTCCCGTAATTACCGAACCTATTCCCTTGAGTTCAAAACACCTATCAATCGCAAGTCGGGTGAATTCATTTCCCAATTTCTTTTCCTTGACGTTGCTGACACTCTCATCAAGCGCCTTCTTTATATCGTCCAATCCTTCCCCTGTTACGGAAGAAAACTCAATCACAGGAGCATCCGCATAAGGAGTGTCCTTTATCAGGTCGTTAACTTCTTCTTTTACAATAAGCGTTGTTTCTTTATCTACTGTATCTATCTTGCTTATTCCCACGACTATACAACTTGTTCCCAACAATCTAAGTATTTGAAAATGCTCTCTGGTCTGGGGCATCACACTTTCATTGGCAGCAACAACCAGAATTACGACATCCATTCCTCCCACACCTGCAAGCATATTCTTAAGGAACTTCTCGTGCCCGGGAACATCTATAATCCCTGTTCTACCTGACTTTTCCAGATCAATATAAGCAAATCCAAGATCTATTGTGAGACCCCTATCCTTTTCCTCTTGCAGTCGATCTGTATCTATACCTGTTAATGCTTTGATAAGTTGCGTTTTGCCGTGGTCAACATGCCCTGCAGTACCTATTATTTTGCCCATATCTTAGTTTACACAGTTTAGTTCATCGTAAATATTCAGTGAATACCGTTACCTGGTTCCAAAATCTTCTCTGTCTCACAAATCTTTTTTACTGCTTGTTTTATTTCCTTGAATTCTTCAGGGAAAATCGTCCTCGGGTCCATCACCACACGCTCGTTTTCTATTCGTACAATTACTGGTGGAATATTCTCCCGCAGGAGCTTCGAGAATTTTGACTCGCTCATTTTCTTATGCTTCATAACAACAAGGTAAGTTGGCAAGAATTCCCCTGGTAGAGAGCCTCCTCCCATCTCCGAAAACCCCTGTTTCACCTGCAACCTTATTAAACCTTCTGTAACCTTGCTTATTTCCTCTTTAAGCCTTGATGCCCTCTTCTTCAACTCCCCCTTAGTTAAATAGAACATACTTAAACCAGGAATATCCTTTATTGGATTATCGGAATAAAGATACATTCTAAGGATAACCTCGAGACTTGAAATAGTAAATTTACCGACTCTAAGTGCTCGCAGAAGGGCATTATGTTTTATTTTTTCTATAATCTCCTTGTTCGTGCCGAGTATAATACCTGCTTGCGGTCCACCAAGCAATTTATCGCCGCTAAAAGAAACAATATCTATTTTCTTTTTCAAAATCCCCTGAGAAGTATGTTCATTTTCAAAACCTTTCAATTTGGCAACCAAACCACTACCAAGATCCATCATTGTAATTAATCCCTTTTCCTTCCCAAGCGAAACAATCTCTTCAATCGTCGGGTCAGCAGTAAAGCCTACCATCTTGAAATTGCTTCTATGTATCAAGAGCAACATTCTTGTATCCTTCGTAATGGCATTTTTGTAATCATCAATATAGGTTCTGTTTGTTGTTCCAACCTCTACAAGTTTTGCACCACTCTTTTTTAGTACATCCGGGAGTCTGAAAGAACCACCTATCTCGATTAACTGTCCCCTTGAAACAACTACTTCTTTATCTTTAGCAAAGGTGTCGAGGCACAAAAGAACTGCACCCGCATTGTTATTGACTACCAGAGCATCTTCCGCACCTGTTAACTCCTTTAACAGACCGATAAGATGGTCGTATCTTTTTCCCCTCTTCCCCTTTTCGAGGTCGTATTCCAAATTAGAATAACCTGTAAGAATGCCTCTAATCGAATCCACAATATTCTCCGAAAGAGGTGCCCTTCCAAGATTTGTGCTTAATATTACACCAGTAGCATTGATTACTCTTCTGATATTCTGATTATCTTTCTCTAAATGCTCACATAGTTCTGTATCAAGCTGGGTGAGAAAAAATCCTTTCCTTCTTCCGCCAATAATATCCCTTCTAATCTCCCGGAGTAACCTTTTACAAATTTCCTTAACAAACTTTCTCGAATACCTATCAATATAAGGTTCTATTTCCCTTCTCGTCAGAACCTTTTCAACCGATGGAATCTTCCTCAAAAGCTTTTCGATTCTGTCTTCCATACAAATAGTATATTATATAATGAAATACGTGTCAAACAAAAAATAACTGGACTATAAAAAAGGTCTGCAAACCACACAGGTGTGCAGACCTTTTATTGTTTTGAATATCTAAGAACCTGAACTTGCCTTACTTTACTTCCGGGTCAGGACAAACACCATCATACCCTTTTCTTTTCCGGCTTCAAAAGATGAAGGTCTTTTTGCGGAACCCGGTTCAGAAGTCGCATATAATAAGTTGTCTCCCTCGAACCTGTAGATAGCTAGAGCAGTAGTCCCAGCATATTTTCCCTCAGAGCATTCCGAAATCTTGAAATCCATTGTTTTAGGATCGACATTTTTATTGATCTTAAGTGTTCCCTTATAGAATACATTCTGCTTTGGAACTCTTATTTCTAACTTGTCCCCGGTGACTTCAAAAGTCCAGCCCTGTGATGCACCACCAATTCCACCTTCCCATTTGCCCTCGAGCCCTGTCTTTGCTACCTTAATAGGCTTTTCACCCGCTTTCGAAGTTTTCTTCTCCTGTTTCACATCGCCTCCACAACCCGCCATGACCATTGCAAATGACACCAAAACCGCGAGTACCAACAATCCAAATTCTTTACTTCTCATCGCTTCCTCCAATTTTTTAATTGCTACTTAGCACAGAGACAGCACCCTACAACTCCTAATTAGTCTGTCAACATCACATGGTCTGTTTTATTCCTTTTTCTAACATCCACCTCCTTCCTTTCTATTTTTAGTCAAAATGCTCTCATTTTCCTGCTTTCTAAACATATACAAAAATTATCAAGAAAAGTCAAGTTAATTTTTGCAATAACATCCTTTTTCTGATTATCAAAAATAATTTACCTTATTGTGCAAGCAACAGCGCAAATATGATTTCGTAGCAAATTTACCCAGTAGAAACGCAATTCCCACTTATAAGGTTTTCGTTAAATACTGCTGTTATACTTAGATTAAAAACACATTACCATTCGACAAAGCTTCTGTTTTCACGAATCCCCGACCGATTTTTTTCACTTGACACCTTAACCATCTTATGATAAGATTATGTTATGTTTGAACATACAAACTAATGGCTTGGTATGGAAGTATTTAAAGAAAGGAGGATGTATGGCTTTCAAAGGAGCCACTCATATATGGATGGATGGAAAATTTGTGAGGTGGAAGGATGCAAAAATCCATATACTTGCTCATGTAATCCATTACGGCTCAAGTGTGTTTGAAGGTATTAGAGCATACAGAACAAAAAAAGGAACAGCTATCTTTAGACTAAACGAGCATACAGATAGGCTTTTCAATTCTGCAAAAATCTACAGAATGGATGTTCCTTTCAACAAGAAACAAATAAATAAGGCAATAATTGAAACAATAAGAAAAAATAAACATAAAGCTTGCTACATAAGACCCATTGTTTACAGAGGCTATAGCCAGTTGGGTGTCGACCCTTTACCCTGCCCCGTCAATGTAACCGTGGCAACCTGGGAATGGGGTAAATATCTTGGTGCAGAAGCGCTCGAAAGAGGCGTTGATGTGATGGTCTCCTCCTGGAATAGAATGGCACCGAACACCTTTCCTGCAATGGCAAAAGCAGGTGCAAACTATATGAATTCCCAATTGATAAAGATGGAAGCAATCAAATATGGTTTCACCGAAGGCATCGCTCTTGATGTCAATGGATTTGTGAGTGAAGGAAGTGGGGAAAATATCTTTGTCGTGAAAGATGGAAAGCTCATTACTCCTCCTCTCGGCTCAACAATTCTCCCGGGAATTACAAGAAATTCTGTTATAGCAGTATGTAAGGAATTAGGATTAGAAATCATTGAAGATATGTTTTTGAGGGAATTTCTTTATATTGCAGACGAGCTTTTCTTCACAGGAAGTGCAGCAGAAGTAACACCAATAAGAAGTGTAGACAAAATAAAAATTGGCAGAGGCAAAAGAGGACCAATTACCAAAAAAATTCAGGAAAGATATCTTGCATATACTCAAGGGTTAATCAAAGATACGCATAAGTGGTTAACCTACGTGTAGCGGTAGTGCTTGGATAAATTCTTCTACTGTAAATATTCTCTTTTGAAAGCGTACTCTGGTTTTATTTCGATTTTTTGAAGAATTTCAAATATGAAATTTCCACGAAAAAAAGCAATATTAGAAAATGCAAAACTTGACTTCGTGAATATTGACAATGTCCTTGCATCAAGCAAAAAAGAAAGAGCAAGCAAAATTTCCGGATATGTGCTACTGAAATATCCAGATAGCACCGATATTATTCTGCTGCGAGAAGGCAACCCATTCGATGCAGGAAGGTTTATCCATAACAAAAGGGAAGTGGTTCCTATCGAGAAAATTGTAAACAAAGCAAAAACTGCTTCATCGGGACTTGTAAGCGTATATGAAACCGACCACGAGATTGTAAAAATGCTTTACACTTCCATTAGGGAAAAACCCATTTTCAAGGAGAAAGACGTATCGGAAGTGGATGTTGTTAAACTTATAAAGAAACTTGTTGAACTTAAGTATTCGGGATTTTTTGAGTTAAGAAAAGGAATAAGCTTCTCATATGTAATGTTTGACAAAGGCTATGCAAAAAAAGGATATTTCCAGGATAAACTCGGAATTTCTCTATCGAACGAAGAATTTCTGAAAATACTACTGAAATCATCACAAAAAGAAGGTTTAAAGATTTCCGCTTTTAAGAATGCAGTGCGGGATGAAGAACAGGCTCCTCCTTCTGCAATCAACTTGTTTCTCAATGTAATAAATGACCTTTCAAATAGAATATCTTCTATAGTTGGGGAATCACTTGCAAAGAGAACACTTTCCATGGCTTTTGAAAAAACAAAGGAACAATATGAATGGTTGGACGGTTTTAAAGCAAAAGGTTTCAATCTTGAAGGAAGTGTGATAGTTTCTTCTGAGAACCTTACAGGTGGATGTGCATATTTAATTAGAGACCTTATTGAATTCTACAAACCAATACTCGGACCACGCATAGATAAAATTGTTAAAGATACGCTGAAGGATTATAGATTTGCACTGAAGAGTTTGGGTTTCTATGGAAATTCTGAAATGAACAAATATGAAGAATAAGGGGAAAGGTCAACTCTTTCTCGTAAGTACACCTATTGGAAACTTAAGCGACATAACAATGAGAGCAATCGATGTGTTTGAAAAAAGCGATATTATTGCTTGTGAGGATACAAGGAGAACACTTAAACTGCTGAAAAAATACAATATAAAGAAGCCACTTGAATCTTACCACGACCACAATAAGGGAAAAAAAGCCCCTTATCTTTTGGCACTGCTCGAGGAAGGCAAAAAAATATCACTTGTATCTGACTCCGGAACTCCTTGCATATCGGACCCGGGTTTCTATCTTGTTAAAAGGGCAATAGAAAAAAACTGTGATATTTTTTCAATCCCGGGCTCAAGTTCAGTCCTTTCAGCACTCATTCTCTCAGGTTTACCCACGGATAGATTCACTTTTGAAGGATTCCTACCCAGAAAAAAAGGCAAAAGGGAAAAACGCTTACAGGAACTTGCAACAGAAAAGAGAACCATGATAATATTCGAATCTCCCAGAAGAATTCTTTCTCTTTTAAATGAGTTTAAGGAAATAATAGGCAACAGGAGAATCTCCATATCAAGAGAGTTAACCAAAATCTTTGAACAAACTTTTCGAGGGAATGTTATCGATATGATTAACCAGTTCGAGAAAAAAAACGCAAAAGGTGAATTCGTTATTGTCCTCGAAGGGAAAACAAAATGACTTATCAGGTTATTAAGGACAGAGCAAGAAATATCCTTTGTCCTCTCGTGAACATGCTTGCTAAAACAAGAATTAATCCTTCCATCCTTACATTTGTTGGCTTTTTCCTGAACTGCTTTGTTGCTTATCTATTTGCATTTGGTTTCTTCTTCTGGGCTGCTATTGCGCTCATCATTGCTTCGGTATTTGATGCCATAGATGGTGCCGTAGCAAGAAAAAAGAATGCAGCCACAGATTTTGGAGCTTTTCTCGATTCAACAGTTGACAGGTATTCTGAATTTGCTGTTTTTATAGGTATATTCATCTACTATACGAGAATGCAAAATCTGTTCTTCAGTTTTGTAACTTTGTTCTCACTTTTTGGCTCAGAAATGGTCAGTTATACACGAGCAAGAGCAGAAGGACTCGGAATTAAGTGTAATATAGGCTTTTTTGATAGAACACTCAGAATAACAGTTATTGTAGTTGGAGCATTACTTGGTAAATTCATATTTGCATATTTTATGCTGTTACTTGCTTTTTTTACGCAGGTAACTTCCATCAGAAGGATTATCTACACAAAAAAAATCTTGAAGAATGATGAAAGGAGGACAAATGCCTAAAGTCAGGGTTGCTATCATCGGAGTGGGAAACTGCGCATCATCTTTCGTGCAAGGCGTTGAATTCTATAAAAATGCGAAAGAAGATGAAAGAATTCCAGGATTAATGCATGTTAATCTTGGAGGATATCATATTCGAGATATTGAATTCGTTGCAGCATTTGACATAGATAAGAGAAAAGTTGGCAAAGATCTTTCCCAAGCGATAAGTACCTATCCTAATTGCACATACAAGTTCTGTAATGTTCGCAGAAAAAACTTGAAAGTTCTTAGAGGTATGACCCATGACGGTCTGGGAAAATATCTCTCAGAGATTATTCAGAAAGCCCCTGGGTCGACAGTAGACATTGCCAGGGTCCTTAGAGAAACAAAATGTGACGTTGTTGTAAATTATCTGCCAGTTGGAAGCGAAGAAGCTACCAAATGGTACGTCGAGCAAATTCTTGATGCAAGATGTGCTATGGTTAACGCCATACCTGTTTTCATTGCAAGTTCGAAATACTGGCATAGAAGATTCAAGAAAGTCGGAGTGCCTGTTATTGGAGATGATATTAAATCACAGGTTGGAGCAACGATTACTCATAGAGTGCTTACAAACCTGTTCAACGACAGAGGAGTCAAACTGGAGAGAACATCTCAGTTGAACGTTGGCGGAAACACTGACTTTCTAAACATGCTGGAAAGAGAAAGACTGGAAAGCAAGAAAATTTCAAAAACACAATCTGTTCAATCTCAACTTCCTTACAATATAGGGAAAGGGAATATTCATATAGGACCTTCGGACTATATTCAGTGGTTAACGGACAGAAAATGGGCATACATAAGGCTCGAAGGAACAACTTTCGGCAACGTACCCCTTAATATCGAATTGAAACTCGAGGTTTGGGACTCACCCAATTCCGCAGGTGTCATTATAGACGCAGTCAGATGTGCAAAACTTGCAATGGAAAATAAATTGAGCGGTTCCATAACAGCTCCCTCAAGCTACTTCATGAAGTCTCCACCAATTCAATATCCTGACTCCGTTTGCAGGAATAAAACTGAGAGATTCATAAAAAAATACTCGATAGTAAAATCAAAAAGAAGAGAATTTGTAAAAAAGAGAAAACCGCATAAAAAACATAAATGAAAAAGGGAATTTTTATCACTTTCGAAGGCTGCGAAGGCTCGGGAAAGAGCACACAGGCTAAGAAGCTTTATACTTATCTGAGGAAAAATGATTACAGGTGTATTTTAACACACGAACCTGGTGGAACAAAGATCTCGGAGCGTATTAGAAGAATACTACTTGAGAAAAGTCATTCCACACTTTCCCCACTCACCGAACTTTTCCTCTACCTGGCAAGCAGGTCACAACATACCGAAGAACTAATAATCCCTGCAATTCAAGATGGGAACATAGTGATTTCCGACAGATACGCCGACTCATCACTTGCCTACCAGGGAGCTGCAAGAGAAATCTCCATTGAAACCGTTCGCAAACTTAACGCAATCGTAACGAAAGGATGCAATCCTGAAATAACATTCCTTATTGACATTGACCCTAACAAAGGATTAAAAAGACTCAAGGGCAGAGATAGAATAGAGAACGAAAAAGTTACCTTTCACAGAAAGGTCAGAGAAGCATACATTTGCCTATCCAAAAAGGAACTAAGTCGAATAAAAGTAATCGATGGGACGAAAACAAAGGAAGAAATCTTTAAGGAAATACGAAAAATAATAGGAGCATTACCATGGTTTCACGAGAAAAAAAATTCTTAAAGTCAAAAAGGTAGAAAAATGCAAATACAACGCACCGACGAAAAGGAGGTTAGGATGCGAAAGAAAAAGTTCTATGCTATACTTATCTCGATTGTGATACTTAGTTTACTTTTTGGCGGACTTGTGGGAACCTATCTTGGTGCACAATCTCAGAATATGGAAGGTATTACATACAAAATCAGATCATTTATACAGATCATCAAAATCGTCGAGAATAACTATTACCGAACGGTAACTGTTCAGGATTTGATTGATTATGCAATTCGCGGAATGCTTTCCTCCCTGGACCCACACACAATCTACCTCAGCAAAGACGATTATAATGAACTACTTATAGGCACAAAAGGAAGCTTCGGAGGATTGGGAATTCAAATCGGTATCAGAGACGATATACTTACAATAATTACACCTCTCGAAGGAACACCTGCTGACAAAGCAGGCCTACTTGCCGGAGACAAGGTAACAGAAATAGAAGGTTCATCTACCAAGGGAATTAACCTCCAGGAAGCTGTTAAAAAACTGAGAGGTAAACCAGGAACTGAAGTAACGATAGGCATAAAAAGAGAGGGAGTCCCGGATGCTATTCATTTCACCATAACAAGGGATATAATAAAGGTGAAAGCTGTTCCTTACTACGGAATGGTGGACAACAAAATTGGTTACATAAGACTTGCTTCATTCTCGGAATCAAGTCCCAAAGAATTTTCCGAAGCAATTGATATCCTCGAATCAAATGGTGCAAATAAGTTTATCATCGACTTAAGAAACAATTCGGGTGGATTGCTAAAGTCTGCTGTTGAGATATCGGAGAACTTTCTTGACAAAGGAGAAATAATTGTCTCAACCAAAGGAAGAAAGATCGGTTCTTCAAGAGAATACTATTCAAAAAAGCATCCTAAATATGGAAATTTCCCTGTTATAATACTTGTAAATGGCGGTACCGCAAGTGCGTCGGAGATCGTAAGCAGTGCAATACAGGATTGGGACAGAGGACTTATTCTTGGAACGAAAACATATGGAAAAGGTTCGGTTCAACAGGTGATACCCATTCAAAATAAATCCGCAATCAAGATCACTACAGCCCTGTATTACTCACCTTCGGGAAGGTCAATCGACAATGAAGTTAATAAGAAAGAGAATATTAACCAACCTGGTATTACAGTCAAACCAACAGAAAAGGATACTGCAACATATTACACAAAAAGACTTCGACGCAAAGTTTATGGAGGTGGAGCAATTGTTCCTGACATAATATACGAACTTCCTAAAATGACCAAACTTGAAACAAATATATACCTAAAGGGTTTATTCTTCAGTTTCACAGTGGATTACACATCCAGTTACAGAATTGAAGAAGGTTTCTCTGTAACACAATTGATGCTTAGTAGTTTCAGAAAATTTCTCAAGGACAAGGATGTAGAGTTCACAGAGGAAGACTTCGAAAAATCGCTGGATGGAATTAAATTGGGCTTAAAAAGAACGATATCTATGAAACTCTGGGGTTTAAAAAGCAGCTACGAATCGGTCCTTCATGATGACCAACAGGTTACAAAATCAATTCAGATACTCAAGAAGACTAAGGAGATGGATCAGCTTTTTTCCTTCACTTCCTCCTCCCAATCAGGAAAGGATAAATGAAAGCAGTCCCTGAGATAAAACCACCAATGTGAGCAAAAAAAGCTACACCGCCATGAGCGGTGTAGGATAGGGAGACAAAACCATTCACTATCTGAAGCACAATCCAGAATCCAAGAACAACAAAGGCAGGAAGTGTAACAATCCGAATAATATAGAAAATGGGTATAAGAGTCAAAACCTTAGTCTTTGGGAAAAGTACTATGTATGCACCAAGAATACCGGAAATTGCACCAGAAGCCCCGATTTGAGGAATTGTAGAACTTGGATTTATAAAAATCTGTGCAGCTGTTGCCACTACTCCAACCAGGAAATAGAAACAAATGAATCTGAAATGACCAAGTTTATCCTCGATATTGTTTCCGAAAATCCAGAGATACAGCATATTTCCAATAATGTGCATCCAACCTCCATGAAGAAACATACTGGTCAATATGGTGAATCTAAGAGGGAAAAATACGTAAGGTTCTATATCGATTCCTGTAGTTACTTCGTAAGGAATACAACCGAAGCTTCTAATGAAGCCTTCGAGATGCTGCCCCTGTGCAAGTTCAACAATGAAGATAAAAACGTTCAGAATTATTATTGCGATCGTAATAAACGGAAACGTCTTGGTCGGGTTGTTGTCCTTGAGAGGAATCATAACCTTCTATTAACATACTAAATTATCTACTGTCAAGAGAAAACAACACCGTTTTCGACACAAATTCTAAAAGAGCAGTTGGTTAGTGGAAAAATAAAATGAGAGAATATGAAAAAAAACCATGGAGTGCACAGAGAAAAAATTAGTTCTCTGTGGTTCAGTTTCTCATAGAACCGAGCAGTAAACAAAAGAGGAAAAGAATGACGAAGAATGCTACACAAAAACACAAAGTTTACGAATTCCTAAGCAAGAATAATATTCTCTTCCAGCTTCCCAATGACACAAAAGAAAATACAATAAGAAGATTGCTTTCCACTCTTCCGATTACGGATGAGAATATTGATACGGAAAAAATTCTCGAAGCAATTCTTAAGAGAGAATCATTGGAAAGCACGGGAATTGGAAACGGAATAGCAATCCCTCATGCACAAATCGAATCCTTAAACAAGTTCTATCTTGCTCTTGGTTTATCAGAAAAAGGAATCGATTTTTGTGCAGTTGACGAGAAACCTGTCAAAATAGTCTTTCTTGTTCTATCAGGTAATAAAGATAAAATATTATATATACGAATCCTTGCAAGGCTTGCAAGACTTCTGCACAACAACCAGTTCCGCACCAACCTTTTAAACAATGAAGCACCAGAGAGTATCATTAACCACATAAAATACTATGAATCCTTTTAGTGCAAAAACAGCACAAGATATAACAAACAATTGTAATTTTAGAGAAGAGATGTTTATAAGGAGGTAGCTATGCTTATATGGTCAATAGTGTTATGTATATTAATAATTTCGTCACTGCTTGTCGATTTAGGGGTATTCCATTTCCCTTTTCTCATTTCTCCCTGGAATGAAATAATACTGGACATCTTGCTACTCTTTATTGTCCTGGGGATACTATCAAGGACAGCAACAATGAATAGATCGGGAGAAAAGGAAAAAATGAGAGATACTATAAAGAAACTTCTGAAGGAAATAAAGGAATTGAAAGGTGAAACAGACGAACAGAAATTCGAACCCCCATTGGAATAACCTGCTCTGTCAATCTTAAAAAAGGATGATATGCCTTCTGAAAAATGTGACGAAAAAGATACACAATGCATAGCCTGGGAATTCCAATACAGAAGACAATATACCTGGTTAAATGACACAAGAAAATATCTTTACAGAGAAGTCGATATTGCAAGAAGCCGAAAAGTACTTGAAGCGGGATGTTCAATAGCGCTTGTTGCAGAAGAATTAAGAAAAAGAATTGACGGCACTGTTGTGGGCATTGATGTTGATATACAGGCACTTGGTGAAGCCAAAATGCGAGATGAGAAACTACTTCTCGTTTGTGGAGATATTTACAACCTTCCGTTCAAAAGGGATACCTTCGATTGCGTCCTCTTCCAATTCTTCTTATTATGGCTGAAACGTCCATTAAATGCAATTAGAGCGATGATTAACACTATCTCTCCTGGTGGGTGGCTTCTTGCTATGGCAGAACCAGATTATGGTGGTAGAATTGACTTTCCATCTGCTGTTAATAACTCCTCTGTAATTCAAAAAAAATTAAGAGAAGAAGGTGCCAATCCACTTATTGGAAGAGAATTGGAATTTCTTTTTAGAGAAGCATCGCTTGAAAATGTCAAATGGGGCATCTCATCAATCCCTTTCGGAATAAAACTTTGCAGGCAAAACTTTGAAGACGAATGGAGATTTATTGAATTGCTTTCTAAAACAGATAATAAACATGAGTTGAAAGCTATGAGAAGAAAGGAAAAGAATTTACTCGACCAGGGTAGAAGAGCGTACTTTGCACCAGTTTTCCACTGTTCGGGTAGAAAAAAACAGTAATTTGCAGAAAATAGTTGACAAACCCTAAGTATCTTTGCTATGCTTGATTCTGTGAAAGAAAATACGCAAGGAGGGAATATGAAGAAATATGTCTTATGTATCACAGTGTTGATTCTTTTTCTACAAGGTTGTGCAAAAAGAACGGATTTAGGACAGTCGAAAGGTGTTGTGCTAACCGGCTATATCTTTAATGTCGAAACCGGAAATCCAATAAAAAATGTCAAAGTGTCACTCGCAGGAGCAAAGGATACTCTTTTCATAGTTTCTCCTACAGGTAAATACGCATTCGATATACCGTTAGGCAGTTATGAACTGATAGTTTCCAAGAAGGGCTTTGAAATAGGTAAGAACAATCTAAAATTGTCCGTCAAAAAGAACTATAACTACGACATCATATTACTTAAAAAGCGAGAACTAACACCGCAGCAAAAAGAGGCTCAAGTTCATCTTACAAATGCGGTCTCTGCCTTCAATAATGGCAATATAAAAATGGCAAATGCCGAAATAACGATTGCAGCAAGCCTAACACCGAAAAATAAAACCGTAATAGAATATAAAACCAAAATCTCCGAAAGGATTACAACTCTCGCAGACTCAATGTTTGCTCAAGCGATTTCATTAGAAAAGGCAAAAAAGAACGAACAGGCACTTAAGGTTCTTGAAGAAATACTCAAATTGGAACCTGAGAATAAAGAAGCTCTTGAAAAGCTGAACTCAATTAAAACTTTGCTCTCAGAGAAACCAAAACCAAAGCCTAAACCAAAGCCTAAACCAAAACCTGCTGTCAATGTGGAAAACATTTACAAGCAGGGACTATCTCTTTTTTCTCAAGGTAAATACAAAGCAGCAATTGGGAAGTTTAATACCGTCCTAAAATACAAACCCTCTCACTCAGGTGCAAAAACTTACAGGACAAAAGCTCAAAAAAGATCACAAGCATTGGGCGGTTAGTTCTCGCTCTCCTTCTGCTCTTTGATGATTTTCTCTGCTATATCCCTGGGAACCTCTTCATAATGTGAAAACCTCTGGGCAAAATTACCTCTCCCCTGAGTAATAGACCTTAATTGAGTCGAGTATTTATACATTTCTGCCTGTGGAACAACTGCCTTAATTTTCTGGAATCTACCGGAAGAATCCATACCTTGAATCTTTCCCCTCCTTGAGTTAAGGTCACCGATAACATCACCCATCATTTCTTTTGGAACAACAACTTCAACAATCATTATTGGCTCAAGCAAAATAGGTTTTGCATCTTCAATCCCCTTCTTGAATGCCATAGAAGCGGCAATCTTGAAAGCAATATCTGATGAATCGACTGCATGGAAGCTTCCATCGTATAGAGTTGCCATAAAATCAACTACTATGTTTTTCGAAAGCACTCCCGTATTTAACGCCTCGTTTAATCCTTTTTCGACCGCGGGGATATACTTCGAGGGGATTGAACCTCCCACAACTCCATTCTTGAAAACGAAACCTTCTCCGCGCTTCAATGGCTCAAAACGAATTTTAACATCACCGTATTGTCCCCTTCCGCCGGATTGTTTCTTGTATTTTCCCTGAACTTCGGACCTTCCGGTAATAGTTTCTCTGTAAGGTATCTTCGGTTTTTCAAAACTTACATCAACACCGAATTTCGACCTCAATTTATCAGCAATAACCTCGAGATGGAGTTCACCAAAACCTGAAATCAATGTTTGCTTAAGCTCGGGATCAAAATGAGAAGTAAAACATGGGTCTTCCTCATGAATCTTATTGAGTCCAAAAGAAACCTTTTCTTCGTCTTCCTTTGATTTAGGCACAATAGCGATCGAAATAGAAGGTTCAGGAAATTTGATTGCTTCAAACATTACCTTATGTCTTTTTAAAGCGAGCGTATCGCCCGTCTTTGTGGATTTCAACTTGACAAGCGCACATATTGAACCTGCGACGAGTTTCTTCACTTCCTCTTTTTCTTTACCATTAAGCAGGAAAATCTGATTTACCTTTTCATTCACCTGTTTATTGACATTAAAGATTTCGGTTCCTGGCGTAAGATTACCTGAAAACAGCCTTATATAATTCAGTTCACCTAAATGAGGCTCAAAAACGGTCTTAAAAACCAAGGCGGCAAAAGGTTCATCGATTTTCAAATCCCTTGTATTATTATTTTCTGTTACCTCTACTTCTTGCCTTTCTTCTGGTGAAGGAAAAAGCTGAACAATACTATTCGAAAGAATATCCACACCAATGTTACGATAAGCATCTCCACATAAAACAGGATGAACTTCTCCTTTTGCAACACCCTTCTTTAGCACGGAAGCAAGTTCTTCTTCCGCAATATCCTCATCAGCCAAATATCTTTCCATAAGCTTTTCATCCGTTTCAACCAATCCCTCCACTAAATTCTTACTCAGTTCATCCACTTTTTTCTTTATATCAGAAGGAATTTCTACTTCTATTGTCTTTCTGTTTTCGTAATTATATGCCTTCTTTGTGAGCAAGTTGACAATCCCCGTTAGAGATTCTCCCTTTCCAATGGGAATTGTCAAAGGAACTATGCCTGACTTAAATTCTTTGGTAATTTCACCAAGAACTCTGAAGAAATCGGCATTCTCTTTACTTAAACCATTAACAAATAGTAAAGACGGTAACACCTTTTTCCCCGTTAATTCCCAAACCCATTCCGTTCCAACTTCCACACCGGAAGTTGAATCCACAACGATAATAACACCATCGCTAACCGATACTGCGGAGATTACCTCTCCTCTAAAATCTGCATATCCAGGAGTGTCGATGATGTTCAGGAAATGGTCTTTCCAACCAAAGTGTCCAATAGCAAGAGAAATAGATATTTTCCTGTCTATTTCAAGTGTATCAAAATCCATTGTACTATTCCCTTCGTCTACCCTACCCAACCTGTTCCTTTCTTTTGCATTGAAAAGCATTGCTTCGGTAAGCGTTGTTTTCCCAACACTTCCATGCCCACATAACATTACATTTCTAATATTCTTAACATTATAATCCTTCAAAATAATACCTCCTTATACCAACCTAATGCCAATTTCACTTTTCATCCCTTCTCATATCATAGTATCAATATATTGTCAATGAAATTCTTTTCAATGGCTTTCGGAATCAGGTTTTAAGAATTTCACTGCATATCCAATGTAAGATAGAAAACCAATGCATACCTACTTGATTTTTATCATATTTCTCAGGGCTTTTCCAGCCTTTTTAATGATACCTTCATCCAGTACAATTTTATGTTTCATGTCTCTAAGACTCAAATATACATCAATAAGGTAGGTTTTCTTCATATTGGAGCAAATGGGTTTCCTTCTCGGCAAATAAAAAGACTTATCAGGATTCTCTCTTTTTAACCTATACACAAGCCCTTCTTCTGTCCCCACTATAAACTCTTTCGCTTTACTCTCTTTTGCAAGTTTTACCATCCCGCCCGTTCCAAGAACATAATCTGCAATATCTACAACCTCCGGCTTAGTTTCTGGATGTACCATTATCTCTGCATCAGGATGAAGTCTTTTTTGTTCCTTAATATCATCGACTGTAATAAATTCATGAACATAACAATAACCGAGCCAGGGTATTATCTCTTTTCCCGTATTTCTACTTACATAATCAGCCAGGTTTCTGTCAGGTACGAATAGCACCCTATTTCCCTTAAGACTTTCCACAACCTTCACTGCATTGGCAGAGGTGCAACATATATCGCTTTCAGCCTTTATCTGAGCATAAGTATTTACATAGCAAACCACAGGAACACCAGGATAACCCTTCTTCATCTCCAATAACTCATCCACTGTTATCATATCTGCCATAGGACATCCTGCATCAAATCGCGGCAGCAAAACCGTCTTTTCAGGTGAAAGTATCTTAGCACTTTCTGCCATAAACTTTACCCCACAAAAAACTATAACATTCTGAGAAATCTCTGTTGCTATTCGACTAAGATCGAGAGAATCCCCAAGATAATCAGCTATCTGCTGGATTTCGGGTCTCTGGTAATTATGAACAAGAATGACTGCATTTCTCTCTCTCTTCAATCGCTTAATCTCTTCTACAAGTTCAAGATTCGAAAAGTCCTTTGATTTCAGTTGCTCCTCTTCCATAGTAATGGACATCTGCCGAACATCTTCAAGAGTAATGGAATCAATGAAGTTCTGAATTATTTCACCCAGATGACTCCAGTAAAACTTGCATATGCATTTGTCCACTCTGTTACATTCACTGCACTTCACTGGTTCTACATCAGTTTCAGTCAAACGCAGGACATCACCCATATGGATGTCAATTGGACGCTTTGCAAGCAGATAACCACCTTTCACTCCCCTGGCTGATTTAACTATCCCTGCCTTTTTCAGTATAATAAAAATCTGCTCGAGATATTTTTCGCTTACCTCCTGTCTATCTGCAATCCTGCTTAAGGGAACAGGCACACCTTCCTTGCTATTTATCAGGATGTCAAAAAGTGCCCTCATACTATATCGACTTCGTGTTGACAATCTCATGCTTTCTCCTCCTTAATTTGATTTACTATACCACACATCCCTTTGTTTTTCAAGTTTTTTGTGTTCCGATAAATTACTCCCGAGCATTTCGCTCGAATTTTTTTCTTGCTTTTGTTTTTCAATATACATATAATACTTCATATGAAAAAGAAAAACCCGGGGAATATCCTAAAAGAAATTAATGGTAAATTCAAGAAAAGCTCATTTTTCATTGAAACAATAGATAGATTAAGGAAAGATAAAAACGTTTACATAAAAAATGCAGGGAGATTATTCACGGAAATACTGTCGATTGCCACCTATGAAGAAGGATTTTGTCCAATTGTTTTATTATCCCAGAATGAAGATGAAATGCCCTTCCTAAAAGAAGAAATTACCAATTTATCTCACAAAAAAACGGGTCTTTTCTGCTCATTCAGCGATAAATCAGCTTTCGATATGGATGAAATAGAAGAAAGGATTCTAACACTCAATCAAATTCTTTCTGAAAAACTGAAATTCATCGTCACAAATCCTGGAGCTTTATCATTACATATTCCACCAAAGAATATACTTTCTAGAAACAGAATGAACTTTGAAAAGGATAAGCAATTCGATTTCTCATTCCTTGTGAGCAAACTCACTGAGATGGGATTTAACAGGGTTCATACAGTTGGGGAAGTGGGTGAATTCAGCATCCGCGGAAACATAGTTGACATTTTTGGTTTTGGTATGGAGCATCCGAGACGTATTGAATTCCTTGACAATAGAATTATATCCTTAAGATTGTTCGATACTTTTTCTCAGAGAACAATAAAAAAGGAAACAGAATTCTCGCTTCTCCCAATGAAGTTGAATTTTGCCGATTCCGAACATTCAACTATACTCAATTATTTACCGGAAACCTCCGTTTTCATATACTCCGAATTGCTTTTTCTTTCGGACCAAGACGTCGAAACACCCGAATTGAAGAACAGATACCAGATCATTCTCTCAAATGAAGGTAAAAATTCAGAAATCAGACAACCGCCTGAATTTCGTGGTAACCTTCCATTAGTCAAGAATTACTTCGACAAAATTAAAAGCAACACTGTTTATATCTTGAGCGAATCGGACGAAGAAACCGATAGGTGTGAGCAACTTTTTAGTGAAGACTTTCCGGATATTGTTTTTCTAACACTTAATCTGAGAGAAGGTCTTGAACTACCTGAGTTGTCTACCTACCTTATTACGGACAAAGATATCTTTGGAAAAGGATTTCATCCGAAGGTTCTGGCAAAAAGGGAAATAACCTTGAAACCAGAAGTAAAATCCGCACTTACGCAACAAGACTATGTTGTGCATGAAGATTATGGCATTGGTATTTTTGAGAACATTGCAAAAATCGAGTACAAAAGTCAATTAACCGAATGTTTACGATTGAAGTATGAAGGGGGAGACATACTCTATGTTCCGATAGGAGCAATGTCCAAAGTATCCAAGTATATTGGTCTGAACAAAGGTAACCCAAAACTCTCAAATCTTTCGAGTATACGATGGGAAAAGAAGAAAAAGAGTGCTCGAAAGGCAATCAGAGAAATGACAGAAGAGCTGTTAAATCTATATGCAGAAAGAAAATCTGTCGAAGGATTTGCCTTCTCAACCGACACAATCTGGCAAAAGGAGCTCGAAGCCTCGTTTCAATATGAAGAGACAGAAGACCAACTTAAGGTAATAAATGATATAAAAACTGATATGGAATCACAGAAACCAATGGACAGATTGATATGCGGCGAAGTAGGTTACGGTAAGACCGAATTAGCCGTGAGAGCTTCATTCAAGGCAGTGATGGATTCCAAACAGGTCATCCTGCTCTCACCAACCACTGTCCTTTGTGAACAACATTACAATACATTCAGGGAAAGACTGAAACAATTTCCTGTAGTAATCAAAATGCTTTCCAGATTTGTGGGAAGAACCCAACAGAAAGAAATAATTCGGGATATTATAGCAGGCAAGGCAGACATAGTAATAGGGACTCATAAATTGCTCAATAAGGACATAATTTTCAATAATCCTGGATTACTCATTATTGATGAAGAGCATCGTTTTGGCGTTGCTCAGAAGGAAAAAATAACGAAAAGAAAAAAGGACCTTGATGTTCTTAGTATGAGTGCAACACCTATTCCGAGAACACTCCAATTCTCCCTTCTCAATATAAGAGATTTCTCGACGATAGAAACACCGCCAAAGGGAAGGTTATCTGTAACCACAAAGATTGTACGCTGGAAAAGTGATCTAATTAGAAAAGTCATCCTGAGTGAATTCAGAAGAGCTGGACAGGTATTTTTCGTTCATAATCGAATCGATGAAATCAGTTCGCTGCTAAGAAGATTAGAAAATCTTATTCCTGAGGCAAAAATAGCTGTAACCCATGGAAGGATGCAGGCTTCCATAATAGAAAAAAGAATGTCGGATTTTCTGAATGGAAGGGCAAATCTACTTATTACAACGACCATAATCGAATCAGGATTGGATATTCCAAATGCCAATACAATAATAATCAACAGAGCCGATAATTATGGACTTGCCCAGCTACATCAACTCAGGGGAAGAGTTGGAAGGTCAAACAGAAGGGCATATTGCTATCTTGTGATCCCCAACTCGATAACACAAGAAGCACGCAAGAGACTTTCTTCGGTTTACAATCATAGCCATTTGGGTAGTGGTCTGGCTCTGGCAATGAGTGACCTGGAAATTCGTGGAGCAGGTAACCTGTTAGGCGAAAAACAGCATGGTCACATTTGCAATATAGGGTATGACCTCTATATGAAATTGCTCCAAGAAACAATTCAAAAGACAAGAGGAATAAAAGACACGGAAAAACCTGCAACTGAAATTTATTCGAATTTGCCTGCATTTCTTCCAACTTCTTACGCCGAAGATGAAAAATCAAGAATAGATATCTACAGAAGACTTTCTGCTTGTGACACTACTGCCATTCAGCAAATAAGGGAAGAATTAGAAGATAGATTTGGCAAACCTCCTTTTGAGGTACAGACTCTATTGATGCTCACCACGGTGAAAGCTTTGTGTTCAGTTAAATACATAAAAAAGGTAATTGTCCAGCAAAATTCTATGGAACTTTTCTTTTCCAAAAACCGTTTTCCATCTAAGAAGAATATACAAAGCCTTTTCGAAAATGTCAGCAGAAAATTCTTCATAGATTATTCCGAGGGCGATTTCAAAATAGGATTTAACACATCTTTGAAAAAATTCGTATCCGATGTGAAAAAAGTGTTGCATTTCTTGGATTAATATGCTATAAATAGTGTTTATGTGAATTAAGGTTGTTCATTGAATCCTTAAACTAGGAGGCCTGATGCGGAAGTTTTTCAACATTTTCTCAATTCTTATGTTTGGAGTACTGCTTGCAATTACTGGCTGTAAAGTAAAGCCTACCCAAAAAATACTTGTAACAATTGGAAACAGAACGATAACCGTTGCAGATTTTCTGTTAAGATACAGACCAAAAACATATGCAAGCGAAGAAGACGAAAAAACGGAAAAGATGAAGATTCTGGATAATATGATTAGAGATAAATTATTTGCAATTGCCGGAGAAAAAGAAGGTCTATCGGAAGTAGCTGAAAAAGGACTTGAAGATTATCCAGATAGACTTGCCGTAAACCAACTATATCAAGAAGTAGTCGTTAACAAAGCAAAAGCCGGTGAAGTCGAAATTAGGAGAACCTATAGAAAAATGAGCAAAGAACTTCACGGCAGGCACATCCTCAGCAAGACAAAGGAAGATGCAGAGAAAATTTACAGTAAACTAAAGGCAAATGATGCGAAGAACTTCGCCGATCTTGCAAAAACCTCTCTCGATCCAAAAACCAGAGATAAGGCAGGAGATATGGGATGGTTTTCCTGGGGTAAAATGGATCCCGAACACCAGGAAATCGCGTATAAATTGAAGAAAGGTCAGATAAGCAAACCTTTTAACACCAGATTCGGATGGGAAATAGTCCAGATAGTCGATGAAAGAGACAAAAAATTAAAACCGCTTGAGGATGAGAAAGCTAACATAGCAAAATTATTGAAAAACCAAAAAATGTCCAAAATTGCAAATAACTACCTTGAAAAACTTAAGAAAAGAGCAAAAATCACCTATGATACAACGGTAATTAATATGCTTATTTCAAAAGCACCACAAGGTAAACCTAAAAATCCATTCGAACCTGCACCTTTACCCGTTCTGACGGAAGAAGAAGGTAACAGGATTATTGCCACTTCACTGCAAGGCAAAATAACAGCTGCTGACCTGCTGAAAAAAGTAGAAAAAATAATGAGAAGACCACCCCTTAACACACCCGATGCAGTAAAAGGCTTCATCGAAGGAGATCTTGTTAACCAACTACTAATAACTGAAGCAAAAAGAATGCATCTCGATTCCTCACCGGAAGTAATGAAGAAATACAATGACGCAAAAGATAGCCGAATTGCAGGAGAGTATACGAAAAAAAATATCATTCCAAGAGAAGAGATCCCTGAAAATGAAATCAAGATATACTATGATGCCAATATAGACAAATATAAAATCCATGAAAAACGTGAAACAAGAATTGTTGTTGTGAAAACTGAACAAGAGGCTAAGGAAATCTATAAGAAAATAAAACTTGGAGGTGATATCCGAAAAATTGCAAAGCAGAAGTCGACACATTATTCGAAAAAAAGAGAAGGTCTTTATGGTCCTTTTTCTGAAACAAGATTCCCTGAAGATTACAGGAAAACAGCATTCACCCTGAAGCGAAGAGAGGTTTCACAACCATTCAAAACCAAAGACGGATTTGTTGTTATGAAACTCACAAAAATAGAGCCCTCGTCATATCAGACATTCGATGCTGTAAAGAAAAGGGCTGAAATGGAAATCAAAAACGAAGAGAGAGAACAGATTAGAACCGACCTTATAACAAAATTAAAATCAGAAATACCTGTCCATATCAATGAAGACGCACTTATGATGGCGGGGAAAGAAGATGCAGAAAAGGAGAAGAAATGAAAACATTTATGCTATCCGCTATTTTGATTTTTCTCGTTTTTTCAATCGGTTGTGAGAATAAAGCACCAGAAGGCACAGTTATTGCAAAAGTTAACAATGCAGCTTTCACTTTAGAGGATCTCAACGAACAGATCCCTCCATACATAACTGTACCTGCAGATAGAAAACAAGCTTTCATCGAGGAATGGATAAATACTCAGCTGGTATACGAAGCATCTAAAGCCAAAGCCATTGATAAGGATGAAAAAGTCCAGAAGAAACTCAAACTTCTTGAAAAACAATTTCTGGCAAATGAACTTCTTTCGAGACACCTCGAAGGGAAAGGCGAAGTTACTGATTTCGAGGTGAAAGAATATTTTGAGGAACACAAAAGAGATTTCAACTCTCAGATAAAAATTGCACATATACTACTTGCAACAGAAGAAGAGGCTAAGAAAACATTTGATAAACTAAAATCAGGGGAGGATTTTATTACTCTGGCACGTACCTTCTCTCGTGACTCCATAACAGCGACCAATGGTGGACTTCTCCCTCGCTACTTCGGATTTGGAGAAATGATTGATACACCGGAGTTTGAAGCAGCTGCCTTTGCTATAGAAAATGTTGGCGGTTTAAGCGACATCGTCAAAACAAACTATGGATACCATGTTGTCAAACTCATAGATAGAAAACCTACTAAAGAGAAAGTAACCTTCGAAGACGTTGGTGCACAGATAAAACAATATCTTACAACAAAGAAACAGAAAAATATTATGGACACGTGGTTAGATAGTCTAAAAACAAGTGCCAATATAGAAACACACTACGACCTTCTAAAATAGGAACCGGGTTTTTGGTAAATAGGAGTACTGTAATTTCAAACGTTAAGCAGAATCTACTGGAATTCCCAAATTCTGATGTGAGAATTTTAACTTCTATAGTTATTTATTCTCTTACTGTTATCCTTCTTCTTACTACTCAAGCAGTTTTTGCTGAGCAAAAAACCGCCAGCATTGCTGCCGTTATCCGCAATCAAGTGATTACCAAAGGGGATCTGGACGAGCAGTTTAACTTTCTAATGCTTAACGGACTCTTCCCAGCAGAAGATTCACTGAAGGCTGACAGCCTGAAATTGGTGCTGCTGGATGAATTAATTAACAAAAGAATTCTCATAGAATACGCTCGTAAGGAATCCATAGAAGTGGTACAGGAAGAAATCGATGATATGTTTGAAAATGCACTTGAAGACATGAAATCAAGATTTCCTGATGAAGAAACTTTTAAACAACAACTATCTAAAGAGGGTCTCTCGTTTGAAACATTCAAGAATAACTATAAAAAACAGATAAGCGAAAATCTCCTGCTTCAACGATTGATGCAAAAAGAATTTGGGTCAGAAATGCTTGTTTCCGAAAAGGAAATTCTAGAATTTTACCAGACTAACAAAGATTCATTTGCCCAGCCTCAGAAAGTTAAAATCGCTCATATATTGATAATTCCCAAACCATCCAAAGATGAAGAAGCGAGAATCGAAAATAAAATAAAGGAAGTTTCTCTCAGGCTCGAATTCAACGAAAACTTCGACGAACTTGTCAAAAAATACTCGGAGGGCAACCTCAAAAATAAAAATGGAGACCTTGGATTTGTAACCAGGCAAGACCTCGCACCTGAGATTGCAGATGCAGCATTCTCCCTCGCCATTGACCAAGTTACTCTGGCTCGTGGTAGGGACGGCATCTATCTCTTCAAGTGTATTGCAAAAAAATCAAACTCTTCCCATCTCAAAAGGATTTTCTTCAATTTAAGAATAACAAGCATAGATACATTGAAGGCATACAAACTTGCAAAAAAAGTAGAAGAACTAGCCCAAAATGAAGTTGACTTCTCGACTCTTGTAAAACGATATTCCGATGATGTTGAAACAAAAGACAAAGCAGGTTTGCTTGGCGAAATATATCTCGCACAACTTAATCCTCTTTTCAGAGATGCAGTTAAAAACCTGGATGAGGGAGGCGTTAGTAATCCGGTAAAAACGGAATTTGGTTTTCATGTCTTCAAAGTCTTGAGTAAACCAGATCCGAGAACACCTGAATTGGATGAAATAAAAGATATTGTGAAGAATTTCGTAATACAAAAAAGAACAAAACAAAAAACCGACGAGTTACTTAAAAGAATCCTTCCGGATTTCTATGTTAAAAATTTCTTGAAAAACCGATAGGCACGTAACATATAAGTGAGAGATAAAGTCTTTTACTGCATTTGCTACTAAATGAGGCTCGACCTTTTTCTCAAAAAAGCCAAAATTGTAAAAACAAGATCGAAATCTAACATATTCTGTAGAAAAGGTCTCATTTTTGTAAACAATATAAGAGCAAAAGCAGCAAAGGAAGTTAAACCAAATGATATTATAGTTTTAAATCTTGCGAAGAGAAAACTCACAATTAGAGTTTCGGGAATTCCAAAAATGACTATTCCAAAAACGCAAGCATCATCGTACTATAATGTTGTCAAGGATGAAAAGGTAGATATTTTATGATGAGAGTTGGCATTACGATTGGTGATCCCGCGGGAATCGGACCAGAAATCGTTCTAAAATCACTTAACAAACTCAGAAAAATCAAAGGTTTTAAGTTCGTCATTCTTACTCCTGAGAATTTCTTCCAGACCCATTCACAGTCGATCGAATTACGCGTTAAAAAATCTTCTTTTGAATCTATGATGGGAACG
This sequence comes from uncultured bacterium, assembly GCA_964392665.1. GTDB lineage: Bacteria > Hydrothermota > E44-bin80 > E44-bin80 > E44-bin80 > CAYMQB01. The sequence goes on along the minus strand of CAYMQB010000012.1, from coordinate 25,884 downwards.
GACAAAAAATTGCAGATTCTTGAAGTTACAGGTGGAATAAATTTCGAAATCGGAAAACCCAGCAGCTTAACGGGAAATGTCGCCTTCAGTATGGTAAAAAAGGGAATTGAACTCGCATTGGACAAGAAAATCGACGCTCTTGTTACGGCTCCAGTTTCCAAATATGCAATAAATCTAACGGGAAGAAAATTTACCGGTCATACCGAAATGCTCAAACGGATATCAAAAGTCAAAGATGTTTTAATGTTCTTTGTGTCCCCTGCACTAAAAACTGGTCTGGTTACAACACATATTAGAATCAAGAATGTTTCATCCAATTTGAGCAAAGAAAATATACTTTCAAAAATAGAAATAATGAATAAGGGTTTAAAAAACTATTTCAATGTGCTTCATCCTGTCATTGGTGTCTCTGCATTAAACCCGCATGCAGGTGAACATGGATTCATAGGAAAAGAAGAAACAGATATTATTGAGCCGACAATAAGAAAAGCCGCAAAGAAAGGCATTAATGTCGAAGGACCACTACCATCCGATACTATTCTTCTTAAAAGAAAAAATTTCGACGCAATACTTTTTATGTACCACGACCAGGCAATGATAGCAGCAAAACTCCTATCCTGGGAAAAAAACGTTAATGTTACACTTGGATTACCTTTTGTTCGTACATCTCCCGACCATGGAACCGCCTTTGATATTGCAGGATTAGGTATTGCTTCACCCCGCAGTTTTATGCAAGCAGTGAGACTTGCCTGTCATATGCTGAGAAACAAACGATAATGTATAATAAACTAACGGTATCTCACATTTTGGTGATGTTTCTTCTGCTCCGATTGACATTCGATGCCGAAGTATCGTCAAAAGAATCCGAAACTTTCGAAGACCTTGACCCGGAATACTGCGTAAGTCAACTCCAGCAACGATTTCCGCCTGTTTGGGAAGATCAATGGGCAGAAATAACAACGGGTTTTAGAATCAGGGGTGCTTCATTTGACCTTCACACCCTGCATATATTGCAACACTGGAAGGGTCAATTTCCTTTAAGTGATTACTTCCTTTTTTGCTTCAATTACTTCAGCGATGCAAATGAAAACTCTCAATTCTATAATAATGAATTGGAATTGAAGTTTAAAGCATTTGAGAAAATTAATTTTTCTCTGTTTGGCTATCCTTTTTATGACAAAAAAGAGAGCGATGCTGGCATAAGATTGTCTTACGAAGATAGCCCGCTGGATTTCGTAAGAATATCTGTTTTGATGGAAAATGCTCCAAACAATTATACATTCAAGGGAAGAGATGAAGATTCAATGCGAATTTATTCTTCATTACCAATTCTTTTTTCCCTGGACATATCGATAATTAGGAAACAAAGCCAGAGATTTATTGTTTCCTATAATATCGAAAAACCATACAGAGCAAACTACGAAAACGAGAGCGGAAAAGTTCTGAATATAAAAGAAGGTCAAAAATCGAACATTGCAATAAAACACCGTTACTTATTCCCTGATTCCACGATTCTGTCATGGAACATTAACTTCGAATACAACAAAGAAGACTATCTTTCAGGCGAGGGCACATTTGACAGTACTAAACAATGCGTTCGTCTGAGAACAGGTATGTATGCATATAAAAGCATCTCAGAATCCTTTGGTTTAACAATGCAATATGATTCAGATCTTCAAGAAAAACATCCATTTCCAAGTGTAAAAAGGAAAGCTATCTTGATAGGAATAGAAAGGCATTTTGGAGGCCATTCAAACATAGGTATAAATTATTGCAATGGTATTGGACGATTGATATTCGAAAACAAAAAAAGAAAAGATAACAGATTAATTCTTTTTGCCGATCACAAATTCAAAAATAAAGCAAGAGCAGGAATGAACCTTGGCATAGAACTTGACTCGAGAGATGTAACACAAACGTGGTCGGGTAGATATGACAAAGTTTTCCTTTTTCTCCAATACCCTAATCAATAAATCCTCAGGGCGATTGTTTTAAGTCCCTTTCCTCGCTCGCAATGACAGCGTTTACTGACTATTTACACACCATCGACTGCTAACCAATAACTAAATATTTGAAAAAGCTATAAGCCAAGTATTAAATCTGTGAACCCGGTAGATTTAGAACCTCTTATTATGTATTTCGAGGCAGTCCCATCTTTATTAACCCAGGGGAAATAAACTACTTTTCCGATATACTCGGGAAACCACTCCGAAGTATCACCAATCGCATCTATAAATGCAAGTTGTTCTGGTAGATATGGATTCTTAACATTAGAATTCAGTCTTTCCACAATTTCTTTTGCAAGCTCCGAATCTCAGGATACGAGACAAATCGATAAACAGAGCAGCAGCAAAAATCCTATTTTTCTCACCTTCTCCCCTATCTCGACCTCAAAACACACTTCAGGAATCCTCTGTCAGAGGAACCTTTAATAATGAATCCTGAAACAGACAAACCATCGAAATCAACACCTACCGGAAAGTAAATCACCTTTCCCTCATACTCAGGTAACCATTCGGATGTATCGCCATTTGCCATCATCACTGCTGGTGTACCTGCGATATACGGATTTTTCATATAGGGACCAAGAAATCCCTTGAGATTGTATGACATTTCATATCGCTTTGCACCAAAATCTGCAGGAAATCTTCCATCGTTCTCGCTCGCATACTGCATCAGTGCTCGCTGCAAATCTCTCATATTGCTCATAATAATGTTATTTTTTGCCGTATTTAAGGGAATTTTCAGCATCTTTCGAATCATTTCTTTCTTTGTCTTTTCATCAACAGGTCCTTCGCTAACTCTCCAGCCTTTTCTAAATTCCTTGAATTCATACGCCATTCGTTCCAGCGTGTCATAGCATACAACCATTCTTGCGTTAACTACATACTTCTTCCCTACCTTAACTGTATCTTCGATTAGCACACCTTCGAAAATCTTTGCCGTCCACCACTGTCTGATTTCCTTCTTCATATCTTGTTCCGTTAGCTTCTCAGGTAACCGTTTACAGGAAATCAACGATACCAAAAGAAAACAAATAAAGAGAGTTATTCGTAATCTTAGGATAATCATATATATTTTGAACTTATAGGTCGATATCCACTCGTTTCCACTATACTTGCTTAAAATTATCTTCCGGAATTTTTTTGGTTATCTACCTTATCAATGCTATTATCTATTTATTACCAGTATTTTACCTGTTTTATGAAAGCTATAAAAATCAAGATTGATAAAGTAACACCCGCTTTCAACTTCTTTCCCAAGACTGTTTTTTCCATCCCACCAAATGCTGTAATCCCCGGATTCAATCTTGCCATTTACGAGATCCCTAACCTTCTTACCCGTCATATCAAAAATCCTTAGACAAACATCGCCGTTTTCCGGAATGTTAAAACTTATTGATGTTTTCCCGACCAAACAGATATTTGGAAAAATTTCAAGGGCAAAAAATTTCTTTTCCTTCTCAATCGATTCCGCAATTCCCTGTGCGGAAGTTTTGTAAATCTGATTATATCCAGTTGCATCCTGTTTCTGATAAGCAATTTCGCTTCCATCAGGTGACCACTGGGGATATATATGTTCGTAATTATCGGTTGTAAGTGCAACTTCTGTGCCTCCTTGCTCGGGAATTTTGTAAATTTGATATTTATTGGTGATATCACGTTTCTCATAAACTATCTCAGCACCTGCTGGTGACCACTGTGGATATTCGTGCTCATAATTGTCATTTGTTAAAACAATTTCACTTCCTCCTGCTGAAGGAATCTTATAGATTTGGTTGTGACCAGATGCATCAGTTTTTTGATAAACAATCTCACTTCCATCCGGATGCCAAACAGGATAAAAATGGTCGTAAGTATCGCTAGTTAGCGATACTTCACTACCTCCAGAAGAAGGTACCTTATAAATTTGCCACTTACCTGAAATCACGGACTTCTGATAGGTAATTTCATTACCATCTGGTGACCATTCGGGATACTTATGCTCAAAGCCATCGCTTGTCAAATCTATTTCGCTCCCTCCAGTAGAAGAAATTTTATAAATCTGATGTCTGCCAAGTGACCCTATTCTGAAGTATGCAATAAAATTTCCAACAGGAGACCATTGTGGATTATAGTGGTTATTGCTACTACTTGTAAGTTCAACCTCGGTACCTCCGCTCGAGGAAACTTTATAAATTTCTCTATATCCGGAAGCAATTGTTCTATGGTATACTATATCGAGCCCAGAAGGTGACCACTCCGGGTAATAATGGTTGAAATTGCTACTGCTAAGTGACTGCTCACTACCTCCTGTTGAAGAAATCTTATACAATTGAAGATGACCTGTAGTAGTGTTTCTGTAATAAATTAATTCGTTCCCATCCGGAGACCATTGTGGATTATAATGATGAAAATTGCTACTGGTTAGTGCTATTTCTTGTGTTTTCAGAGGGACGGAAAACAAGAAACAGATAAAAAGAATATAGATTAAGTTAGTCACTATCTTTCTATAGAACACTATGACCTCCATTACTTGTTCCTCTCACACATCAGGCTCTTCGTTTTTCCCTCTCATTTTCTCGATAGCCTGGATCGCTTCTTCTTTTGTCCTATATATGTTCTGCGGAATATTCGCCTTAAGCGACGTTGTGCGCACAGTCATTCGCGCTCTGTCGTTCGTTCCCCATCGAGCGAAACCTGATACATACTCAACGACAGTATTACGGGCTACTTCTCCATAATAGTCTGAAATTGGCGCATGGACCAGGAGATTATCGATATTTGAAACCATATATGTCTTCTTATCAAGTCCCTCGAAGAATTTCCTGTATTCAGAAAAAAACTTATCAACATCTTCTCGCGTACTGAGTTCACCATAATCTTCTGTAAAGACTATGTTCCTTTCGGTATCATATTCAAATACTATATGTATATTCACTTCTTCTCCTTGCCAAGTTACTTGAAGAAATTTTAGCACAGAGAGTCCATAATGTCAACCAAAATTTAATGAGGGAGAAACTACCTCGCCTCAGTTATACTAAATCTAATCTGGTTTCGACCCTGCTTTTTTGCACGATACAATGCTTTGTCAGCAGTTCTCAGAATATCAGGCAAAGTTTGGGAGCCACTAACTCTATGTGAAATCCCGATAGACAAAGTAACTTTAACTGTTCTTTTAGCGAAACGAAAACCTGCCTTCTTAACCAATTTACGAACTCTATCCACCATCGATTTAACCTTTTTGCTGTCTTTTCGTGGGAAAAAGATAACAAACTCATCCCCACCATATCTGCACACAATACCTTCCGGAACCAATTCATTCGTCAAGATTCGCGCGACCCGGATAAGCAATTCATCTCCCACCCTATGCCCATATGTATCATTAACCCTCTTGAAACGGTCTACATCCACAATGGCAATAGTAAAAGGTGGTGATGTATTAATTCTGGTCCGTTCAGCAAGAATCTTTTCGCAATAACTGCGGTTATAAATCCTGAGTAATGGGTCATAGGACGCCCTGTGTTCCATTCTAGCAATCCAGTGTATGAGAACACCAATACCCAAAAACAGCGGTGCAACTGCGAAAATGTAGGAGTCAAAAACCCCGATGCTGTGACTTCGAGGTCCCAGATACCATCCGCCAGCAAAAAGCACTATCGTCCCTCCAAACACACCTCCCAAATAAAATCCGAGTTTTAACACAAAAAAAGAAAGAAGTAAAGCAAACAACGCTGCTGCTGCAGGTATCAGGCAAATCCAGTGGAAAATATTAAAATACCTTAATGCATAAAACAATTCGGAAGGCAATACGCTGCTTCTAATAATATAGATAATTCCCGCTTCAACAAGGAAAAGCCCAATTGTTATATATTTGGTATAACGATATTTCAAGTAGGTAGGCAAGATAGTGCTGAGAAAAATTATGGCAATCATAAGCAAATAAGAACCGGGGATAAAATCCCGAGACGCCAGCGGAAAGAAAACACCAAAGTGCTCGGAAACAAAGAAAAAAAGTGTGGCTACACCCGTAAGGTAACCAGCAATAAGTATTTTAAGGTTGTGAACACGTGGGTAGGATAGATAGGCTAATATTGGTACCGCAATCCCTGTAACAATTCCCAGGAGTAAAAATACATTATTGAGTAAATCCTTATCAAACCAAATCTGAAATAAACCAAAAAAAAAGTATCCTCCCAGGAGCAGTACAATTCCCAGAGAAAAGGGTAAAAAACCCCAGATTCTTCTCTTGTTCATAGGTGAATGTTACATGATTATAAACAAAAAGTCAAATAGATTTACCAATACCTGAGTTTCTTGTTGACTTAAATTTCATTTAATGCTAAAGTGGAATCTGAAAAAAAAACTGCGAAAGAGTGTAAAAAAGCAGAATCCTACTCAAAGATTATGCACGAATCCTCGACCCGATGTCACTCTAAACTATGGGCTGAACTTGTTCCAATAGTGCTTGCAAAAATATTTTTCCCAGTGCCATTCAAAAAAAAGGAGGAGATATGAGATATAAAATATTTTCACTAACGAGCTTTGCCATCCTCGTCATTGTTACTGGATTTTCCTATCCTGCTCAGAAACCGAGTGCTACTGACATAGCATTATTGGAAGAACAGGTTGTTTCACTCGAAAGTCAAATTGCTGATATGAAAGTGATGATTCGAAATCTCAAAGATAAACATATCAGAAAATTAGATATTTATGAAAGCAAACGAACCATGGAAGAGAAACCGGAGTATCCCATAACCCCCAGGCTATGGACTGAAGGACAAAGAGGATGGATCGAAGATGGCGCAAATATCTGGACATCTCTTGCACCTGTTCCAACGTATAACGTTGGGGTTGGAACGAGTTCTCCCCAGGGAAAACTTCATGTTGAGCGAAATCTGGCAGCTGGAGCTGAGCTCATTACTCTGTTTAATCCATCAACAAGTGCCAATGCTTATGAATTCTTAAGACTTGGACAGAGCAATACATACTGGGGTATTCTCAGTTACGATAATGAAGATAAAGAACTGAGCTTGCAATCAAATATAAATTCCTCAGAAGGTATCGCTCTCGTCACACAAACTGCTGCACCACTAAAATTCATAACCGGTCTTGTAAACGAACGCATGCGAATTAAAGGCGATGGCAATGTCGGTATCGGAACGTCTACTCCATGGACAAAACTCGAAGTTGCTGGAATCATTCGTGCCGATGCTGGAGATCTCACAAATGTTGAAATCTGGGCTGACTGCAGTAACACATTTGACTATGCGGGCATTGCCTTGAGTAACGGTTTTCACTATCCTACAACGCGTCTGCAGGTTTACGGAACGAGTTACTCAGAACCTGAGGCATTCCACATACGTCACTATCCTGATGCTCCAATTATCATCACAACCAATAATGCGGAAAGAATGAGAATTACTGGTGGTGGTAATGTTGCAATAGGGACAACCAATCCATCTGGATATCTGCTTGCAGTAAACGGAACGGCTGCAATACCAGGCGGAGGAAGCTGGTCTGTCTTCTCCGACGGGAGACTCAAGGATGTCAGGGGTGAGTATACTTGTGGTCTCGAAGAAATCGAGATGATAAATCCTGTACATTATAAGTATAAAAAGAACAATGAATTGGGATTACCTTCCGATAAGGAATTCATAGGCGTTGTGGCCCAAGAAATTCAACCTATTATCAAAGATGCCGTAGAAGTGAATGATAATGGCTACTTATTAGTTGATAATGACCCGATAATCTGGGCGATGGTGAATGCAATTAAGGAATTGAAAAAGGAAAATGATATGCTAAGTGAAAGAGTAGAAAAACTGGAAAAAGGACTGTATACGAAGACTCATTTCAATGCAAAATGAATTATGAAGAAATCATCTTGCAGGCACGAAACAATGAAATTATTATAATAGCGAACACACTTTTCCCAGTCCCCTTTGCAGTATCGTTCAACCCAGCGCCCTTCTAATTTCCCTGCTTCGAAGAACGCTTTCATTGGGCACGACTGATACCATTTGCATTCATCCTTTCTAATGCCCGTCACCTACCTTTACTTTCAATCACAAAATACTCCACTCAGTAATTAAAGACTTTTCGCTCGACTCATAAAACCAGATATAACTGAAAAACCTATGTTATTTTGACATAAACGAGCTTAGACCTTCTACATAGTTTTTTCTTGATTCCATAATACCATCATTATGTGTCCCTTTAATCTCGAGAAATTCCTTTGGCTCTTTCGCCGCATTAAATAATTTACGACCGTGCTCTACTGGTATCAATTCATCGTCCATACTATGCACGATTAGTACCGGACAATTCACATCCTCAAGGTAATCCAGTGTATTATAGCTGAATCGGGATACCAATTTAACCGGTATATAAGGATATAACTCGGAACCAATATCTCTTATGGAAGTAAATGTCGACTCTATGATAAGACCTTTTGGCATACGTCCTTGTGCAAGCCATGCTGCAATGGAACCCCCGAGAGACCTGCCAACAATAACAATATCATCCTGGGTTACCTCACGTTGTCGAATCAGATAGTTCCAGGCAGCTTCAGCATCGATATATGTTCCCCTCTCACTAATTCTCCCTCCACTCTCGCCGTAACCGCGATAGTCAAAGATCAAAGTACTGAATTCAAGACGATTAAATATTTGAATAGATTCTAATCGATGGGATATATTGCCAGCGTTGCCATGACAGAACAAAACCACACCCCTGCAATTCTCAGCAGGGATAAACCACCCGGAAAGCTTCACCCTATCGACAGTTTCGAGAATGACTTTTTCATATGAAAGCCCTATTGCATCGGGAGTCATTTTAACTTCACGACTCGGTAAATTCGGATAGTAAATCAGGTGCGATTGAATAACAGTTAAAATGGTAGTAAAAACAAAGTATACCCCTATGCAAACAAGAACAACTGTCAAGGAACTCCAGCAAATTCTCTGAATAGTCATTTAACCAACCACACACCTGCAAACTTATGGAAACCTGAGTCCAAGCACAAATGCTTCCCATTTCTGCTTGAATGCATCCATATCTTCTTCACCTAAAACTCTTTTCAATGTAGTATATCCAGTAGGGTCTGCTTCTCTGTTCCCATAGAACTTATGATAGAATTCTACAAGAAGTCTCTTCTCCTGAAGATAGTAGCAGAGATAACGCGCCTGTCCGTAGTTTGTGCCCTTGTCAAGATTATAGAATTCGTGTCGATTCATCGATGCGAGCTGCTTGAAAGATGGAACAGCATTGTTACTTATTGCTTTCTGCAAACCTGCGAGTCTCCAGTTCGTTTTCCCATATATGTGGCCATTTTTTTCGCAGGATTGCTCATAAAGAGATGCCAATCCTTCATCGAACCAGGGAGGGCATTCTAAGAAATTCGAATGCATAAAGGGATGAACAATTTCATGCACAAGCGTCCCCCCGCCTGTACTTATATTCATAACCAATGCATTGTCCTCATCCGAAAAATATCCGTATGGAGTCGTTGGTTCGTCACCAAAAATCTCTCTTGCATATTTCCTGTAACTCTCTTTGTCCTTGAACAACCAGATATCAATTATGTCTAAAGGGTCACTGCTAAAATAATCCTTTTTGATCATTTCAACAGCCCATTTGATAGTATTTTTGCACCGCAGTTCTACCATTTTTTCAGGTTCGTTTCCGATCACATAAAAGGGTTTTTGAAGAACCACGGTAAATCCTTTAGGAACTTTCTTTTCAAGCTCTTTGAGGTGTTCTGCATAATCGTTGTCAGTAAAATCATTTCCAGCGTGAGATTCCTTCTCCACTCCAAGCTGCTCTGCGTCCTCACTCTTGCATCCACAGACTTGATAAAACACCAGGAAACCGATAATGAATAATCTTGTGATGTTAAGCACTTTCTTTCGCTTGTTTTCCCAGCATAGAATACGAGAAAATAAAGAGTATTCCCAACACAAAATCAATTACTGCAAACGGTTTCCACATATCAGGGAGTCCTTTTGTAAACCAGTAACCAAAAATAACAAAAGAATACGAAAACTTCAGAAGCACACCGTAAGGCATCATATTTCTGTTGGCAAGCGGATGTCTTGCTATCTGAAAAAACATTATTCCGAAAATAATGAGAATGGTCGCGGGAAATCGAATGTATCCCCAGTGATTTGGATATATTACATTAAAAAAGTCAAATCCCGATTTTGGAAAAATAAGAAAGAAAATGCCGAGAATACCATCGTAGAATGCCGAGAAGTAAAAAATCAGCGGAGTGAAAATATTAGTTTTCATCTTTCCTCCTTTTCATTTTTACCGCTTTCCTTAAATGCTCCTTAAACCTTTGTCTTCTCCAGTTTGTAAGTTCATCTCCATAAATTTTTACTCCAAGGGCTCTGAATCCTTCTCTCAATTCCTGAACATTCATATTCGTGGGCTTAAAATTAATATCAAAAAGGGTGCACTTTTTCCAATCATGCTCATCAAGCAGTCTTTTTTCCTTCCTGAGACGCTCATAAAGCGGTGTACCCGGGAAAGGTGTAAGCAGAGTTATCTGAACATCAAACATCTCCGTATCCTTCACAAAATCAAGCACCTGGTCAAATATTCCCGGACCCTGACCATCAAGTCCAAAAATAAAGCATCCGGTCACCCTGATTCCATAAGATTGAATCTTAATAATGGCATCCCTGTAACTTGAAAAATGCTTCAGTTTCCAGTTATTCTTGAGTTCAATATTGTTTAGGTCCGCCTTAATGGGACTTTCAAGTCCTATCAAAACCTGAACACATCCTCCCTCACGCATAAGATTTAGCATTTCATCATCTTCACTAACGGAAATATCTGTTTCAACAAACCATTTTATTCTACGCTTCTTGAGTTCAGGGAGTAATTCTCTCCAGTAAGTCTTGTTTATTATCGCATTATCATCCACGAACTCAATGAAGTGTCCTGACCACAAGCTTTTTATCTTATCAATCTCAGCAAGAACCTTCTTAATGGGCTTCTGGGTGTACTTCTTCGTTATAAGCGGAGAACTACCACAAAACTCGCATAGATGCGGACATCCACGGCTTGTTTGGACAGTGAGACGGTCGTATTTTGAAACATCCAGCAACTCAAAAGTAGGCATTGGCGCATCCGCCAAATCGAAGGAATTATCTAACGAACCGTAAAATGGCTTGAGATTTCCGTCTCCAGCATCCTTAAGAACTTCAAACCAGCTGAGTTCTCCTTCTCCAATCACAACTGAATCACAGAATTCAGCTGCTTCTTCAGGACAATGACTTACATGTGGTCCTCCCATAACAACAGGAGTTCCCTTCTCTTTGTATCGTTTCGCAAGCTCATATGCTTCGTCTATCTGTGCAGAGTAACTTGATATGCCAACAAGATCCCATTGATCGGGAAGACTATCCAGCTCATTTATATCCGGAACCTCCACATATTCAACAGTATGTTCTGCCTTTGTCATACCAGCCAGGGTTAACAAACCAAGACTTGGAAGAGATGCAATAACCTGACTACGCTCTACAAATCCAGGAAGTGTTAATCCAAGCCTAAGTAGTTCTTTGTCGCATACTCGAATTCCACTCATTGCTACCAAACCTATTTTCATTTTAACAAACCTCCCAAAATAAATACTACCGTTCCCACAAGAACGCTGAGAACAGGTATAAAAAAGAGATTACGGAAGAATTTCTTGAATGCAGAAAGATAGCAGACAATCGGCATTGTAATGGCACCGATAATAAAAAGGTAAGAAGGCAACACAATACCACTTTGGATATTTGCTGAATAAACGGCAAAGGCAAAGGCTAAATTGACAAAACCAATCCCAAAAAACGAGATGTGCGCCAATCGCACCATTCTCCTCTTCCAGGACGTATACCCTCCTAACCATTCTTCTTTATGGAAAAAAAGACCCTGAACAAGACCTGCTATAACCCCAGCAAGAATTCCAAACCAGGCAGCCAATGTATTTAATTTCGAGAAATCCATTCTTTCACCCCCTATCCATATTCACATAAAACCTTCACTAACTTTATAGAAACCATAATAAAACTATACACTATCTAACCTTTGTGTCAAGAATAAAATCACAAACACCTCTTTAAGGAATAAAGAATAAACATCCACTACAGGTACCTGTTCCGCAAGATACACAGCTATGGTAAATACGAATCCCTTCGACCTTTCCTGAAAAAACTCTGTTTGCCTCGTTACCGAAAGAACCTGTTTTGAAAAACTTTAACACCATTGGACCAAACTCAGAAATCTCATAATACGTCTGGTCATGGTCCAGGGGCAGATAGGCATAATCCGCATAACCATTCATAATATCGTCCGGTGCAAAACTTAAACTATCCTGATTCAATATTTGCTCAATGTGAAACCTTATAACCTTCGCAGGTCTCGTCTCAATGAGCAAACCTATATCACCTCCACAATCAGGGAAATATGAAAAATCAAAGGTTGCAATATCAAATAGAGTCTTCCCCCATATTCTATCCAGTAGAAAGTCGGGATAGCTTTCTTCCACTGCAAGGGCAAGCCTCTCCTGTAGAGGACCCCTGTCAAGAACTATTCTGCCTAAGTTGGGAATACTGTCCTGTTTAAGAAATTCTCTTAAAATCATGCCACCCAAAATATAGCAGAATAAATGCACTTTTTTGTATCTTCCAAGTTTAGCAGTGGAAATAAACTGTTTTAAGTTTTTTACACAAGCATTAAAACCATCCTTGCTCTTGAAATCAGGTGTTAAGACATCATAAGAACTGTTCTGCTTGAAATAATCCGTTGCCTTTTCAAGTTCATTCGGGGTTGCAGTAAACCCACCCAGTATAATAAGCGCTTCTTCCGCACCAGGTTCTCTTACGGATAAAACATTCTTATGCTTTTCTGAAGATGCACAGGATAAAAATAGAAAAATGAGTGTTGAAAAAATTAATTCGAAGGTTTTCAAAAATCTTTCGCTATCCATTCTATGCCTTCGGCTTTAGAAGAGAATAAGTTTCCTAAATCCTTTACCCTTTGTTTTTAAGAAGTACACACCTCTTGTTATGAACGGAAAAGTGAGTGTTTTGGTATTATTCCACCTGTAAACCTCACGTCCTGAAACCGAAAACAGAGAATAGGAATCATAACTAACTTTGATAGTAGCGCCCCTCCTAACTATGGATGGAACTGAAATAGCAGGCTTTTTCCCTTGAGCAATTTCTTTCACACCCAAATATGGGGTAACTTCAAAAAGTGAGACACTGGCAGGTATGATGGATTGGGTTAAATAACTCCAGCCATTCTTTATGCTGTCAGTAGCAAAAACACCTCTATCGACAATGCCTGTCGTTCCGTTGAAAGGAGCACCTATGGGCGCATTGTTTGTAATGTTCAGTAAATGGAAACTCTGAATCGAATCCTTGAGTTGTATGGTCGTTGTATAGGTAGTATCAAGTGTCTTATTGATAACCATCACTGCATACTTTCCATCTGAAGAACGTTTTGATGACCAGGCTTTGATGCCATAACCTGTATTCTTATGGTCGGAAACAGACCAAATCAATGTATCACCAAAATATGTATTGTACATCTCGAGGACATAAGATGCCATTCTTCTGCTTGCCGTGTCCCCTCTTACGATACCAAAATAAGGGAAACCAGAACTGCCCGGATTTCCTTCATGAATGCTGTAGACAGCTGCCATCTCTAATCCCTGATGCATCCAGTGTCCAATACAGTCGGCAATAAATAAGCCATTCAAGTAGTTCCACCACAAAGCATCGGGTACGATTATTATTCCTGCATTGAACTCAAGACAAATTGGCTTAATGGCTGTTGCCCCGATTGCAGCAAGCGAATCAGCAAACATCTTCGCATACGCCTCTGCAGGATATATTGTATCGGTTTTTGAAAGCCATTCTATGTAATCCGCTGTATCTGCAATCGAATCAAATACACCAGAAGGGTAGTAGTGAAAATCAAGGTAATCTATGAGGTTTATATTGGGTTCGACAACAGGACGAATCCAGGAAGGATCACCTGCCATCGAGTAAATGAACGAGAGCGGAATTGGACTGGCACTTTCCATTGTAGTAACATACAGAGGAATCAGATTAGCAAAATCCTGTGGTGTCCAGAAGGAAGAATCCTGCCAGGACCAGTTGACAAACGGAATCCCAAAATGCCTGTAAAATGTCCAGTATCCCCAGGGAGGAGCAGGCCACTGTCCACCCGCTATGTCAGGTTCATTTCCCAAACTCCAGATGTTTACATTATAGGCTTCAGGATGTCCCCTCTGAGCTCGCAACTGCCCCATAGGTGTTAGCGTATCTCCATTAGCATATTCTACCATTCTTCGACCAAGTGCAGTATCAGTTGTTTGCATATTGACGGTCAATATTGGTTCTGAACCTATATCCTCGCATAATCTAAGAAATGAATCTACCCCGAAATGGACGGGCTGAGGAATGATAAACGTATCTACAAAGTCAACATACGCCATTCCTGAAAAAGAATCACCCTCCCAGTCAAGATACTCAGCACCAATTCCTCCGAACCTTAGAAGTGAAGGTTTCGTGGCAGTGATGAGCGGACGAGTTTGGGAAAGTGGAGAAAAACAGGCATTCATTTCATCACCCGAACCAAAGACATATTTCGATATGGCTATTCTTTCAGAATCGGGACGAACAACAATGTTATTCGTAATCTGAGCAGAACAGAGAGATGAAGAAATAACTGTGAGAAAACTTATTATGACCACTCTCATCATTAGCCACCCCCCCTTAAGGTCTATGCTTTAAGAAACTTGACCACAACTATTTTAACAAAGTGATTTTTTTCCCTAATGAGTAATTTTCACTCTTCAATTTGACAAAGTATATGCCTGCAGGAACCCTTCTACCCTTCCCCCCAGCATTACCATCCCATGATACGGAACCGATGAGCGAAGGGTGAGGAGAGAAGACGGAAAATGATTTTACCAACCTTCCACTCATATCATAAATACAAAGCGAAATTGGAAATTGGGAAACCGGGAAATTTCTGTTTTCTCTTTTTCCAGTTTCGGGTATTCCGTAGCTTATTTCTACATTATTTCTGGACGGATTTGGATAAATACTGAGATAAGGTTTTACCTCTTCTATTTTTACTGATACAGGTCCAAACCACTTTTTTGAACCATCTGTTTTCTCAAGACAAAGTTTATAGGAATACCTCTCCCCCACACCCACATTTTCATCCTTGTACGAATAAGTTTTTGGAGAAGGAGAGGAACCCGAAGCAGTAATTCGGCTAATCTCAAAGTAATCATATGCTCCTCTATCAGATTTTCTATAGAGAATATACTGAACTATATCAATTTCCATATTCACATTCCAGCGTAGCTTACAGCAGCGAACACCTGATAAAGCTGTGAACTCAACTTCCTCGATTGCTAACGGCATATCTACTTTGTATACCATTCCTTTGTTACTATTATTGGAGCCAAACCACAGATAGCCACCGCCAATTGCCAGACCGGCAGTAAACGGTCTTCCAGAAGGATAAGAACTTAGTATGCTCATATTCGTCGGGTCAAGCTCATAGACAAAGTCCCCATTTGCTGTTGCCCACAGGTGTCCATTGTACCAGGCAAGGTCCTTAGGAGTCCAGGTTACGGTAAACGACTGAATTACAACAGTAGGGTTGTTGTAATCGAGTTCATAAATCTTCTTCAAATCCTTCTGAGAGTGCCATAAGTGTGTTCCATCAAATGCCATACCGTAAGAGTATGAACCTTCAGGCGCAGGCCAGGAACCGATAAAATTTCCAGTTGTGTCAATCTTGTAAATGGATGACGACCACATACCTATCCAGAGATATTCACCGTCATAACAGAGTCCATCCAATCCTCCGGGATATGAGAATGAGGAAATAATATTCATATTTGCAGGATTTATCTTGAAAATCCTATCAATACCGTTTTCGTCAGCCCAAACGA
The DNA here is from genome assembly GCA_964392665.1 of uncultured bacterium. Lineage (GTDB taxonomy): Bacteria > Hydrothermota > E44-bin80 > E44-bin80 > E44-bin80 > CAYMQB01. Next base: position 9,933 of record CAYMQB010000012.1, on the reverse strand, counting down.
AACCACTTCCATAACCGATACCGTTTGCAAAATCGCCAATGTCAACAGAATCTATGATGGTATAACTAAAGAAGCAGGAAAAGATACTTAAAATTATTGAGCTAATAATTTACGCTCCTTTTCTGTTATCCACATTATCTTCTCTCTGACAGAAAACTACTCGTCAATAATTGCTTGAACTACAGGTTATTATTCGTTTTTTACCGACTTTCATTAATCTTTATTACAGAATTATACATTAAAATGGAGGAATGTCAATACCTCTGTCGATACAATTTCTTATCGACAACTGAAACCATTTTATCTGTATCAAGTGAATTATTGAGGAAAAAATTAATTTTCCTAACATTCAAAACAGGATTTTCAAGAATATTGTTATAACTTATGTTTAGAATACTAAAATTCGTCCTGTTTGTTAACCATTTTTCAACCTGTTTCAGATGTTCCTGATACAGTTTTGCCATTTTTTTATCACTTACTTCGTCCGTTGGTTTCCCTCTTCTCTTGAGCATCTGTTTCTGCGACGCAAGGATTTCCTCTATCTTTCTTCTCATAAAGATAATTTTGTAATTATAACCGTCGGGAAGATGTTTTAGCAGGGCGGATATCATTTTCACAACTTTTCCTTCGGCATCTTTCAACCAGCCCGAATCATTTTCTATTTGTTTCACTCTTTCAAATTCGTAATAACCTTTCGGGTTATCGTCATCCGCTTTTCTTATCTTATCGGTTAATACTTTCATGCCCCCTGCTTCGAGCATTCTCATCATCAAGGAAGTCCCCGAACGAGGTAATCCGGAAACGATCGTAATTACATTTTCCTTCATTTTTTTCTCTCACACTTCGCATTCATTTTGATTATTTCATTCATTGTATAATAAAATACAATTGTGAAAAAGTCAAGTAAATAACTGGCTGTGATTCAGTCAATAGACGGGCATATTCATCTCCGGAGAGTTCCAAAACTTAACACGCATAAATATAGTATTTTTATGTTAGATAATAGACCTTTTGGATTTTGTGAAATCCAATCGGCAGAAGCAACATATGAAGTATTTAATCTGCTTGTGCATACGGGGACCTTGCATTTTACCTATATGAAATGTTTAGCTCGATGGTTCCTCTTAAGGTAACACCAAATTGTATTTTCCTGAATAGGTTTCTCAAGGAATTCAATTCTATCTGTTTTGCGTTATATTTCTCTACACTGATGCTCTTGACCTTACCATTCTCCACCTTTAATTTGACAGTGATACTCTTAAGTTCCCATTTTGTGAATAACTTCTCAAGATCAACTTTGATTTTACTTATAACTTCCTTCTCAACATCGTCCAGAGTGATACCTGAAGGAACACTTCCACCTGAAATGAACATCTGGGCAGGAATATTCTCCCGGGCAAGATACGAACCATCCTTGTCTTCGAGTACAGCGGTTATGGGAGAACCTATAGCCATCCTGTTTGCTTTTCCGCCGAAACCGCCAACTGCATAATCGCTTACTCCCTGGGGAATGGGTAGCGGCTGTTTTACGGTAACTACTTCGCCTGTTTCTCTGACTACCTTATCAACAGCTACAAAAGATGTATATTGGGTCATAAGATTATACGCAAGTCCAAGATTGGTTACTTCTTCCTTTACATTCTCTCCCATTTTCCCATAATCTGACAACCGCGCAATCTTCTCACGTGCCCAGAGATATCTGAGAGCCACATTGTTTTCATCCTCCAATGATGGGGAGACACTTGTAGTTTTTTTGTATTTTCCTGAAACCGTTCTTCCATTTATCACGATTTTTCCCGAAGCATTTTTGTATTTTCCAAAGAGAACGAGCGGACGCTGCGCAAAAAGGTCTGGAAGGCAAACGGGCTCGATTTCGTAAGCATCGAAACCAGCAAATGATAACTCAATATCAGTGAGAAGCGGGTGTTTAATGTAGTCTATAAACTTCTCAGCGGTATTTTTAGCCTCATTCTTGTTTGTCACCACAAAAGGCTCGCCCCTTCCCACACGGGCAATTCCCTCAATGATATAACGATTTACGCCCGAACCTATGCCGAAAGCAAAGAAATTCGCTTCATTCCCTTTTTCTCTGATAAGGTCGAAAACATTTTTCTCCACAGAAACATATCCATCAGTTACCGTGACGATGATTCTTGACATCCCTTTCTTTTTGTTTAATGCCATTGCTCGATTAAACGCATCCAGAATCCGTGTTCCTCCACCACCCTCCTGGGACATCACCATATCAACTGCAAGGTTCTTGTTCTTCTTGGTAGCTTGAAGCGGGTGCTCGGAAAGAACCGCGGAACCACCTGAAAAGAAGAGAATGTTGAAATAATCTTGTTTCCTTAAACCTTCCACGATATTGCGAATTAGCGTCTTTGAAACGTCAAGCGGAAAACCGTGCATTGAGCCGGAAACATCAACAATAAAAACATATTCACGCGGTGGAACCTTCTTTATGGATACCTTATCCGGTGGTTCGATCATAAGAAGAAAGAAATTTTCCTTTTCTCCAGGATAGAGAAGAAGTCCTGTGTGTATGGCTTTTCCCTTGAGTGTATATCTTAAAATAAAATCCCTGTTGCCACCATTATTCTCCTTTTGGGAAAGACCAATCCCCACTTTGTCTGAACCATGCTTTTTGATGCTTACCTTATGTGATGGTACCCAAACTTTTGAAATTGCCATCCCCGCATTTAGATTTACGTTTATATCAAATTCGTATGTCGCGTTCTTCCCTTCATGCAGATAGGGACTCACCGTCCAGTTATCTTTGCCTTTAAGGTCATTTTTACTCGATTCACCGGTAAATCGCGGACCAACAACGGTAGGAAAAACAAATTCGTATATACCATCTTCAGGCACAAGAATTTCTGTATAGAACACTTTAACCTCAATGACATCGCCGGGCATTATATTGGCGACCTTCATCTGAAAAACATTGGGACGTTTTTGCTCCAACAGGGAAGCCACTTTACCTGCATCCTTTGCGGTCTGATATATTCTCTGGGCTTTCTGTAACTCCTCAATCTCTGCTTCGACTATCCTGTTCCCGATCTTCATTCTCATAGCATGTATAGCGGATTTCGTCCCCAGAGGAAATACATAAACCGCTTCTATTGTCCTCTTTCCATCATTCTTGTATACTTGCGTAAGTTCTATCTCACCGGTAATCCCGGCAATATCCACTTCGGCTTCCGTCTTCAGAAGGGGAAATGCATCTACCTTAGGGTCACCCTGGACAAAGAAGTAAGGAGAAAGACCTTCATCTTCTTCAGTTTCTACGGGTCCAGCCTTGACTCCATAAGCCAGCATTAAAACAGAAAGAACAACCAATAGTCTCAAGTCTAACAGCTTTTTCATAACTACCTCCTTTGTTTCAATATTATATACAAAGCAATATCTTTAATATTCCATATTCAAATAATCTAACTAACTAAGACCTGTCCTGAGGAAGCAAGGATTTGCCTATTCGGATGATATCCAATCAAATTCGCCCTTCAGTCGTGTTGGCTTGCAATAAACGCACTTCCTGCTCGTCCATAAATTGGTTGGTATAGAGTCTATAGTAATAAGCCTTATTCTTCATCAGTTGGCTGTGATTTCCTTGCTCGGTTACTTTGCCTTCTTGGACAACAAGAATACGGTCAGAAGAGCGAATCGTTGACAATCTGTGAGCGATTATGAAACTGGTCCTATCTTTTAGAACAGTGACAATTGCACCCTGAATGAGTTTTTCCGTTTCAGTATCAACCGATGAAGTAGCCTCGTCCAGTATGAAGATAGTTGGATTAACAAGTATTGCACGTGCAAAGGAAATTAACTGTTTTTCCCCTACTGATAATCTCCCCCCACCTTCACCAACTTCCGTTTGATAACCATTTTCAAGCTCCATTATAAAAGAATGCGCATTGACAAGTTTGGCGGCATTTTCTATTTCCTCATCGCTTGCATTCAATCTTCCATAGCGAATATTCTCCTCGATGGACCCACTAAAAAGATGTGGAGTCTGTAACACATAGCCAAGGTTTGAATGCAACCAAAGCAGGGAACGCTCACGATAATCAACGCCATCGATCAGAATATATCCTTCAGTGGGTTCATAGAATCTGCATGCCAAGTTCACAATTGTGCTCTTGCCTGCTCCAGTTTCTCCAACAAGTGCGATTACCTCTCCTGACTTTACATCGAGATTGAAATCGCTTAGCACTCTTTTACCTCCATTGTAAGAAAATGATACATTATGAAATGAAATATTGCCTTTCATACGGGGCCAGTTCTCTTTCTTTGGTTGAAACACATCTCCATATTTGTCAATAACAGTGGATGTATCCTTAATATCAGGTTCAGTTTCAATCATCTGTAGGGTTCGTTCCGCCGAAGCCTGAGCTAATTGTAGTTCAGCAAAAATGCGAGCAATCTCCCTCACCGGTTCAAAAAACTGCACCGTATAAGATATGAATGCAAGCAAGGTTCCATAACTCAACATCCCAGAGATAACCGAATTGCCACCATACCAAAGTACAAGTGCAGTCCCCATACTTCCGAGAGTGAGCACGATGGGAAGATATAAGGATGATAGAACAGCTGCTCTTACGGATGAGGAAAACATCTCTCCAGTAAGTCCCTGAAATTCCTTCAAGTTTTGCTTCTCTATTACAAGTGTCTTGGAGGTTTTAGCTCCCATAATGCCTTCATTAAAAGCACCAGTAATGCGGGAATTCGACTTTCTTACCCTTCTGTAACACCATAGTATTTTGTTCTGAAAATAAAGACTAAGTACTGCAAGAATAGGTAAAACTGAGAGAGCTATCAATGCAAGTTTCCAGTTAAGTACAAGCATTACACACACCATTGCAAGCATCATTGTAAATCCCCATACCATGTCAACGACCCCCCAGGCAATTACATCCCCAAGCTTTGATATGTCGGATGTCATCCTTGCCATTAACCAGCCAACTTGGGTCCGGTCATAATATGTGAAGGAAAGTTCCTGTAGCCTTTCGAATCCTTTCTTTCTTATGTCATAGCAGATACCCATATCGATCTTCCCGGCAACTGCTATGAAAACCCAGACAACCATAGCCTGCAAAATTACAAGACTTGCATATAACACTGCAAACTTCCAGAGCCCGTTTAATATTCCCGGGATGATATATTTGTCAACAGTGTACTTAGTCAGCAGTGGAAAGACTGTATCTATACCAGCGAGACAAACCATAGCGAATGCAAGAATAATAAGATGTCTTTTGTAAGGTTTAAGGTAACCGAACAACCTTATCCACAATCTGAAGTCGAATCTCTTTCTATATTCTTCTTCTTCGTATCCACTCATTGTTTTCTATCCTCTTTAACTCTCATATTTCATCTTTTCTTCAAGACTATTCTGCATAGCCCAAATTTTTTCGTACATTCCTTTCCGATTAATTAACTCATTATGAGTTCCTGACTCGATAAGTTTACCTTTTTCAAGCACAAGTATCCTATCCGCATCACATAATGTGGCAATACGATGTGAAATGATAAAAGTTGTTGCCCTATGACTTCTTTCTTTAAGTGCTTTTCGTATAACAGCATCGGTTTCTGTATCCACCGCACTTAATGAATCGTCAAAAACAAGGATCGGATACTTTCTTATAAGTGTCCTTGCCATTGCAACACGCTGTTTCTGACCTCCTGAAAGTGTAACTCCTCTTTCTCCAATCATAGTATCGTATCCACGCTCAAATTCCAGTATAGCATCATGGATTGCAGCAGTACGAGCAGCCTCGGTAATTTCAGCCTCTTTAACCTCTCTCACTGCAAGTCCAATATTGGACTTTATAGTCTTCGAAAATAGAAATGGTTCCTGTAGTATAAGACCTATATTTTGACGCAGCCATCTCTTGTCCAGATTTTTTAACTCCATCCCGTCGATCTTTATGCAACCTTCCTGGTAATCATATAATGCTGCCAGAAGGTGAACAAGCGTAGTTTTCCCGGAACCTGTAGATCCAAGAATTGCAATAGTCTCGCCTGCTTTGACCTTGAAGCTAATATTCTTCAAAATTCCTTTTCCTTCGTCATATCTAAAAGATACATTTTCAAATTCAACTTCACCGGTAATCCGAGGTCTATTTACGCAAGAGTTGAAATTCTCAGTTCTTTCGGCAAGAATCTCTTCGATTCTACCAAGTGAAACGAGTGCTTTCCCCATATCAGTAAGAGTTCTCCCCATCTGTCGGACAGGCCAAAGCAACATCCCGACATAACTTGTAAAAACAAAAAATGTTCCCAGACTTATTGTACCACTGGCAGCCCAGTATGTACCGAGCAACAGGACAATACCTATCTGAAAAAGACAGACAAAATCAGAGACTGACCAGTACCATGCCAACAAACGGATAAGCCTGTATGTCAGATCTCTGAATTCACAGTTTGTATTGTCAAACTTATCAATCTCATACATTTCCCTTGCAAAAGCCCTGACAACGCGAACGCCTGTCAGATTTTCCTGTAAGACCGTTGACATTTTTCCTTCCGCTTCATCCGACAGTTTGAATGCGGTTCTTACCTTCGTAAAAAACACGACTGCAAAACCAAAAATAATAGGAACAACAGCCATCGAAACAATAGTCATCTTCGCGTTGAGCATAAACATTATAGGTAGAACTGCCCCTACCATAAAAATTGCCCTACCAATCTCAATAAACTGAAGTGCAAGAAAACGCCTTATCGTATCCACATCAGATGTACATCGCTGAATCAGGTCACCTGTTTTAGCCTTCACATGATAATCGAAAGGTAACTGTTGGAGATGGTTATACAATCTTTCACGAATTTTCTTTGCGGTAGACTCTGAAGCAATGGCAGACCATCTGCCTTTCAGGTAAAGAAACAATCCACCAAAGACTGTTATCAAAACAATTAGAATGCTTCCAATCCAGAGATTTGCTGACAGATTTTCTAATCCACCAACGGATTCTGCAAAGAGTTTAAATCCTGTAATTATTTGCATAGGCTTGTTCCCAATGACTGAATCTATCATAAATCGTAATACCAAGGGACCCATAAGCGAAAGAATTGTCGCCAAACCAACTGCAACAACCGCACCGCTATAAAGCGTTCTGTTGCCTTTCATAAAATTCCATAATAGTCTTAATTTATGTAGCATTTAAATCTCTCTTTGTCTATCCTTTCAAATATGTACATGTTATCCTTCAACCTTCGAAAATCTCCTTATCCATCTCTCCTGTGAGAAAAATACATAAGGAAAATACAAGAATAGTCAGAACTCGAAAATGTGAACTGGGGAAAATCAAAAAGGAGGATTCATCAAGAGCAGGTTGAAAGTATTGAATGCGTCTCGAGCCTGAACTATTTGTGAACGGCGATATACTACCCCCATAAAAACAAGGGTAAGCAATACGAGTATCGGAAAGCCCAGGTCAAAAAATAATAATAAACATTCTCACTTCTACCTCACTTCTTAAAACTACATTCCTCCTTACACTTTCATTCTAATTTCAACTCAATAGACTATATACAGGCTTTAAGATTTTTTGTCAAGTATTTTTTTCTTCAAATCCAATCTTTTTACAACTTCGAGTACAAGATCTATTAACCTATCCATCCCCCTAACAAGATCTTCATCCGTTACATACTTTGTAAACTCTTCTCCCCCACCGACGATGTCAGAAACAAGGAGAAAAGAAGCAGCTTCTTTCTTGCTTCTGTTGGCAAGATAGTAGATTAGACTGGTTTCCATCTCTACTGCCGTAATGCCTTTTTCTCTTAGTTTCTCCACATAATCTGGAAACGGATTATAGAAAACATCTACACTTGCTACACCACCGAAATTTACACTTATTCCCATTTCTTGTGCAACATCACTCGCAATTTTTAAGATTTCAAATGTTGCATAAGGAGAATGGGATTCACCGTTCAAATATGTACGCGTCGTTCCATCGTATGGGGATGCAGCAACCGCAGCAACGATATCCAATGGCTTCACACCTTCACCTATCCCGCCGCAAGTGCCGATTCTAACGAATCGCTCGACATCGAGTTGAATCAATTCCTCAACGACAATTGCAGCCGAAGGACAACCTATCCCAGTTGTCTGAACAGATATTGTTTTGCCATTGTACGTTCCGGTATAACCCAGCAAACCTCTGTTCTTGTTAACAGGCTTTGAATCCTTTAACAGTTGACTTATTCTCTCTGCCCTTCCGGGGTCACCAACTAAAAGAACCGTAGGTGCATAATCACCTTTCTCTGCTCTTATATGTATCGGCATCTCTCCTCCTTCCTAATGCAAAAACACAAAGACATACTACAAAACTGGTAAACGAATGTCAAGAAAAAAGCAAGAGACTGTCCCAAGTATTGTTTTCCCTCTTCTTTTATTTTGCTTACATGATCTCTCATAACTAAGAACTTAAATGATTTGTCACTGCGAGTATTCTTTTATAAGTACTATCAAACCAATCGCATCCTCCTCTTACTTTTTCACCTTCTCTTTTATTCTCCCCTTTAAAGGAGGAGCAAATGGTTGCACTTTCGCTATCCCTAATCTCCTCTCCCTTGTAGAGAGAGGAGCGAGGTGAGGATGATAAACATCCTGTCAAAATTACCCCTAATAAGAAATCACCTCTTCCACAAATCCCCCTTTGAAAAAGGGCGATTTCAGGGGGATTTGAGATAGGTGACTTGTAAACTAGTGGATGTGAATTTCCCCACTTCCTGTCATATACCATGTGGTATATGACAGGAAGTGTAATGTCATTCTGAGTAATCTTTTCCATATTGACCCTGGAAGAATCTCGTATCGAGAGACCAACTCTTAGAGAAATAATTCCTATTTTACAGTCTGCCCACACCTTTCTAAACTAATATAAAAAAAGTTCTTGACAAAAAGAAACTTTCACACCATAATAATGAAGGTAGACAAAATGAAAGGAAAAAGGGATAAATTTTCTCTCTCTCTCGAGAGAAAAGTGTTGTTAATTTTGTTGGCGTTCTCTCTAATTCTCCAATAGCAGGCTACACACCCCTGGTAAGAAAGTCTTATCAGGGGCGAATTGGATCAAATTGTGCATATTTAAGGAGGAAACAATGAGAAAAACAATACTTGTAGTAATTCTCCTACTTTTCTTCGTGAATTTATCTCCTCAAGAGGGGATGGGGAATTATGAAAATAGCATTGTGAAAAGAACTTCAAGCCCCCGATCTCCCAAAAATCCTATACGACAAATCTGGAATGCAAATCTTGTAGACATATTCAGTATACAATGCGGTGGTACTGGGCAATATCACTATGGACTAACATATGACTGGGACAACAATTCCCTTTGGATTACTATATGGGATCATACGCTCCTTGATAAAATGTATGAAATTGAAACCCAAGGTCCTGAAAACATAATAGGGAGTTTCACTTACCCCATTGGTTTTCCAGAATGGGATAGGGTTGGTATAGCTTATTGTGGTGGTAACAAAATGCTAATGACGAGCCTCCAGGATTTTCATATTTACAAAATTGATATGAACACATCAACGTGGGAGAATTACAGGGAGGATTGTCCAGCTGAAGACGTGGGACTAGCGTATGATGTAAATGATAACGTATTGTATCAATGCAATTGGCATGAGGCTTATTATGCAAGTCCTTCAGAAACAGGACCTTGGACAATGTGGCATAACTTTACTGATGCTTCCTGTGGCATTGGATGTTCATACAATGCAAACGAAACTTCCCCTTACATTTTTGTCGTAACCCAGGATGTCCAACAAGCGCACATATATCAATTTGAGAACACTAATGGAATTCCACATGTTCTTCTTGAAATATATGGTTTGCCATCCTCAATGACGCAAGAATATACTGGTGATTGTGCTTTTGTCAAGGTTCAACTTTATTCCCCACCCCAGGTTCAGTTTTATTCCCCA
>CAYMQB010000011.1:0-69692 GCA_964392665.1 uncultured bacterium | reverse complement strand
TCTGGAATTTTTGTTCTTTTAAGGATTTGGCAGACGTTGTCTGCCGAATTGGAAAACTGAGATAAAAACCCCTCATATTTCTCAAGTTTCTCTCTGAAAAACCTTTACCAAATTTCTTAGCCAGATCATTTGATAATTTGAGAAGAAGCTGTTCGCCATATTTTGCTCTCCGTTTACCTTTCTGCTCTTCCTTCACAATCAATCTTCCAATTTCCCAATAAGTCTGTGTAATGATTGTGTTTATATGTCTGACTGTCTTCCGCCTTGCCTCTTCGATGAGGAGAGAAACTCTTTTAACAAGTCCTTTATAATTTCTTTTCTTAACTACCGTCTTCATACTGACCTCTTGTATGGCTAAGTTTCAAATACCCATCCCACCAATTCAGTTTAAATTCTGTGTTTTCGGATTCTTTATCTGCCATACTATTTTCCTGTTAAATATAAAGAGAGTATAACCTCTCTTTTCCCTGAAAATCTTCCAGAATATTCAGCATAATGACTTTCCAAAAGTCTTTCAGGAATATTTCTCTGGACCACGGCAAGAACCTTCAAAGGATTAATTAAATCCGATTTAAGTTCATTTAATACCTTGAGTGTCCTTTTGGTTGTTTGTTTCGGTATAGCACCTTCCTCAAGTTGTCTTATTAGGTTTTTTAAATAATCTTCCTGGTCATCTGTAAATTGGCTTGAATTATTCGATGTTGCTTTAAGTATTTTCAAAACCTGCGCTCCACTATCCCTTCCTCTCCTGCGTTTTGGTTCTGCAAGTTCCATAGATGTGGCTTCTCGGAATAATTCCTTGTTTTTATCCAGCAACTCATAAAAATCTTTTGGCAATCTTTGTTTTCTCTCATCAACGGAACATTCGAAAATCTTTGCTGCTGTGAGAAAATCAAGTTCCTGCGATTCTTGACTAACATTTGAAAGAAAAAATTTCTGCAACTTTGCTAATCTAAAATAGGTCAGAAGTGATGAAGTAACACAAGCATCTTGCTTGTGGTTTACATTTGAACTATAAGTTTGACCTGCTATATAAACTCTTATTTTTTCCATCTGTTGAGCACTCCTAATTATATGGTCAAAGGATTCATGCATCCATAATTCTCTTGTTCGATTTATTCTTTTATTGATTTCATTAGCACTGAATGATTTCCATGAATGCAAAATATTTGATAAAGTCCATTCTCCCTTTGGGATTAAAATAACATGAACATGGTTTGGCATAATAACATATTTGTCCAAATAATATCTTTCATTGTCAAAATGCTTAAGAGTATCTTCAACAATCTGTCGGCATTTTTTATCAGCCAATATACAAGAACCGTATCCATTATCTAAAAGCCTATCATATCTTTTAGAAAAGAGACGATAGTATTCTATACGCTTCTCCAGAGGTAGATTATGTAAATCTGTCATATTATCTATTTTATTTTTCTCAAACCAATTATGTCTTTCCCGTTTTATCTTTTCTGCAATCTCTTGCGGAATGGAATCGTACAATCTGAAAGTTACAAAATATACCTTACCTTTTTGGTGCCAGTGAGGCAGGTTTCTTTTGGTTATTGAAACAGGTTCTTTGCGATCAAAATATATGTCCTCAGTGAATTCTTCAGGCATACTCAAGCTGGAAGCTTGAATTACTTTGGCTGAGCGGGCTTTTCTTGCAATATGTTTTATTTTCCCAAATAAATTCGGGTTTTTATCACGAATGTCCTTTATAATATTCAGGTATTTTAATTCGCTTTCCTCTATTTCTTCCTCTCCTAATATAGTTTGTTTTGAAATTAACTTGCTGAATAATTCATGTGAGCCAACGGGCTCACCTTCTGTAAGCACAGCCGCATCACCACCAAGAAGGGTAAGAAAAGCATTGATTTTTGATTCTGCAGTTTTTCTAAGTTGAATTTCATCTTCAGATTGCGCAGTCGGGAAAAATGTGAGTGTGTATATTCTGTCAAATTTTGTGTCCACACGATTAATACGACCAACTCTTTGCATCATACGGGTAGGGTTCCATGGAATATCATAGTTCAATACTATGTTTGAACGATGTAAGTTTACACCTTCAGATAAAACTTCTGTTGAAACAAGTATCTTATAATCATCTTTTGGATGCCTTGCACGCGCATCAAAATTTTCTGTAACCAACTCGTGGATATTCCCGGATGAATTCCCATGGTAGAGAAGCGAAATATTGCCAAATTTCTTGTTTATGTTCTTGTGAAGATACTCTGCGGTTTCTTTTGATTCAGTAAAGATGATGAGTTTCTTGTTTTTTAGAATTTTATTTTTGGACAATTCATTAAGCAGTTTTTCAAGTTTCGGGTCTCGTTCAACTCTATCCCAAAGATTCCTTATATTTCTTAAAATGTCAAGGTCATTCTGTAGTTCAGTCTTAAAAGCCTTGGTGAAGTCTTTACTATCGTAGCGGTTCGCTTTTTCTTCATCAATTAATCGCTGAACAGCTTCGTCGTCATCATTTTCCAACAGTTCAAATATTTTGTTAATATATTTCTTGCTTACATATACATTTCCCTTATCAAATTCCTTAATAAATAGCTGGTAAGAGTTGATAAATCTATGAATTGATTTACGAAATGCAGAAAAGCTACTCTCGAGTCTTTTAACAAGCAATATTTTCATAAATTTACCCATATTTCTTTGGGATAATTCCTGTGGCTGAGTAATCTTACCTTCATAATATAAAAGAGGCGTATAACGGGCGTATTTGAATCTTTGGGTAATTAAATCAATTGTTTCATTGAAAATTTTATCTTCATCCTCATTTAATTGATAATACAGGGGTATAGGATTTTCAACTTCAGGAAATTTCAATTTTTGTTTCTTAATATCGTTGGAAAAGTATTTCTCTATTTCAGAACGAGTCCTGCGAACCATAAGATATTTTAAGACTTTCTCCCTCATCTCTTTTGCATTTTCTTTCACCAACTTAATATAGTCATTGTAGTCCTTTTGTCTACTAATCTTCTTCAGTTTTTCATTAAGTCTATTGAAAAATCCTTCCAAATTGGGAAGATTCGGTATTGAGCTTTTCCTTGTTGGTTGAAAAAGTTTGATTTGGTTCAATATATCCTTGGGAGAATTGTTATAGGGAGTAGCAGTAACAAGGATAACCCTCCTACCACGACAAATTTGAGCCAATTTTTCATATCCAATTGTAGTTTCTGTCCTAAAACGGTGTGCTTCATCGATGATGATGTTTGCATATTTGTCAATTCCTCGATTTAATACTGCATCAAGTTTACCTACAGATTCAAATTCAGCAGGAATGTGAAAATCAGAAAATACATTTGACCAGGAACCCGGATTATTTTTATTGAGTAAAGCGGGCGGCGCAATAACAAGGGTTTTATAGCATTCTTTAGATAGAGGAGGAAGCTGTCCTGCAAGCATCGTAGCAACATAGGTTTTACCCAATCCAACAACATCCGATATAAAAACACCACCGTATTCCTCAAGAATTTTTTTGGCGTTTAGGACCGCTTGTTTTTGATATTCAAATCTCTTAAAATCCTGCGGTAGATATTTTATGAAAACTTCTTCAGTCGTGCTCAATTCATCCTTAAAATACTCATACAGAAATTTCAGGTATAATTCATAGGGTGGTATGTTCTGATTTAGCCAGGTTCTTGTTTGAATGGTCTGTATATATTTATCACTTACATCAACCGCATCCTTCCACAATTCTTTAAACTTCTCTTTGGCAAATTCATAATCAGCTCGATTTTTTAATTCAACATTAAATTCAAGATTTTCAGTAAGTCCAGCCCGAGTAAAATTGCTCGAGCCAGTAATAACTCTTCCTACATCCCTATCTCCTTCGGTAAAGGTCATTATATATAACTTAGCATGAATATTTTGAGAAGGAAATGCCCTTAATTCTAACTTTTTAGCTAGTATCCATTCAATGAATTTGTGAATCCCTTCTTCAACCTGTCTATTATCTTCAGACTCTTCCATTTCTCTCTCTATCATAGGCACAATTACCTTCTTCGTTTCAGCATGCGAAAATTGTAGCAAGTGCTGACTGCTTGCCCTGGCAAATTTTAGCAAATCGTATGTTTCACGGGATGTCCCAATTCCAATAAGGATTCTGATATTTTCGGTTTTCTCTAAAGATTTATATAGGGCATGGAAACCACTTGTATAAAAATAGCCGACGAGACAATCAAAGAGACGAGAATCTTTGATTAGTACTTCAAATCTTTCCTTAAGGGTATGTCCAGACTCGTTTGTTATAAATGTTAAATCACTATTCATAGCTATTTATTCCTTTTACCAAGCACTTCTTTCTTAAACCAGAACTATATACAGCAGTTCTGATGGGAAGGTTTGACCAGAACAAGCAAGTTCTTCTTTCTAACCTATAATTTTTCTTCTTTCATCAAGCCATAAGGCTTGGGTGCATAATACAAAAAAACTGAGTACTTGTCAAGAAATTGTTTGGATTACACACCCCGTCCTATACTATACGGTATAGGACACCCCTCTTTTTAGAGGGGACTTTTGAACGAAATGCTGGTTCAAGCTAAAAATAGAAATTGTTTCATTACAACCTGGTTTCTCGATAACCAGATTCTTCCTGGGTAAATATGGAACGGATTACTCAGAATGACATACTCGCAGGCTAACCCTGTGTAATACCATTATGTGAAAACATTTTCCTATTACACGGGGTAAAGCTTGCGGCTACCATGCTCAGGAATGACAGCACTAAGTTGTCCAGAAAAACGAGTATGTAGATTATTTCTTTTCCTTGACATTTGTGAAAAATTGTGCTAACTCTAAAATAATTGATTAGTTGATTATGATACGTTTACACAGATGGACAAAAGAATTTAGATGAGAATTATTGGTGGAATTGCAAAAAAGAAAAAACTGATATCTTCCGCAAGTAGTGTCAGACCAACCAGCGATAGAATCAAGGAGACACTATTTAACCTACTGGGAGATATCAAGGAAACCAATTTTCTCGATCTGTTTGCAGGTACGGGTAACATCGGTATAGAGGCTATCTCAAGAGGAGCCTCGTTTGCCTATTTCGTTGAGAAATCATCCGGACTCTGTAATATCATCAAGGAAAATCTGAGAGCAACAGCTTTTGAGCAAAAGGGCACTGTTCTCCAGAAAGAGGTGAATAAGAACCTGCTTCATCTCTTCAGAAAAAAAGATATATTCTTCAATACGATTTTTGCAGATCCACCTTATGAGAAGGGAATGGTTAAAAAACTATTCGATTTGATCGAACTTGAGCTGCTAACAGAACATGGTTGCTTTGTACTGCAGCACTCTTTGAGAGAAAAATCGGAATTAAAACCGGACAGAGTTATCAAGATAGGAGATACTCTCCTCTCATTCTTTGAAAGGGAAAAACAATGATCAACGCAGTTTATCCCGGGACATTCGACCCTATAACAAAAGGACACATGGATGTGATAAAACGAGCTTCTAAACTATTTGCGAAACTCACCATCCTAATTGCCCACCACAATGAGAAGAACCCTCTATTTACCGTTAAGGAACGGAAAACAATGATACGAGAAACAACGAAAAAACTCAAGAATGTGAGTGTCGATTCCTATGACGGACTGCTCGTAGATTATGCCCGAAAAAAAGATTTAGGTGTAATCATACGAGGCTTGAGAGCAATATCAGATTTTGAGTATGAATTCCAAATGGCTCTGATGAACAGAAAGATATCTCCCGAAGTTGAAACAGTTTTCCTCGTCCCCCACGAATCATTTACCTATCTTAGTTCAAGTTTAATAAAGGAAATTATTTCCGTTGGCGGAGACATTTCTGCTTTCGTACCTGCGGTCGTCAAAAAGCGTCTCGACCATAAGCTAAGGAAGGAGAATAAATAATGAAATTCGCTGACAGAGTGGAAAATGTTTCACCATCTTTAACTTTAAAGATAAACTCAAAGGCAAAACTTCTCATGTCAGAGGGCAAAAATATCATAAATATGTCGGCAGGAGAACCGGACCTTGATACACCCGAAATTGTTAAAACAAAAGCAAAGATTGCGATTGACTCGGGATACACAAAGTACACAACTGTTTCCGGAATAAAACCGTTAAAGCAGGCAGTTGCAAAAAGGTATGAAAAAAAATTCGGTGTCGACATTCCCATAAATTCTATCCTTGTATCCTCTGGTGCAAAACATTCCATTTTCAACATCGTGCAGACACTGTGTAATCCCGAAGATGAAGTCATAATACCGTCACCCTACTGGGTTAGTTATCCTGAGATAGTAAAACTCGCTCTTGCAAAACCCGTTTTTATTGATACTTCAACTACCGATTATATCCTTTCACCCGATGCGTTCGATGCGGCAATCACAGATAAAACCAAACTTCTCATTTTGAACTCTCCCAACAATCCTACAGGGGTTATATATCCTGAGAGTGTTAAGAGCGAAATATCAAAAATTGTAAATAAAAAAGGCATCTACTGCATTTCTGATGAAATATATGATGAATTGATCTATACGGATACTGAGCATAGAACAATGCTTGATTCCCCCATAAATAGGATTATAGCCATTAACGGTGTTTCAAAAACATTTTCTATGACAGGATGGAGAATCGGTTATACTATCGCATCTAAAGAAATAATCGAAAGAGCGACAAAACTACAGGCACATTCTACTTCCTGCGCATCTTCCATTTCTCAATACGCTGCATTGTCAGCACTTGAGGAAGGTGCTCAATTTCCAAAAGACATGCGTCGGGAATTCGACAAAAGAAGGAAAATGGTTGTTGAACTTCTAACTAAAATCGATGGTTTGACGTTCCCAAAACCTGAAGGAGCGTTCTACGTATTCTTCAATGTCAGTAAGTTCTACAATGCAAAAATTAGAAACTCCGTCGAGATGGCTGAATATCTATTGGACGAATATCAAATCGCACTTGTGCCTGGATCCGCATTCGGAGACGACAAAAGCTTGAGACTTTCCTATACGCTACCTTTAAAAAGCCTTACGGAAGGTATCAAAAGACTGAGTAATGGTATTCTGAATGTTCGTCGATAAAGTGTGCCTGATTGTGGTTTCTGGTAACGGAGGCAACGGCGCTGTCAGTTTTAGAAGAGAAAAATTCATTCCTAAAGGCGGACCAGACGGCGGTGATGGTGGAAAAGGTGGTAACATAATTTTTAAGGTTGACTCTAACCTTAACAACCTTTACCACCTGAGACATACTCCAACTATCAAAGCCGAAAAAGGCGGTAATGGAAAGAAGAAAAGAATGCACGGGAAAAAGGGCAAGGACGCCATAATCAAAGTTCCTCCGGGAACAACCATATTGGATGAACGTGCCGAAGTTATTTATGATCTTATTAAGGCGAACCAAAAAAAAATAATTGTAAGCGGAGGTAGAGGAGGTAAGGGTAATGTTCATTTCGCAACATCAAGAAACAGAGTACCCGAGTATTCGACGGAAGGCAAAAAAGGAGTTACACGGAAACTAACTTTGGAACTCAAATCCATTGCCGATATTGGAATCGTTGGCTATCCTAATGCTGGCAAATCAACATTCCTTGCATCGATCTCAAGTGCAACTCCAAAGATAGCGAATTATCCTTTTACAACACTTTCCCCAAATCTCGGTGTGGTTGAATTCGAGGATTTTACGCGTTTAACCTTTGCAGATATACCAGGCGTTATAGAAGGTGCATCCACTGGCAAAGGACTTGGTTTTGAATTTTTAAGACACATAGAAAGAACCAAAGTACTTTTGATACTTGTCGATATCACTTCAAAAACATTGGTCAATGATTATTTTTCTATCATAAACGAATTGAGAGCTTACAATCAGGTTCTTCTGAAATACCCAAAGGTTATAGCGTTGAACAAAATCGACCTTATGACAGGCGAAATTCAGAAACCCAAATTCGAACAGGAAACCTTTTTCATATCTGCACTACTTGGATCTGGGATAGCGAATCTTCTCAACGAAATCAAGAGCATATATGAAAAAACTGGAGGAAACAGTGTCAAACGGAAAAAACAATCTTGAAAATATACTGAAAGACCTAAAAAGCAACGATATAAGAAAAAAACTGCGAGCAGTTAATACACTCATCGAAAGAAAAGGGAAACAGGCTGAAAAAGAGCTCATAAAACTCCTATCTAATGAAAGCTGGCACTTAAGGAAATATGTTTCCGAAATTCTTGCTAAATCTGGAAAACCCATAATCGAACCATTATTAGTCGAGGCAGAGCAAGGCATTTGGTTTGTGCGGGCAGCGGTCTGCAAAACTCTTGGTCATATTGGTGAAATCGATTGCCTTGACCCATTACTCTCATTCCTGGAAGATGAAAGCCAGCAGGTGAGAATTGCAGCCGAAGAATCAGTTATCTCTATCGTAAACAAAAATAGACTGAAATTCGTGGAATTATATCTTTCGAAGAAAGATGCAGACTTTCAGGAGTTTATTCTCGAAAAACTTAAAAAAATCGATACAGACCTTTACAAAGATATATTGGACGAAGGTGCATAGTATGGATGAACGGACAATAGAGTGGATTAAGATTAGCCTTATTGACGGCATTGGAGCAAAACCTTTAAGAACGCTAATGAAGACTCTAAAGGACCCATTCCTTATCTACGAAAAACCAGAAAAGGAATTTCTCGAAACCATCCCCGATTTCCAGGAGTTTTACAAACTTATTAGAACTTCAAAAATCGATTTGAGTAGCTACAAGAAAACTCTCGAAGACCACAATATCAGTGTTATTACGATTTTAGATCAGGACTATCCAAATGCCTTAAAAGATATTCCAAATCCTCCAGCCATACTATATTTGAAAGGTAGTTTTTCCAGGGATGACCAGCTTTCGATCTCTATCGTAGGTTCAAGAAAGGCAAGCTACTATGGAAAACAAATGGCAGCAAAATTCTCCCGTTCGCTTGCGCAAATGGGATTTACTATTGTTAGTGGTATGGCGCGGGGAATAGATACTGTCGCACATCAGACAGCTCTTGAAGAAGGTGCAAGAACTATAGCATTTTTGGGTTCGGGGATTGACATAATATATCCTAAGGAAAACAAGTATCTCCTGAGAAGAATAATAAAAAATGGAGCAGTTGTCTCTGAATTTCCTCTTGGCACAAAACCGCTGGGTATAAATTTTCCCCAGAGAAATAGACTTATCAGTGGTATGTCGATTGGAATAGTAGTCATAGAAGCAACACTGAAGAGTGGAACATTCACAACCGTGAAGTGGGCATTGGAGCAAGGCAAAGAGGTCTTTGCTGTTCCCGGAGATGCGCGAAGTATGACGAGTGTGGGAACAAATAAACTCATCCAGAAAGGTGCAAAACTTATAATAGATACCGACGATATCATAACCGAGTTTCCTTACTTGAAAAGAAAGGATTTCGAACCCCCGCCGATAACCGAAGAAATTGAGCTCACTGCCGGTGAAAAAGTGATATTTGACAAACTCAATGAAACACCTATTATGATCGATAACATAATCGAAGAACTAAAACTTCCTTCCTCGAAAATATCGAGCATACTAATGTCCCTTGAGATCAAGGGTTTAGTCAAACAATTGCCTGGAAAAAGATTTGCGAGGAAAGGGATTTAATTATGGAATTACAAGAATTGAAGACAAAGATAGAAGTCATTCTTTTTGCGTCCTCCGAACCCGTAAAGATTGTCACATTAAAACGTATCTTAGGAGTCGATGATGAAAATCTTATAACACAAGCTATCGGTCAACTGCAGAAAGATTATGTTTCAGATAAGGGATTGTTTGTCGAAAACCTCCAGGATGGTTACCAGATATTCACAAAACCAGAATATAATTATCTTCTGGTAAAACTCAAGGATCAGGAAACCAAATATAACATCTCGAGAGCAGCTCTTGAGGTTCTCGCAATAGTTGCGGTTTTCCAACCTGTCACAAAGCCTGAGATAGAATCGGTAAGAGGTATATCAAGTGAGGGCGTAATAAAGCATCTTGTCGATATCGAACTGTTGAAGATAACAGGCAGATTGCACTCCCCGGGTAGACCGCTTGTATACTCAACAACGCCGGAGTTTATGAAATACTTTCATATCTCTGACAAAAAGGAACTAAAAAACCTTTATGACAAATTCGGCAAGGAATTTGATACAAAGAAAGAGGAAACCGCGGAAGGTGCTGTGGATGAAAGCAATATAAGCATTGAAAATAATGAAGACTGAAATATCGCTCATGCCTGTCAAAACCAAACTTTTAACCGAAAATGACGACATTGAAGATATTATTGAAATTTATGCAAAAACCTTCTTGCAGAAAGATGACATAGTCGTTATTGCAGAAAGTGCACTTGCCATAACCCAGGCAAGAGCAATACCAGAGGACAAAATAGAGCTCGGATTCATTGCAAAGATACTCTGGAGATTCGTAGCAAAAGTCCCGTATGGTGTGGGACTCAGAAGTCCGGAGAGTATGCAGTGTGCTATAAACGAATCAGGAGTCTTAAGAATTCTTATCGCTGCCATCTTTTCGGCAGTTACAAAGCCGTTCGGCGTGCACGGTATCTTTTACAGAATTGCAGGAAAACAAGCAGCAATGATCGACGCAGCACACACAACACCTGTAGAACCTTTTAACAGGTGTGTTATTCTTGGTCCAAAAAAACCCGATTCTGTTGCACAAAAACTTAAAAAACATTTTCAAACGGAATTCGCCGTTATGGACATAAACGACATAGGCGGCTCCTGGGTCGTAGGTAATTCCGGTGCAATACCTGTAAAAAAACTTCAGGAAATAATGAAGATAAACCCTATGGGGCAGGGCAAAGAAATGACACCCCTCTGCATAGTGAGAGGACTGATAAAAAAGCAGAAGAGAGAACCGGGGAAACGTTGAGATAGAGGATCGGAGAAACTGCAAGGATGAAGGATAAAGAAAAGTCAAAAGTGAAGAGAACAAAGACATGAGACATCAGACTTAAGACATAAGACCGAAGACCAGAGAACATGAAAGACGAAATTAGAAATTGATTACAAAAGGCGTGTGTATTCATAGTGTATTTAGTTGTATATTTGTAGTGTATTTATTGCTTACAACAAATAACACGGAGTAAATAGACAGCAAAGCGAATATACGCCGAAGGCAAATAACCATTGACTAATGACGGATAACTGATGACCAATAACTGAGACCAATGACCAATGACGAATAACCAATTACTAATTCCTAGTTACTAAATTACTTAGTTACGGAATAAACTATTCGAACAAGTCTTCAGAACGCTCTAAACGTAGTCCCTCAATAACTGATGTGAAATATGCGACTCAATAGTTTCATTGCAAAAACAGGTTTATGCTCCAGACGCAAGGCAGATATACTCATCTCTCTGGGGAAAATAAAAATAAACGGGAAAGTAGTAAACTTACTCGGAGTAAGAATTGTTCCCGAAAAGGATGTTATAGAATACAAGGGTAAAATATTGAAATTGAAGGAGAAAAACACCTATATCCTACTCAATAAACCCTCAGGATACATCACAACGACAAAAGACGAGATGGGAAGAAAAACTGTTCTTAACCTGCTTCCACAACATCTTAAAAAAGAACGTCTCTTCCCTGTGGGTAGACTCGACAAGGATACAACTGGGCTTCTCATCCTAACCGATGATGGGCAACTTGCAAATAAGCTTATGCACCCGCGCAACAATATAGAAAAAACATACCTGGTCACTCTCAATGAACCATTCAAGAAAACAGACAAAACAGCACTCCTCACCGGTATCGAAGACGAAGGGGAAATTCTTAAAGCAAAATCACTGAAGCAAAAAGAAAGCAATCAAGTCGAACTCACCCTTGCCGAAGGCAAGAAAAGGGAGATAAAAAGGATGTTCGGAAAACTGGGATATCGAGCAATAGAAATCAAGAGAATCAAATACGCATTTCTAACATTAGAAGGCGTAGAAAAGGGACACTTCAGGAAACTAACGGAGGAAGAGCTCAAAGGATTAAAAAACCTTTGAACCATCAATTAATTATAAATGCTTATCTGCTTAACTCCCATTTTTATATTTAGCCTGAAAGTTTGTCATTGCGAGGAGCGAAGTGACGTGGCAATCTCATATTTAAGTAATGAAACTTGAAATAGTTAACAGCGAGATTGCTTCGGTAGAAATTATGAACAAAAATTCGCAATGACGTTCTTGTGATATTGTGAGTTAAGTAGATAAGCATATAATTATATATTCTGGATTCTTATCAATTGTTGGGCAAAATATTTTCTTGACTTCCAGGAAATAATCAGGTATAATAATTTTAATAAATGTTTAGAGAATTGTTTTCTTATGGTTCTCTATCCTTGTTCTACACTGAATTCTCGGAAATAAAAACCTAAATGGAGGTGTATTTTATGCATAAAAAAAAGCTTTTTTCAATAATAAGTCTTATAATTCTGTTAGTTTTATTCACCATTTTTGTTATTGCTGGCTGCAGTAATAATCCTTCCCAATCGGAGTGTGAACAAAACAATACTGGAACACTCACTGTTAGAAATAATACAAATGATGATATAAAGGTCCGTATAGACGGTATTAGTTATGGTTTTATAAGCATAGGTGAAACCTTTGAAAAAGAATTTTCTGCTGGAATAAAGTACACAGTTGAAACGCTTTGGCCTGATGGAAGCCCTGCTTGCTCTACCGCAGAAGTTACGGTTGTTCAGTGCACGAAAACAGGAATTGTTTGTTCTGCTGTTCATTGAAGCGATGCATTAAAAGAACTTTTCCGTAACGACACGGTTAGAAACGTTAAAGAAAACCTTTTCCATTTTTAGTAAAGCTTTTTTCATCTGCACTCCCCCCGCAAAGCCTCCAATAGTTCCATCCGAATGGATGGTGCGGTGACATGGAATTATGATCGGAAAAGGATTATTTGCCAGCGCATTACCAACTGCTCGCGCCGCTTTCGGCATACCCAGATGCTTTGCGATATCTTTATACGAAGTAACTTTACCACGGGGTATTCTGTGTTCGGCTCGTAATACCTTCTGCTGAAACCTGGAACACAAATCCATACGAACCATTTCAAGTGGGAACTTTATCTCCTCGCCACTGAGAAATAATCCGATATCATTGCTAACATCATCAATCTCAAAACAAGTAGCAGCAGTAGAATTAGGAAATAATTTAGAGAGTTGGTATTTGACCGCCACACGCGGTTTTGAGAGCAAAACTCGAAAGACTTTCGGCTGTTCATCAGTAACTGCCCAAAGGACAGCCAAAGGACCGAATGGCGTTTTGAAGAAGCGATAGAATTGTTGAGTTGTGTCTGCTTTGCTCATAGCTTTAAGACACTGTTATACTACAAGGAATAAGCACCGCTTGTTATGATAAAAAAGCCCACAATTAAATATCCAACCGGAATTTTGAGCAAGAATAAAGTCTGTTCCATAGGTTTTTTCAAGTCCCTGTACCAGGCAGGAAAAGCCCCATCTTGTTTCAAGCTCTTCATTCCATGAAACTAACCTTACACATTTTTCCTCTTTATGTAGGTTAAGTCGCTAACACTAAATTGGGATTTGTCATTTTGAAAGGTCGTCATCATAATATCCTCTAATTATGGAAAGCATCTCGGAATGAATATTTCCATTACTGCCAACTATTGTGCCTCCAAAAACATAATCCTCTTCCCCATTCCAATCCGTTACTCTTCCACCTGCTTCCTTGACGAACAAGCTTCCAGCCGCAACATCCCAGGGGGATAGTTTCATCTCCCAGAATCCATCAAATCTTCCACAGGCGGTATAACATAGATCAAGGACAGCTGAACCCGCTCTGCGTATGCCGCTCGATTTCATAAACATTTCTCTGAAAATCTTCAAATATCCGTCTATGTGATTATGAGCCTTAAAAGGAAAACCTGTTGCAAGAAAACATTCATTCAACACAATCCTTTTTGAGACCGAAATCCTTTCATCGTTAAGAAAAGCTCCCTCTCCTTTTTCAGCAGAGAACATCTCTTTTCTCAGAGGGTCATAAACTATCCCGAGAACAATCTCATTCTTTTTCTCAAGAGCGATGGAAATGGAAAAAAACGGAAAACTACGTATGTAGTTCGTTGTTCCGTCAAGTGGATCGATAATCCATCTATATTCACCCTTTATCTTATCTGGAGGGGTCTCTTCAGTAAGAATATCAAACTCAGGAGTTTTTTGCTTTAGAATTTCGACGATACAATCTTCCGATTTCCTGTCAACCTTTGTCACAAAATCATTCTTCGCTTTTAAACCGATATCCTTAAGGCTTAGTTTTCCAAGATTTGAAAGCAGAATCTCACTGCCAGCATAAACTGCCTTTTTTACAATTGGGAAAAGATCTCTGTAATTTTTCATACAAACGAAAGTAGAACAAGTATTCTATTTCATTTTCTCACTTTGCGTACTAACAATCTTATGATGCCTGATACGAAATTTACTTTCGGTACATCTTTCATATACTGCTTATATTCATCACCAGATTCTCCATTGCAGACTTATCGCCTTCAGCAATCCCCAGATAGAAAATCAACATAACTCCAATACCCACAATTGCAACCAACCAATGTTGTGCAACAAGAATCAGGCTCAAACCGAGTAGCATTCCTCCCAAAAACTGGGGATGCCGAATAATTGCATAAACTCCGCTTCTAACAAGTCGCGTTGTCTTCACATAACTCTGCTTTTTCGCAACACCTCCCTTCCTTCGGAATTCCAATATGGGCAACCATCCAAAGATAGCCGAAATAAATAATACTACCCATCCTGCGTCTTTCACGCAACTTATTACGATTTCTTTGCGAAGAAAAAAAGTAAGAAAAATCTCGGCTAATACCAAAGCAATCAGTAGTATATGAGAGAAGAAATGTATTGTTTTTCCTATTTTTGCTTTTTTCATACAATCTACTATGGTGTTTCAGGTACGAAATTCAGGAACCTTTCTATTTCGCTTTCCGTATTGTAAAAATGCGGCGAAACTCTTATGAATCCTTCTCTCAATGAAACGATAATATTATTCCCTTTCAGTGTTTCATAGAGTTCTTCGGATCTGAGTTCTGGTGATTTGAATGTTACAATTCCTGAACCGTTCTCCTTTTCTAATGGAGAAAGAAATTCACAGCCTTTTTCCTCAAGAGGTTCTATCAGCTTGTCCCTTAGAAAAAATATCCTTTTCT
This sequence comes from uncultured bacterium, assembly GCA_964392665.1. Classification (GTDB taxonomy): domain Bacteria; phylum Hydrothermota; class E44-bin80; order E44-bin80; family E44-bin80; genus CAYMQB01. The sequence continues at coordinate 54,497 of CAYMQB010000011.1, read as the reverse complement.
CTATCTCTTCGGTTCCAAATTCAAGAAACATTTTTAAATGCTCTGTAAATCCATATATGCCAATAAGATTCCTGGTCCCTTCTTCAAAACGACTGGCAGAAGTTTTTAACGGTGCAAGCTTCGAAAAATCATTGAAATTTTCCCACTTTGCACTTAACCAACCTATATTATTCGACTTCAATCGGTCAAATACCCTCTTCGATATATACATTATACCAACACCCTGAGGTCCAAAAAGCCATTTACTTGCACCTGCCGAAAAAAAATCCACTTTGATTCTCGACAAATCAATCGTTATTGCCCCGAGCCCCTGGATTCCGTCAACAAAAAGAAGTATATTTCTATCCTGACAGAACTCACCCAGGCTTCCCAAATCTACTCTCCTTCCAGTAAGAAAATCTACCCAGTCAACAGCAACAGCCCTTGTCTTTTTGTCAACCATTGAAACACATTTTTCTAAAAAACCTTTTCCCTTCTCAGGCTCAACAAACCTTTTCTCAACATCCGGAAGATTGTACATCCATGGATATATGTTTGCTGGAAATCCTCCTTTTACAAGAATCACATTTGAATCTATTTCCCAGTCCAGTGCATTCATTGGTAAAATGAGCCCTTGTGATGTATTCTTGACAATAGCTATCTCACTCTCATCCGCTCCTAATAATTTTGCCGCCAGTCCTCTTGTCTGATTCTCAGCAGAATCGAGCATCTCCTTCGTAATATCTCCCTCTAATTCGTAAATATCGAGTAATCCCTCCATTGCTTTTCTTGCCCTTGTTGTCAATGGACCTGTAGAAGCGTGATTCAAATAAATCTTCTCTTTTGTAATGGGAAAAAGTTCCCTAATTTCCCTTATAACGGAAGGGGTCAAACCCCTTCCGTCACTAAATGGACTGTTTTCATTCTTTCGTAAAACCATATTCACCTTCGAGTTCCTGCACAGTAAAGTAATGTGGAGAAATGTATCCTAAAACCTTAAATTTTTTATCATCGAATTTACCATCAGACATTATGTTCTCATCGATGTGCGTCCCCACAACCTCTCCCAAGAAAAGTGTATGACTCCCGAGCTCGATGCTCTTACTCAGTTTGCATTCCAGATTTATGGGACATTCCCCTATCAGTGGTGCACCAATAACTTTAGCCTTTTCCTTCGTAAATCCTGTCTCCTTGAACTTATCAAATTCCCTCCCTGACCTTGTTCCACAAAAATCGGCTTCTTTAACTAGACTAGCAGGCGGAATGTTTATTACGTATTCCCTGCTATTCATAATCATTTCGTATGAAAATCTATCCTTCCTGATGCCCATTGCCACTACTGGCGGGGATGAACAAACCACTCCAACCCAACTCAAAGTAATAATATTATCCTTCCCGGAAGAACTTACCGTAATAAGGGCTACCGACCTTGGAAAAACCATAGGACTATTCGTTTCTCTTAAAAATTCTTTCATAATGTTCCCCCTTTTTTATTACACAAACAAGCGGACCTGTCATTCTGAGTAATCCGCTTCATTATAACTCTGGAAGAATCTCGATTTTGGAATGAGTCATTGGTCAATGGTCTCAGTTATTGGTCATCAGTTATCCGTCATTAGTCAATGGTTATTTGCCTTCGGCGTATATTCGCTTTGCTGTCTATTTACTCCGTGTTATTTGTTGTAAGCAATAAATACACTACAAATATACAACTAAATACACTATGAATACACACGCCTTTTGTAATCAATTTCTAATTTCGCCTTTAATGGTCTGTGGTCTGATGTCTCAGGTCTTCCTTACTCGTTTACAACAGTGAGTAATGTCGGGGCGAGAGGATTTGAACCTCCGACTTCCTGCTCCCAAAGCAGGCGCGCTACCCAGGCTGCGCCACGCCCCGTCATTTAGATTAGTATAAAATATATTCTTTCAAAAGTCAAACACTAATCTGCGTAATCGTATAAAAATCCGCGTAATCCAATTTACTGAAAATAAACCTGTCCGCTACTTTGTAATCTCAGTAGCAATTCTTCGATGCCCTTACCGTCTTTTGGATACGTTGACCACCTCATTGTAATGTTCGTTTTGTGTTCCAAAAGATTTTTTAACCTTGTCACAAGCCTGTCACTCAAGAGATACACACCATCGGACGGCGTCTCAGGCAATAGTCCGTAGAAAAAACCTGTTGCATTGAGAAAAACGTAATCAATAGTCCGAAGATTGTTCTTAAGAATGCCAAATAGTTTTTCCAAATCCTCAAAACGTCTCTCCTTGGTTACATCATTGAAATGCATCTCTATTGCAAATATGGAAAAGGGACGTATATACCTTTTCGACCTGAATATCTCCATGTCAACAAGTTTTGCAAAGCTGCCATACTCCGCATCTCTCTTGATCATTTCGATAAGATCAGAACTCTTTTGCTCTGACAGACTGTTGATTTCTCTTGTATAGGTTTTAAATTCCTCCCTGAGCCCAGGGAAACCTGCAAGGGTTTGCAGAAGAATTCTATTGTCCTCTCCAAAATACTTCAGCAGCTTTGAAAATACGTCTTTAACCATTTCACGACCAGGCGTTTTTCTCAGTCTATCCGCATTCTCAAGGTAGTTAAGTATTGCTTCCCCTAGAAATCCCGCCTCCATGTATACATCTCCGAGAATTTCATATATGTCTTCGCAGTTAGGGTCAGCCCTTAGAATTTTCTTACAAATGGCAATTGCATTCGCAAACAGTCCCCTTTTTCTATACAATTCAACACATCTTTCATATTCACCAATTGCCTCTGAAGTTTTCCCCATACGACCAAGTATATCACCACCTACATTTCTCAACTCGGGCTCCTCCCCGAATTGCTTAATATTCTGCAGGTACAGGCGAAGCGCTTCCGTGTACTGGTTCTTTGCTATAAAATCTCTAAGATTATCGATAATCTTGATACAATCATTCCTGCCTTTCATAATCCCATATATAACCCATAATGTTATTCTTGTCAAGAGTGAAAACATACCTTCCCTATTTTTCCTTGACAGTTGCATAAATATTTGCTATTGTTTTTTTATGAAGAACAAAGAGACTTCCTTTGAATCTGCACTCAAAAGATTGGAAGACATTGTCAACTCGTTAGAAAAGGGCAATGTGCCACTTGACGAAGCAATCACTCTTTTTGAAGAAGGTGTCCAAACAGCAAAAAGCTGTAAAGAAAAACTCGAGAAAGCGGAAGCAAAAATAAAACAGCTTGTGAAAAACTCTAATGGAACATTTTCCCTCTCCGATTTCCATTTTGAATCAAAATGAAGATTGACAGCTTTTTGGCAGCTAAAAAAAAAGTAGTGGATGCTGCTCTTGACAAATACCTCCCGCAGAATTCGGATGCACGCATCATAATAGAGGCTATGAGATATAGCCTTTTTGCAGGAGGAAAACGACTTAGACCTATTCTTGTTTTAATAACCTACGAAACAATGGGCGGCAAAAACATAAATAAAATAATGACGGCAGCCTGTGCTGTCGAAATGGTCCATACATACTCCCTGATCCATGACGACCTTCCTGCAATGGACAATGATGACCTTAGAAGGGGCAAACCTACCTGTCACAAAAAATACGGTGAAGCAATTGCCATTCTTGCGGGTGATGCCCTGTTTGCGGAGGCATTTGAAATTCTACAAAAAACGGAGGTAGAATCTGAAGCGCTGCTCAAAGTCAATAGAGTATTTTCAAAAGCAGTAGGAATCGATGGAATAGTCGGAGGACAGGTGATGGATATAGTCTCCAATTTAGAAAGTAAAGACAAGGAACTACTTGACTATATTCATACACACAAAACAGGTGTATTCATCTCCGCCTGTATCGTTATTGGAGCTATTCTTGCAAATGCAAATGAACACCAGGTTGAAGCACTAAGAAATGCAGGTGATAAATTGGGGCTTGCTTTTCAAATAGTCGATGATATTCTCGATCTTCAAAGTACAAACGATGTTATCGGTAAAAGCACAGGAAAAGACGCACGTATGGGAAAACTCACCTATCCCGCTATTTATGGACTGCAAACATCAAAAGACAAAACTGTGCAACTTCTAAATGACGTAAAAAGCATTTTTGACAATGAACTCACGAACCTGGATACATCAAAACTTGCACAAATTGCTGAATTTATCGTCAACAGAGCATACTAAATTTGGTAAAGGTCCACAGAATGGAATATCTAAACAAGATAAGGTCTCCGAAAGACATTAAGAAACTCGATGTAAAAGAACTAAGAGTATTAGCAAATGAATTGAGAGCGAAAATAATAGATGTTGTGGCAAAAAATGGTGGTCACCTTGCTCCAAGCCTTGGTACAGTCGAACTGACTTTAGCCCTTCATTATATATACGATGCCCCGGAAGACAAAATTATATGGGATGTTGGACATCAGGCATACGCTCATAAACTCCTGACAGGTAGACTCGAGAGCTTCAACACTTTAAGGCAGTATGCAGGCGTCAGTGGTTTTCCAAAGAGAGAAGAAAGCGAATATGACGTCTTTGGTACAGGACATGCAAGCACTTCTATTTCAGCTGCTCTTGGTATTGTTGCCGCAAGAGATATCAAAAAACAGAAATTCTATGTCGTTGCAATCATTGGTGACGGTGCACTAACTGGGGGAATGGCGCTCGAAGGACTGAATAATGCCGGACATCTTAAAAAGAACATATTGATAGTCTTAAATGATAACGAAATGTCCATAGCAAAGAATGTAGGAGCATTCAGAAGATACCTGACGAAAATAACGGCAATCCCAACATACCATAAATTGCGTTACGATGTATGGGAACTCGTGAATAAACTCCCGACAGCTATTGTAAGTGAAGAAACAAAAGAACTTGCTCACAAAATAGGGGATGGACTTAAAAATCTAATTGTACCGACAATGCTGTTTGAAGAACTTGGATACGAATATTTTGGACCAGTTGATGGGCACAATATTTCTGACCTCATCGACATATTCTCGAAAGTAAAGAGAATAAAAGGACCAAAACTCGTCCATATAATAACGAAGAAAGGAAAAGGTTACTCGCCCGCCGAAACAGACCCAACACATTTTCACGGACTGGGGAAGTTCAACAAAGATACCGGACTTTCAGAAAAAACTAATGGACCACCTTCATACTCGGAAGTTTTTGGCAAGTTCGTTTCGGAATTCGCAGAACTTGACAAAAAAATAGTTGCAATTACTGCAGCAATGCCACAAGGAACAGGTCTTGATACTTTTGCTGAGAAATTTCCTGAAAGATTCTTTGATGTGGGAATTGCCGAACAACATGCGGTAACATTCGCAGCAGGGCTTGCAACGGAAGGAATTAAACCCGTCGTTGCGATTTATTCGACATTTCTTCAGAGGGCATACGATCAAATCATACACGACATTTGCCTTCAAAAACTTCCCGTAACTTTCTGTCTTGATAGAGCAGGAATCGTGGGAGAAGATGGCCCAACCCATCATGGAACTTTCGACCTTTCGTACTTGAGGATAATCCCAAATATGATTGTGATGGCACCAAAGGACGAACTGGAGTTTAAGGATATGCTTTTCACTGCCTTAAACTATGGAAAAGGACCTGTTGCAATCAGGTATCCCAGAGGGAAGATAATGGGACTTAAAGAAAGGAAAGCACGAAATATTCCAATTGGAAAAAGTGAACTGCTAAAAGATGGTAATACAGTAGTTCTGATTGCGATAGGTTCGATGGTTTTTCCATCATTTGAAGCAGCTAACTTGCTCGACGCGCAAGGGATAAAGACTGCCGTTATCAATGCGAGATTTATCAAACCAATAGATGCAGAACTCATCAAAGAAAATATAGAAGGAAAACAATTGATTGTAACGGTTGAGGAAAATGCACTTGCAGGCGGATTCGGAGATGCAATTATGGAATTATTGAGAGAAATAAATGTGAAAGCAAATATTATGAATATAGGTATTCCTGACAGGTTTATCCCTCATGGGGATTCTTCATTACTCAGAGAAACCCTGGGTTTGACCCCTGCTGGAATAGCAAAAAAAGTAGGAGAATACATAAATGAACGAAAAAGATAGCCCTCTTATTGAGAACACGAAAAAAGACCTTTTGAACAAGGTTGGTTCCTTAACTCCGAGACAAATTGTTAGTAAACTCGATAAATACATTATTGGACAGAATAAGGCAAAAAAAGCCGTTGCAATTGCCTTAAGAAACAGATTCAGAAGACAGATGGTAGGAGATGAATTAAAAGAAGAAATAATGCCAAACAACATCATAATGATAGGTCCCACTGGAGTAGGTAAAACCGAAATAGCAAGGAGGCTTGCAAAACTTGCAGAAGCACCGTTTATTAAGGTGGAAGCTTCGAAATTCACCGAAGTAGGATATGTAGGTCGTGATGTCGAGTCAATGGTCAGAGACCTTACAAGTATATCCGTAAATATGGTAAAATCCAGAAGGGCAGAGGAAGTAAAAGAGAAGGCAAAAAAAAGAGCTGAAGAAAAACTTCTTGACCTTCTTCTTCCCGCCATAAAAAAAGCGGAAGATGACAAGGAAAATCTGAAACAAACAAGAGAAAAACTCAGGGAATTATTACATGCGGGTGTCTTGAAGAAAAGAATGGTTGAGATTAACACCGAAGAGAGCTCAACAAGTTTTACTGCAGTAATTCCTCAAATGGGCATGGATGAAATCGACATAAACTTCAGAGAAATGATAGAAAACATCCTTCCAAAAAAGAAAAGAACACGAAAAGTCACTATAGATGAAGCAAAACAAATTCTCACCCAGGAAGAAACTCAGAAACTTATCGATATGGAAATGGTCGTCAACGAGGCACGCTTAAGAGTAGAGAATTCCGGTATAATATTTATTGACGAAATAGACAAGATAGCGGGTAAAGGATACAAAGGGGGTCCGGATGTTTCGAGAAGTGGTGTTCAAAGGGACCTACTGCCAATAATAGAGGGTTCAACGGTGATGACAAAATATGGATTAGTAAGAACCCAACACATACTTTTCATAGCAGCAGGTGCTTTCCATATGACCAAACCTTCGGACCTTATACCTGAAATTCAGGGTAGATTTCCCATAAGAGTGGAACTAAACAGCCTTACGGAAGAGGATTTCAAGAGAATCCTCACTGAACCGGAGAATGCACTTATCAAACAATATACTGCACTTCTGGATACAGAAAACGAGAATATAACCTTCTCGTATGATGCCATTTCAAAAATTGCTCATTACGCAGCAGTAGTAAACGACAAGGCTGAAAACATAGGTGCACGCAGACTCCAAACCATAATGTCTGCCTTGCTCGAAGATTATCTTTTCGATATTCCTGATGTCAAGTTTGGCAAGATTGCGATAACCAAAGAAATAGTAGACGACAAATTGCAAAACCTGGTAGAAGACAAAGACCTTTCAAGATATATACTTTAGAATCTAGTTTTCATTAGATAATGAACTTCGTTTAGAGGGTTTAGAGCGTCGTTCAACCATTTAACTTCGTAATTAGGCAATTTAGTAATTAGTAATTTCGTGAGAGGGAAAATGTCTGTCATTCTGAATAAGCAATGCTTTCCGACTATTGAAGAATCTAAAGACGAGATTCTTCCGGGGTGAATATGGAAAAAATTACTCAGACTTGTCCTGATGAAAATCAGGAATGAGAGAACACACCCCTAAATCCCCTCTTTTTAGAGGGGACTTAATCTACTCAAAAAGGCAGTATGAAAATTAATGTAACACTTTCTTAAAAATGTAGTCTATATTTTCGAGATAGTAATCAATAGTAAAACACGATTTTAGCTCGTTTACACTTAGTGCTCTTTTAACTTCCTTATCCTTCAGGAGGGCATCAAGAAAGTTTTCTTTACCCTTCCAGACTTTCTTTGCATTGGACTGAACTATTCTATAGGCTTTTTCCCTTGAAATACCTTTCTCGATAAGTTTCAAAAGAACCCTCTGGGAAAATATTAATCCTTTAGTCATATCAATGTTCCTTTTCATTTTCTCAGTGTTGACTTCCAGATTATTCAAGATAAAAAACAGTTTCTTAAGACCATAATCCAGAAGCGTTGTAGCATCAGGGAATATGACTCTTTCTGTGGACGAATGGCTAATGTCCCTTTCATGCCACAGAGCAATATTTTCGCAAGCAACCATAGCATCTGCGCGAACGATACGGGAAAATCCGCACAATCTTTCACATAGGATGGGATTTCTCTTGTGTGGCATTGCACTTGAACCCTTCTGACCTTTTGTAAATGGTTCCATAACCTCACCTACTTCTGTCCTTTGTAAGTGTCTTATTTCAAGGGCAATTTTTTCTATAAAACCCGCAATAAGTGAAAGTGTAAGAAGAAATTCAGCATGTCTGTCGCGGGAAATAACCTGACTTGCAGCATAACAGGGTTTAAGTTTGAGTTTGCGGGATGCATATTCGAAGACATCGGGAGGCATCGTTGAAAAAGTTCCAACTGCACCCGAAATCTTTGCATAAGAAATATTTTCTATTGCATCTATAAGCCTTTTCTCATCCCTATTCGCCTCATCGTACCACAGTAGAATTTTCAATCCAAAGGTTATGGGTTCAGCATGTATTCCGTGCGTCCTGCCGATCATTATCGTTCTTTTGTATTTTACCGCGAGTTTCTTTAGAACTTTTTCAATTGATATTAAGTCCTTTAGTATTTCATTACCCGCATCCCTTAAAAGCAGTGCAAGCGCAGTATCAAGCACATCGGATGATGTCATACCCATATGGATAAAACGCGCATCTTTGCCAACATTCTCTGCAATATTCGTAAGAAATGCTATCACATCATGTTTTACTTTTTCTTCTATTTTGTCAATCCTTTTAACGCTGAATTTCGCTCTCCTCTTCACCCTCTCAAGAACGATTTTCTTCACATCTCCCCTCTTCACCCAACCCTCAAGAACAGCAAGTTCAACCAATAACCATTTAGCAAACTTGGTCTCATCACACCACAGCTCTTTCATCGTTTTAGTAGTGTATCTTTCTATCACTTTAACTCCTATCTATGGTTTCTTGTACAATATTTCTCATAGTATCACTTCTCATAATAACAGAATGAAGACACTATACCTAAAATAATATACTTCTCAGTTATGTTTAGACCCTTAATTGCTTTCTAATCAACTCAAACAAAGTGCTTCTTATTTCAGTATGCCTTGGGACAGGTGCTTTTCGACCGTTCTTTGGATTCATGTAAATGTCATGTCTTTTGCCATGCCGAATCAAAAAACAACCTGATTTGGTAAGAAACCTTATTAGCTCTCTCCTCTTCATAAGGCTATTGTTAACTCTTTTTCTTTCGGTTTTACTGATAGTTTAGGTAAAGTCTCTGTTTCCATCATCAGTTTATATACCTCTTGAATATTATCTTCCAATTCTCTTAAGGTTTCACCCTGGCTAAATACACCGGGAACTTCCTTTAACCTACCTACGTACCAGTCTTCATCTAACCAGTACTCCAAAGTAAAAGTTCTTTCCATAATGCCTCCTTAACTATTATGAGGTTACTAATATGCGTGAGTTTCATTTTCACTTTATGTATACATTAGTATAACGATATAGTCAAGTGAAATTTGATTATGAGTCAATATTCTGTGAGCAAATAAGTGTGTCATTCTGAATAAACACTGCTTTTAAACTATTGAAGAATCTAAAGACGAGATTCTTCCGGGATGAATATGAAAAAAATTACTCAGACTTGTCCTGATGAAAATCAGGAATGACAGAACACACCCCTAAATCCCCTCTTTTTAGAGGGGACTTAACTTACTCAGAATGACACATTTCTCAAACCGGTCCTCAATAGCCTAAGGAATAACTGTAACAATAATTATGATACATTACCTATTAACTCAATGTGAAAAAAGATATAGATTACCCCAGGTTGTTGGGTCGTTCTCTTTGAGTTTAGGAGGCCAGCATAGTTTTCTGGAAGGTGTATATGCATTTTTCCTATCTCTGTCATAAACCTCAAAACCAAGACCAAAAACTGTTCTTTTCATCCATTCCCTTTCTATAGGAATCTTCAAATCAACAGAGTATCCACCAATTTCCCTCTCTACACTACCATATATTCTCCCTGTCAAATCCTTTGAAAAAGCGGATAGGTTATTGCCATTCAGTACAACAGGATTTTCGCTCTTACCCACCCCGGGAACTATCTTTATTACTACATCGTCATTATTCAGTTTGGCGCTGCAAAAATCGCGGTTCAAATCTGTATCCAGCAGGATGACGAGATGGTCTCCTTTTAGTATATTGCTTTCTTCCTCATATATAGCATCATCTTTGATATGCAACACTAACCTTAAAAATCCCTCATCCTGAGACAGAAGAAACTTAAAAGACAGGTCATCTTTACCTCTAAATTCTCTTTTGTTGGAATAGTCAGGTAAGATATTAAAAAAGTTTGCTTCACTATTTTCCTTATCTGTTGCGAAGTATGTTATTCCTGGTCGCATATATAAGGGTTTATCAGGATAAGAAATAATGTTTCCTTCCTCACAGGAATAAAAGGTCAGCACACCTGCAAAAATGTCTTCTTCTGCTCTTTCACAATCCCGTGATTTGAATTTAAACGAGAAAACCTCATCTTTACCGTCACCATCCAGATCCTTTCTGTTCAAACCTCCACTTTCAAGATTCATAATCTCCTTGAACCTGAGTAGCTTTTTATCATAACATATATAAATATTTCCCCCACTTTTTGAGTGAAACCATTGAACTTCGATTAAAGGTGGAATTCCTTCGAACAGTTTTACCAACCTAATTTTCGTGTCCGCACTCAACCTGCATTTGTAAATTTCCCTGTACTGCTGTTCAATTTCCTCAAAAATGGATACGATGGTCCCCTTGTACTTTGCCGTTCCAAAACGTCCATCAACATCATAAACAAATATCACCTCTTTGTGTCCATTATTAGTGCAATCATCTTCAACAGTCTGAATATGCACGGCATTTGCTGGAAGTAAATCCAAAACTGGGTCAATTCTTAAAAAAAGCAATAAAGATAAGAAAACAATGGGCAAATATTCCTCCTATTCCTTTATTGTATCATAACGGACTGAGCAAGTTTTTGCAAGAAAAATCTTGTTGACTAGTAAAGAAAAAAATGATAAACAAGGAACGTGAAGACTAATTATTTGTTAAAGGAGGTAGCAATGTTTTCAAAAATCCTACTTGCAACAGATGGTTCGTCAAATTCTTTGCGCGCTGCTGAAAACGCACTGGAAATCGCCAAACGTTTCAAAGCAAAAGTTACACTTATTTATGTAGCGTATGTTCCTGGACTATACAAGGGAGATATTTCCAGTGAACTTATGGAGAGTTTTGTTGAGGATGGAAAAAAAATTCTAAGTGATACAGCAAGTGTATTTGAGAAAAACGATTTTACAGTAGACTCAAAACTTATAAGAGAAAAGAAACCGTCACTAGCACTCTGTGCTACTGCAAAAAATTATGACCTGTTAGTTATTGGGACAAGAGGATTACACAAGAAACAAGAAAGCTCATTGGGTAGTGTTAGCAGCTACGTTATACAGTGCGCTCCCTGTCCTGTCTTGCTTGTGAAATAAACTGCCATTAACTTCTATTTGTCATTCTGAATAAACACTGCTTTTTAACTATTGAAGAATCTAAAGACGAGATGCTGAAATGAATTCAGCATGACAGTGCTCAGGATGACAGCCTTCACAGTCAGCGTTAGAGCAAATGTGTGATCAGCCCGCTGCGGAGTTTTGGCTCGAACCAGGTTGACTTTGGAGGCATTACTTTTCCCGCATCGGCGATTGCCATCAACTGTCGAATTGTTGTTGGAAACATGCTAAATGCAACAACGAACTCTCCCGAATCAACAAGCCTTTCAAGTTCACCTAAGCCTCTAATCCCACCTACAAATGCAATTCTTTTATCCGTCCTCGGATTTTCAATGCCCAACACAACCTTGAGCAAATTCTCCTGAAGAATACTCACATCAAGGCTGAAAACAGGGTCCTCTTTATCGAACATACCTTCCTTGACTTTAAGCTGGTACCATTTCCCATGCAGATACATTCCAAAATTACGCTTTTCTTGCGGCTTAAAAGGATCTCCTTTCAGAGCATATTCCGCAACAATGAATTTCTCGCCCACCTTTTTCAGGAATTCCTCCTCTGTGCAGCTATTCAAACTGGATACAACCCTGTTATAATCCATTATATACATCTGTTTATCAGGAAAAATGACGGAAAGGAAAAAATTACATTCTTCCTTGCCTGTAAACTCCCTGGAGTCTTTTCTCCTTTCATTTCTTACCCTTGATGCAGAAGCGGAACGATGATGACCATCTGCCACATATAAACAATCCAATTTTGCAAAAGCATTCCTGATAGCATTAATGGACTCTCTATCCTTCACAACAAAAAAAGTATGTCTGATGCTATCCTCGGAAGTAAAATCGTAAACTGGTTCATTCCGAGTCAAAGTGTTCATCAGTTTGTCAATCTCTTCGGTTGCCCTATATGTAAGAAATACAGGACCTGCCTGCGCATTTAATGCATTTATGTGTTTCGACCTGTCTATTTCTTTTTCAATGCGTGTGTTTTCGTGCTTCTTGATTTTGCCCTCTTCGTATTCATCCACAGATGCAACTGCAACAAGTCCCGTTTGCTCGTGCTCCCCCATCAACTGTCTGTAAATATAGAAACATTCCAGTTCATCCTGCTCCAGTACACCTTCCCCAATCAATCTTTTCAAATTCTCCGCTCCTTTGCGGTAAACCCTATCGTCGTAAAGATCAACCGAAGGTTCAAGGTCTACCTCTGGCTTAACAACATGGAGAAAACTGTAACGCTTATCTTTTACCATTTCTCTTGCTTCACTCGAGTTCAAAACATCGTATGGCGGTGAAGCAACTTTTTCGGCAAATCCTTTTCTTGGTCTCAATCCCTTAAAAGGCTCAACAATTGCCACATTTCCTCCTTCGCTTCAGTGTTACATACCCTGGTCATATCGTAAGTATTGCTCATCACTCCTCATTATTCTTTTCTATCTTTGCCCCACATTTAGGGCACTTCAGATAAACACCTTTCCTCCCATATTTTTCGACCACGAGAGGAAACTTACAATGTGGGCATTGTTTTGCAACCGGTTTGTCCCAGAGTGCATATTTACACTTGGGATAACCGCTACATCCAAAGAACACTTTACCTTTCCTGGTAACCTTTTCAACCAATTCACCATCACATCCCTTTTGTGGACACTTTACACCTATCTTAACCGAAGAACTGAAATCGCATTTGGGATAATTCTCGCAAGAAACAAACCTTCCATATTTTCCTCTTCTTATTCCCAACTGCCCTCCACACTTTGGACACTTACCTTCTACTTTTTCGCTGTCAAGTTGTTTTGTATTTTTGCATTCTGGATAACCACTACAAGCAAGGAATCTTCCATATTTCCCCCATTTGATGACCATGGGTTTACCGCAAACTTCACAAATTTCATTTGTTTTTTCTACAACGCCTTCTTTGATCTTTCTTACTTCTTTATCCGCTTTCCTCAGCATTAAAGCAAAATCCTGGTAAAAATTATGTAGAACTGAACCGATTTCCTCTTTCCCTTCTTCTATGCCATCCAATTCTTCTTCCATTTCTTTGGTAAAATCATAAGAGAAAATCTTCACGAAATACTCAAGAAGAACTTTAACCACTACCTTGCCAAGTTCTGTAGGTATAAGTGCCTTCTTTAGCTTCTTCACATATCCTCTATTTTGAACTGTACTTATGATAGTTGCGTAAGTGCTCGGACGTCCTATACCTTTTGCCTCTAACGTTTTAACAAGAGTCCCTTCCGTGTATCTTTTTGCCGGTTCTGTAAAGTGCTGACTCTGTTCGACGGAAACAAGCAACACCTTCTCTCCTATATCAAGGGGTGGAATATTTACGTTCTTGGATTGCTCATTCACCGGAACAAGCTTCGTAAAACCTTCAAATATCGCTTTTCTTGACTTTGCTCTAAAAAGAAACTTACCACCAAGAAGTTCAGAAGTAACTGATTCATAGACCGCATTGGACATCTGTGAAGCGACAAATCTATGCCATATCATTTTGTAGAGCCTTAATTGATTCTTGTCCAGAAATGGTTCTACCTTATCAGGAGTTCTAAAAATCGAAGAAGGTCTTATGCATTCGTGGGCTTCCTGGGCGCTCTTTCTTGACTTGAAGACTCTCTTCTTTCCTGGCAAAAATCTATCCCCAAATTCATCGCCAATGAATTTTCTCGCTTCATTCCTTGCTTTTTCTGAAATCCTGAAAGAATCGGTTCTCATATATGTGATTAAACCAACAGGTCCTTCTTTCCCAAGTTCTATTCCTTCGTAAAGTTGCTGGGCAATTCTCATTGTTTGTTTTGCACTAAAATTGAGTACTCTTGATGCTTCGAGTTGGAGATTACTTGTAATGAAAGGAGGCGGCGGAGATTTTTCCACATTCTTCTTTTCGTACTTCACTGTTTCATATTTTTCTTTTTTTGTCTCAGCAGTGACTCGACTCGCATCCTTCACATTCTTTATTTCAGGTTTCTTTCCTGCAATCTGAACCAATGTCGCCACGAACTCACCATTGTTATTTTTCTCAAAGGTCGCTTCAAGTTCCCAATATTCCTCTTTTATAAAATCCTCTATAGTCTTTTCTTTCTCACATATCAAACGTAAAGCAACAGTCTGAACCCTTCCAGCGCTCAAACCTCTCCTTATGGTTTTCCACAGATAAGGGCTTACCTTGTATCCAACGAGCCGATCCAGGATTCTTCGTGCCTGTTGAGACTTCACAAGATTTAAATTGACATATCCAGGATCCTTGATCGCTTTCTCAATCCCCTCTTTTGTGATTTCGTAAAAGAGTACTCTAAAAGGAACCTTCCTATCACTTATTTCCTGCGCCAAGTGAAAAGCAATTGCTTCTCCCTCTCTATCAGGATCAGTTGCAAGAAAAATATCAGATGCGTCTTTCGACGCCTTTTTAAGCTTGCTAAGAATCCTCGATTTTCCTGAAATTACTTCGTAAGTAGGTTTAAATTCGTTTTTTATGTCAACACTCAATTTATTCTTAGGAAGGTCTTTTATATGACCATTAGAAGAAAGAACTTCAAACCCTCTTGAATCAAGGTATTGTTGTATGGTTTTCGCTTTTGTAGGAGATTCAACTATTAGAAGTTTCTTTTTCAAACTAAACACTCCTTTTCTCTTAAATTGCTAACTTGCTTCACAATTCCGTTGTAAGAACGAAATAGTTTCCTTGATATCCACAGGGAGTGGAGAATAAAAGGTCATTGTCTTTTTCTTCTCGGGATGTTCAAACGAAAGAGCAGTTGCGTGCAAAGCTTGTCTCTTAAGTTTCTTGAGAATGTGGTCAAATTGCTCTCTGTTTTGCTTCCCGACGTTAACAAGTATCGAAACTTTCCTACCGCCGTAATCGGGGTCACCAACAACGGGATACCCCATATGCAAAAAATGAACCCTGATTTGATGAGTTCTGCCGGTCTCCAATTGAGCTCTGATGTATGTTGCAATACTGAATCTTTGGATAATCCTGTAATGTGTTACCGCCTTTCGCGATTGAAATGGTGTTACTTTCATTTTCTTTCTATCAACAGTATTTCTTCCAATAGGTGCTTCTATAATTCCTTTATTGGTTGGAACCATTCCCCATACAAGAAGCAAATAAACTCTTTTCATCATCCTGTCTTGAACCTGTTTTCCAAGAAGGGCGTGAGCTCTTTCCGTTTTCGCAAAAACTATAAGTCCCGATGTATCTTTATCAAGTCTATGTATTACACCTGGTCTTGAAATATCATCCGTTTCGGCAAGTTCTCTAGATGTATGATATAGTAGAGCGTTAACAAGAGTCCCGGTTAAATTACCTCTTGCAGGATGAACCACCATACCTACTCTTTTATTAACCACTACAACAGAAGAATCTTCATAAACTATTTCAATAGGGATATTTTCAGCTTTAATCCCTGAAGGTTTTTTCTTCTCACAGACTATCGTAAGGACTTCCCCCGAATGAACACTATGATGAGCTTTTACGGACTTGCCATCAATAAGAACGCAATTATCATTTATAAGTTTCTGAATCTTAGAGCGCGAAAAACCAAGTCCTAATCCCAGAACATACTTGTCGAGCCTTACCTCTCTTCCCTGTCTAATCGATATTCGTTTCTCTATCCTTGTTTTCATTTAAATATTTCGAGAACTGAGTTTGGAGCGGAGGGATTTCATCTATGTTGGCTTTACACTAACTTCAATGATAGGTTTTCTCTTTGAAGTTCAATAATTTCCTTTATACCCTTCCCGGCAACGGATAACATCCCGTTTAAATCCCTCTTAGAAAAAGCATTTCCTTCTGTTATTCCATCTATTTCCACGAATTTCATATTTTCATTCATAACTACATTCATATCAACATCAAGATTAGAATCCTCTGCATAGTCGGGATCAAGAAGTATACTTACACCCATTTTCCCGACACCGACAGCGGCAATAAGACTAACAACAGGCATACTTTCTAATTGTCCAACTGTAAACATATCCCTTAATAAAATATAAAGAGCGATCATTCCGCCATTCACCGCAGCTGTTCTTGTGCCACCATCAGCCTGAATAACATCAACATCGACAACGATAGAGTAACCGTCAAGCAGAGAGAGGTCACATCCTGCCCTGAGACATCTTCCAACAAATCTCTGAATTTCTTGACTTCTGCCAGAAAGTTTAACTCTTTCTCTTGGTATTCTATTTGGTGAAGATCTTGGTAACATTCCATATTCTGAAGTTACCCAACCAAGAGATTTCCCTTCGAGGAACTTAGGAACCCCGACTTGTTTTGTCGCAACACACAAAACTCTTGTTAGCCCAAGTTCATAGAGTACAGATGCTTTTTCGTGCTTTATAAACTCGAGAGTAACTCTTTGATGTCTCAACTCATCTTTTGCTCTATTCTTTCTCACTATCCTAATACTAAATCCCTGTACTATTTTTCCAATATCTACTTAGCGATTTCTGCAGGCTTCGCTTTTTCTTGCTTAGATGCACCCTTTACCTCAGACATTCTACAACTTCCATCGAACAAAACACCTTCTTCGATAATCAGCTTTTTGCATGCAAGCTCTCCATCAAAAATCGCACCTGCTTGAAGTTCCACTTTCTCCAAACTACTGAGATTTCCACTAATTTTACCACCAACAACGCTGTTCTTGCTTTTTATCTCTCCCTTTATAAATCCGCTTTTCCCCACTATCAAAGTTTCAGAAATACTCAGATTGCCGTCGAATTCTCCATCTATTCTCAAACTCCCCGAGATATTCATGTTTCCTTTGAACTTTGTCCCATTTCCTAAAATATTCATCAGGTTCTCATTCTTAGCCATTCTACTCCTCCTTTAGTTTTCTGTAGCTTTTTACAAAAAAAAGCTCAGGGTTGACATTCGTACCATTCATCAAAATTTCGTAGTGTAGGTGTGGTGCATCTGCTCTACCCGTATTACCAACACTCGCAATTATACCTCCCTTTCTAACAAAATCTCCTTTGTTCACATAAGTGTTCGAACAGTGTCCATAAACAACCGAATATCCGCTTGAATTTCCAACCTTGATAATATTACCCAGAATTGAATCCCATCCAACAAACTCCACACTGCCATCCATCGATGAAAAAATAGCAGTCCCTCTTTCTGCGGCAATATCAACAGCCCTGTGTACTCTGTCAAAACCCTTTGTAATCCAACCATCTACAGGTATGAGATTTGGCACACTCTTGTTTAGAATTCTCGACTTTTCCAAATATTCCTTCATCTCCGGACTCTTAACAATAGTATCGCCTCCTTTTGTTTCTTCCAGGATTTCATTACTCTTGGATACGAATTCCCGATTTCCAACTTCTCTTTCCCTTTGTTCCATTCCAAATGCCACTTCAAGCTTTTCTCTTGTTTTCGAAATCTCTTCGACATCCTTCTTAAGCTGAATAATTTTCTCGAACTCTCCTTCCAAATACTTGTTTCTTTCTTCAAGATTTCTAACTTTCAAGGCTTTTACATAAACCTTCCCATAAAAGGCAACAACTGTAATTATTGCAATGACAACCAATGTAAGAAGAACAGTAAGAAAAGCAATCAAGTTCTTTGATACTTTCCTTGTTATTGCTGTTTTCCCATCGGAAGAAAAAATCTGTACGGTGAAATATTTTTTCATCTCTAAATACCTGTTTGGACAAACTTAGAAATGAGCTGTACACAGGACTCAACATCATCAATATCAACCATTTCGGAGCAACTGTGTATATACCTGCTTGGAATAGAAACCGCTCCAGATGGAATACCTCCCTTTGTCAGTTGAATGCTTGTAGCGTCCGTCGTACCCCTTTCAAGTATTTCCAACTGATAAGGTATCTTGTATTTACGTGCAACACTTTTTAGCTTTTTAACAATTAGAGGATTGCAAACAATTGCTCTGTCTTTTACTTTAATGGCGGCACCTGCCCCAAGTTCTACAGCCATTTTTGATGCTCCCGGTGTATCCCCTGTCCTTGTTACATCAACTGCGAGTGCGATTTTGGGTTCTATTCCGAAAGCAGAAGTTCTTGCACCTTTTAACCCAACCTCTTCCTGCACAGTAAAAACAACATATGTATCAAACTTCGATTTTCCTTTTAACCTTTTAATAACTTCTACAAGAACCGCACAGCCTATTCTATCATCAAGAGCTTTTGAAACAATCCTCTTGCCGAGATCTACAAATTCCCTTTGATAGGTTCCAAATGAACCAACAGGAACAAGTTTTTCAGCTTCTTTTCTATTTCCCGCTCCAATGTCGATATATAATTTGCTCATCTCTATGGGGTCATTCATACTTTTCCGTCCTTCTTCACCAATCACTCCAATAACACCGTTCTCAAATACAATCCGAGCAGTTAGTGAATGTATCGGGAAAAAACCTCCAACATTGGAAAATCTAATAAAACCTTTCTTATCAATGTAGCTCGTGACGACACCTATTTCGTCCATATGGGCAGCAAGCATAAGCTTCGGACCTTTTCCTTTAATATGCGCAATAAAATTTCCCAGGGTGTCCTTCTTTGTACTATCAACATAACTCACTATTTCCTTCTGAACTATTTTCCTAACATTATTCTCAAAACCTGATGGTCCAAATGCCTCGGTTAGCTTTTTTATCGTTTTTTTCATCTTTCCTCCCTAATTCCTAAAAGTATTTTATTTCCCACTATCTCCTAAACGCTTAAGAACGAATTTTGCAAGCTTTAATGTATTACCATAGTCACTCAAATTCATAAGACATACGGGAGAATGAATGTATCTTGCAGGGACTGCAATTACTGCACATTTTACACCTTTCCGAGAAATTTGAATCCGCCCCGCGTCGGTTCCCCCTATACCGGGTTGTTTTAATTGATATGGAATACCTTTCCGCTTTGCAATTTTTATAATCAATTCAAGTAGCTTTTTATCTGCAATCATGCTTTTATCCATCACTGTTAATGCAGGTCCCTTGCCAAGAAATGGAGACTTTGAATTGTCCTTTTTTGACGGAAAATCTCCCGCTCCAGTTCCCTCAAGTATGATAACATAATCTGGTCTTAAGCGATTGCCTATAACCATAGCACCTCTTAATCCAATTTCTTCCTGAGTCGAAAAAACTCCATATAAAGGCATTCTGAATTTTTCCTTGAATAAGTCCATTATCAGAGAACATCCTGCTCTATCATCAAAAGCTTTCCCCTTTACAACCTTTGCAGAAATCTTCTCAAAACAAGTATCGAAATAGACGTAATCGCCAACCTCAATATCCTTGAAATCCTTATGAGATTTTGCACCAACATCAATATACATTTCATCAATCCCTGGAATTTTCGTAACCTCTTCCTTTTTGAGAAGATGAACAGGTTTTGCACCTATTACACCTTTTGTTCCATTTTTTCCAAACCTGAGAGTTTTCGCGAGTATAACCCTCGAATCTATCCCACCTACTTTGGAAAAACCAAGTGTTCCATTCTGTCTTTTTTCGGTTACCATAAATCCAACTTCATCCATATGTGCTGCTATAAGGACTATAGGCTTCTTTACTCTACCTTTCTTGAAACAAATAAGATTTCCAAGGGCATCGATTTCCATACTGTCTGCATATTTCCTTATTCTTTTTTGAATGAACTCCCTGACTCTTGCTTCATCACCAGATGCACCGTCCAAGTTCGATAATTTTTCAAGTAGCATCTTTGTCTCCTTTGAGCATTTCAGAATTTAAAAAACTCACGAATAATGAAATCAACCTGCCCGTTCTTCTTATGTCTTTCATTGAAACCACTTCAACTGGTGTATGCATATACAGTATTGGTATGGATACAAGCGTAGTTGGGATACCCTCCCGCGAAATTTGAATTGCCTCTGCATCTGTTCCTGTCGTCCCTGGTTCTGCTTCCACCTGATATGGAACTTCGTAATCTTCAGCAATTTTAATCATAGCATTCTTAAGTCCTGTATGAATGTTAGGACCTGTTGCGATTATTGGACCTTTTTCAATCTCTGTAGTAAAATTTGGTGAAAAATCGACCTGTTTCCCAAATCCAACATCGATGGCAACTGCAGCGTCGGGAAAAACATTGTACGATGAACTTACTGCACCAAGTCCAGTAATCTCCTCTTGAACAGTGAATACGCCGTAAACATCCCAATCGTGCTTGATTCGGGTAAGCTCATCAAAAATGCAAAGCAAAGCAGCAACACTGGCTCTATTATCAAGCGATTTACCACTATATCTCTCACTATAAAGTTCAACAAAATCCTTTTTTAGACTCACCAAACTCCCAATCTCGACATTCCTTTTTATTTCTCTTTCATCTAAGCCAACATCGATAAAAAGATCTTCCGTTAACAGCACTTTCTTGCTTGTACCTTTAGGAAAAAAATGAGGTGGAATACTCCCTATAACACCAATCAACTCCTTTTTACCATGAACAACGACTTCCTGTCCAAGCAGAATTCTTTTATCAAAACCCCCAACTGTCGTGAACTTAAGAACATTCTCATCAAAGGCAGTAACAATCAAACCAATCTCATCAATGTGTGATGCAATCATAAATTTTCCAGTCCCTAATCTTCCTTTCTTCACTGCGACTAGGTTTCCAACAACATCTTCACTAAACTTAACATTTAGTTTTTTAAGTTCCTTCTTCACTATTTCCTTAGGATTCTTCTCGCACGAAGAAACTCCATCAGTTTCTGAAAGCACCCTTAAAACTTCCTTTAATTCAATCATAGCATCTCCCAGTACATCCGATTACTTGGATTTGTGACTTCTTTCATATTTTCTCATAATAGAATTCTCTACTCTTTTCAATCTATCCCAATGGATAGAACATCGAATATTCTTACAAGGTCTTCACTGGAATAGAATTCTATAGTAATCTTTCCTGCTTTTCCCTTTTTAAGTATACTGCATTTCGTCCCAAATTTCTCTCTGAGAAGGCGCTCCGCTTCGATTGTGAACGAATCTTTCTTTATATTCTTTTTAATTCTCCTCTGTTTGTTTTGTGTTAGTTTCTCAGTATCTCTAACACTAAGTCCTTGTCTTTTTATTTGGTTCGCAATAAAAAGCATCTTGCTCTCATCACCCACCGCAAGAATCGCCCTTGCATGTCCTTCACTGATTACACCTTGCATTATCATAGATTGAATTGTCTTTGGAAGATTGAGAAGTCTAATCCTGTTCGTTACCGTAGACCTTTGTTTTCCGACAAGTTTAGCAATGTTGGATTGTGTTAAACTAAATTCTTTTGCAAGTCTGTTATACGCTTTGGCTTCCTCTATGGGATTGAGATCTTTTCTTTGAAGGTTCTCGATTAGTGCAACTTCAAGAACTTCTCTGTCGATCAAATCTTTCACTACAACAGGTATTCTTTTAAGACCCGCTTTCCTTGCAGCGCGAAATCGTCTCTCACCACAAACGAGTTCATAAGCTTTTCCACTCTTTCTCACGACTATAGGTTGAATAACACCTTTTTGCTTTATCGAATCGACAAGTGTTAAAATTTCCGAGTCACTATAGTCGTCACGCGGTTGGTATGGATTGGGATGGATGGAGGAAATTGCAACGTTAGTAACTCCCTGCAGATCCTCTTCATCCCGCTTTGGGAAAAGTGCATCCAAACCTCTTCCTAATGCTTTCTTAGCCATTCTCCAATATTTCCTTTGCCAGTTTCATATAACTCTCCGCACCTTTCGAATGAATATCATGGAATGCAACTGGTTTACCAAAACTCGGTGCCTCCGCAAGCTTCACATTTCTTGGAATTATGGTTTTATATACCTTCTCCCCGAAGTACTTATTAACTTCGGCAAGCACCTCTCTGGAAAGATTTAAACGCGAGTCAAACATAGTAACAACTATGCCCTCGATATCCAGGTCTTTGTTGAAGCTCTTTTGAATCAGAGTTATAGTATTAAGTAGCTTGCCAAGTCCCTCCATTGCATAGAATTCACTCTGGATAGGAATAAGGACTGATCCCGAGGCAACAAGCCCATTAACGGTCAATAGACCGAGCGAAGGGGGACAGTCAATTATGAGGTAATCAAAATTTTCTTTAACATCTTTTATTGCATTCTTCAATCTAAAATGTCTATCATCTCTATCCGCCAGTTCTATTTCTGCTCCAACGAGGGCAACCTTCGACGGTATTAACTTGAAAAACGGGAACTTAGTCTCCATTATTACCTCATTAATCTTCACCTCTCTTATTAGGAGTTCATAAACTGAATGTTTTATTCCATTACTGCTAAAACCCAGTCCGCTGGTTGCATTTGCCTGAGGGTCCAGATCAATGAGAAGTACATTCTTTTCAAAAATGGCAAAGCTGGAACATAGATTGACGGCTGTTGTAGTTTTTCCCACACCACCCTTCTGATTGGCAATTGCAATGACCTTCGGCAGTATATCCTCCCATAATCTAAGATTATCCAAACACTTTTGTTGCTTGTATTACTCCGAATTCTCAAGTCCACTCTAAAATCCCCTTAAAACCAACTTAAGCAGTCCATTCAAGCAAATTTCCTGATATAAATACCAAATAAATTCGTCTTTGTCAAGACAATTCAAGAAAACTTTTTTCTTGACATCTGTTGCTCGTTGATATATTATTTTTGAATGATAAGTGATAAAACAAAGGGAAATATTACGAAAAAGGTTATTGTATATATTCCTATCTTTCTGCTTGTTCTCTTTTTTTCCATCGGAGCCGAAGAAGAGCTTGAAAAGGCACCTTCATTCAGCCTGAAATCAATAGAGAATGAAACTGTATATCTTGACTCTCTCCTTGGTCAATATGTTATAATCGATTTCTGGGCAGTTTACTGCAAAAGTTGTATTCAAGGCTTGGATGCTATGAAAGACATCTTCAGCGAATACAAAGAAAAGGGGCTTGTTTACCTTGCAATCAATGAAGACGGACCCAGAAACATCTCCAAGATCCCTGGACTTGTAAAAGGACATAAATGGGAGTATACAGTCCTTTACGATAAAAATGGCGAAGTAAAAGAGCTTTTTGGCATTCAAACAATTCCTGAAGTTTATCTGTTAGATGAAGAAGGCAATATCATCTTAAGACGCAAGGGATTCATAGACGGCGATGAGAATGTAATAAAGGAAAAACTGGAGGAGCTCTATCCGGAAGAAGAGGGAAATCCCGAAGAAAAACTTAATTAATTTCCTTGTTTTAACCTTAATACTTTTCACATATACCGTAGTTTTCTCAGCTGCACTCAAGATTTCTGGAAATAATGAGTTGCATTATCAGCAATGGAAACAAGATAATCACAACTTTTTCAATGATGTAGTCAATATTAATGGAACATATGGTTCATTCAGAGCTCTTATTGAATGGCAGATATACGAACCTTCAGATCTAAAAGACCCACTCAGAAAAGAAGGAATACGGAAAAGATTTTTGCAGTATAAGAAACCGGAATGGTCCATAAAAACCGGTAATTTCTACCAATCCTTTGGAAGAGGATTAGTCCTTCATCAAACTGAGGAAGAAGATGTAAATATAGATAGAGATGTTGATGGATTATCCATGAGTTTCGAAACTCATCCTATTTCTCTTTTCTTATTAGCCGGAAAACCACGAAACCTTATTCTGTCAAGTGGCAACTATTCTGTGATAAACGATACTGCCGACGTTCTCGAAGGAGCAAAAATTGACATCAATTTCATTCCGGTCATTCCACTGTCACTAAACTTCGTAAGATTCTCTTCTCTTGACCCAGGTGTTGAAGAGCCTCATCAAACTTATGTTTACAGTGCAAATATTGAAGTTGTCCACGGACCGGTTGTTCTTTATGCTGAATTAGCAAAGAAGAATGGCTGGGATAAAACCCTTTTTGCTAAATCGCAGGGAACCGGATTTTACGGCTCGACAAATGTCTTCGTTGCAAACATATCCGTGAGCTTTGAATTCTTCAATTATGACTCTCTCGGATACGGAGGAACTATATACAGGTATAACGCACCTCCTACAGGGAATCTCGATGGTTACTCCATAAATAGGGCAAAAGATGAAAGAGGATGGATGCTTGATATTTCAACCAATATTCTTGAAGACTTGTATCTCAGGTTCAACACATCGAAACTTGCAACCATTTCTTTGGATTCCATTGGGTTCGATGAATACTTTGGCGAAATAAAAGGTAATGCAACAAAGCAGGGTCCAATATTGGTTTTTAACCTTAAGAAAAAGGGATACAGGAAACCTGAACCCATTATAGATGAAAAAATCGAATTGCTTCCGCATTTTGGAATTTCAGGACTATTCTTGTCTCACTCATTTAATATCGGATTGGATTCTCGAATAGTTGATTTGGATACGATAAGCTTTACAGATAACGGTGTTTCAATTGACCTTGGAATTCTCCCGTCCGTTACACTTTCAGGCAGATGGACGATTAGAGATAAAGAAGTCCTTTTGGAAGGTGAAGGAACTGAGTGGAAGGTTATTGAGATGAAATGGCATATTTCCGATAAGCATACGCTTAATGTTATGGCAGGATCGGAAAAAGGTGGACTTCTATGTTCAGGAGGGGTGTGTAGAATAGAAGAAGCATTTGAGGGTATTAAAATGAATGTATTCAGCAGATTTTGATTATGTAAGAGAAAGGAATATTATGAAAAGCCATACGAAAAAGGTAAAGAAACTACTACTGCGTGAGCTCAAACCTGCTTGGAATAAGTATTCAGAGAAAGACAAAAGGGACGTTTTCCAATTTGCAGAAGCATACAAGAACTTTCTCACAAATGTGAAAACAGAACGCGAGACCTGCAAATGGATAGTCCGAGCTTCCGAAAAGAAGGGCTTCAAAGAATTCGTAAATAGGAAAGCCAGGAATTTCTACCTTGTGAACAGAGGTAAAAGCATTGCCCTTGCAATTACAGGTAAAAAACCCATTATAGAAGGGATAAGATTGGTTGCATCTCACATTGATTCTCCCCGTCTTGACCTCAAGCCAAATCCTCTATGCGAAGAAGCAGAACTGGCTATCTTAAAAACGCATTATTATGGAGGAATCAAAAAATATCAGTGGACTTCTATTCCCCTTTCACTACATGGAATCATTGTAAAAGGGGACGGAAAAAAAGTTGAAATAAGTATCGGTGATAACCTGAAAGATCCTGTTTTTACTATTGCGGACCTTCTCCCCCATCTTTCGAGGAAAGAACAATCCCAGAAAAAATTGGCAGAAGCAATAGAAGGCGAGAAACTTAGCTTGCTTGCAGGAAGTTTTCCTTTTCCTGATGATGATGAAAAAGAAAAAGTCAAGATCGCAATTATTCAAATTCTTAACAAAATATATGGAATCAAGGAAGAGGACTTTATTAGCGCTGAAATAGAAGTTGTTCCTGCAATGCCTGCGAGAGACATCGGATGGGATAGAAGTCTTGTTGGCGGCTATGGGCAGGATGATAGAATATGCGGTTTCACATCCTTTAGCGCAATAGCAGAAATTAAGAACCCGGAACATTCCTGCCTTGCCCTGTTCGTGGACAAAGAAGAAATAGGAAGTGTTGGAGCAACAGGTGCCCAATCGCAATTCCTTACAGACTGCATCAGGGGGCTCATTTCCTTAAGGGGCGAAAAATGCAGCTTCGATAAGGTTAGAGAAACTCTCACCAATTCAAAGGCTCTTTCCGCTGATGTAAATGCTGCAGTAAATCCAAACTACCAAAATGTTCTTGAAAAAACCAATGCAGCAAAAATTGGTTACGGTGTCGTACTCACAAAGTATACTGGGTCTGGAGGAAAATACGGCACCAATGATGCCTCTGCTGAATTCGTAGGTGAAATAAGGAATCTGTTTAACAAAAATGAAGTGGTCTGGCAAACAGGGGAACTTGGTAAGGTGGATGAAGGTGGTGGTGGAACCGTTTCAGAATATATAGCCAACCAGAGCATAGAGACCGTTGACTGCGGTCCTGCTGTACTTGGAATGCACTCACCTTTCGAGGTTTCTGCTAAAGCAGACCTCTATGAAACATACAAAGCATACAAAGCTTTCTTTAAGTCATAAAAACCTTACTTTTTTATTCTGATTTGCAGCGCCGTTATGTTATAACCAGCAAGTGGAGAATTCTATTTTAAGATTGCCAGCAGGTTGACTGGATTCTTGCTGTTGCAGGAATGACAATGCATTAGCTTGAGGGTAAATAGTCAGTAAAAGCCGTCATTGCGAGCCTGAACGAAGTAAAGGCGTGGCAATCTCATATTGACTGGGAGCGAATAGGGGATTGCTTCGCATTTGTGGAGCAAGCCCCGTGTAATAGGAAAATGTTTTGTGCATAATGTTATGACACAGGGCAAGAAGAGTTACTCGCAATGACACCCTTAGAGGAGAATGTAACGGGGTTTACTGATGTTTTACGATTGAGCTTATGATGGGCTTTTTATCAGCCAATTTACCCTTCTTAAAAAATGGGGTGATATAAAGAGCATTGTCAGGACAGGCAGAAATGCATCTTCCACATCTAATGCAATCTAAATTTGTTGTATTTTCGTATATCTTTATATCCATAGGGCAAACATCCTGGCAAATATTGCATCTCAAAGGATTACAGGTATTTTCCCTAAGCTTGATTTGCAGGAGACTGACTTTGTTGAAAAGAGCGAGAATTGCTCCCACCGGACAGAATATTCTGCAAAATGGTCTTTTCGATACTACCGATAATCCGAGTATAAATACAACAATCCCGAGTTTCAAGAAGTAGAGCCAACCAATAAGATTGCGAAGTCCTGTAAGCCCACCTGTTTGTGGATTCCAGGCAATTATAGGAATTCCGCCTTCGAGAGATCCGACCGGACACAGTTTGGAAAACCAGGGCTCATGTGTGAAATAGGGAATTAATATCACAAGTATAACCAGAAATGCAAACTTGAAATACGAAAAGAATTTGGGAATTCTTATCTTGAATGTTCTAATTTTGAACAAAAGGTCTTGAAAAAAACCAAACGGGCAAATCCAACCACAGGTCGCTCTTCCAACTGCAAAACCTACAACACCAAAAATTCCTATAAGGTAATACGGAATTGCTCTTATGCTTGCATAATGCTGGAGCGTTCCAATAGGGCAGGCAGTCCGCGCAAGAGGACAGGCGTAACAGTTCATAATCGGCAACGGGATGCCCTTCAATGGACCTTGATATATTCCTTTTTTAACGATTGCATAGAAATAGCTATTTATTCCGAGAGTGCTGAGAATCTGAACGATTATTATTCTCATATGTTAGTTTGCAATGCCAACACAAGAGAGACACAACAGCGCAGCATTTCTAATCACTTCAACGAAATCACCAAGTTTAACCCCGTAGAAAATGAGGAAACCTGAAACTGTGATACCAATTAAAAAGATTATGTATCTTTTCACAATAGGCAACTACTAAAATAAAATATACACAATGTCAAGAAAAAAATATCAATTGCACACATCAGCATTTGCCCTTATTTCCTTTCGAATTCCATTTCTAATCTTCCTGAATTCTGACATATGCATCGCTCTTTCTTTAGCAAATTTCCCTTTTACTATAATGATAACTGTTTTTTTATTTTATCAAGCACTTCTTTTGGTTCAGGAAGTTGCAAGTGTTTCCACAACTCTTCGAGTTTCAAACAGGGATACTCATCACAGTAAGCACAGTTTTCGACACCTTTTTCAACTCCACAATTCCTAATCCTGCATTGTCTGCAAAACTCCATCATCTTCTTGTCAGTTGCAAAACAGCCATAGCAATCTATGCTTTCAGCCTTTATGGGAAACTCGGGAGATGACCATCTTTCTGCAGTCTTCCTCCTCAATTCATCATCATCATTCTTTCTTGCCAAAAATGCAGGACATTCGGTGCAAACGATTCCGCAAAACGCCACAATTTTCTCATCCGACATAATTATCTCCGTAAATATTCAGTTAAATGCGTTTTATGTACTTTTTGAATCACTATCATCGCGAATATTTTTCCATTTTGACTTTAGAACCGATCTTATAATCTAAGCATTTTGTTCTCATTCCCTATTATTCATCCAATGTGTCTTCCCCTCCATTACAGTATTCTCTGTAGAGTTTCATATAATCCAAAATTAAATCCACTGCCCCCTCTCGCATATCCCTTTTAAGTGTTTTATCATTCAATTCATCCTTAATCAACTCCCACACCTCACACCAATCATAGTCCATTGCAGCTTGCGCCTCGACTAATGCATATATCATCGAAACAGTAAAACTGGTGTCGTTTTTCCCCCAGGCAATATCAAGAATATCAAGTGCGTCATAAACGTCAAAATAATCATCCATTGCAAGAAGATAACCCAAACAGAACACTTCATCACCTGTCAATTCGTCGAGGATGAGACTGTCAACACCCTTGTTGTATTTTTTCTTAAGAACCTTACTGAAAAACTCATAGCTGTTCTTTCCATTAATGTCCCAGGATAGAGCATTTATAACCGCAGCTTTCACATCAATAGAGTTTTCCTTACATGAAAGAAATCCAGCAACTTCCTCTGTTAGAACACCGGATTTTGCTGCCTTCTGCACCATATCTATATCACTATACGCAGAATAAAAAGCTGTAGATGTAAGGGGTGAATCTGCCGCAAGATTCAGGAAGAACAAAAACAGCAGAACCATAGGCAAAGTTAGTTTGAGCTTGCCACACATGTTACCTCCTTTATACTAATTGCATTTATATCATCAAATCCGATATATGGCAAGCATTATTTTTTGTCAAAAATACTTGACAATACAACGAAAATAAACTATGCTGAATTAAGATGTATAATGATAAAACCTAAAAGGAGATAAAATGAGCGCAAATTCAAAACAGCAGATTACAAAAATTCTTCTTAATCAATTTGAGAGTCAATTTCTTACGAATCCTCACAACAGGATTATGATGGATGCCGTAACCAAAGTTTCAGTGAACGATGTGGCAATGAATAGAAACAGTATCATAAATATGGACTTCGCTTTCTCTAATGAACTAAAAACAGCAAAAATTACTTACCAGGAAAAAAGCGGGCGGTGTTGGCTCTTTGCAGGAACTAATACATTGAGAATATATCTAATGCGTAAATTGCATCTTGAGCAATTTGAACTATCACAGACTTATCCGTTCTTTTTTGATAAACTGGAGAAATCTAATTACTTCCTTGAAAACATAATAGATACAATCGATGAAGATATACGGAGCAGAACTGTTATGTGGCTTCTAGAGTCCCCTGTTAACGATGGTGGACAGTGGGATATGTTCATAAATCTTGTGGAGAAATATGGAATTGTTCCGAAGAACACATATCCTGAAACATTTAATAGCACCAATTCTTCATTTATAAACAGGTTGCTTACCCAAAAACTCAGAGAAAATGCTTCTATACTAAGGAAGATGAAAAAACACCATAGTACAATCGCGAATATCAGAAAAACAAAGGAAAAAATGCTTGAAGAAATATACAGATTTCTGGCTCTGAGTTTCGGTATTCCGCCGGTTAGGTTTAACTTCGAATATAGAGACAAGAAAAACAAATTTCATAGATATAGAAATGTTACGCCTCGGCAATTCTACACGAAATTTATTGGACTTAATCTAAGAGACTATGTAAGTATCATAAATGCGCCAATGGAAGACAAACAATACAATAAAACATATACCGTTAAATATCTCGGAAATGTAAAAGGTGGTAAAGAGGTACTCTATCTTAATCTTCCAAGTAAGGAATTAAAAAAGCTTGCGGTTAAACAGTTAAAAGATAATGAACCAATATGGTTTGGCTGTGATGTCGGAAAATTCTCCGATAGAGAAAAGGGCATAATGGATACAGAGCTTTTTGATTATAACCTTATTTTCGGTACAGACTTCGAATGGAATAAGGGTGAACGGCTTGATTACGGAGAAAGTAAACTTACTCATGCTATGGTTTTTACGGGTGCAAACCTTATTAATGGAAAACCAATTCGTTGGAAGGTTGAGAATAGCTGGGGTGAAAATGCGGGGAAAAAGGGATACTTTGTGATGAGCGACAAGTGGTTCGATGAATTTCTTTATCAGGTAGTGATTAACAAGAAATATGTGTCGCAAAAAACTGTAAAACTTCTTAACAAGAAACCCATTGTGCTTCCACCCTGGGACCCCATGGGTTCATTGGCAATACCAAAGTAGAACTTCATTTCAGGATTGACTCTATCTGATGGAGTAATTGTTTTGGTGTGTAATGTTTTAGCACAATTGCATTTGAAGGGCAACTGGACGCACAAGCACCACAACCCTTGCAAACCACATCATTAACCGTCATAATCTTCCTAACATTATCCAAACTTAGTGAACCATACTCGCACGCAGATTCACAGATAGCACAGCCTGTACAGACATCGCTATCAATTGTTGAGACAATCGGTTCGACGGTTACAAATCCTCTTGTCAGAATACTCATAGCAGAAGATGCAGCCCCTTTTGCCTGTGCAACTGTATCAGGAATGTCCTTTGGGCCCTGACAACATCCGGCAAGAAAAATCCCATCCATCGATGTATCAACGGGTCTCAGCTTCGGGTGAGCCTCCAGTAAAAAACCATCCTGCGACCTGGATAATTTCAAGATCTTACGGATATCCTCTGTTTCCTTTCTTGGCACCATACCTACACCCAACACTACAAGGTCTGCTTCGATCTCGACTGACTCACCAAGAATCGTATCCTCTGCCTGTACTATAAGTTTATCACCCTTCCTATATATTTCACTCGGATTACTCCTGCGGTAAAGGACACCCTCCATCCTCACTCTATCGTAAAATTCCTCATAGCCCTTTCCAAATGCCCTCATATCCATATACAGCATTGTTACTTCGGAATTCTTTATCAGTTCCTTGACAAGGTGTGCTTGCTTTGCAAGATACATACAACAAACCCTTGAACAGTAAGTATTACCGATAGATTCATCCCTGCTGCCGACACAGTGAACGAATACTATCTTCTTCGGTACCTTTCCGTCTATAACGATTTCTCCACCGGTCGGCCCATATGAAGAAACCAGCCTCTCGAATTCCAGTCCTGTAATTACATTTCTGTACTCACTGTAGCCGTATTCTTTTTTTAAGCTCGCATCAAATGGGTCAAAACCGGTTGCAACAATTATAGCCCCAATTTCAACTTCCTTACTTTTCGCTTTCTGTTCGAAGTTTATTGCTTTGGACTCACAGACATCTTCGCAAATTCTGCAGCTATCATTCTGGAAAAACATACATCTCTTTTTGTCAATAACAGGAACATTAGGAACTGCTTGCGGAAAAGATATATAAATCGAGTGCCTTCCCGATAATCCCATATCGAAATCAGAAAGTATCGGAATGGGCTTTACCCCTGCTATCTTCGAAGCATCCATTGCACTGGTTGGACAGACGGATTCACAAGCACCGCAAAGTCTGCAGACTTCCGTAAATTCCTTAAAGGGTGAACCGATGTCTCTCCCGGAACCCCGATTTACAAACCCTATTGCACCAATCCCCATAACATCAGTGCAGGTTCTGACACAAAGTCCGCAAAGAATACACTTATCATTTTCTTTATCCCTATTTTTGAATCTTGTTCTATCTGCTCCGTATTCCTCGGCAAGCTCTTGAATCTCAATAGCCTCCGGTGCTTCGGTAAGCATCAATTCAAGAATAGTTTTTCTTATCTTCCTGACTGGCTCCGAATTCGTTTTAACCTCACCAGACCAGGCGGGATATGTGCACGCAGTATGAAATCTTGATTTCCCTTTCCAGATGACCTCCACAATGCAAATTCTGCAGGCTCCATAAGGAGATAGGGATTTATGGTAACACAATGTTGGAATTTTGATGCCCAATTCTCCTGCTACTTCCAGAATGGTCTTTTCCGGATTTGCTTCTGTTTCTATGCCATCAATAATAAGTTTATCCATTCTATTCTTTCTTTACGGCATCAAACGTGCAAACATCATAGCATATTCCGCACTTC
The DNA here is from genome assembly GCA_964392665.1 of uncultured bacterium. Lineage (GTDB taxonomy): Bacteria > Hydrothermota > E44-bin80 > E44-bin80 > E44-bin80 > CAYMQB01. The sequence goes on along the minus strand of CAYMQB010000011.1, from coordinate 21,923 downwards.
ACACATTTTTCCGGGTCTATCGTATGAACCTGATTTTTTTCTCCAGATATTGCATTAACAGAACATTTTAATCTACATAAACCGCAACCTGTACACTTATCAATATCTATTGAATAATTTATAAGTACCTTGCAAACACCAGCCGGACACTTTTTGTCCCTTATATGGGCATCGTATTCGTCTCTGAAATACTTCAAGGTTGTCAGCAGAGGATTTGCTGCTGTTTGTCCCAGCTGACAAAGTGAGGCTCTTTCCATAGTTAATGCAAGGTCTTCCATTGTTTCTATATCCTCTTCCTTGCCCCTACCCTCGCAAATTTCCGTAAGAATACTGTATAACTGATAAAGCCCTTCTCTGCACGGTGTACACTTTCCACAGGATTCTTCCTTAAGGAATCCGATAAAATATCTTGCAATATCTACCATGCAATTATCTTCGTCCATTACTATCATACCACCAGAACCCATCATAGAGCCAACTTCTGCGAGTTTGTCATAGTCTACAGGAATATCCAAGAGACTTTCGGGAATGCATCCACCCGAAGGACCTCCTGTTTGAACCGCCTTGAATTTTTTTCCGTTCTTTATTCCCCCCCCGATGTCGTACACAATCTCTCTAAGAGTAGTCCCCATTGGAACTTCGACAAGACCTGTATTGTTTACCTTTCCAACAAGGGAAAAGATCTTCGTTCCCTTACTTTTCTCTGTCCCAATATTTGAATACCATTTCCACCCCTTATCGATTATAAGTGGCACATTTGCCCAGGTTTCAACATTATTCAGTGTAGTGGGTTTATCCCACAATCCTTTTTCAACGGTATGTACATGTTTTGCCCTTGGCTCTCCTGGTTTTCCTTCAATAGATGCCATTAAAGCGGTTGACTCTCCGCACACAAACGCTCCACCTCCTCGTGAAATCTTTACATCGAAACTAAAACCGGAGCCAAGAATGTTCGAACCGAGAAATCCATATTCCCTTGCTGCATCAAGGGCTATTGTGAAATGCTTTACTGCAAGTGGATATTCTTCTCTTACATATATATATCCCTCATTAGCACCAATAGCATATGCACCTATAATCAATCCTTCAAGAACCGAATGAGGATTGCCTTCAAGAATCGACCTGTCCATATATGCTCCCGGGTCCCCTTCGTCGCCATTTATAATAACATATTTAATGTCCCCTTCCGCTTTTCTGCAACTTTTCCACTTGGTTCCGGTAGGAAAGCCGCCTCCACCTCTTCCACGTAAACCGGATTTTTGAATAATTTCGATTATCTCATCCGGCTCTATCCCATTCAAAACTCTGGATAGGGATTTATATCCGCCAATTCTCACATAATCATCAATGCTAACCGGAGATATCCTGCAATTGTCTCCAAAGATAGTTCTTCTCTGAAATTTATAAAATGGAATATCTTTCTCATGAACAATTTTCTCCCCGGTCTCTGAATCTTCATACAGAAGATGGCTTACAATATTATTATTGATAATCGTTTCCTCGATTATCTCACTAACATCCCCGGGTTTCACTCTATGGTAAAAAATGCCCTCAGGTTGAATCACAACAATAGGCCCATGTTCACAATATCCCTGACAACCTGTTACCAATGTATTTACCTTTCCGTTTAATCCTTTTTTACTAATTTCAGCTTTAAAAACATCAACAACAGAAATTGCACCCAATGCTGTGCAACCTGTACCAGCACAAATGGCAATACACGGTTTCTGAGAATCCCATGCCGAATTAATCTCAATTCTCAATTTTTCAAGATCGTTACTACTATTTAGTTTTTTCACTCTTTGCATTCCTATATTTCCTTAATAACCTCTCGACATTGCCAGGCTTCATCGAATAATAGTCATCATCCACAACTACAACTGGACCAAGAGCGCAGCAACCAAGACAATTCACAGTTTCAAGAGTAAATCTAAAATCAGATGTTGTTTCACCATTTCTTATCTCGAGTTTTCTTTCGATTTCTTCAAGAACGTTTGCGGCACCCCTTGCATAACAGGCAGTTCCCATACAGACTTTTATTGTATGTTCACCGCGAGGTGTCAAACTGAAGGCTGAATAAAAGGTTGCAACATTATAAATACGTGCGAGAGAAATGTGCATCTCGACACTTAAGAACTTGAGAATATCTCGAGGTAAGTATCTGTACTTTCTGTTTATGTCCTGCAATATCTGTATAAGATTTCCTTCACTGTATGAATGTTCTTCCAATATAAGGTCAACAACCTTCTTATCTTCTACCTTAATGGGTTGAAGCACAGGCTCCTTCCTGGGCCTTGGTTCATATTTGACAGGGCAGACAGTCGCACAATCTCCACATCCCGTACATTTGTCTGCATCGATGAATCTTGGCTTTTCCCTGATGGTTACCGTGAAATTCCCAACATAACCCGAGACTTCCTCAACTTCCGAATAGGTATGAAGTTCTATGTTTTCATGATGCCCCACTTCGGACATTTTTGGTGTTAGAATACAGGCAGAACAGTCGAGAGTAGGAAAAGTTTTATCAAGTTGTGACATTCTTCCACCAACTGATGGATCCTTTTCTACCAGATGCACACGGTATCCTGCATTAGCAATGTCAAGCGATGCCTGTATTCCCGCTATCCCCGCACCTATGACGAGAACCGATGGTGTAACGGACACTGTTTTTTCTTCAAGCGGTTCAAGCAAACTAACCTTTGTAACTGCTGCAGCGATAATCGCCTTTGCTTTTTCGGTTGCGATTTTCTTGTCAAGGTGGACCCAGGAACACTGTTCCCTGATGTTCGCCATTTCAAAACAATAAGGATTAACACCAGCTTTTTTTACCACATTCCTGAATGTGATACCGTGCATTGCGGGAGAACAGGAAGCAACTACAATTTTGTTAAGTCCGAATTCCTTAATACGGTTTTGAATCAACTCCTGACCCGGGTCAGAACACATATATGTATAGTGCTCTGATGAAACAACGTCTGGTAAATCCTTTGCAAATCTGGTCACTTCCTCTACATCAACGGTAGATGCAATGTTCACACCACAATGACATATAAAAACACCAATTCTTTTCATACTGTTCATAAAGGACGAAATTGGGAGAGTGGCAAAATTTCACCACAGAGACCCAGTTCCATAACGGTGCAGGGCAGGCTCTGTACCAATTCAACCAATTCAAATCTTTCATAGTCAACTGGATTCCTGCTTTCGCAGGAATGACAGCCTTGCTGTGGTGTTATTTTCGGAATTTCTAATTTCGTATTTTCGACTTTTATGGTCTCTGGTCTCATGTCTTATGTCTCATGTCTGTGGTCTGCCTTTCTCCGATACACCGATACTCCGTTTCTCCGTTTCGCTCATCACTCATCGCTCATCCCTCTTCTGCCTTTCGCTATTTATCCTTTTATTTCAGCTACTTTCGCATTCAATTTAGGAATTACCGTAAAGAGATCTCCAACTATTCCATAATCAGCAACCGTAAATATTGGAGCATTTGGATCTTTATTGATTGCAACTACGGTATCCGCACTTTTCATACCCATAACATGCTGGAATGCACCGCTTATACCGACCGCAATGTATAATTTAGGTTTCACTGTTTTTCCCGAAGAACCAACCTGCCTTGCCTTCGGCAACCATCCCGCATCGACGACGGGTCGTGAACAGGCAAGTACTCCTCCTATCGACTTTGCGAAATCTTCCATCAATGGAAGATTTTTATCCTCTTTTATTCCCCTTCCTATACCTATAAGTATATCTGCCTGTGTTATGTCCACTGCTCCTTTAGCTGCTTCAACGTACTGGATGAACTTCCTGTAATTAATGTCCTCTTTTATAGGTGAAGCAATATCAACAATCTCGGCATTCAGTTCAGGCTCTACAGGAGCAAATGTTCCCGGTCTTAAGGAAACCAGGTAACCCCAATTTTCCAAAAGTGAGACCCTTGTATTTACTTTTCCACCGTAAATTTGCCTTTCCGTATAAATCTTCTCATTGTCTATGTCCACATCTATGCAATCTGCTGAATATGGTATATCCAATCTAATGGCAAGACCTGGTCCAAAATCTATGCCAAATGCAGTTTGTCCTATTAATGTGAGATCTGGTTTTTTATCTTTCAGGATTTCCGAAAGAACAGACTCGTAGTATGCCGCATTGAAATTCTTGAGCCTTTCATCATCGATATTTAGGACTGAATTAGCAAATGGTTTTATCTTTTCGAGCATTTCACTATTTTGGTAGCCAAGCAAAACTGCAGTTAAATTACCTCCCTCCTTGCTAAGCTCGTAACCCTTTGTAAGTAATTCAAAAGTAATATCCCTGAGCTCTCCCTGTCTATGTTCAACAACCGCAAAAATGTTCTTCATCATAGCAATCCCTTTCCTTTCAGTATTTCGCAGAGTTTGCCTGATACTTCATCTGCCCCACCCTCAAGTATTTCAGCCATTTTCCCAGCTGGAGGATAGTACATTTTGACTATTTCAGTCTTCATTCCTTCGGCGATTACACTCTCAACCAATCTTATCTCTTTCTGACCAGCTCTTTTAATACCCAGTATTGACGCATATCGCGGCTCATTTATGCCTGTTTGAATTCCAATAACAGCAGGTAGTTTTGTTTCGAGTTCTTCGAGAAGCCCACCTTCTAATTCCCTCTGGAGTTTGACATCGTCTCCATTCACTTCCATATTTATGACAAGGGTTGCGAATGGGATACCAAGCATCCTGGCAAGTATAGCGCCCATCTGAGAATTACCCTCATCACTTGAGATGCAACCTGTGAGGATAATATCGAAATTACCTTCTTTGATCTGTTCATTCAACAATCTTGCAGTTGCGAAACTATCAATGCTATCGATATTATCCGGCGTGATTCTCACTCCCCTGGTCGCACCCTTTGCCAACCCCATTTTGATTACTTCGTCGGCTTCTTTTGGACCAACAGTGAATAACGTAATATCACCGTCTGTTTTTTCTCTAAGAAGTAGCGCCTCTTCAAGCGCATAGTTATCTGCTTCATTGATGTCGTAAACCAATTGATCTGATATGATGTTTTTCTCTGAAGAATCGATATTCACTGCTGCTTCTGCAGTCTCTGGAACACGCTTAATGCATACTGCAATGTTCATACTACCTCCTTTTGTTTATCTGGTAACGACAATTCTTTCGTAATTAGGTAATTAAGTAATTAGTAATTTCGTTTGCATCGTTTCATTCCTTAATATCGTTAGACCGTTGCGAAGTAACCAATCTTCCCTCTTCCCTTTTTGTCTTCCTCCTATACACCAACACTCCGTCACTCCGGTTCGCTGATTTCCTCATCCTTCTTCACTCCTCTCTTATCTCTTTTCACTCTTCACTTATCCGCCTTTTTTTTCGTCACTCCGATACTCCGATACACCGCTACTCCCATTCGCTTTCTTACTTCTCACTTTCCTGTCCACTATTCACTACCTTATCAAGTATCTCGATAACATCCATTACCCTTATTTTGCCTTCAAGGTTCGCTGTCTTTACAGCATCTTCCAAAGTTAGCAAACAAAATGGACAAGCAGTCGCAATAACATCTATACCAAGATAATCAGCATCTTTCACTCTTGTTACAGAGAGCCTTTCTTCCGTAGACTCACTTTCCACCCACATCCTTCCTCCTCCTCCCTCACAGCATAAACTCCTTTCTTTATTTCTCTCAAATTCAACCAATTCAATGCCGGGAATATTTTTTAGTATCTCACGCGGTTCTTCAAACACACCATTCTGCTTACCAAGAAAACAGGGATCGTGAAAAACAACCTTTTTTTCGAATCTTCCTACCGGCTTCAAACTCCCTTCTTTGATAAACCTATTGATAACCATTGTATAATGTTCTATGTCGAAATTCATATTAGCATATTCATTCTTGAATGTATTGTAGCAATGCGGAGATGTGGTGAAAAGTGTACCTATTTCGAATTGCTTAAAAAGTTTCGTATTATCTTCCTGTAGCATCTCAAAAAGCCCTAATTCCCCCATCCGTTTTATTTCATTACCACAGCATGTTTCCTGATTTCCAAGAATTGCGAAATCTACCGACGCCATCCTAAGAATCCTGACCATTGCTCTCGCAACTTCCTGAGTCCTTGTTTCATAGCAAGGTGTGCAACCAACATAGTACAGAAAATCTGTTTTCTCTCCTGTCTTTAAAATTTTCACACCATCATCTTTAACCCAATCCGTTCTCTTCTTTCTTATCCTTCCCCAGGGATTGCCAAATTTAAATACGCTTTCGAGAGCATCTCTTAACTGTGGTTGTACCTTGCCTCTCTCAATTTCATCACTTCTCAGGTCGATTATGTAATCTACTATATTTACTCCTTTGGGACAACGAATGGAACAGGTGGAACAGGTTGTGCATTCCCATATGCCAAGGTCTTTGCTCTTACCTTTTATCTTAATAAGAGATCTGTAAATTAGTTTCCTTATATTGAATGAAGACTTTGCTGAAACAGGACATCCACCGGTACACCGTCCGCACTGAATACATCCAAGTAGTATATCATTCATAATTTAGCATTGGTTATCCGTCAACAGTCATCAGTCAATAGTCAATGGTTATTGGGTTTGTGTTCAAAGTCCAATGTGAAGTATATTCGCTTCGCTGTATAATTTATGGTTATTCATTGTTATTTGCCGTGCTGTGTATTTGCTTCGCGTTATTTGTTGTAAAACAATAAATACACTACAAATATGCTATAAATACACAATTTTCCCTTTCACTCTTCTCTCTTCGCTTTTTTCGGTCTTCGGTCTTTGGTCTGCTGTTCTAATTTTCGTAATTGCCATTTTCGTATTTTCGCTACAAATTTCACCACAGAGACACAGAGTACACAGAGAAAACATTTGTTTCAAGGTTTTAACCAATTAAACTAATTAAACCAATCCAACGAATTAAACATCTTTTACCTTTCTTGCGCACTTGTGACTTGTACTCTGGTGCTCTTTCCTGCCGTTCAGATTTCACTTTTAACTTGTCACTTTTTACTTATCTTTCCCCCCGTTTCTCCGACTCTCCGACACACCGTTACTCCGTTTCATTGTCATCGGTCTCTAGTCTTCGGTCTTATGTCTGATGTCCTCATTTTCGTAATTTCCAATTTCTAATTTCGTGTTCTATGGTCTCATGTCTTATATCACTTGTTTATCTCAGTAAAGTTCTCGCGATAACGATTTTCTGTATTTCAGAAGTCCCCTCATAAAGCTCCATTATCTTGGATTCTCTAAACATCCTCTCTACCGGGTAATCCTTTGTGTATCCGTATCCTCCGTGCACCTGGACAGCCTTTCTTGTAACCTCGGCAGCAACCTCCGATGCATACCATTTTGCCATTGCAGATTCAAGGGAAAACCTTCTATCGGTCTTATCCTTAATATAGGCAGCTTTATGAATTAATAACCTTGCCGCATCAACTTTTGTAGCCATATCTGCAATCATACCCTGGATAAACTCAAAACTACTGATAGGTTTCCCAAATTGCTTCCTTTCTTTTGCGTACTTAATAGCTTCTTCCAGAGCGCCCTGGGCTATTCCCAAAGCTTGAGCTCCAATATCTATCCTGCTTACATCTATAGTATGCATCGCTATTTTGAACCCCATTCCCTCTTCGCCAAGTAAATTTTCCTTCGGGACTCTGCAATCTTCAAACATAAGCTCACAGTTTGCCGTTGCCCTTAATCCCATAAGGTCCTCGTGTTTGCCCCTGCTAAAACCACTGAAACCATCTTCAAGAATAAATGCACTAATCCCTTTGTGCTTCATCTCTTTATTGGTGGAAGCGAAAACAACGAAAATTCCTGCCTCTCCACCATTTGTTATGAATCTTTTAGAACCGTTCATAATGTAATAATCGCCCTCGAGTCGAGCAGTCGTTTCAATACTCGCAGCATCGCTGCCTGCATTTGGTTCTGTAAGACCAAAAGCCCCGATTTTATCACCATTACACAACTGCGGAAGATACTTCTTTTTCTGTTCATCATTTCCGAAATGCTCTATAGGGTATGCAGTCAAAGAGTTGTTGACAGCAACTATAACACCTGTTGTTGCACAAACTCTTGAAATCTCCTCCACCGCTACTGCAAGGCTGATGAAATCCATCCCTCCCCCACCAAATTCTTCGGGGACTATCATGCCAAGCAATCCCAGTTTTGCCATCTTCTTTAGATTATCCCAGGGAAATTCTCTGGATTTATCGATCTCCACTGCCTTCTCTTTTAGTTCTTTTTCCGCAAAATCGCGAACCATATCTTTTATTAGTTTTTGGTCGTCTGTCAAATCGAAGTTCATCTTTCCTCCTTTTATCTAACCACAGATTCTCCCTATTAGAAAGTCCCTTTCTAATAGGACAGGCACAGATTTTCACAAGACTTTTTAATTTATCTCGTTTCTCTGGTTTGTTTAGTTTGTTTGCTTTTCTCCTTGTGTAATCTCGTGGCTTCATCTCGCCTTTGTATTCGTTTACCTTCCAAGTATCTGTCTCGAGATCACAATTCGTTGTATTTCCGAAGTCCCTTCTCCTATTTCCATCAACTTAGTATCCCTTAAGAATCTCTCCAACGGGTACTTCTTTGTAAGACCATCTTGCCCTAAAATACTATGAATCTTATAACAAACTCTTGTCGCTACTTCAGAGGCGAACAATTTTGCCATAGCGCCCTCTTCTGTAACTCTCTCTGCTCCTTTATCTTTCAGCATTGCTGCATGGTAAATCAGGTGTCTTGCAGCTAAAATCTCGGTCGCTGCGTCAGCAATAATTTTCTGAACCCATTGATACTTGTAAAGGGGTTTATCATTCAAACTATGCTCTCTTGTATAGCTAATGCCGTAATCAAGAGCACCCTGTGCAATACCGAGTGCAAGAACCCCTATGCTTATTCTCCCACCATCAAGAGTTTCCATAAAAACCTTAAATCCCTCATTTTCTTCACCAAGCATATTTTCCTTAGGAAGTTTGCAGTCCTCGAAATGAAGTTCTGCCGTTATCGAACCCCTTAAACCCATCTTGTCTTCTTCCTTACCAGGTTCATAACCCTTTGTTCCTTTTTCAACGATGAAAGCGCTAATACCGTGAGTTCTTTTTGACTTGTCCTGCGTTGCAGTAAAAACGATCATATCGGCAACCGTGCCGTTCGTGATGAACCTTTTGTTTCCATTTATTACCCAATTGTCTCCATCAAGTCTTGCAGTTGTCTCTGTTCCCCCCGCATCACTACCGGCATTAGGTTCTGTTAGACCGAACGAACCAATCATTTCACCGCGTGCAAGCGGGATAAGGTATTTCTCCTTTTGCTTCTCTGTACCGTGAACATAAACAGGTTGACATGCAAGACTCACATGTGCTGCAATCATTATAGCAGTTGAAGCACATACCCTTGCAATTTCTTCAACAAGGATTATGTAACTCGTTGCATCAAGACCTAATCCTCCGTATTCCCTGGGATAAGGAACACCCAACCAACCTCTTTTTGCAATTTTCTTGATTATCTTCCAGGGAAACTCACTCCTTCTATCTATCTCCGTAGATTCAGTAAGTAATTCTTTTAAGGCAAAATCTCTGACTTCTTTTCTAAAAGCATTGTGTTTATCCGTAAATTCTGCTAATTTCACCCAAACCTCCTCTTCTTATATTCTCTGTCATTGTATGTACTTCTCACCTTCGTGTTTATACATGGAAATGAAAAACTTGTTCGATTCAAGACTGTCATCCAAAATATGCTTTACGAAGTTATACGTCTTCCAATCGAAACCTTCTGAGAGTAAATCGAACCACATAGAATATCAAGAACCTTGGCATCCCTGAAAAACATTTCCATAGGATAATCCTTTGTATAGCCATAACCTCCAAATATTTGAACACCCTTGTCTGTGATAATAAGACAGTTTTCTACAGCAAAAGTACTTGCAATTTCCATATCCGTAATGTTATTCCCCTGAGATGCTTCATAAACAAGCAACCTCGAAGCATTTGCCTTAGACAACATATCCGAAAGCAACTCACGCACCATTCCGAATTCTGCTATTGCTCTTCCAAATTGATATCTCTCTTTTGAATAGGACCTTGCATAATCAAACACAGCAAGTGAAATTCCACAGGCAATACCACCGAAAATAAGTCTCTCTTTTGCAAAAAACTTGTTCTTTTCGAAGGTGAAAAAATCACCCCTATTAAAACCCTTTTCTTCTGTTGCAAAAGAACAGATGCCACTTGATCTCATACCGCTTATTTCCCGTTCAAGTTTCAGATCTTTAGCTCCTTTTAGAAGCAACATATTGTCTTCTTCGTTCTTACTTATTTGAAGTCCCAGAATATCGGCGAATGCACCATTGACTGCCATCCTCTCATCCTTCTCATCCTGTTTAAGAGGATTATGCATTGTGTCCACCGCCAGACCTCCGAGCATTTTACCAGTAGCAAGCTTGGATAGGAATTCCTTTTTTTGCTCATCATTTCCATTTTCAAAAATTGCATCGGAGATAAGGTTATGCATCATTACCGACAGCGCAACAGATGGAGAAGCTTTTGCCAACTCTTCAACGGTAATTAAAAGGGATAGCAAATCCATACCAACCCCACCGAATTCCTCGGAGACAAGAATTCCGAGTACACCCATACCTGCTAATTTTCTAAGGATATCAACCATAGGTTCTGCCTTTTTGTCAAACTCGGAAACCTGGGGTAAAACCTCTGTCTCTGCGAACCTTTTCATATCCTGTTTCAGAAGTTTGTGTTCATCTTTTAATCCCACCCAATCCATTTTAGCCTTCCTTCCTTTCTTTTTGGTGAAATTGGTGATATATCAGGCACTCCTATGGGAATGAGTGCCTGCAACATCATATCTTTAACACCAAGTAATTCATTAATTGCATTTTCAAGATGCACAGGACCTGTCATCCAGCAGCCACCCAAACCTGCTTCATACAGTAATAGAAGCAAATTTTCTATGACAGCTGCGACAGACTGTATATCCGTTAGCTCACCTTCCACTGTTTTCGTTCTGTAAGCACAAATAACCGCCGGAGCATTGCCAAGAGTATTAAAAAATCTTTCCGATTCTTTAATAACCGTTTTTCTATCCTTGAAAACCTTTTTTAAACTAATTGCAATGAATCTGTCAAAAGCCTTTTGTGAAACATTTATCAAATCCTTCCTTTTCTCACCTTTTACAACAACAAAATACCAATTCTGCCTATTCATACCGGAAGGTGCCCACATTGCAAGTTTCAACAGTTCTTCGATTTTCTCTTTCGATATTTGTCTATCCTTGAATTTTCTTATGCTCCTTCTATTTACAATGGTGTCTCTAAGTTCCACTCCCACCTCCGAAAATATTCTTCCTTCTTCGCATTACCTCGCGAAAATTCTTCTTAAAACCGTCCTTTGTTTTCAATATCCAATTATTAAAATGTCCATCAAGGTTTTCTTTGGTAAATCTGTGATTTCTGATTCCTTCAATATCAAATAACAAACCTTTGTCTGTAAGCTCTCCCTTCGTTCTACAGAAAGGACATATAAAAAAGCCGTCTGTGTATTCGAATACTCTGGAATGGCAAACAGGACACTCCTTGCTTACAATATTATCTTGCAAACCATTGTTATGCAATAATTTATATATTACTTCTTCAACCTTTTTCTCAATTGAATTATCAAGTAAAACTTCTCCCGGACCAGCACCTGAAAGCATAAGTGAATCTGCAATATCAAATCCAAGGGAGAGAAGTATCGTATTGAGAAAAGGTAATTGGAAATGCTCCCAATCACTTAAACTTGCAATGCCTATGCTTGCCGCTCGCTTACCGTAATTCTCCTTATAATATGGTCGAAAAAGCAAAAACCTATCAAGGAATGTCTTCAGATTACCTGGTATTGAAAGCACATAGGTAGGAGCAATAAGAACAAGGAAATCCGCAGTGCTAATTTCTTCGATAAGTTGATAAAAATCATCTTTCAGGTGGCATTTAATACCTTTAAAAACACAAGTCATACATCCGTCGCATTGATCTATCCTAAAATTGTGAAGAAAAAGCGTTTTTGTATCAAGCTTGTACTTACCCGAATACTGCTCGAGCATCCTTGCAACTATTGAAGAATTGCCCTTTTTCCGTTTCGAAGCAACAAGAATAAGCAGTTTCATACGACCACAATACGATAATTTTTTCACAAAGTCAAGGAAAAATTAGCTTGACTTCAATCCAGAATTAGCCACAGCAACACACGGTTGAATATCAATTTCAGGTTTCCCTTGTACTCCTACAAACCACTCAACTGCAGAGAAAAAATGTGCTCTCGTGTTTTGAACAATCCAAAAAATAAAACAAATCAAACTAATTTAACAGCCTTAACCGCTGATTTTCGCAGTTCTATATATATTTCTATAGAGAACGAATGAAGAAAACACTGAAGGTGCTAAACGAACTAAAGAAAAGGAAATTAGTAAAAGATTATGGACAATAAAAGACGACAAAACATTGAAGAAATATTCAAGACAAAAGAGAAATTTCACAAAGACCTTGCAAAATTGAGTTTCGAAAAAAAGATAGAAATACTTGTTCGCCTGCAGGAGATCGCAAATAGTATCAGAGGTTCAAGAACGCAGAAAAGTCGAGTATGGAAAATAGAAAATTAGTTCTTTAACTTGGTTTTTGGCTTTTCGTATTTCGTTGGACCCTCCTGCCAATTCGACTTATCATACCAATCATCGGGATAACCAACTTCCTGTGCCATTTTTTCGGGAGCATTGATATAACCATCGTCGTATCGCGCTACAAGAACCCAGGCAAACTCCCACCAAGCTTTAACGACACGGTTAGCCATCGTTTCACAGTAGGTTGTAAGTAATTGTTGTGCCTTTATTGGATCCTCCTTATATAAGGCAAGTGCCTTCTCATCCATTTTCCTTATGCTTTCGATTTCAGCGTTTTCGATTTCATCCTGCTTCTGTTTTATGTCTTTGATAATGTAGCTGTATTTCAAACCTGCCCAGTTTGCCACAAAATTGAAAGCCCACCATGCGCTTTTCTGGGTGAACTTCGTAGTCTCGCACGTGTAATATGGCTCTGCAATCTTCGTAATCCCAACATAGAAAGGAACATAACAAGTGCTTACTGGCTCATCCGGACCAAACCAGACCAAACCTCCGACAGGATCGGGCAACCAACCGCGAGCCTGACATACATAGCTGAAGCCACAGCGATAGATGGAAATTGTGCGCTCCCATGCACCTTTTAGTTTCGCATTAGGATCACCAGTGTCACCCCCCGCATCCATTGGACCCGTGTAACGGTAAGGGCATCCAAACGGTCCCGCAGTCATTCCTTTCGATTGATCGAATTCAGTTCCTTGATAGTAGTCTCGATATAGATTCATAACATCTCGAACACCAAGTTTTTCATCCGGTTTAATGGAGAATGGATAATTTTTTGTGTAACCATTTTCAACCCAGGGCGATTGCTCCACCGACGGTGCTATTCGGGACTGCAAACGCCAAACTCGACGCAGCGAATAATATGGATGACTGTATTCACCCAAACTTACCGCCATCAGCCAGTCTAACTTTCCATCTTCCGGTTTCCACCATCCAAACCTTTCGGCAATATCGTGAAGTTTCTGACAATATAGCATATCCGTGTCGTCCGGGTCAACTTCGCGAATTCGTAGTTCATTTGCCGCTACGAATATTTCACCATCGGGAACTTTCTTTGCTACCCAAAGACCTCCTGTGCTGTCAGGACTGGGCGCCATTTCTATAATCCAACCTTCTTCGGTATCCCCTATTGGTAGCGTTTCGCCCGTACCATAATAACCATAAGTTTCAATGAGATAACCTATTAATTCAACAGCTTCACGTGCCTTCTTGCAGCGTTCCGCCGCCACGCGACTTAATTCGGCACTGTAGAAAATAAGTTTCCCGGGCACCGGTTCCAATTGAATCTTGGTTCCGTCAGTACACTCACCAAACATAAGTTGATGCTCATTCATAATGCCGTAGCTACCATCGAAGTATGCATATGTGTGTTCGACTTGCGGAATGGAACCTATCGGTATGCTCTGCGGATAATTCGGGTTCACATAAGTTGGACCCCTGTGAGTACCTACATAACGCCGCAGCACATACCCGTGATACTCAGGTCTGTCACCCAGTGCTACAGCGTCGTAGTATACGGGACGGAGTGCTCCAGGTTCGTGGTCTGCAGCAGGAACATAAACCAGGCGCTGGTCGAACAATTCACTGTCATCCGAATGGGCAACGATGACCGAGCCGTCCTTCGACGCACCTCTGGTTACGAGCAATGTAGTGCAGGCAATTGCCGGTATGACACTCATCAAGTTTGCGATAAGCAACAAAATAGTCCCTTTCTTCATAATAATAACTCCTCTGCATAAGTTAATGATTTGAATACAAAAATATGACTTTTAAAATTTCCGCGGTTTGTACCTTAATGGAATAATCGATACAATTTTTCCCAGCATCTCTGCACGGAAAGGGGAATTTTCATTCCTTCCAAAAATTTTATTGTATTTGACTTACCCTGATAATCGAATATTATTGTTATTACGACACCACCATATACAGGTGGCATATTTAATGGTTTAACATCAAGAAAATCTTTTTCTATAAAAACATTTATTAGACTTTCGAACTCTGCTTTCTTTAAGTGGCTTCGTTCCTTCTTTAGTTCACCGGAGAATTTATCGTCCACATAAGTTACTACAAACCCATCGTTGTATATCTTTACCTGCCTGGACTTGGGGCTTATGCCATGAGTAAAATGCTCATAAAAAATAAGGGGTTGCTCTGCTTTTTCTTCAATTACTTCTTTCTTAGCGCATCCTATGAAAACACTAAGAGAGATGAAAAACAGAAAAATAATGTATGTTTTCCTACATTTCGCAATAGCGATAAAGTGTCCTCCATTATTGAATCATTTCTGTTATGCTTTTACTACTTTTCCTGACCTTAGACATTTTGTGCAAACAAGAATTCTCTTTCTTTTACCGTCAATTTTCGTCCATACTCTGTGAAGATTTGGCTGTTTCTTTTTCTTTGTCACATTGTGAGCATGACTAACGGTCGCACCGTATTGAGCTTGCTTCCCGCATATTGCGCATTTTCTTGGCATTGTTTCTCCTTTTCATTTTCATCAATTTCAGATAAACCTATTTTAAGTCAACAACTTTCACTATATAGCATAATGATTTGAAATTTGCAAGCACTATTTTGAAAACCATACAAATCTTTCTTAATCTTTGCGTGTATACATGTTCTCAACAATAAAGTTGTTGACACTATTATCCCTTTCTGCTATTAGTAACCCTATGGATCCGGAAATAAAGAGAATATGTATGGTCAGTACTCATGGATACTTCGACCCCCTGCCTGAACTTGGAAGAACCGACACTGGTGGCCAGGTTGTATACGTACTTGAACTGTCCAAAGCCCTGACAACTCACGGTATGAAGGTTGATATTTACACACGATGGTTTGATAAAGCAAAAAAGCAAATTGCTGCCATTCCAGATTGTCCAGAAGCAAGAATAATTCGCATTCATTCGGGTGACTGGAAATTCAAACGAAAAGAAGATATCTATGAGGTGCTTCCTGAACTGAAAAAGAATATGATTAATTTTATTAAACAAAAAAAACATAATTACGATGTATTCCACGGTCATTATGTAGACGGCGGGATAACAGCAATCGATGTTGCACAGTATTTTAATAAACCTTCATTTTTCACAGCACATTCTATTGGCGCATGGAAGAAGGAAAGAATGGGTGGTAATCCAGATGATATGGAAAAACTATACCATTTCAAACACCGCATAGAAGAAGAAAAACGCATATTCAGATCAGTTATAGCTCAAAGCGCAACAACTACCATCCAGAAAAAACTTATAATAAAATATTACAACTTTGAAGGAAACAATATTGAGGTCATTCCTCCGGGTGTGAATATTCATATTTTCAAACCCCTTGCAAAAACAGAAAAGGAAACGAAATTGGATATTCCGAAAAATTTTATTTTTACGATAAGCAGAATAGATGCCAATAAAGGGCACGATTACTTGTTGTATGCATTCGATATTGTAAGAAAAACGGTGCCCGATGTTCACCTCGTTATTGGAGGGGGTTCTCCAAAACCAAAACAGGTTGAACTAAAGGTTAAGGCAAAAATGAGAAGAATTATTGCCGAATGCAATATGGAAGAGAGAGTCCACATCATAGGATATGTCCCCGATGAACTTATGGCACCATATTACAGGCAAGCTAAAATTTTCGTTCTTCCCTCGAAATTTGAACCCTTCGGAATGACCGCACTTGAAGCAAGAGCTTGCGGAACGCCTGTGATTGCCTCTAACCTTGGTGGCATTAAAGAGAACTTTACTTCGCGCAAGGATGGTATTCTTGTCGACCCTTCAAATAGAGAAAAATTAGCCAATGCAATGACTGACTTGCTTGAAAACAAAACGTTCGCTACAAAAATCGCAGCTCAGGGATATGAAAATGTAATTGAAAAGTTTAGCTGGGAAGCAATTGCTAAAAGAACACTAAGGTTTTATGAAAAATATCTCTCATAGTAGACCTGAAACATAAGACGCAAGTCTGAACTAAGCCTTTATGTCATTCCGAATTTATTTCGGAATCTCGGTTTTCAGCCCTGAAACAATCTTGAAATAAATTCAGGGTGACACTGCTCACTGTGACGTTACTTGTTTCAGCATTGTTTCAGCATCGCTCATAATTCTTTACTCAAGTCTCTCCAATCAGAATTAAATTGACCTATTAAATTAATCTTCCACTGCCTATGCCAATTCTTGAGTTGTTTTTCCCTTCTTATTGCGCTGTTTACATTATTTGTTACCTCGTAGTACACAAGTTTATTAAGATTATACTTTTTTGAAAAACCACCAAATAACTTGTTTTTATGCTCAAAGACCCTCCGTTTAAGATCATTTGTCACTCCAATGTAATAGACTTTATTGGATTTGTTTGTAAGAATATAGATATAAAATTGTTTATTCATAAAAGAAGTTGATTAAATTCTGAATAAGCCTTTTTGTCATGCTGAACTTGTTTCAGCATCTCGGCTTGTAGACCCTGAAATAAATTCAGGGTGACACTGCTCGGCAGGTTTAATAAAATCTCTTAAATTCCCTGTTATGTATTCATATTTACAGCTTCGTGTAATACAATACCCACTGTTGTGGCAACATTCAGTGAATTTTTGAAACCCATCATAGGTATTTCAACGACTTCGTCCGATGCTTCGAGAACCTTCTGTGAAACACCCTCTGCTTCGTTTCCAAACACGATACCACATGGAAAATGGAATTCAATATTGCTAATTTTCTTGCTCTGTTCCGTTCTCTCAGAGCAGTATATACGCACTTCCACATCTTGCAGAGAATGTATTACATCGACTGTCTCTCTTACATACTCCCACCGAACATAGGATTCACTTGACATTGCGGTCTTTTTCAGCTTTACATTCGGTGGATGTGCTGTTATACCACAGAGAAACAACTTTTCGACAAGGAAAGCATCGCAGGTTCGGAATATTGCGCCCACATTATACGCACTTCTCAAATTATCAAGAATAACATAAACGGGATTTCTTTTTTTCTGCAGGAATTCCTCGGGAGAAATGTAGCTATCTTCCTTCAGTACTTTTATCATCTTATAAACAAAAAAAGTAATAGTTACTAAACCGCGCCATTGTGAACCTTAAACAGAAGTTAAGCCTATCCTTATTACAACGAAATATGGCAACCTTATAGTGCGAAGAACCGAGATTGCTTCTGTTGAAATTATGAAAAAACACTCGCAATGACACCCTACCAGAAGAACATAACGGTATTTACTGACCATCAATTAAAAAAGCGGGGAATTAAGCCCCGCTTTTTTCTGCTTTGTATCTAATAGTAGAAGTAATGCTTAACATTCCAACCTTCGCTTGCCAGCGTAAAATATCCTCTGTACTGGCTCCCCATTGTATAGAAAGTATATTCGACAAACTTTATGTCCTGGAACTTGCCCCAACCGGTTCCGTCTCCATCGATGTTGAATGAAAAATGAGCGGAAAGGCTAATATTATTCGATGTATTAATATCGATGGTACCCGAATAATCCTCTGTGCCCATATCGAGGAACGTAAACTCCAGCCATGTTTCCTGATAATGCCATTTCCACATTCCGCTGATATGTGTGAGGTCTGTTGAATCCATTTCAATTGCAAAATGGAACCAGATTGTATTATCAATCTGCTGGCATAACCAGACTTCGACCTTTGTAACGAAGGCAACCGATGTATCTGCCCATCTGTCAGGAGTTTGCATAAGCAAATGGAGCATCGAGTCTGCCTTAGTTGTATCTCCCCACGGACCCTTCCACCAATACCAACTGGTTGTATTTCCATCAGGTGTCTCAAATGCTGCAGGTCCCTCCCAGGGTGAAGGAGGTCCTCTGAACTTGGCACCGCTTCCCAAAATGGTGTCGTATTCACTAATATTTCCATTCATCTTCGTCATCGAAAGTGAAAGAAGCTCAGCGTCGTTCTTCTCTACTGCGGTGCTTCTTGTATCATCGTCTGCCTTTTTTGAACATCCGAAGAAAAGACCAAGCAACAGAAAAATACAAAAAATGATTACCAATTTCTGCTTCATATTTTCACCTCCTTTCGTTCGGTTTATCACGTTGGTTCATAATCGAATTAGCATTCTATTATATAATAACTCTTCTGTCAAGAATTTTCTGAAAACCCGGAGAATCTCTCAACTAAGTTCTATCTATCTCTTCAGAAGTAATTTTCTCTTCGCTTACTTTCTTTTTTTCCATAACCAATTTTAACATATATGCAGGGAATAGTCAGCAACTCGTGGTGCAGTATTCTCGAGACAATTCCTGCTGGAATTTGAAATTCTCCCTTACAGTATCTTGTTTAGCGGACACGATTCACATAAAGGATTCCCCTTTTTACATTTATCTTTGCCAAGTCTAACAAACAAAGCATGGTATTCGTTAAAAAGATTTACATCCGCTTTTAGACCCTTTTCAAAGATGTTTTGAATATCACCATAATTATCATTCTGCTTGATAATTTTATGCCTTGAAAGAATTCTTCTTGTATAGGCATCCACAACGAAAACAGGTTTTTCAAGAGCATACAGTAGAATGGAATCACAGGTCTCAAGACCTATACCTTTAATTCCAAGCATCTGTTCCCGCAAAAAAAGAGTTCTTTGGTGTTTCATCGATTCCATGTCCCCTTTATACTCATCCCATAAGTATTTAACAAAGCTCATTACTCTCTCTGCTTTAATATTGTAAAAACCCGCAGGTTTCAACAATCTTCTCAGCTTCATTCCAGAAATACGGTAAAGTCTTTCAGGTTCAAGATAGTTTTCTTTTCTAAGGTTATTTATTGCTAATTCTACATTCCGCCAGCTTGTATTTTGTGTCAGAATAGCACCAATCATAACCTCAAAGCCACTCTCTGCAGGCCACCAGTGTTGAGGACCGTAAAATTTCAGGAGACTCGAATATATGGATACAATCTTGCTTTTTCTACTTATTTTGCTTCTTCTTCTGTTCTTTATCTTCTATCTTTTTATCCTCAGCGTCACCGTTGATACCTTTCTTGAACTCCTTAACACCCTTACCCATAGCCTTCATAATCTCGGGTATCTTGCTTGCTCCAAAAATAATTATGATTATTAAAAGGATTAAAAGAATTTCTTGCCAACCAAAATGACCAAACATTTTTCTCCTATTTCTTTATTTGCCTAATTTCAACAGCTTTTTTGAGAATACTACCTCAACGTCCTTTCCACTCTTCCTATCGGTTGTCTCAACCGATAACCTGACGAAGTAGTAACCTGCTGCCATAACATCACCCTTCTCATCTTTTCCATCCCAGACAGCATAATAGTTGCCAGAAACTAAAGATGAACGTATTAGATATCTTACCGTCCTTCCAGACAGGTCACAAACAATCAGATTTACTTCGCTTGAAAAGAATAAACTGAAAGGAATAGTGGATTCACCGATAAATGGATTTGGATATGCGTCTTTTAGTTTTGCAAATTCAGAACCTTCCTCTTTAGGAGATTCATATGAGAAACTATCTTGCTTCTCCTCATTTAGCCATTTTAGTGAATGCTCGAGAAAATTCTTTCTAACCGAAAAAGTGGTTACATCCCCCATATTGAAACTCAAATAAATAAGCCTGGAGTCCCCCTTTTCAACCTTCAAACCTAGACTGACGGTTGTGTCTGCATATGCGGTGCTGCCGTCATACATAACAGGATTTGCAACCGAAATCGCTGGCGTATTAGCCCTTAACATATCAGTAAAACAAGAAAAACCATTGGAATCAGGAAGTGATAATCTCATATTGAATGTGTCCAGAATATCATTTGTAAAAGGATTGAGTAAAGCAATAGTTCTGTTTGAATCAATCGAAGTGAATCTACCAATGTATTTTGCACAAATGACATCGTTGTAGAAATATGAATCGCTTTCGTTTCCATACTCATTTATATAATTTCCAAGATAAGCGGTTGCCAGAAACAAACTCCCCCCGCTGTCAAGGAAGTTCTTCATAGTCTTTTGACATTCTTTAGAATATTTGAGCTTTCCACCAAGTCTCGTTGCCCAGATTAGGATAACCCCCTTTTTCCCCCATTCCGCAATTTGGCTGGAATCAGGAAAATGCCTGAACCATGCATTCCAGTATCTGTAATCAAGATTCAAAGAGTCCATTAATTCAGAGAAAACCTGGAATGTCTTGTTTTTTGGAGTATCATCATAAGGATCCCCAACGATAAGATAGGGACTAGAGAGTGCAAAGCTTTTCGTGGTAAAACCTGCTATGTTTTCAATCGTGTAAGTATTTTCCGTTAATGAATCTTTAAGTTCAAGATCAATTTCATAATCATCGGCAACCGTAGGAGACCACCAACTGCCTGTAAAAAACCCATCTTCCTTCTCTTTATCAGAATGATTGCCATCATCAAAAACCCTTATTTCGTCCAAACACACCCCATTGGCATCTTTGATTTTTACTATCACTTTGCTATAACCTGAAGCTCTGCCCATAGTTACTTTTGTAGAAATCCTGATGTTCAGTTTGCTGTTAGTATGGTTTACAGACCTATCAAGGAAACAGGAATCAACCGTTCCCACAGTGTGTATCAGCAACGAAAGCGTATCAATCACAGAGTCCTTCCTGTAAACCAGAACAAGGGGCAATATAGTATCAGTAGGACAATCGCTTTTAATAAAGACAGTTGGTTCGAAAGATGAGTTGATTATTGTATCCTCACTATTCCTGTAAAACTGCGTTTCTCCTTTTTCAATCCTTATGAAACATGTATCCGATGCTATATGCACATCTTCAGGGATAAATTCTGACAGAAGTTTTATGCTTAACGCTATCTTTTCGCCTGGCGATGCGAAACCATCAGGAACATCACCGCTGAAAGTGTCTCCTATCCTCAAAGATACAATGTTCTCAGCAAACAGGGCTGGCTGCACAAAAACACTTAAAACAAATAGTAAAGCAATCATTACAATCCAAACACTCACATTTTGCTTCATATTCAAAATAGTATCTTATAATATGAAACTTGTCAAGCAAAAAATAAGAGTCTTTCCCATCTATTGTCAATGAAGAAACAAAAAGGTCATTGCGAGTATGCCGTTCTTATTGAGTTCCGAAGCAATCTCATTCTTTCTACAGACGGCGTGTAGTCCCCTCTTAGAAGAGGGGTGTCTCTATCTTGAAGTCTGAACTTCCCATGTAAAATGTCAAGTAAAAAATGAGATTTTTTAGCTACCTCCTTTTAAGATTCATCCTTAACATAGTAGTCTCGATCCTCAGTTAGAAGTTTGAAGATT
>CAYMQB010000010.1:0-70811 GCA_964392665.1 uncultured bacterium | reverse complement strand
GGTCTGTGGTCTTCGGTCTGTGGTCTTCGGTCTGTGGTCTTATGTCTTGACTTTATGGTGCATATGATAGGAAAGCCATTCAAGTTCCATTGCGAAATCCACCGGTGAAAGTGCAACGCCCTCTGGAATTTTAATCGTTATTGACGCAAAGTTCAGGATAGCCTTAATTCCTGTATCTATCATCTGGTTCACTACATCTTGTGCAGAAGATGCAGGCGTTGTCACTATCCCATAAATAACTTGGTTTGCTGTAACTCGCTTCTTCATATCTTTAATATCTTCAATCAAAACACCCGCTATCTCTCTTCCTATTATTCTCTTGTCAATATCAAAAGCATATTTGATAATAAATTTTCTTTTCTTGAAACCTTTGTATTGAAGCAAAGATTTCCCTAAATTACCGCACCCAACAAGAATTGCAGTTTGCTCCTTGTCGAGTCCGAAAAAAGTGCTCAAAAAATCATAAAGATTCTCGACATTGTACCCGACCCCCCTTTTCCCAAATCCTCCAAGCGTAAACAAGTCCCTTCTTATTTGTGCATCAGACAATCCAAGAGCATCGGATAATTCTTTACTTGAAATTACATCCCCCACTTCCTCCTTAAATCTCTCAAGATATCTTAAATACCAGGAGAGTCTTCTCAAACTTGCTTCAGATATTTTTTTTTTCATTTTCTCCTCCATTTTTTCTTTGCATCTGAATAGGATTCCCCCGAATCAACATCTATCCAGTAACTATCCTCCGGAATATAAAACGGGCAAAGTTTTTGCTCCTTCATCATTTCTTCAATGCCTTCTGTTAAGGACTCCTTTCCTTGCTCCACTCCTTTTTTTAGGAATTTAAAAACCGTTTTATTCAAACGGAAAATACCAGCATCAACTCCATTATAATACTTAATATTCTTCCCTATGGATATTATTTCTTCATCTTCAATAAAAACCTTCGTTGCATCCTTTATGTCAAACACCTTCTGTAAATTTACCTCTACTGCTAATAGTGCTTGCTTCCCCTTTGTTTTCAGAATACCTTTGATTACTTCTCTTCCTATAAGATGGTCTGACATCATAACAAGGAAATCATCTTCGCCATCTATTTCTTGTTCCGCGGTAAGCACAGATAGACCATTGTCTCTTTCCCAGTGAGGATTGTAAACCAACTTAATATTCGTACTACCCTCGATTTCGAAATATTCCTTTATTCTATCATTTTGAAATCCCGTGATTATTATGAAATTGTCAACTCCAGCTTCAGTAGCTTCCTCGACTATCCACTGAATCATTGCTTTCCCTTTAACCTTAAGAAGCGTCTTTGGAATCCCTTTTGAAATTTTACTTAGTCTTTCTCCTTTTCCTGCAGCAATAATTACACCGACCATAATTCCTTAATTAATCCCCATTCCTTAAATTTTTGTCCCGCTTTCAATCCTTTAGGTTTATCTGGTTTTTGTGTTTGTTCAGACCCTATAGAACTTCAGGTATGTTTAGTCCGTCATTGCGAGTATTCTTCCTTAATTTCTGCCGAAGCAATCTGATATAATTCTCTCGCTTTTTGCCTGAGCTCTTCATTTCTTACGCTTGTAATGTCATTCCTGCTTGCGCGGGAATGACAATGAGGGAACGAAGGGATGACATTCTGCCACAGGAATACCAAGATTGCTATGGTCTGTAATTTTCGTAATTTCCAATTTCGTAATTTCCTGCTTTATGGTCTCTGGTCTGCGGTCTTATTTCTTGACTTTCCTGTGCTATTTTCCTAATTTCCATACAAATTTCACCACAGAGACATACTTTGTTATTGGTCATTGGTCAATTAGGTTATTTGCATTCTGCGTATATTCGCTTCACTGTGTATTTACTGACCGTTATTCATTGTAAACAATAAATACACTACAAATATACTACTAAATACACTATGAATATACACAATTTTTCTCCTCGCCTCTCGCCGTTTCTCCGTTTCACTATCACTCTTCTCTCTTCCCTCGTCTCTCCTCCCTTTCAACTATGGGCTATTTCTTTCATTTTCGTCTTCGAGCAATTTTTCAACGATTTCCTTAACTCTCGAAGAAGCTTTCCCGTCCAATTTATAAAACAGCTTTTTTCTCATAATTCCTTTCTTCTTTTCCCTTTGTGCATCAAATGTGAAGGCTTGTTCAATTGCCTTTTCTATATTTTCCGCTTTTCCAAAATGAACAAAAGCATCCTTCAAAAAATCTCTATTATCTTCATCAAGAATAGGCATCCCATCCGAGTGCTTTAATCTATCGCTTCTAATGTCGTATATAATGCCCGTCTTACCTGTTGCGAGAAACTCGACCATCGTACTCGAAGCTTCTGTTATCAATGTATCGGCAATCGAAAGATACGGTATGATCGAGTAATCCTCTTTTGGCAGTAAAACCACATGGCTAAAATTTCTAACCTTTTTTTCGAAAATTTCATGGTGTTTGTGTGGTGTATATCTACCATACCAGCAATACGGGTGTAACTTTATAATAATATTATATTTACTCGTGTTTTCAAAAATTGCATCCTTAAGAGCAAAAATCGACGTAGGCTTGTAAGTTGGTGCATACAAAACGGTTTTCTTGCCGGGAAAAAGATTCAATGAACTTAATATCCGTTCACGGTCAAAGCTGTTTTTATATAAAGCATCCAGTTTTGGCATCCCCACATTGTAAACATTGGAAATCCCCAGACACTTTTTTTCCTCCAATTTTTTCTCCCTGTATTCCCCTTCCACAAATATTTGATACCTTGTTTTCTTGTTCCTGGCAAGATTCCTGTACATTATGTTTTTTATTCCTGAACCATGATTTACAAAACATATTATTGTCTTTCCAAGTTCCTTTTCATTTGTGACCGTATCACCGGAAAACACCACATCGAATCCTTTTTCACTGTGTGTAACTTTATGACCTTCCTTTTCCAACTCTCTAAGCATATTTTTCTCTAACGAATGTGTGAAAACTCCAAGCAATTTCTTTTTCTCTTCCCTGCAGGAAAACCACACATCATATTTTTTGTCCTTTTCATAAATATCTATAAGAGGGTCAAATGCGCTCTTATGGTAAAGAAAACCTATCTTGAAAAGAACTTTGATCTTCTCTCCAATATTTTGCATACATTAAACTATACTGACAAAAACAGAATTTGTCAAGAAAATTGTGAATTTTATCACAAACACCAGCCAGGGATTACACACCCCACCCAGGACAAATCAACAGAGACTGAAGGAGAACCTTAAGAGACCAAAGTCAAGCATTCTTTCGGGTTTCAACCAAATAAACTAATTCAACCAACCAGGTTATCACTTAATGGTCAATACTCATTGGTTAATCGTTATTTGCCTTCGGCGTTTATTTGCTTCGCTGTATATTTGCGTTGCGTTATTTGTTGTAAACAATAAATACACTACAAATATACTACTGAATATACCATGAATTATACGTCTCTGCAGTCAATTTCCAATTTCCTAATTTCGCCTTTCAGGTGTCAGTTTTTGTGGTCTGTGCTCTTATGTCTTGACTTTGCTGTGCTATTTTCGTAATTTCCAATTTCGTAATTTCGACTTTCAGGTCTCAGGTTTTATGGTCTCTGGTCTTCGGTCTTTTTTCCTCGTTTACGGCGTTACCTTTTTGTATACTTTTCACTTGATAATCGCTCTAATTTACTTTATAATACGTGCAATGAAGAAACCTCTTGTTTTCTCGTTAATAATGTCCATCCTAATTTCTATCGTTTATCTATTCCTAATGTCCCCAACGATCTATTGGGAAGATTCCGGTGAGTTCATTATAACAGCAGCGAACCTTGGAATTGCTCATCCCCCTGGACATCCACTATATATCGTTCTGTCCCATCTCTTCACTCTAAAGTCAAACCTAATAAATTCTGCGATACGCGTTAATACCTTCTCCGTGTTCTGCTCCTTTATTTCTCTTTTTCTTTTCTCACTTTTACTTGTCTACCTGCTTTTCTCCTTGTTAAAAATGGCAAAAACCAACCTTATTTATCTAACACTTTTCTCGACCATGCTGCTGTTTGCATTCTCGAAAACCTTTTGGTACTATACTGAGATTGCAGAAGTCTATACTCTTCATACCTTACTTTCGATTTCGATCTTAATTTCGCTTTTCCTTTTTCACAAATATGGAAGTAAGTTTCTTCTTCTCTTTTCATACATATTTGGATTGAGTCTTTGCAACAATATTACAATTGCATTTCTTTTTCCCGCTTTCATCATCTACATTGTTCTCGAAAGAAAAAAGTTCGAAAAAAGATATATTTTGCCCTGTATATTCCTGTTTTTTCTCGGCATTTCTTTTTACATTTATATTCCCTTAAGAGCAAGGTATAATCCTTTGTTTAACTGGGGAAATGCTTACAACATCCAAAATTTCATAGAGCTTCTAACGGCAAGGGAATTCTCAAAAGGGTTTTTCTCATTTGAATATATGGAGACATCCTTCAAACCTTTCACATTTAACCTGTTCAAAGAAATTGCTTTCTGGGGAATCCTTCCCATTTTTATTGGCTTTCTAAAACTCCGTAGCAAAGCAAAAAACATTTTTTTTCTTCTTCTCCTGATAATATTCTTTAATATAACTCTGTCATTTCTTACAGGAAAAGGCCCTGATTTCTATGCATATTTCCTTCCATCATTTACAATTTTGTTCCTTGTTGCTGGCATTGGAATAATGACAATACAAAACATGGCAAAAAATAGAAAGCTTAGAGATTTCCTTTCTTTGTCCATCATACTACTTTCTTTTGCTCCGTTACTTCTGAATTATCGACAGAACTCAAGAAAAGCGGATTTCGATGCACAAAATTACGGCAATGCTTTACTTAATTGGCTTCCCGCGAATTCAGCTCTCTTAACGGAAAATACCAACGACTACTTCATTCTAACATACATAAAGTGGATTGAGCACAAAAAAACCATTGATTTCCTTTACCTGCCGCTTTTTTCCCAGAGATGGTATGAAAAAGTGCTTAAAAACCATGGTTACAAATGGAAAGGTAAGCTGAATCCCTTTACCTTGATGAATAATTCTAATAAGCATTTCTTCTATACCCCAGGAGCAGGAATTTCTATAAAGGTAGAAAAACTCCTTCCTTCAGGACCACTGTTCAAGATTATATCTGAGAGTGAACCCTTGAGCAAAAACAGCTTTTTTTTGCCATTACCTGGGCACTCAAAGGGAAAACAAAGATATTCGATTCTCTATTCAAGATTTGGGGAATATTATTTCCTTAAGAAAAGATACGAACTTTCAATTGAAGCCTTTGAGAAGGCGCAGAAATATGACCCTTACAATCGAGCAATAACACATAACATTGATATTTTGAGAAAGAAAATCGAACAGCAGAAAAGTAGCATAAAATAGAGCCTTAAAAAACAGGTAAAAAAAGTTCAAAAAATACTTGACAAAGATTTGTTTTTGTATTAGACTTTTCATAAATTGATCTAATGCATTATATGGAACGAACATTGTAGGAGTTAAAATTCAAAAAGCTGGAAGGAGGTGATGGTTTCATAAAGGTTTTCTCCTTGAGGGAAAAAGGAGATTTATTAGAACAATTAAAAGCAAGGAGTGAACAATGAAAGAAAAGATCCCAATACTATTGGTTGTCTTTTTCGCTCTTGTTACAATCACGTCAGTTACAGCAAAACCAGTTGATGTTCTTCTCACACCTGCAGAATATGGAAAACCAAGCAAGATCGTCCCTTTGGTGAATAACAAACCAGCACTCCCCGAAGTGAGACCTATCCCGAAAAGAATGCAAAAAAGTGGGGGCGGACCTGGTCCCTCTCCGTTTCCGGTCGATATGGTACTCGCATACGATAACGGAAGTGAAGCATCATCCCTCGGTGGACTTGCCTCCGGTTTCCATGTCGGTGTTTGGTTTAAATCACCATCTGCATGTACACTACTACAGGTATACTACTACTTTGCCACTGGCGGTGCAGTCACATACTATGTTTCGGACCCGGCGGACACCATTAATTTTGAAACCGACTACGAGGAATATCATGGCGGGGCAAATGCAGGTCCCAGTCCTATAGAAACATATCTGCACCCTGAGGTTTCGGCAACCGCACCGGATGGCTGGGATACTCTGGATATTACATCGATGCCGGATGTTGCAAAAAATGTTTTCTATGCTGCATACATAATGGATGACGGAGTTTCCAGTCCAATCATAGACGCAAGTGTTTCGCCACCTTATCATACGATAATGCAGCGTACTTCCGGTGGAACAGGTCCGTTCGGATGGTATTCATCCTGGCACCATGTTTATGTCAGGGCACTGGTAAGGATGTATGAAAACCCACCCCCGTCAATAGATGCATACGAGAAATTAGCAAATACTTATTTAACTACGGGAAGAGAAGTAACAGCAACTTTTTCCGATTTAGGTATTCCGCTGGACTCCACAGGAGTTGTAGCAGGAAACCTATTTTATAGTATCGATGGAGGAGCATATGACACCCTTTCTATGACCCTTATCTCCGGTGACCCCGCAAGTGGTGTATGGAAGGCGATACTACCCGGAATAAATGCTGGGCAAACAATGGATTACTATATTAATTGCTTCGATATGCAGGGCTTGGAAAACCTTCCTGCAATGATTCCCGTATCCTATACTGTAAAAGAAAAGACAGGGGATATCCTCTTCGTTAATGACGATTACTACGGTGGAGGTTACTCATATGACGTTATTACGGATGTTATTCCAACTGCAGATTGGTGGGATATTCCATCAGACGGAGCCCCGGATAATTCCGTTCTCAACGCAGGATACAATGTAATTATCTGGAATTCCTGGGAATATTCAGGGGCATCATTTTACGATGCTCAGTCAATGATAGAGGATTTTCTCGATGGTGGTGGTAATCTGCTTGTTTCAGGTATGGATATACCTGCAGGAGAATTCGGATACGATTGGGGAGACTACACAACGGAGTCCGGTGAATTTCTTTATGATTACTTCGGCATCCTCGGAGGAACGGATGACTATGCATCTGACTCCATATCTGTTTATTATGGGAGAACGAATGACCAGATTACTGCAGTCTTCAATGAAGACTGGCCCATAACAAGCTTTCCCTATTACTTTGTCGGTCCCGGATACAATTACGCTGGAAAATTCGATGAACCAGCAGATACAACACAATGGCGCGGGATTCTATACGATGAATGGGGATACTGCAGTGCTTTCAGATACGAACAGCCAGGTTTATATAAGGTAGTTTGGCTGTATTTCCCATTTGCTTACATAGAAGATTATGCAGTTCCATACACTCCTGAGATACAGCAACAGCAGGAACTAATAGGTAGAATTCTCGACTGGTTTGATAATACACCGTCCGCAGCCATATTGGGACTCAAGCAGTACTGCACAACCACAACATCAGGACCTTATCCTGTGACCGTAACAGTTACAAACTTTGCAGATTCACTACTTTCGGTTGATCTTATTGTTGTTGCAAATGGAGTTCCTGATACGATTCCGATGACATCCACAAAAAGTGGCGTTGACTATTCGGCAAACATTCCCGTTTATCCTAGCCAAACCGACATTGTTTATCATGTTGAGGCATTGGACTCGGACAACCAAGTTTCATCATCGCCTACCTATGAATTCTGGTTTCTGGTTCCAACAGCAAACGTCCTCTATGTAAACGAATCAGGAGATGCGTTACTCGATTACCAGGATGTCCTCGATTCACTTGGTATTACAGGTGGATACGATGTCTATGACCCCATAGTATACGGAACACCGGATTCAACCGTATTTCCTAACTACAACGCAATAATCTGGAATGGCGATTATGGTTATGGAACAATTCTTACAAAAACAAGTGCTGGAAATGTGCTCTACGATTATATGTCAAAGGGTGGAAATATCTTCTTTAATTCGGATGAAATCCTCGGATTATGGGACGGTTGGGCAAACGTCGCCTATGCTTCCGGTGATTTTCCTTACGATGTACTTAAGGTAAATTACATTTACAACGATGTCTGTTATGATTCAGTCTATGGAATCACAGGCGATCCGATTTCAGACGGTATTGTGGCAGAAGAAACATTTCCTCTAACAAACTGGAATGATGAAATTGGTATTGAACCCAGTGCAATTGCTATTTTCACAGACGCTGGAGCAACCACGGTTCGAGGAGTCAGATGGGAAGATACAAGCAACAAGGTCGTTTTCTTACCATTTATGTATGTATCGCTACCGAAATCGGACCAAATAACAGTTATGGGTAATGTTTTGACATGGTTTGGTGCGGCAATCAAGATTACATCCGAAGATAAGGAAACACCAAATATGCCAAAGGTTTTTGCCCTTTCTCAGAATAGACCTAACCCATTCAAGAACAGAACGAATATTCTTTATTCAATTCCCAAAAAATCGAACGTGTCCCTGAGAATCTATAACTCAGCAGGACGACTTGTAAAAACACTTGTTAGTGGTGTAGAAGAACCAGGATACAAAAGTGTGCTCTGGAACAGCAGCGACAACAATAATAAGAGAGTAGCGCAGGGTGTTTACTTCTACAAACTCAGTGCAGGCAATTTTAGAGCAACAAAGAAACTTCTGGTTCTGAGATAATGCTTAATGCAATTCAACGAAAGGAGTATTCCATGAAGAACGAAGCAAAAAGATTCATAAAGATACCGTTCTTGATTACTCTCCTTTTGCTCTTCTCCATCTCAAGCGTCTTTGCTGGAGTTACAGGAAAGATTATGGGACGGATAATCGATGCAAATACAGGCGAAGTCCTTCCCGGTGTAAATGTCGTCATCATAGGCACCTCGATGGGAGGAGCAGCAAATACGAGCGGTAAATACTTCGTTATTAATGTTCCAGTAGGAACATATTCTCTTACGGCAACAATGATTGGTTATAAACCTGTAACAAAAACCGACGTGAGAGTGGTCCAGGATTTTACCACAACGATCGATTTCGAACTTTCACAAACAGTTATCAAGGTTGAAGGAGTAATCGTTGTCGCTAAGAAAACTATGGTTAAAAAAGATGTAACATCAACCACACATTTCGTTACCACGGAGGAGATGGAAAATAGAATTACACACAATTACAACGATGTTATCAGCGAACAAGCTGGTGTTCTAAATTCCGCCGGTGGTGCCAGTGGTGCAACTGAAGGTTTACACATACGAGGTGGAAGAGCAGACGAAATTGTCTATATGGTTGATGGTATGTCCATCAATGATGCTATTACTGGACAGGCTGGCGCTCAGGTCAATATGAACGCCATAAAAGAAGTGGTTGTCCAGACAGGTGGCTTCAATGCCGAATATGGACAGGCAATGAGTGGAATAGTAAATCTCGTAACAAAAGAAGGAAAGAAAACAGAAGGTTTCTTAAGATATACAACAGATTTTCCTTTTAAGAATGATAGCGAAAAATATGTTATCAACGGAAACGAGGTTGGACCAAGTGGCGGAAGTCTTTACGAAGGTTTTCACAGGGGTGAATTGAACTTTGGTGGATCCATTCCAGGAATAAAAGGTTTGTCTTACTTCATCTCATCAGAAGTTACGGCAAGAGACCATCAAAATGCATTCGCTTCTCAGATTACAAGAGACCAGGGAAACACATTCTTCCCGATGTCCAATACAGACAGAGATTACTATTCCCTGAATGCCAAAGTATCATACCAGATAAGTCCTAAAATTCGTGTCACTGGAAGTGGATTCACAACGCGAACCCAGTACGGCGAATACTGTGGCACATTTGGACTACCTGGCGAATCACAGTGGAGCGAACAGGACGATAAGTACAAACCACCATTTCAGAGATCAGCAGTCCTGAAAAAAGCTCAGCAAGGGCACTTCACACTCAACCACGTGCTTTCGCAATCAACCTTTTATACCTTAAACCTCGCCTACTTCACCACCCATACATGGGAGGGAACAAGGGACATTGTCGTTGAAGCAGATAGGAAACTATGGGAAGATTACGATTTCTTAGACTGGTGGTATTATGATATCGACGAAGTGACGAGTTCAGGGCAGCGCGGAGCAGACATCGACAGTCTCGATTACTATGCAAAAGATGCAGATGGAAACTACTATTACCCTTGGGGTGTAAATGGTCAGTCAGGTAATAATTTTGCCTTTGGATACAGTGGAAGTGGAAACTGGACCGAAAGACTATCCTCCTATATAGATGGTAAACTCGATATAACAAGTCAGATTACAGACCATCACCAGCTGAAGGTTGGGTTGGAGGGTATCAAGCACACAGCAGAGCGTCATTACGGTGGATATATTGCTACAAGCCCTAGTGCACAAAGCAGTCACGACCTTACTGAATGTTTGTATTTTGACGACTATACATATGAACCACTTCAGGGAGCCCTGTATATCCAGGACAAAATGGAATATCCAGGATTCATCCTTAATATTGGTATCAGAGGCGACTACCTGGATGCAAACGCTCAGAAATACATCGACCCGACCAGAATTAGTGTTGGTAAGGAAGATGCCAATCCTAAATACAAGTTCAGCCCAAGGCTCGGTGTTTCATTCCCGGTAACTGAAAATACCGTATTGCATGTATCTTATGGACAGTTCTTCCAGATTCCCAGGTTAATCCGCCTTTATGATAACATCAACACTGACCTTGCTAAAGCAAGAGGTGGATGGACAAGACTAGGAAACCCTGACATAAGTGCGCAACAAACAACTTCATATGAAATTGGTCTTGCACAACAACTGGGAACTGATGCTGCGCTGTTCGTAACGGTTTACTATAAAGATCTTTATGACTTGATCGGAGTTAGATTCGTTCCCGCATTGCCTAACACATACACCCAGTTCGTTACAGAAGATTACGGCAATGTCAAAGGTGCAGAGTTCACCCTTACAAAAAGAGCGACAAGATTCCTTTCAGGTAAACTTGTTTATACATTATCTCAGGCAAAAGGAACCAGCTCTTACGGAACACAGGCATACTATGACTACATTGCAAATGTACCTGTTGACCCTGTCACGGGAGAAGCTGTTCCGATTCCAAAGACTGATTATGCTCTTGAATTTGACCAGAGGCATATTGTATCGGCACAAGCGAATTTCAGGATTCCAGCTGAGAGTGGTCCTACGATGGGCACCATCTATCCATTGGAGAACATAAACATTAATTTGTTGTCAAGTCTTTCCAGTGGACTTCCCTATACAAAGAGGAACACATCCCAGTTGATAATCGGAGAAGTCAATGGAGAACGTATGCCCTGGAACTGGATAACAGACCTGAAGGTCTCAAAGGAACTGAAAGTTTTGAACTTCTATTATTCTCTGTTTGCCGAGATAACAAATCTGCTTAATACGGAAAATGTTGTCAATGTTTATCCCGAAACCGGGAAAACAGACGATAATGATAAACTATCAACTTTCGACGGATACATCTCCTCGACCTGGCCATCAGATGTTACCAATACGATACCATCAAACCACAGTAAGTACGATGATAGAAGGGATTTCGATGGCAATGGAGAAATCTCACAACAGGAATGGTACGATTCTTACAAAGTCGCTTATCAGGATCTGCTAAACGACCCGTATCTCTATGGAGACCCGAGAAAAATCCATATCGGAATCAGCGTAAGCTTTTAACCTAAAACACAAAACCAAAAACGGAGGCTATGATGATAAGCCCAAAAGCAGGAAAGTTTCTCTTGGTGATGATGCTCTCTTGCTCCCTTCTTCTTCTACTGACTACGGGTGCTTTTTCTTACAAAAAGACATCTTCAGGGACAAGAGCGTATGAAAACGAGAAAATCGAGATTAACCAGGTGGAAACATTCATTACAAACTATGGTCAGTATGGACAGAATCTCGCAGGGACTTCGGGATGCTGGTGGCCAAAGGGTAGTGCCAATGCATACATATACGGTGCCGGTATCTGGATCGCAGGATTGACAAGTGCAGGGGATAGTGTTTGTATTAACGGGTATAACACTGTTGGCGCAGGAGATGAGTTTATGCCTGGACCCGAGGCACATAATCAAGACCATCTCAATGACCCCCAAAGTCATCCTGAAGACAGACTCTATGTAAGTACAAACCCTACTGATTGGAACGAATGGCCATATCTTGATTCTACAGGTACCGAAAAAATTCTTCTGGGTGACGAAGACACCTGGTGTTTATTCAATGGTCATGAAGCAAGCAAACAGTGTATGCCGGACGATGTAACACTTCCCATTACTGTCACAAGACATACATTTGCATGGACTCAGAAGCTGCTTGAAAATATGCTGTTTATCGAATACTTTATTGAAAATACAGGCACGGATACTGTAAAGCAAATGTACGTTGGACTTGGAAGTGACCTTGATATTGGAAATGCAGATGATGACCTTGTCGGACTGGACAGAAAAAGAAGTCTTGGTTATACTTTTACGACAACCCAGGAAGCAGGTTGGGATGCTTTACCACCATACTACATAGGTTTCAGATTTCTTCAAGGACCTATAGCGGATGATACGATCAAGGTCGGTCAGGATCCTGCAAATCCCGATACTTTAATTTATCCCGGTGAAAGAATTCCTTTAACCGCTTTCAAGAAATTCACAAGAGATATAGATGCAACCATAGACAGGGAAAGATTTCTTGTTATGGCTGGTTATGATTTTACTGTCACACCACCATCTTACAATCCATTTGGAGACAGCGTTGATGTTGACCCGAGCGATAAGAGAATGGCAATGTCTGCCGGTCCATTTACACTTGCACCAGGTGAAGCAGATACAATTATTATGGCAATGATGTTCTCAAACGGAAACACAGGGGGACTTCTTTATCTGAAACAGGAAGGCGACGCTGCAAAACAACTCTACGACCTTGACTGGGCATCACCCGGACCTCCTTCTCCTCCACCTTCGATCACGGCAATCATTCCTGGAAACGAACAGGTAACGGTTTGCTGGGATAACACCGCCGAAAAGACACCTGATAAATACTATCCTGCAATGCAGGCAGCAGGAGACACAATCTACAGGGAGTATGATGTTCAGGGTTACAGAGTGTGGAGAAAGTTAGGGAAAATAGGTGATTGGACCGAAATTGCGGAGTTCGACAAGAAAGATGGTATCAAACTGCTTCCCGATGGAACTGAAAACGGAATAGACGAAGGTATGCAATATACCTACGTTGATTCCGTGGGAATTTACAACGGTTTTGACTATTACTACGGTGTTTCCGCATACGATTACAACACATCAGGTGAACTTGGAGACACGACCTTCACATCACTCGAAAGTGGTAAAAACGAAGTCGTCGTCGTTCCAAGAAGCGATTTCGGAAACGAAATAGGTAATGCCAATTCAAACGTAACGCAGACCGCAGGTGTCACAAATGCAGTCACGTCAACCGCCACACCAAAAGGCGGAATGCTCGTGACCGGTGATACATATAATGTAAAATTCCAGACCGTCAAAGAAGGAACCGATTACCTGCCCGTTTACAACTATAACATATACTATCAAACGGATTCTTTGTTACTCTCAGATATCGATGCCTTTGTCGAACTAAGTCCTGCTTTCACAGCAGCAACAGAGTCCGTTACGGTCGAAACGAGTGGAGATACGGTTACAACGACCACAAAATACGATTCCGTATATGCTCTAAGCGTCGCAGGTAGTTTCATTTCTCCTCTATTCGATGGTGTCGAATATTCGGGTGATATAAGTATTCACTTCGCAGATTCAACATGGACAATCACCAACACTGTTGTAGTTGTTAGTGACACGGTTACAACCGTTACCGAAGACTCTACTGCAGCACTAACAATGGTGATGACCGCCGATTCGATCATAGCTGACTCTTCTTATACTGATAACCTTACAATTTCAGGTATAGAGAATCTATGGGCTTTCAGAGGCGGAATAACCTATGAAATCAGATGGAAACAGATCAATAGCGACAGTGTAACGGCAACTGTATGGGATGTTACGAACACTGTGATGGTACCATTCGGAGCTACCTGGGGAGATAATTGGAGTTTCGGTCCAAGAAGTTTAGCCAATCCTGAGGTGAATTCTCAATACATAAGTGTTAACAATCTTTCGTCAAGAACATACTTCTATGTGTGTGGTGTAAAATACTATTTCAACAGAATTGGGAATGAAGCATATCCAATGAACTGGTCCAAGCATCCCGGCGACAATGACATCTGGACATTATATAACTCAGGCGAGGTTGTTCCTTCCGAAGGTAATATTTTCACCATTGGTACCACGGCATTCTCAATTGGAGATGCAAATCTTGACAACATAAAGGTTGTCCCTAACCCTTATGTTGTAAGAAATCCCTGGGAAGTAAGCAGTGAATATGCAGTTTTGAGATTCACAAATCTACCAAGCGAATGCACAATCAGAGTTTACACCCTTGCGGGAAATCTTATCAAGACGATAGAGCACAAAGTCGAAGCAACTGCTTCCAGTGCAATTCAGGGCGGAAGCGAAAAATGGGATATGCTTACAGATAATAATCAGAGACCAGCAAGCGGCATATTCATCTATCATATCTCAATGCCAAACAGCGAAGAAACCAAAACAGGAAAATTTGCTCTGATAAGATAATGAAACTTACAGAATGGAGGTATAAAATGATAAAGAGAATTGCATTGGTAGTAACTCTGGTTCTCCTCATAACATCCTTATCTTATGCAGCGTTTTCCAAACTTGGAACAGCAGGTGCACAATTCTTAAAGATAGGTGTGGGAGCCAGGGGAGCTTCAATGGCTGGTGCATTCAGTGCCGTCGCGGATGGTCCATCAGCACTTTATTGGAATCCTGCCTGTGCAGCACAGGTAAACACGAACGCATTTTTTGTCAGTGATGTCGAGTGGGTTCTCGACATAAGGAACAACTTCGTTTCTTATGTCAAACCAATGGGACTTCTCGGTAATATTGGCTTTGGATTGACCGTTCTTTCATTGGGTGAAATGGATGTAACTACCGTGTATGAACCCGAAGGAACAGGTGAAACTTTTGGAGCCAGTAGCATTGCTGCGACATTCAATTACTCGAAAAAGCTTACCGACAAGTTTGCTTTCGGCTTGAATCTAAAGTGGATTCAGGAAAACATCTGGGATATGGCAGCTAATGGCTTAGCGTTCGATTTTGGTACTCTGTACAGTCCTTCCTTTGTTAAAAACCTGAAAATCGCATTCGTGATGACAAACTTCGGACCGGAGATGGTTTTCAAAGGAGGACAGTTGGGTACCGAGCTTAAAGAAGGTGATTGGAGCGGCAAAAATCAACCAATGGAAATTTCAGCATCCCCATATCCACTGCCGATGAACTTCAGCATAGGTTTGGCGTATGATGCATTGAAGAGCGAAACCGGTATCCTGACAATAGCGCTTGATGCATCACATCCAAATGACAGCAAGGAAATTGTCCGTCTTGGAATGGAATACGTGTGGAACAATATGTTCGCTGTCAGAGGTGGCTACAAATATGAACCTGACTTATTCGAAGACAAGTTGAACGGACATGAAGGGCTTGCATTCGGTTTTGGTGCACTGCTCCCGTTTGGCAACCAGCATGTAAATATCGATTACGCAGGTGAAGACCTTGGAAGACTATCGCTGATACACAGAGTTTCCATTGGATTTGGCTTCTAAGAAATAGCACGAATAAAAAAAGTGAGCTGTCAAGCTGGCAGCTCACTTTTTTTATTTCCATCAACTCTTTACATAGTTTGCTTAGTTGACACAGTTTAGTTTGTCATTCCGAGTGCTGGAAATCCCCTACAATTCTTCCTTTTTTAGCTTCTTCTTTGTATCTTCCAGTTGTTTTTTGAGTTCTCTTATTTCCAATTTAATTTTTTCCATTTCACTGTTTTCAGAAAAGATATTTACGGGAGGTATCAATTTCTTCAGCCTGAAAAACTTCTTTTCCTCCGACGGTCTTTCTCCTATTTTCACTTCGAATTTTAGTGTCTTTTTCTTCCTCAACACGTAAACTTGAACCTTTTCCCCGGGTTTTGTATTTTTTACCATATCAATGAAACTGCCTAAGTCTTTAACCTGTTTTTCACCATACTTAGTAATAACATCTCCCTCTTTTATTCTGGATTTTTTTGCCGGGCTGTCCTCAACAACACCTGTTACCGCAACACCCTTTGCATTTTCTTTGATGAATACACCAAGCCACCCTCTTTCAACCTTTCCCTTCTCTATTATTTCCCTGGCGAGGTCCATCATTCTGTCAGCAGGTATAACTACTCCTGGCCCCATCATGCCTACTGAAAATCCCAATTCAGGGGACATTTTTAAACGAATCTCCTTTTTCATAACGCTTTTGCTCTCAGAAATTCCCATATCAAAACCTGATTTAAGTGCAAAACTCACGATTCCTACAAGTTCTCCATTCACATTAAACACGCCTGCACCACTATTTCCAGGAAGAACAGAATTGCCAAGCTGCAAATATTCTCCATTCTCTCTTCTGCCTGAGTACAGACTAATCGATATTCCATTCATAAGACCAAAAGAGTTTCCTACAACAAAAAGAATATCACCTTTCGAAAGCGTATTCAAATCGCATAACTCAACCGCTTTCAAGGGTCTTTTCACTTTCAATACCGCAACCCCTGTCTCAGAATCAACGCCACGAAGTTCAGCCCGAAGTTCTTCTCCTGCCGCGGTCTCCACCCAGATATCTCTGCCACTTAAAAATCTCATAACCGTAACCATATTGCCCATTTTATCTATCACGACTCCTGTTCCCACGAGGTCCTTTTTCCCTTTTTCTCCGTAATGAATAGAAACTATAGAAGGAGATATGTCCTCGTACAGAGCGTTTATCTCCTGTCCCAACTTATTTAGCTGATCTCCCCATAAGAAACTCCCCGATAAAATTACCGGTAAAACCACTGCCCTAACAAAGAATCTCATCAGTTCCTCCTGGTATATTATTCATTATACATATCCATCAGTAACTCGTTTCGATAACCTTAACAGAATACCCATTATCCTGTACTGTGTAAACTACTCTACCCTTATCAAAATGCCCATAATCCATAATATACCTATTTCTGTTTTTTATCATCTCTTCCTGTTTTTTCCGTGCTATCAACTGTCTTTTTACACTAACTCTGTGAAAAATTCCCAATGAAATAATTACAATGAAAAACAAAAGCGTACCGTAAATAATAACAAAGCTGGGTTTCAAAAACCTTGCTTTTCCTCTTTGTGTTTCAATCCTTTTCAAAATTCCATCGATAACTCTTGATGCAGGTTTAATTTCCTCATACTGTCCGGCAAAAGATGTTACAACATCAAGTGTCGAATAAAGTATTCTACAACTATCGCACCCTTTAATATGTTCTAATACTTCCCTTTCCGAATCTTTATCAAGGTCTTTGTCACGAAAAGCTGTATACAGTAATTTAACTTGCCTACAATTCATAACACTCACCTCTTTTAAATTTTTCTTCTCAAGCTATCGGCAATCTGTAGCCTTGCCCTGTTTAGTCTCGATTTTACGGTGCCTTCCCTAATTCTCAGGTTTTCCGATATCTCCTGGTAACTTAAACCCTCTATGTCACGAAGCACAAAAACCCTTCTGTACTTGTCGCTTAGCTTGTTGAGTGCATCAAGAATCATTCTCTTGATTTCATCGTTTTCATAACTCCTAAAGGGGTCATCCTGCTGACTTTTTCCATTTGTTTCATCAAACACTACTTCCTGCTTTCTCTTGTGCATTCTAAGATAATCCCTTGCCACATTCAGTGTTACGGTATAAACCCAACCCCTAAAATTCTTCATCTTAAAACACTTATTTTTGTTTTTGTAAACCTTGATAAAAACATCCTGCAGAAGGTCATTGGAATCCTCATAATGCTGTGTCATTCTATAGAGAACATTGAAAAGCCTTCCTGAGTATCTATCGAATAGTAATCTAAATGCATCTTCATCATTATTCTCTGCAATCTCGAACAACAATACCTGGTCGGGTATTTCTTTAGTTCTGTTCATCTGTTCTTTAGACGAATTTCTTGTGAGAAAGTTCCCAAATATATGGGAAACTGAAGAGTTGTGCTTCCAATGGATCGGTTTTACTTAACTTGAATAATTATCCCATTTGGTTAAGGAGTTTCTTTGCACTTTCATCGTCTGGACGAACCTTTAGATAATCTTTAATCAGAAATTTCGCTACCGCAGTATCACCGTTTTGCATATAGAAAGTCCAAAGATATTTATATATGTCTCTCTGCTCCATTGCCTCTCTTAAGTATCTGGAAGCATTCATACTATCTCCTTTCCTGAAATAGTATGATACAAGCCCTGCATAACCTGCAACTTTGTCGTTTCCACTTTCCTTTGCCTTGATATAGTTGAGCAGTGCTTCCTCGTCATTTCCCTGGGCTTCGTCGATCTGTCCAAGCATATAAAAAATGAGCCCGGAATCAATTTTCCTCGTAACCTCCATCAGGTTTTGCTTAGCCTTCTCATACTGCTTCCTATTTTTGTATATTTCGGCAAGAGTATATGCGAAAGGCATAACGTCCCTCATGGCAAATTTCTTTCCAAATTCAAGCACTTCAATCGCTTTATCATAGTTATCCGCGTTCTTATAGTATGTACCGAGTGCGAAAAATCCCGCAGCATAGTTACTGAACAGTTTTATCGTATTACCGTCCTTGTAAACTCTATCATCGAAAATACTCCTATAACTGAATTTATTCATAAGTAAATCTTCCGTCTTTTCCGCATCTATCATACCTCTTCCTTCTTCTGCCACAATCTTGTATGCAAGAGCTTCAAGCTTGAGATGCCTTTCATATCCCTTCATATTTTCCCTTGATACTGTAACGGCAAAATAAATATTGAATCTCCCCTTGTAGTTTTCATTAACATATTTCTTCACGAATTCTTCCCTCGGGGAAAACAGATCCTTGGGAGATAGTTTTTTGCCTTGATTTGTCGCAATAATACTTCTTATCGCAAGATCCTTTATGTACAGTATCTCACCATTTGGAAGTTTCACAGGTCTTAACATCTGTATTTCTCTATCCGTAAAACCTATAGGAACTCCCCACTCCTTGAGTTCCCTTATATACCAATCGGTGTTTAATAGGCTCAAGTTGGCAACGACAACGCCTTTCCTCTTCTCCGGGTCGAAATTTCTGTAACTCTTGACTTCCTGGACAAACCATAAAGGAAAGGTATCATTGTCACCATTGGTAAAAATTATGCTTCCCTCATCACATGTCATAAGAAGATTCATTCCATAATCATTTGGTATCCAGTTATTATGTCTATTCACATGAGAATTGAAATTGCTGAATAAAGGAACCACCGGAAATGCGAAGATAAGAACGACACAGGCAATTGCAACAATCGATTTCCATTTCTTTCTGCTCGCTTCTATCAAGTTCGTAGCGACCTCCCATAATCCAATCCCAATGAAGAAAACGAAGAAAAGATACGAAGTACTGTAAAAATAGTCCCTTTCTCTGACTTCTTTCGGAATGTGCCTGGGATCCAGGTCGGATGGCGAAAACCTGAGATTGAGGTATAAAACCAGTCCAACACTCGTAAATAAGAATATTAGTGCAATCAATGCAAATGTTTTCTTGTCCCTCCTAAAATGTGACCATAAACCCCAGAAACCTAAGATCGCATACAACCAGGTTACAAAAAAAGAGCCAAAACGACCTGCAGTGGAAATGCTCATTACCTCTCTTGGAAATGCTACGAACTGCCAGGAAAAGTACTTCACATACACCAGTATCTGCTGCCATACTGCAAAAAACACGTTATAGCCAGTTTCCATTGCCGTTTTTCGAGGAAAAAACTTCATTGGTCCATACTGTTTTCTTGTAAAAACGTCCCAGAGTTTTCTAAATGTAGTCGGGTCTACTTCATTTATACCCGGATTTAACCGCGCTCTTAACATAAGATAAAAGTAGGTCGTAACCGAAATGCCAATGAGTCCAAGAATTATAAGAAAGAATTTCGAATCAAGCAAGTCCTTGGGGTTTACAATTAGAATAAACACAAACAATCCGGGTAAGATTAGTAAAGGCAAAAGATGAATCCCCATACTGAGAAAAATTATATAAATGAGGACAACGAGGAGATTTTTGTTTCCCCTCTTTCCGATGTTTTCCTGCCAAACTAATGCAAACCAAATACAGAAGAACATAATTAAGGAAGATGTTGAATAAACTTCTGCCTCAACGGAATTATCCCAGTTCGAAAATGTAAAAGATGCAAGCAGCGCAGTCGCTGCTCCAAAAGTATGAACTAACACTCTTTCCCATATTGTCTCCAATTTTCTGAATCGTCCGACAACTTTGACGAAAACCAAATAAATAAAGAACGCAGCCAATGCTCCACTTAATGCCGAATATAAATTCATTCTGAATGCAATTTCTTTGCCAATGGGAATTAAAGTAAAAATTCTGCCTATCAGAATTTGCAAAGGTGTACCGGGCGGATGAGGTACACCGAGTATATATGAACAGGCAATAAATTCACCACAATCCCAGAACGAAGAAGTCGGTGCGAGTGTTAAGAGATAGACAAGCAGAACAATAACGAATACGCCCAACCCTACGAAAAGCTTAATTTTTTTCCTCTTTTCCATCACATCTCCTTTTCTGTTACAACCTGGTTATTGATCATTAGTTATTGGTCATTAGTTATTGGTCATTAGTTATTAGTTACTGTTTTGTTTTTAATTTCCATTTTTCCAATTTCCTAATTTCGATAACAATTTCACCACAGAGACATACTTTGTTATTGGTTATTGGTCAATTGGCATTAGTGGTTTTACCGAATACTGTCATTGCGAGCTCCTCTTCTTTGCTCTAACTATGCAAACAATCTCATATTTTCTTTCGCAGGCTAAAGCCTGCGCCTACCCTCTCTCTCTTCTCTTATCACTTCTCTGTCTTTCAGTTCGTCATTGCGAATATTTCTCTCGTATTTCTTGTGAAGCAATCTCATATTCATAATTTCCAATTTCGTAATTTCGATACAAATTTCACCACAGAGACATACTTTGTTATTGGTCATTGGTCAATTAGGTTATTTGCATTCTGCGTATATTCGCTTCACTGTGTATTTACTGACCGTTATTCATTGTAAACAATAAATACACTACAAATATACTACTAAATACACTATGAATATACACAATTTTTCTCCTCGCCTCTCGCCGTTTCTCCGTTTCCCTCTTCTCTCTTCCGTCTCTAATATCTCATTGCCTTTTCAAGATTCCTTTTTAAACTAACGGAATCCATTCCTCTGAGTAATTTACCTTTGTGAGCAAACGATATTTCTCTCGTCTCCTCAGAAACAAGAATTACAACTGCATCGCTCTCCTCTGTAATACCCAGAGCAGCTCTATGTCTTGTTCCCACAGCTACATCAAGGGATGGATTTGGTGATAGAGGAAGAATACAGCCCGCCGCAATAATAATGTCTCCTTCTACAACGACTGCACCATCGTGCAGTGGAGAATACGGCGAAAATATAGTCACAATAAGGTCTGAAGAAACTTTTGCTTCAAGAGACTTACCTGTTTCCAGATATCCTTTCAAACCAACCTTTCGCTTCACCACTACAAGTCCTCCAAGCCCCCTCTTACTCAAAGTGTTGGCAGATTTAACAAGTTCATCGATGGTTTTTTCACTCGTTTCTTTTAGAAAAAATCTTATAAGCCGGGTCTTGCCAATATTTGTCAACGCCCTACGAATCTCCGGCTGGAACACAATGACAAATGCAATAATCCATATCGTCTTAACTCCGTCGACAATCCACCTGAGTCCTTGCAGTTGCCATATGTTTGCAATAAGAGCAAAAACCAGGACAAACACTAACCCGATAATCATCTGTATTGCTCTCGTTCCTTTAACGAATTTCAGAATCTGATAGAAAATGAAAGCAACAATAATTATATCTATGAAATCTACCAGTCTAAACTGGATATAGTGCACTAAAACTTTCTC
This sequence comes from uncultured bacterium, assembly GCA_964392665.1. Taxonomy (GTDB): domain Bacteria; phylum Hydrothermota; class E44-bin80; order E44-bin80; family E44-bin80; genus CAYMQB01. Next base: position 48,795 of record CAYMQB010000010.1, on the reverse strand, counting down.
CCTTTTATGCTTTCAAACATATCAACGAATTTCCTGGTTTCACAAACATCATGAACTCTCAGAATATCAACTCCTCCCTCAAGTGCAATCGCACAGGAAGCAAGACTTCCCTCGAGTCGTTCTTGAACAGGAAGATTCAATGTCTTCCCTATAAACGACTTCCTCGATGCACCGACAAGCACGGGGAATCCCAATGACTTAAATTCAGAACATCTGTCAAGTATTTCTAAGTTATCACTAACTCTTTTGCCAAAACCTATTCCAGGATCGATTATAATCCTTTCCTTTTCTATTCCGAAACCTACAGCATACTCTGTTCTCCTTTTTAGAAAATCGTAAATCTCCTGAATCGTGTCTTCATAGTAAGGATTATCCTGCATATTCTCCGGATTTCCTAACATATGCATTATTACAATACCCACCTGTGCTTCTTTTATTATTTCCTTCATCCTTTCATCAAATCTTAAACCACTTATATCGTTTACTATCTCGGCACCACTCTTGATAGCCTCGGATGCCACAGCACTTTTACACGTATCGACTGAGATGCCAGCCTTTATTTTTCCCTTTAGCTCGTCAATAACGGGAATTACCCTTTCCATCTCCCGTTCCTGTGAAATAGATTCCGAACCTGGTCGACTCGATTCCCCTCCAATATCTACAATATCCGCGCCATCTTCTACCATCTCAAATGCTTTTTCCACTGCCTTTGATTTTTCAAAATACTTTCCGCCGTCTGAGAAAGAATCGATTGTAACATTCAGAACGCCCATAATGTAAACTCTCTTCCCCAGTTCCATCTGCCTATGTGCAAACTTAAAAATCCTTGTCTCTCCATTTTGCCTGATATTGAGGAGAAGTTTTTCCGAAATTTCTCCAAGCCCGAAAGGTTGACCTTGTAGTTTTTCTGCAACCCTTTCAATCTCCTTAAGACTTCCAAATAGAAGAAGCGACGAACTCTTTTTCTTACCGGTTATCACATCTCGATTAACAGCTGCATCGGTTCCGCTCGAAAGCGCGGTTTGTTTGATGATATTGCAGCACGCCGGGCTTAAGTTCGATATTTTGAATACGGTGAATTTGCCTTTCAATGCAAGTGAATCGATACATCCGGTGTCAACTCCAATTTTTGCCATCTCACTTTTCAATTCTTCAACAGATTTCAGCCTTAATGTCCTTATGTCGCTCATATCACTATCGATTAACTCTTAGCATTTCTATGATTCTTGCTTTAGTATTTTCGTCCTTCATCGTTCCTCTCACGGAAGATGTCGTAATCAAAGTTTCAGCTTGTTTCTCTGCTCGCATTTCCACGCAGAGATGTCTTGCCTCGACAACAACCATCGCTCCTTCCGGCTTCAAAACATCCATCAGCGAATCTACTATATCATCCGTCAACCTCTCCTGCAGCTGTAACTTCCTTGAAACAACTTTCACAAGCGAAACAAAATTTGAGAAACCTGCAATAACTCCATCCCTGGGTGTATATGCGATATGAACCTTTCCAAAAAACGGTAATAGATGATGCTCACAGAAGGAGAAAAAAGGAATGTCCTTAATCAGAATTATCTCATTTTTAACTGAAGTTTTAAATACATTTAATTCCTTCTTAGGATCTTTCCTGCTACATGCAAATATCTGTTCAATCATCACTGCAACCCTCTCCGGGGTCTTTTTTAATCTCTTGCTTCCGGGATTTAAACCAATTTCTCTTATAAATTCCCTTATCAGTTTTTTGACATTATCTTTGTTCATTTTTGTTCTATCTTTTCTTACTATTCTTTTTCTTTCCTGCCTGTTGTGCTGTCTTCCCCCTGTGCTGCGACTTCACCTTATTGGAATTCTTCCTCATCTTCCTATCCAGAAGTTTTTCAATCTCCACCTTTGTAAGCACTTCCTTCACCAATAGTTCATTCGCAAGTTTATCAAGTGTTTTTTTCTTACTTTTAAGAATTTTATACGCATTTTCCTCCGCCCCGGTAATTATCTTCCGAATTTCCCTGTCTATAACCTGGGCGGTGCTGTCTGAATAGTCTCTATGTTGTGCTATCTCTCTTCCCAAAAAAATTTGCTCTTCTCTGTCACTCAATGTCAAAGGTCCCACTTCTTCGCTCATCCCCCACTTTGTTACCATATTTCTTGCAATCTCGGTCGCGTTCATAATATCATTCTGCGCTCCCGTTGACCTGTATCCAAAAATAAGGAGTTCAGCACATCTACCTCCGAGTAGTGTTGCAAGTTTTGCTTTTAGATAAACCTCCGAATAATTATGTCTATCATCGATTGGCAATTGCTGAGTGGTTCCCAGTGATCTTCCATGTGGAATTATTGTAACCTTGTGTATCGGGTCTGTTCCCGGAGTCATAAGAGAAACAAGCACATGCCCTGATTCATGATATGCTGTAATCCTCTTTTCCTCTTCGCTTATCAACAGACTCTTTCGTTCCACACCCATAAGGATTTTATCCTTCGCCTTTTCGAAGTCAGCCATTTCAACTTTTTGTCTATTAAGTTTCGCAGCAAGAAGGGCTGCCTCATTTACCATATTGGCTATATCTGCGCCTGAGAAACCGGGTGTTCCTCTTGCCAGTTCATTAAGTTTCACAGCCTTATCCAGCGGAATTTTCCTTGTGTGAACTTCCAATATTCCTTCCCTTCCGCGAACATCCGGAAAATCAACAACAACCCGTCGGTCAAATCTGCCAGGTCTCAGAAGTGCAGGATCCAGCACATCTGGTCTGTTCGTGGCGGCAATTAGAATAACCCCCTCATTCGTTTCAAAACCATCCATTTCGGCAAGTAAAGCATTTAAAGTCTGTTCCCTCTCATCATGTCCCCCACCTATACCAGCTCCTCTGTATCTTCCGACCGCATCGATTTCATCGATGAATATTATACTTGGAGCAAATTTTTTACTCTTTTCGAAAAGGTCTCTCACCCTCGATGCGCCAACACCGACGAACATCTCGACAAAATCAGAGCCTGAAAGCGAGAAAAAAGGAACCGCAGCCTCGCCTGCAACTGCCTTTGCCAGAAGCGTTTTACCTGTTCCCGGAGGGCCAAGAAGTAAAACTCCTTTCGGAATCTTGGCACCTAACCTCTGGAATTTCTTGGGATTTTTCAAAAACTCTATTATTTCCCTGAGTTCGTCCTTTGCCTCCTCCACTCCGGCAACATCATTAAAAGTTACGCTTGGTTTATTAGGAAGTGTCATCCTTGCTCGAGTTTTTCCAAAAGAAAGTGCTTTCGTTGGTCCACTCTGCACCTGCCTGAAAAAGAATATCCAGATGGCAATCAATATAATCAGTGGAAGCGTGGGCCAGAAGTATTTCCACCATCCGCTTTCAGCCTTAGATTCAATCTCAATTCCTCGTTCGGCAAGTTTTTTTGCCAGGTCTGCATCCTCGAAAGGAATGTGTGTTTTAAACCTTTCAAAAGAAACTTCACCCTCTTTTGTAGTTACACTAGATGTGTTTCTCAATTTTCCCTTGATATCTAAATTCACGATCACGATCTTGTCAACGTTTTCAGAGTTTACCTCTTTTAAGAATCTGGAGAATGAAATCTGCATTTCTCCCTTTTTTTTCGTATTGAAAATTCCTATAGCAACCATCAAGAGGAGAATTATGCTTATCCAGATCATTATACCTTTCCACATTGTATTGGAAGGCTGTTGCTTTTTTGGTTTTTCCTGTTTATCCATTTAAAACTCCATAGTATTGATTTCGGGAAGATTTCTTAATCTTTCGCTAAAATCAAGCCCGTAGCCAACAATATATTTGTTTGGAATCAAGAATCCTCTGTAATCAACTTTAAATTTTTTTGCTCTCTCCACTTTTTTCTCAAGAAAAGCACATATCCTCAATGACTTCGGATTCTTTCTCTTCAGAAAATCATAGATAAAGGAAAGTGTTAATCCCGTATCGATAACATCCTCTATAAGTATTACATCTTCCCCTTCGATATCTATGGAAATATCCCGTGTTATTTTAACAACACCACTGGACCTTGTAGAATCACCATAACTGGAAACAGATATAAAATCTATTTTTGTTGGAAAAGTTAACTCTCTTACCAGATCTGCGAGAAAGACAAATGCTCCTTTAAGTATTCCAACAAGTATGGGCGATTTGTTATTGTAATCATTATTCAGTTGACCTGCAATCCTTTTTATACCTTTCTTAATTTCTCTTTTTCCTAACAACACTTTTTTTCTCGTCATACAATTTCTCTTTTTACTATCTTTAGAATTCTCTTTGTGGATTCTTTGATTCTTGCCCTATTTGACCTTCGCAAACCAGTAATCCAGAGAATGCCGCTTCTATCGACAACAATGGGAATTTCCATCCTCTGCCAGAATGGAATTTTCGAATCAATGAAGTAGTCCTTAATTTTCTTTTCTTGCTTCATACCAAAGGGTACAAACTTATCACCGTTACATTTCGTTCTTAAAACGATTGGCGGATGAACCTCGTCGAGGTCAAAATAGGCACAGTTTACCTCCTTAATATCTCCGTCAACGCTTTCAAGAATCGATGTCTCAATAATCCAACGATTGCGAAATCTCGTTTTTAACGGTATGTTAAGTTCAACATCCACGTGTTTTTCAGGTTCAAACACCTCCTTTTGACTTACAAGAACCGAATTTACACTTAAGAAAAAATTGGTTTTAAAAAAGCAAAACTTCAAACCTGATGCTACACCATTAATCGCTTTTCGTAACGATTCAATCGCTCTGAAATTAAGGTGCAAATAATCTCCTGATACATCTTGAAACACATTTATTATAATCCTTCTCTGTATTGCAGCTTTACATTTCCTGAATGCAATTCTGTCAATCAAAATACCATCCGGGCTCTCCGAGTTCGTAATTAATTTTTCGCTTTCTACTGCGTCCAAAACAATTTCCTCTTCATCGGAAATAATCTCGATTAGATTCAAAATGTTTTTCTTAACCTGCTTATTCAAATGCTTCTCAATCATTGGAACGAGTTCCCTTCTGACAAAGTTCCTTCTATATTGAATGTCCCAGTTCGATGCATCTATTCTGTAGTTTAATCTTTTGACCTTAAGATATATTACTATTTCCTGCTTGGTCAAACACAAAAGCGGTCTGATTATCCTACCCCTTTTCTTGCCAATTCCAAGTATTCCTGTTTTCCCACTTCCTCTGAGAAGATTAAGAAAAAACGTTTCAACATTGTCGTCCGATGTGTGTCCGATAGCAATCTTTTGGGCTTTCAGTTTGCTCGCTTCCTCCTCGAGAACCTTCAGCCTTAACTCCCTTGCTGCTTCCTCCAGGCTTACTTTTTTCCTTTTCATAAACAATGAAACATCTACATCTTTTACGATCAATGGCACATTCATTTTCTTACACATATTTACCACGAATTTCTCATCTCCATTCGAATCTACGCCCCTAAGATGATGATTTATATGGCAACCCGTAAATTCGACGCCAAACTTCCTTTGGAGAAGAAAAAACAGGTGTAACAGGAAGACAGAATCCGGACCTCCTGAAACCGCGACGAGGACGTTGTCACCTTCTTCAATCAATTTGTATCTATCGATAAAGTCAAAAACCTTTCGTTCCACTTTTTTAAGCATAATAAAAAATTATACCAAATTTCTTATCAATAAGCAAGTAAAAAAACGAAAATGTGCTAACTCCAATAAGGTTTATTATGGTTCTGACCCAAGCATTATCACTTTTTACTTGACATTAAGAGTCAAAAAGCGTAGAAATATAGCTATAAATGATTGACTATATTAAAGGAAAAATAACAGCAAAAAAACCAACTGCAGTTGTTGTGGAAATTGGAGGTATTGGCATTAAGGTAAACATCCCCATATCAACTTCAGAGTTAATAGGTACCATAGGCGAAGAGATCAAACTGCACACATTTATCTCCATTAAAAATGAAGAACTTAACCTTTATGGATTTGCCACGATTAAAGAAAAAGGACTATTTAGGAAATTGGTGAAAGTTCAAGGTATTGGAACAAAAACAGCCCTTGGAATACTCTCCGAAATTACAGTAGGTAGTTTCGAAAGGGCAATAGTTGAAGATGATATGCTTACGCTTACTTCCATACACGGAATAGGACCTAAAACTGCAAAAAGGATGCTATTTGAATTAAAAGAAGAAATAAAAACTGCAATTCCGAGTGCTGAAATCTCACCTATGAAATCAGATGCCATAAATGCTCTCATCTCTCTCGGCTTCAAGGTAATGAAGGCGAGAGAATTGACAGAAAAAGTCCTGAAGGAAAAACAAACAGAGACTGTAGAAGAACTAATAAAAGAAGCATTAAAAAAGGTCTAAAGCAGCAAACTCAACACCAATGACTTAAGAGCACAGATTTCGGTGCAATTAACACTATACCAGGAGGTTTGACTATGAAGAATTGCCTATTTTGTCTTCTGCTTTTAGGAATATCCCTTTCCATTTCCTCCTGCTCCCGGGAATCAAAAGAGGTTTTATACAAAATTCCAGCGGGCACGAATGTTAAGGAATGTTCAATAGTGTTTTCGAATTATGCCCCTCATCTTGCATATGTTGAAGAGAAAACCGAAGGAGAAGCAGTAGTCTACGATGAAAAATCTGATAAAACATATCCTGCAATAGATGTTCTTTCATTGAGTTCCGATGGAAATCATTTTGCATACATCGCTCTTTTGGGGAAGAAAGAGATTGTCGTTAAGGATGGTAATACAATTGCGACATATCCCTATAAGACTATAATAAGGGAAGACGACACTCCAAAATCACTTCAATTCCTAAATGACGGCAGCCTTATATATACGACGAGAGTAACCGAAAAAATGAACAAGATTATGAAAGACGCTAAGCCAATCGACAAATCACCTTATTCAGCAAAACCTAAGGTCAGCATCGACGGTAATCATTTACTTTACTGGGTTGTAGACGGAACAGGTGATTTTCTGGTTTTTGACGGAAAAAGACAGCGCATCAGCAATATGCCATTATTCACCTCGATTTCAGGGGATGGCGAACACTACGGTGCAGTGACACGAAATGGAAACAAGATGAAAGTCATTATCGATGGAAACGAGACAACGACAATCGAGTCAAAGAATGCAATTACTTATTTCGTTCTCTCCCATAAAGGAAAACACTTCATTGCTCTACAGGATGACCCATCTGCAAACCAAATAAAAATCAAGTACGATGGTGAAGTTGTTTCTGTCGCTCTTAAGGTTTTCACCAACTCAATAGCTTTCTCAAATGATGATCTCCACTATGCATTCACAATTATGAAGGCAAATGTCAAGAAAGCTATTATTGTTCTCGATGGAAAAGAAATCCAATCGTATGACCCAAACTTTTCAAGAATAAACGATTGTTTTAACCAGGGAAGAAAACTGGTATTTAGTCCGGATGGTGAACACATTTTGTATGTCGCTGGAACTGGTACGAATCAAATTCTTGCGCTTGACCAAAAAATAATTATGAGATTAAATCTTTACAACGCGGAAATTCTCAAAACCTTCTTCTCCTCTGCCAAAGATGTGAATTGTATGTTCCTTGACAAGATCAAGAAGCAGATTGTAAAATCAACTAAAACCGTTCGGTAATTAATATTGGTTACTAACAAAATCGGATTTTTAACGCTCTTTGTATTTCCTAACTGATTTTATTCTTTAACTTCTGAATTACACCATCTAATTCCTTTTTGACTTGCTCTGCTTTTCTCATTATCTCAATTAATCTATTCTCCGCATCTTTGTTCTGGGGTCTTTTTTCCCATGCATTTTTTAATGCATTCATCATCCTGTTCACAGATTTTTCTATCATTTCTGCAAGCAATTCATCGGTCAATTTGGTCTCTTTCAATTTTACACGTTCTCCGCCATACAATCCTATGGATTCCATTTCATGTTCTCTGTCTTTTTTCTTTTCTTCACCCAGACTCTGATAAATTTCTGCAAAATTCATTGGTGCCATAAACTCAAACCTTTCGTCATTTTTCAACATTTCAACGAATCCCGTGAAGTCTGGAATCTCAATGTCTTTAAACTTTTGGTCCAATTGAAGATCCTTCCACAGTTTCCTGACAGAAACAACTACCTCATCGTAATCCCTTAGAAAATCTCCAACCGCATCAAGCAAGTTGATACTCATAACTATCTACTATTACATATTTCTGTTTAAGTCAACCTTTTTCTTGCCTGCTATTCCCTTTGGTAAATTTTTCCTTGACAACTTAAGCAAAACAATATAAATTGGTTTGTAAAAAAGGAGGTTTTATGAAAAATTCTGTTTTAATGACCATTATTGCTTTTTTCTTGTTACCCTTACCAACCGCCTGGGGACAGAATCTGCTCCTGAATCCAGGATTCGAAAATTGGGTCGATGACTCTACATGTCAATACTGGTATACCGAAACAACTGGCTTTGATGCAGTAAAAGAATCCGGTATTGTTCACTCTGGAACTTTCAGTGCAAAACTAATCCTCAGGTCCACCTCAACCCAGAGATTCACTCAGTATGTTGCGCCAATCAATCCAGCTAATGACTACAATTTCTCTTTCTGGTGTTTTGACAACGACCAGTATGGAAGAGCGAGGGTTAACATACGATGGTATGACGGCACCGGTGGATTTATCAACGGCTACTATGGTGATTACAGTTCCGATTCAACAGAATGGCAGCAATTGTTGTCGGGTCCACAAGGTGCACCGGCATTGGCAGAAACTGCTCATGTCGAGATCAGACTATACGATGTTAGCGGTTTTACTGACAGTGCCCTGATTTACGTCGATGATGCTTATTTCGAAGACCTCGGCTCGGGAACACCTCCTGAAACTTTGAGCATATATGAAATACAGGGACAGGCAACCTCTTCACCCTGGGAAAATTCTGCTGTTGTAACCTACGGTATAGTGAGTGGAGTATATGGAAACGATTTCTTCATAGAAGAGCAACCTGGAGGACCATGGCACGGTATCTATGTATATGGTAGTTCAACTGCACCTGCAAGGGGAGATAGTGTTCGCATAACAGGCATGGTGACCGAGTACTTCGGAATGACCGAACTTACTGGGCCGCTTACCGAAGTGCTATCGAGTGGAGCTTCTATTCCTGGACCAACAGTTTTACAAACAGGTTCTGTTCCGGTCGAAGACTATGAAAGTTCCCTTGTAAGAGTCACTGCCACATGTACAGACGACTCTCTGGGTAACGGCGAATGGGAGTTGGATGATAGTTCGGGGCCGGTTAGAATCGATGATATGGGTGTCAGTTATATCCCTGTTATAAGCGAAGTATACACAGTAACAGGACCACTAAATTATTCTTTTGGAAACTTCAAGATAGAACCACGAGACTCCAATGACATAGTTCTGGGAGGTGGGGTTTCTGAAACAAATCTGCAGAATAAGAACTTTTCTCTTCGTATTTTCCCAACTCTGATTATAAACTCTGTCTCGGTCAATTTAAGTGTTCTGGGAAAAGTGAATGCGGAAATTTCCATCTACGGCATCTCAGGAAGAAAAATAGCTACCCTTGTTTCAAAAGAACTAAATCGCGGAAGATATACCTTTGCATGGAATAGTTCTAAGATTCCTCCAGGTATATACTATATCAAAGCAAATCTGCAGGAAAGGACAATTACGCAAAAAGTAATAAAACTGAGATAACATCGAAGCAGTCGTGAGACTACATAAAAAATCCAGTGTCACACTGAGCTTTTAGAAACTATGTTAAAATGTGAATTTTCGCATGGTTATACGCAGCCTTTGGGTTGCCTATAACCACACACGCTGAACCATGCATCGCAAGTTTTGCCATTCCATAAAATTGTTTAACCCGGACCAAAGATAAACATATGCCTGCAAATCTCCCTCCAAATTATTACGAGAAAGAAAGAGAGTTGAAATTTGCCTCTACCCCCGAGGAAAAGATACAAATTTATTTAGAACTACTTTCCATTATGCCCAAACATAAGGGCACGGACAAACTCAAGGCAGACCTAAGGTCAAAAATCGCAAAACTAAAAAGAGAACTGGGTAAAAAATCTGGTGTTGCCCGCTTCGATTTTTATCATGTTCCAAAGGAAGGCGCAGCTCAAGCTGTGATGTTGGGATTGCCAAATTCCGGAAAATCGCAGATCCTCGGTGTTTTGACAAATGCCGAACCAGAGATTAGAAATTATCCCTTTACAACAAGAAAACCGCAGATAGGAATGCTTATTTACGAAGATATACAGATTCAAATTGTCGATATGCCTCCTGTTTCACTTGATTATGCTCCTGGTTGGATTTTTGGAATTGCGAGATCAAGCAACCTTCTTCTAATCGTACTCGACATTTCAAAAAAAGATGTTAGCAAACAAATCGAAATTCTGCTCAATCTTCTCGAATCCTCGCACATAAGGACTTTCAAGAATGACGCACAGCAGACAGATGAGAATTTTATGTACAAGCAGTCATTGGTGCTCTGTAACAAGGAAGACATGGAAGCTGCGCAGTATAATTTTCAATTCCTATCGAAAAAATATCACCGACAGCTCGAATTTATCAGTATATCCGCTCTAAAAAATTCGGGAATAAAAAAACTAAAAGACGATATCTATAAATCCCTTAACATAATAAGGGTCTACACTAAGCCTCCCAAGAAGGATATCGACAAATCTCACCCGTTCGTTCTTAAGAAAAACACCAAAATTATAGAACTTGCCTCTCAAATTCATAAGGATTTCATTACCAATTTGAAATATGTTAGGTTATGGAGGAACCAAAAGCTTAAAGGGATGAGAGTTGATAGAGATGAAATCTTGCAGGATGGAGATATTATAGAATTCCATACAAAGTAAGTAAACCAAACAAACCGAATAGATCGAGCAAGCTGTCATTCTGAGTAATCCTTTCCATATTGACTTTGGAAGAATCTAAGAAGAAGTTTCTCCACATTTTTCTCTTGACAAATCACGCAATGAATAGTATAAAAAATAATGCGGTTTACTAACAGAAATTATTACTACAGAAAACCAAGGAGAAGGAAAAAAACTTCCAAACTTAAACTCTGGTTTTATAGATTGATAAAAATTGGATTTGTTGCCTGGTTCCTATATCTTTTTCTCGGAGGTTCGTACGGTTTATTTAAAATCATTTCCCTTCACACCAAGATAAAAAGAATAGAGAAAAGTGCCGATAGGTTAACCGTAGAAGAAATTTCCCTCACTAAAAACTGCGAAAAATTGAAGACCGATCTTTTCACCATCGAAAAAATTGCGCGCGAGAAATTAGGAATGCTCAAGGATGGTGAACTCATCTATAAAATTGTGAAGAGGTAGGAAAAACTTCCCAGTCCCGACTGATTGAGAAATCTCTTTAAGTTCTCTTTCAATCCCTGTTTATTTGTTTTGTTTAATTGGTTTAAACCTTGAAATAAGTATTTTCTCTGCGTCTCTGTGGTAAAATTGGTTTGGTGTTGGTTGGATTGGTTTTATTAGTTTAACCTTGATATTGTGTTTTACCGTGTAGTAACCGTGGCTAATGTTTTTTAAAAAACTTCTTGAAATTCCTCATCCGATAGGTTATATTGGTATCTATGAATGATGATATTTTCGATTCGCAGAAGATTATCATAACATACGACAGAACTCTTCAATTAATTACAAACAAAGAAACCGAGGAATGTATTGTGTCAAAAAATACATTTTTTTTCTTCATACTCGCATCCGTGCTCGAAAGTTATCCGGAGATTAAAAAAAGCTTCCCTCCCGGTATTCTTGGATTCACGATCAACGGCACAGCACCTGAAAACGGAACGGTACTGAAGGATGGAGATGTGGTTCATTTTTCTGTTCCCCAAACAGGCAGTCATCTTGTAGAGGGACAATAGGAGAAAGTGCGGAGCTTACTCTTGAATGAAATGAAGTACAGGCTCTGTGGTTTGAAGCTTTAGAGGTTACAAAATGACCGCAGAAGGATTAAGAAAGACTTTTTTAGAATTCTTCAAACAGAAGAAGCATTCAGTTGTTAAAAGTGCTCCTCTTGTTGTTAAGGACGATCCATCTCTTCTGTTCAACAGTGCGGGTATGGTTCAGTTTAAACCTTACTGGACAGGCAATGTTCCGCTTCCTTACACAAGAGCTTGCAGTGTTCAGAAATGTTTGAGAATGAGTGATTTAGAAAAGGTTGGTCAAACTCCATTTCACGAAACATTCTTCGAGATGTTGGGCAACTTCTCATTTGGAGATTATTTCAAGAAACAGGCAATCGAGTGGGGATGGCAATTCATCAAAGATGTGCTCGAGCTCCCTTTGGATAAACTTTCCGTTACTGTGTTCAAAGATGACAAAGAATCGTATGATATATGGAAAAAACATATTGGGTTTCCTCTGGATAGGATATACAGGTTAAGCGAGAAAACAAACTTCTGGGGACCAGCAGGGAAGACCGGTGCCTGTGGACCATCTACGGAAATATTTTTCGACCTTGGAGAGGAATTCGGCAAAACAGGAAACGGTTGCACGATTGAGAACGAATGCGATAGATTTGTCGAAATCTGGAACATCGTATTACCGCAGTTCGAAAGACTAAAAGACGGAACCAATATCCCCCTTAAGAATCGAGGCATTGATACAGGAATGGGATTGGAAAGAACCCTTATGGTGTGTCAAGGGAAGCAAAATATTTTCGATACAGACCTTTTCACACCCATAATAGAAGGAATAAGAAAAGGTGAAGATAAACTGAATAAAAAAATTATTGCAGACCACATAAGAGCACTCACCTTTGCAATTACCGAAGGTATCCTCCCCTCGAACGAGGAGCGAGGATATGTCATAAGAAGAATCCTCAGAAAAGCAGTTCTTGAAGGAAAAAAGCTGGGATACAAAAAACCTTTCCTGTACAAACTTGCTCGCAATGTTGTTGACATAATGGGAAAAGAATATCCTGAATTAGAGGGGAAAGCACAACACACTTCCCTTGTCATCAAGGCAGAGGAAGAAAGATTTCTCGCCACACTTGAGTCCGGAATTTCCATATTCAAGGAGATGATTGACGAACTTCGAAAAAATAAGACCAAAACGCTGCCTGGTGAATATGCATTCAAGTTATACGATACGTACGGCTTTCCTCTTGAGCTGTCCCGTCAACTCGCGGAGGAAGAAGGATTTAACATAGACGAGAGAGATTATGAAAAGGAAATGGAGAAACAGAGGGTTCGCGCAAAAGGAAAAACGAAGTTTGACAAAGATATAAAGCTTTTTGATAAGAAGTTAGCAAACAAATCTCAATTCTCCGGTTATGAAAAACTTACCTGCAGAACAAAGATTATTGCATTAAAAGAAATAAACGATAATATCGGAATATTACTTGAAGAAACACCATTCTATGCTGAGATGGGTGGACAGGTGGGAGATACAGGAACCATCCAGGGTAAAGATCTGGAGATTCAAGTCATTAGTACTAAAACATCATCATATGGAAACCTGCACATTGGTAAAATTGTCCACGGAAAACCCAAAGAAAGTATGACGGTAGCTGTAAATGTTGATAGAGAAAGAAGGATGGACATTGCAAGGAATCATACGGCAACACACCTTCTTCAGGCTACCTTGAGAGAAATTCTGGGGAAGCATATTCATCAGCAAGGTTCGCTTGTCGCACCGGATAGATTTAGATTTGACTTTACGCATTTTTCCAAAGTAAAGCAGGATGAACTGGAAAAGGTCGAAACAGTTGTCAATGAGCAAATTCTATCGAACCTTCCCGTTGAATCTTTCGAAATGGATTTTAAGAAGGCAAAAAAGATGGGGGCAATAGCGCTCTTTAACGAAAAATATGGAGATAATGTTCGGGTGCTAAAAATCGGTGATTTCTCGATGGAGCTTTGCGGTGGAACCCATGTAAAAAATACAGGAGAGATTGGATTGTTCAAGATTCTTACCGAATCTTCGATAGCAAGCGGCGTAAGGAGAATCGAAGCGATAACGGGAAGAAATTCATTGAAATACATAAACGCTATAAAAGAAAGAGAAGAAACTATTTCTCGTTTGTTAAAGGTAGATAAAGAGAAAATCGAGGAAAGGCTACGTCATTTGGTTGAAAATGAGAAGAAACTAACCCACAGGATAGAGCAGATGGAGAAGAAACTAAGTTCAACCGATGCTAAAGCTATTAAACCGGAAGAAATTAAAGGTGGTGTCTACCTGTTAATAAAAAGAATCCCGCATCAAAATATCAATAGCCTTCGAAAGCTTTTAGATGAAGTAAAAAAAATCTGGGATAAGAAGAGCATAGGGCTATTCGCAAGTGATTACGATAACAATGTTGTCATTGTCGCCTTCGTTTCCGATGACCTTACTGAAAAAATCAAAGCGAGCGAAATAGTCAAAGAAATATCTCCAATCATAGATGGTGGAGGCGGCGGCAGAGCAGATTTCGCAACTGCGGGTGGAAAGAAAATGGAGAAAATAGATGAAGCCCTGCAAATTGCACGAAATTTCATTATTGAGAAATTAGGCTAGCCCCAATACCGAAACATATGTCAATTTTCGACTATTTAATTAATGTTAGGAAAGAAAGAGGGGCTGGGTATCTTCCTCTTATTGACCCCGAAAATGCAAAGGATGAGGCTTTTGAAGATGTGCTTAGATTTCTGAAGGATGCTGACATAGACGGTGTTCTCGTTGGAGGAAGCACACTCAGGAGCATTGAATTAGCTGGATTGATAGAGGAAATAAAAAAAGTCACAACAAAACCTGTTATTATCTTCCCAGGTTGTCATTATCAAGTAACGGGCGAAGCGGATGCTATCTTCTTTATGTCACTTTTAAGCGGAAGAAACCCACAATTCCTCATTGAAGAGCAGGTAAAGGCTGCACCTTTGGTTAAAAACTGTGGCATTGAAACAATCCCTGTCGCATACCTTATAATTGAATCCGGAAATATAACAAGTGTTGAACGCGTAAGCAATACAAAACCTTTGCCAAGAGACAACACAGAACTGATTGCCTCACACGCTCTTGCTGGGAAGTATTTGGGAATGAAAATGGTCTATATGGATGCGGGAAGTGGTGCAAAATACAGTATTCCCGAAGATGTTATAAGGACAGTCAAAAAGGAAACTGCACTACCCTTGATTATCGGTGGCGGTATAAAAACCCCAGATGAAGCGAGAAAAAAGGTAGAAGCAGGCGCCGATTTTATCGTGACAGGAAGCATCATAGAAAGGACACCCTCTCTCCTAAATGAATTTTTAACCGCTATTCACTCACTGGAGTAACAATATTATTGCAATTTTGCGTAGAAATAATTATTCCGGAAACTTCCAACATAAACTTGTCATGTACAAAGTTCTTGACAAAAGAGATTAGGCAGTATAAAGTTTTTAAGTTATAAGAAACGGATTGGTGTCGAATAAAATAATCCTGTGGTGGTGGACTATCTTGGTCATAGATGTAAAATAATATACCTTTTACTCAATAGAAAAGGAGAAAAATGAAAGTACCGTTTATAGATTTACAGCGTCAACATAAGCCCATAAAAAAAGAACTGATGAATGCATTTGAAAAGGTATTAGACAGCGGGCAATTTATTCTTGGAGATGAGGTCAAGAACTTTGAGCACGAAGTTGCCTCGTATATTGGCACTGAATACGCAATTGGCGTATCAAATGGGACAGATGCTTTACTATTGTCTCTGGCAGCATTGGGCGTCCACTCTGGCGATGAAGTTATAACAAGCCCGTTTACTTTTATGGCCACTGCCGAAGTTATTGCATTGCTTGGGGCAAAGCCAATCTTCTGTGATATTGAACCTAAAACTTTCAACATCAGTCCCGACAAAATTACCCCGCTTATTTCCGAGAAAACAAAAGCAATTTTACCTGTACATTTATACGGGCAAGCAGCTGATATGGACAAGATTATGAAAATTGCCAAAGAAAACAATCTAAAAGTTGTAGAAGATATGGCACAGGCAATAGGCTCAAAGTATAACGGAGAGAATATTGGAAAATTCGGTGATACTGCTTGCATAAGTTTTTTCCCCACCAAAAATCTGAATGCTTTGGGAGATGCTGGAATGATTGTAACAAACAACGAATTTTTGGATAATAAATTACGCGCTCTACGAGTGCATGGAGCGTCAAAAAAGTATTATCACGATGTTCTTGGCTATAATGACCGTCTTGATGCTATTCAAGCTACCTTCTTGCGGATTAAGTTAAAATACTTAGATGAATGGAACAAGAAAAGACGAGAGACTGCTCTTAAATATGATGAGGGACTAAAAGATAGCGTTGAAGTTCCGTATATAACACCTGGGAATGAAACTGTTTATCACCAGTATACAATAAGAACATCCAGAAGGGATGAACTGAAACAGTATTTGACTGAAAAGAATATAGGAACTGCAATTCATTATCCTATACCTTTGCACCTTCAAAAGGCATTTGATTATCTTGGTTACAAAGAAGGTGATTTTCCAGAGTCTGAAAAAGCTGCAAAAGAGGTCCTCTCATTACCGATTCATCCTGATTTAGCAGACGAAGAAATAGAGTATGTCATTATAACAATTCGAGAATTTTTTGAAAAGTAAGGAGTGCTTTTATGGATAAAAATCCGCAATCCGCAATCCGCAATCCGAAATGCCTTAATATTGCTGTAGTAGGGGCAGGAGGCTGGGGAAAGAATCTCGTCCGCAATTTTAGTGAACTTGGTGTCTTAAAAACTGTCTGTGATTCAGATAAAGCAACCTTAAGAACTCGTAAATCTCAGTATCCAGATATACATTTTACTGAAACATATAAAGATGTGCTAAAAGATCCTGAGATTAAAGGAATAGTTATCGCTACCCCAGCTGCAACTCACTACGAAATAGCCAAGCAAGCACTATCTGCAAATAAAAATGTCTATGTAGAAAAACCCCTCGCATTAAATATTGAAGAAGCAAAAGACCTAATATTCCTGGCAGAGGGGGAAAAAAGTATTCTGATGGTAGGCCACATTTTACGTTATCATCCTGCAATTAATAAACTTAAAGAACTGATTGACTCAGGAGAACTCGGTAAAATCCAATATATTTACTCAAATCGTTTAAATATAGGGAAAATAAGAGCTGAAGAAAACATTCTCTGGAGCTTTGCACCACACGATATATCTACAATTCTATTTCTTTTAGGTGAATCTCCGGAAACTGTCAGTGCCACCGGTGGCAATTATCTGCAACACGACATTGCAGATGTAACTCTAACCTCGATGCAGTTCTCTAATGGTGTTAAAAGCCACATTTTTGTATCCTGGCTTCATCCATTTAAGGAGCAAAAACTTGTAGTAGTAGGTGATAAGAAAATGGCTGTTTTCGATGATTTAACCAACGAAAAACTCTTCTTGTATCCACATACAATTGAGTGGCAGAATCGTATCCCTGTCGTTTCTAAGGCTGATGCTGAAACAATCCCCATTAAATTCTCCGAACCTCTCAAACTCGAATGTAAACATTTTCTGGATTGTATTCAAAACAAGGAAATCCCAATAACTGATGGTTACGAAGGCCTTCAAGTTCTTGAGATTCTTTCTGCAGCACAACAATCCCTCAACAATTCTGGAGAAAAAGTTATCCTGCATTCACAACCCGTAATCCGAAATCCACACGCAGAAATACCCTATTTCGTTCAGAAATCTGCTTCTGTGGAGGATAATTGCACAATTGGCAGAGGGACCAAGATATGGCATCATTCTCAAATTCAATCAGGTGCAGAGATTGGAGAAAATTGCATAATTGGTCATAACTGCTTTGTTGGCTCCAAGGCAAAACTTGGTAACGGAGTTAAATTGGAATGCAACATAGATGTCTGGGACTTAGTTACTCTTGAAGACTATGTTTTTGTAGGACCATCTGCTGTTTTTACCAACGATATTAATCCCCGTGCAAAGTATCCCAAGAAAAAGTATCCGAAATATGGGAAATGGATACCAACCTCAGTTAAGCAAGGTGCATCAATTGGTGCAAACGCAACAATCGTCTGCGGGATAATTATAGGAAAGTCGGCTATGATTGGTGCTGGTGCTGTTGTTACAAAAGATGTTCCCGATTACACCATAGTCGCAGGGGTCCCTGCCAAACCCATTGGCTGGATATGTGAATGCGGCACAAAATTAAAATTCAGTAAAAACAAAGCAACTTGCCCAAAATGTTCAAGGCAATATCAAAAAAAGGCTGATGTTGTGAAGCAAATAAATTAGTCTCTCACAACACTTACTTCAACAATACCCCTCATTTGATGTTGAAAAAGGAAAACAATCCACTTGACCTGAATGGCGTGATAACAATTATATGAAACTAATAAGTGTTGTTGGTGCACGTCCTCAATTTATTAAACTTGCTCCTTTGGTGCAAGCAATTAGGGGACAAAAGAACAGTAATAAAAAACCTAAAGTAAATCATATTATAATTCATACGGGTCAGCATTATGACTATGAAATGAATAAAATCTTTTTTACCGAACTTGATATTCCAGAACCCGAATATAATCTTGAAGTAGGTTCCGGGTTTCATGGTTGGCAGACAGGTGAAATGATAAAACGACTGGAACCAATCTTGATGAAAGAAAAACCCGCTCTTACAATAGTATATGGTGACACAAATTCAACATTAGCAGGTGCCTTGGCAGCTGTAAAACTACAAATTCCAATAGTACATATAGAAGCTGGCTTACGAAGTTATAATAGAAAAATGCCGGAAGAGATAAATCGAATACTTACCGACCATTGCTCGGATATTCTTTTCTGTCCCACAGAGAACGGTGTGAAGAATTTAAAGAAAGAAGGTTATACTAACATAATAAATGACGGAAAACTGATTAATCCTTCTTTCTCAACATCACAAATGTGCTACAACAAATTTCCAGTTGTTGTAAATGTTGGTGATATTATGTATGATGCTACGCTGATAAGTCTGAAAATTGCGGAAAAAAAATCGGACATTTTGAAACAACTTAAAAGAATCAGCAAACAATATTTTTTAGTAACTATTCACAGGGCTGAAAACACTGACAATAAAAGAAAATTAAAGAATATTCTTGATGCCTTGATTGAAATCGGTAAATGTTATCCTGTAGTCTTTCCAGTTCACCCGAGAACGAAAAAAACCTTAAAGAACTTTAATCTCTTACCATCAAATTATGCTAACATACACTTGATTGATCCAGTCAGCTATTTTGATATGTTAACACTTGAGAAAAATGCAAGAAAAATTTTGACAGACTCAGGTGGAATACAGAAAGAAGCATATTTCTTAGGTGTTCCTTGCATAACTTTACGAAATGAAACTGAATGGATAGAAACGGTAAAAAGTGGTAATAATGTTATCGTGGGGACTAATAGAAAAAACATAGTTAGGGTTGCATTGCATTCATCCCCAGTCCCAAAATACATGTCCCGATTTTTATACGGTGACGGTCAGACAGCACAGAACATTCTTAAATACTTATGTCCACATAAGCGGTAGATGTTTTACCAGCGAATCTATCATAATGTTCCCTACAAAAAAGATTTGTTCATCCGCAATACCTTCTTTCTTAAGATTTTCATTCGCATTCAACGAAGGCGTAAATAAATAATCCGCAATAGCATCTGTAAGCACACGGTTTATCTCTTCTGGCATTCTTCTATCGTAACTCCGGAGTCCTACCTGTCTGTTCACCATGATTTCCAGAACTCACCTCAAGATTTATGTCGGGTTTACCCAGGCTAAAATCCTCAAAGAATGTTTTGGACAATTCATAATCATAATGTTGACCCGTATGAATTAGAATAGTATTTATCTTTCTTTCTCTCATTGCGTTGAAGAGAGGAGAAGCCTTAACAAAATTGGGTCTTGCCCCAACAACAAGAATAATAGGTTTATTCATTATTGCTTATGTTTTCTTGCTAATTAAATCACTGTAAGTTCTTTCAATCTGTTTTACCATTAATTTAGAGTCAAACTGTTTTATTAAGCGTTTTGAGTTGTATACAAATCGTCTGGATTTCTCTTTATCGTTAAGTAGTTTAATTACATTTTCTGCAAGAGATTCAGCATCTCCGGGTTTTGAAAGATAACCATTTGTTTCATTTTTAATCACTTCTTTAACACCATCGACTGCAGTAGAAACTATTGGTATACCCGATGCCATAGCCTGTGGAATAACTTTTGGTAAACCTTCCCATAATGATGTTAGAAGAAATACATCGAAGAGTGGAAAAATCTTTTCAACATTCTTCTGTGCACCCAGAAGATAGATATATTTCTCCATTTTGAGATGTTGTATCAGATTATCTGTCTTTTTCCGCAACTCTCCTTCTCCAACAAAAACAAATATCACATCTTTCCTTATCTTACTTACCAAGTGCGCTACGTTAACAAATGTTTCAGGATCTTTTTGTTGTGATAATCTTCCAACTGTTCCCACAATCCTTTGATTCAAGGGAAAATCAAATTGTTTCTTCATTTTGTCTGTAGTATCTTTGTTACCCTGGAATTTCTTAATATCAAATCCACTGCGAATCACACCATATTGATTAATTCTTCCAATATTGCTTGCTAATCCTTTAAGAATATCCATTGTGGTAACGCACACAATCCTATCGGTAAATCGTGCTACAAATCTTTCTAAAAGAATAAAAATATACATTTCCCATCTCTTCCAATATTGATGAAAACTCCACCCGTGAACTGTATGGATAATAATTGTGCTCCCGGCCAAAAATGCTGCTATCCTACCAATGATACCTGCTTTTGAACTATGTGTATGGACAACAATCCCTTTGTGTTCCCTGATAAATTTGGTAAGCGTCAATAAACATAGTAAATCCCTTGCCGGATTTATTAACCTGCAAAGGTTTTTATTAACAAAATATGGGATTTCCTCCTGCTTAACACGTTTTACAAGATCGTCATTTTGTTCTTCTTTCCCAGAGACAATAATAGTATTGAATTTTCTTCTATTCAAAGAAGAAGCAGTAATTATGGTATTTTCGGTTGCCCCACCAATGGCTAACTCAGTTATTATATGAATAACATTTATCTTTTTTTTGTTCATTTTGAAAACAATTCAAAGCTTAGGATATGTTATATATTTTTTTTATCCATTCTAATTCCTTTTCCAAACCATAGTTCAAATCGTATTTTGGATTAAACCCCAGTTCTCGTTTTGCCCTGTTAATATCTGCACTTGTATCTCTTACATCACCTTTTTCTTTTTCTTTATACTTAACATTGACAGGTAATTTCAACAATTTTCCAAGGAGTTCTATCGTCTCATTAACTGTCACATAATTACCTCCTCCGATATTAAAAATGGTATCTTCAGTGTCCTTTTGCATTGCAAGAATATTTGCTGCTACGACATCCGAAACATAAGTAAAATCCCTCGATTGTCTGCCATCCCCATAAATAATTATGGGTTTACCGTTAATTGCGGATTTTATAAATTTGTAAAAAGCCATATCCGGTCTCTGTCGTGGTCCAAAAACTGTAAAATATCTGAGACAAACAACGGGAACACCAAAGTTTTTATTGTACAGGCGACACAGATGTTCACCAGCAAGTTTTGTAACTCCATAAGGAGAAACAGGCTTAGGCACAGTATCTTCTTTTGTAGGCAATATTTTTGCATCACCATAGACTGATGAAGATGAAGAATAAATGATTTTCTTAACCTTTTTATGGTTTTTGGATAATTCAAGGAGATGCTGAGTAGCAAGGATATTATTTCTTGTATAGATATCAAAATTCCCCCCCCAACTTGCTCTTACGCCCGCTTGGGCAGCAGTATGAAATATATATCCAATATCTTTATCAATAGAGGTCAAACTCAATATATCAGTTTCACGAAATTCAAAATTTGGGTTTTTTAGGCAAGTCTGCAAGTTTCTTGTCTTTATTGCCTTCGGATAAAAATCCGTAAAACAATCTATTCCTAGTACCTTGTGTCCTTTTTTTAACAGTTTTTCGCAGAGATGAGAACCTATGAAACCTGCAGCCCCTGTCACCAAAACCCTTGTTCTACTGTTATTTAAATACCTCTTAACCATTTCCCATTCCTTTGCTTGAGGTTAAATCCTTTTCTAATATTTGTGCAAATATTGATTCCAGTCTATTAACTGTTCTCTCGATTGTAAAAACTCTTTCAACAGTTTTTCTACCTCTCTGTCCCAGCCTTTGTCTTAAGATTGGCTTTTCAATTAGTCTGACTATTGCTTCTGTTATTGCTTCGGAAGATTTCGGTTCTATTAACAGTCCGTTTTCACTATTCTTAATAATTTCGTTTATTCCACTAACATTAGTTCCTATAACCGGTATTCCATAGGACATTGCCTCAAGAAGAACATTGCCAAGACCCTCATATAATGATGGTAGAACAAAGATATCAAACAATCTGAAATAGCGCTCAGTATTTATTTGTTCTCCCTCTAATTTTACGTAGTTTTCAAGCCCTTTTCTCTCTATTGCTTCTCTTAAACTACTATATAGTTCACCACCACCGATGATAAGAAATTTGGCACTCGGCTTTTTCAGCTTTACTCTTCGTGCAGATTCAATTAAGTAACGTAAACCCTTTGCTTGATTTAGTCTGGCAATTGTTCCAATGATGATTTGATGTTGTGTCCTTTCTTGATTCGACGAAGTAATTGAGGGTAGTTCAATGCCATTGTAAACAATGAAGCTATTGAACCCGTATTGAAATTTTCTTGGCTCGGAATCAACAACCCCCTTGGAAATCCCAATAAGATAGTCAATAAAAAAACTGAAAACCTTTCCCATTTTATCTCTAAAAATTGTAGAAAAAGTAATACTACGTTTATAGTGAATCAAAATGGTTCTTGAATAAAATATCTTTCCTATTACAGCAAAACTGAGCGCATGAAAAAGGTAAGCTACAACTATCTTGGGTTTTTTTTTCCTTAAGAAACGAAAATATCTGAATAACGCTAAGATATCGAAGCGACTTTTCATGCCAAGACAATGAACCTCGACTCCAATTTTCTTGAAATTTTCCAGCAAATATCCTTTTGGAAGAAGCGTTAGCACAATATGATTGAATTTGCCTTTATCAAAATGCTTCATTGTTCTTAGCAAAGTTATTTCCGCACCTCCAATGTTAACATTAGTAATAATATGCAAAATTACCGTTTTGTTGGTTTCTACACTCTTATTTGTCCCACTGCCATTGTATGTAACCTTTGAAATCTGCAGAGACAATGTCTTCTCATCAATTTTATTTAGCACAGCATCTTTCCACTTTAATAGTCTGATTTCATTATATTTTTGTGTTAAAATTGCACAGGTTCATCTTTTCAACTTGAAAAATATCTTACTTAGTTTTTCGGTTGCCTTTTTTCGAGTATAATCTTCAAGATGCTTGACAGAATGGTGAGGAAAGCAAGCTTTCCTATGCTTCTCATATAGTGTCGCAATCGCATTTTTGATGGCTTCCACATTCCCAGGACTCACTATAAACTCCTCTCTTCCTTCTTTTCTTAATATGTCGGCAGCTTTTCCTTTGCGAGGGACAAGAGCAAGTATAGGTTTTCCACATGCAAGATACTCGAATAATTTTCCTGGAATGGCTGTTTTCCCAATATCTTCTTCAAGTGCCAAGAAAAGCACATCCGCTCCGAGTTGAAAAGCAATGCTCTCTTTATGAGATTTGTATCCACGAAAATAAACTACATCCAACAAGTGATTCTCTTTTACAATCAACTCCATTCTTTCATCTTTCTTTCCCAAAAAATTAATCATTATCCTTTCCCTCAGCTCTGGATGTTCTTCAAGCCACTTTGCCATAGCATAGATCAAACCGGAGGGCCTTTTAAAATATCCCGGGATGTTCCCTGCGTAAAGAAAAGTGAATTCAGGAAACTTTTTTGGCTTTACGTAAGTAAAATCGCTCGCATCAAACCCATTCCGAATTACTTCAAATCTCCCATTTGCAAACACTTCTCTATAATCTCTCTTCATTCCTTTAGTTGCAAAAATAACTTGGTCTGCGCTCTTCATTACCATCGTTTCAAGGAAAAACTGAATACTTTTCCTCATCTTTGAAGAATACGGAACATACGGTTTAACATTCCATGGATCTCTATAGTCTACCACGAACGGAATTCCCGTTATTCTTCTAAGTATCATACCTGTAATGTGATCTGACCAAGGATTACCTGTTGAATAGATAACCCCTATATTGTATTTCTTAATAATCTTAAGCCCTTCTCTCACAGCAACAGGTATCCATAGCATTTGTGCATCAGGATTTATAAATAAACCACTGCTCTTGTTCAGCAAACTTTTGAAGTTCATCCAAAACATTTTCGATTCGTTTTGCGTCTTAATTCGGGAAGATACCCGTGCAAGGTCAATCGAATTTGTTCTCACAATATGGACATTCGGAGAAATATCATCTAGTAGAGTTACATCGATAGCACGACCTGCCTTTTTATATACTTCCTCTCTTACTGTTAAAACAACCGGCTCCCATCCAAATTCAGGTAAATACTTTACAAATTTAGTAGTTCTCTGAACACCCCCACCCCCAACAGGAGGGAAATAATATGCAATTATTAATACATTATTTTTCATGATCTTGTTAACAATATTCCACTAACCTTGCAATCCCTTTGAAACAAAATATTAGAGGACTTGATTATATAGTGCAACGGTCTCTTCTGCAATTTTTTCCCAGTTATACTTCTCTTGAACAGCGGCTTTCATATTTCGTTTTACCTTCTCCTGCATTACTCTATCCGATAAGATCTCCAATATGCCACCTTCGAGGGCTTTGCTTGATTCTGGTGGTACAACAATACCTGTTGAATCTTCTCTTACCAACTCACCCATTGCACCAACATCGGTTACAACCACAGGACACTGATTAGCGTATGCACGTAGAAGTACTCCGCTCTGTGCGGTAAATCTTGTATATGGCAAAACAGTTAAATCTGCTGCCTGAAAATAAAAGTTTGCCTCTTCTTCAGGTATATAACCAATTCTTAGTATTATTTTATCCTCAAGCTTCATCTTCCTTATAATCATATTATATCTGCTGAATTTCTCATACATAGGCCTTCCAGCAATTATGAGTTTCCCTTTAGGATAATCTTTAAATAGATGAGGTAAAGCGTTTATGAGATATTTTAATCCTTTATACCTTCGAATACCACCCAAAAATAGGATTAAGGGATAAATATCTTTAGACAAATTGAGTGCGTTTCTCGCTTCCTTCTTTTTCACAATTTTCACCTCTCCATTGCATCCGTGCGGAATTACGTTTATTCGTTGACAACTTGGTGGATAAAATGAACACAGTCTCTTTCTAAGTATCTCTGAATGAACAACAAAAGCATTAAATCCCATTTTGTCATAGGCTTTTTTAACCACTTGAGGATAATTGTACAAATTATATAATGACTTCTCATGAGGAAAAATATTGTGCACAGTTATAACTTTGGGAATATCAAATGCCTTCCCCACCAATAATTCAAGCAATGGAAAGGATATTCCTTGCATATGTATTACTGTCGGTTTTAATTCATCAATAAATTTATCTCTTAATAAAATATTGTTTTCTCTGATAAGAAAGTAGCTTAACACTCTCAGTGGTCTTACTCTAAGATAGGATTTATATTTCGAGATAGGGGTAAGCCATTTACCCCCCCTTATTATACCGGAATCCTTATCATTATATGGAGAAATAACAGTTATAGAAACACTGGTTTTATCTAATGCTTTTACAAGATCATTTCGATACATTCTGTATCTATCATCAACCATTGCTACTTTTATTTTCTGCATATATCCATTATTTGTCTGTAGAAACACATCTTTTTTTCTATCTCCTTTCCATCTACATATGAAAGTGAGATGAAGGAATTGAAAATGTTTCTAATAGCAAAATGGGTTATAATAAGTTTTTTAATAAAGAAATTTACTAATTTAGGATAATATTTCTCAAACAATTGCAGATTCGATTCAATATTCTTGAGATAGTACTTTTCTTTTGACACTCTTTTTGAACTACCACCACAAAGGTGAACTGCTTTTGCCGTTGGTATGATACCTATTTTTAATCCTTTTTTTTTCGTTCGAAGGCATAAATCCACATCCTCTGCGTAGAAGAAAAATCTTTCGTCTAACAAGCCAACTTTCTTAAAAAACGTTTTTCTAAAAACCAATGCAGCCCCCTGTAGGTATTTTGGAACAAACACAATCAAAAAAGGGAAAAGTCGTAACGCAAATGAGTAATTCAACAACATATATGTCAAGTTTGGAATAGGGCGGTGGTTTTCAATTTCCTCCCCATCTTCCGAATATAACAAAGGAGAAGAAATTTCTACATCCATATTGTTTTCCATGAATCTCTTTATCTGCTCAATCGCACCCTTTTTAACAAATATATCAGAATTGATTAGCAAGATCAAGTTGCCCGAGGAATATCTGATTCCCACATTTGCTGCTTTGGCAAAACCAACATTCTTCTTGTTCTCAATAACATGAATTCCCTCGAAGTGATCCTTTAACATCATCACACTACCATCAGAGGAAGCGTTATCAACTACTATGATTTCATCAACCCTTTCTTTTTCTAACAACTGTAAACATTTAAAGAGGATGTTTCTCGTATTCCAATTTACAACAACTACGGATAACATTGTCACAATATGTTCTTGTACATACTGAAAATTTCATCTACATATTCTTCTGCAGATTTTGGCTTCTCTATGTTTTTTGACAGTTTCTTTATCATCTCAGGATTCTCAACTATTATATTAATACTTTTTAACAGTGATTCGCTATCGTTTACATTGAAGAGGAAACCATTCTTCGCGTCCTGGATTATATCCGGAAAAACACCAATATTTGAAGCTATCACGGGCATTTTCGCATAGAATGCTTCGTGAGCAACGAAGGAAAATGTTTCTCCCCAAATAGATGGAATAACCAATACATCAAATGAAGAAAAAACTTCACCAATATTCCTATGGGTATATTCTCCCTTAAAATCGATGTTTTTTGATAATCTTGCTTTTTTAGAGAAAGCTTCCCAACCTTTCCCCCAGATTTCAAGCTTTGCCTTATCCTCAGGAATTTTCTTGAAAACATCAAATAAGAGTTGTGAACCCTTATGCTTTGAAGGTGAACCAGCAAAACCAAAGCAAACAGGTTTTGAAAACGAATTTTTCTTCTTAATGCTAAATGGAACAATACCAAGCGGAATCGTCAGAACAGACGAAGGATTAATTTTCGCGATCTTAACATATGATTCCTTCAAGAACCGTGATGGCGAAAGAATATAATCTGCGCTTTTTAATGTTTCCATAACATAATAATATCTGGAAATAAAAGGCAATATTTTACCGTATTCTCTTTCAGTTCTATAATACTGTTTTCTCTGAATTCTATCTTTCAGGAATGTTTTTATAGGTAACGGGATTTTCGAGATAATCTTACCACGAGAACTCTTATATGTGTGCAATCCTCGACAACTAACATTATTTTTGGTTCTACAATAGTAACAATTGAATCCGAATTCGGGACCGCTGCAAACCGCCCCATCAAGCTTCAACAAATGAATACGAGGACAAAAATACCAAAAATCCTGTAATGAAACTATTGTTTTATTGGCATACCGTTTGGCGATATGTATTAGTGAAGTAGATAGTTCTATTGTATGCTGAAAGTGAACTATATCTGGTTTAAGCTCTTTTATAAATTTCTCAAACAATCCTTCGTAGTAGAGATTTTTATAGGTTGATATTTCTACATTAGGAACTCTACTTTCGAGGAATTTTCTCCGTGAGGAATGAACACGCCGAACTCTCATATTTTCAAATATTTCGCTCTCTATATCAGCCGTGTAATCTCTCGGCAACCTTCCAGATAAAACATATAACTCTACATCATCTTTTTGTTCAAGTCCAAAAGATAACAAGTAAGAAAGATGGTCAGTTCCTCCAGTTTGATAGGGCGGAAAACCTATCGTGACTTGCAAAATTTTCATACGCTTTTCCTCTTTCTCAAAAACGCCTTTGCATAAGCAATTTCTTGATTGTTAAAAACCTTGAATAAGAAAAGAAACACAAAAAAACCAACAAGAAGCATGAGCTTAATAACAACAATAGTCACAAGTTTGCCTCCAATGAATAATCCGGCAATATAAAGAACTGTCGTAACAAAGAAAATTTTTAGGCTAATGTTGAATTCAAACGGAATGTGGTAATATTTTTCAGAAAATAAATACATAAGTATAGTCATAACCAAATAGGAAAATACAGTCGCAACTGCGGCTCCTATCATTTGATATTTTGGAATTAACAGTATGTTTAAAATTGTGTTCAATCCGGCAGCCACTCCTGTGGCAATAGGGAAATAATAGGTCTTCCTTACGAAAGTACACCCTGTAGTAAATATCATATAGAATCCCTGAAAAAGATAAGCAAGAGTTATAAAATATACAATTTTATATGCATCAAAAAAAGCTGGTGTTGTCATAACATGAATAATATCTTTTGAAAAAAGTGAAATTGCAAGAACAAGGAAAAATCCAAAAACTGAAAAATACTTAAATGTTTTAGTAAAGAGTTCTTTCGCCTTTTTCTGCTTATACCATCTTAGCATAAGTGGACTCCATGCCATTGAGAATGGGACAATAACCAGCATACTCATTATTGTTGCTATTTTATACCCAAGTGAATAAATACCAACTGTTTCCATATCAGCAAAGACTTTAAGAAAATATCTGTCGAGTAGCGTCAATATCCAGATAGCAAGGCCTGACGGAACTATTGGCAAACCAAAACTCAACATTCGTGACAAATATTCTTTTTTGAACTTAAACACAAAGTTCTTCCAAAAAGGAATGAGAACCAGTACAAAAACTATGACGTGACTGAGTAAAGAGCTTTTGAGTATCCCTGTTACATTTTCGCGGAAGATAATTACAAAAATAATATTGAATAAAAGTCCCAAAACAAGCGTGAGAAAAGCAAATATTGTGTAGGTGAATGCTCGTCCCTGAGCACGAAAAACTGAAAGAGGAACAGTTTTAATTATATAAAAGAACGATGTAATGAGAGCGAAAGAGAATAGAAAACTAAAATGCGGTGAATCAAGCAAAAATATTGATAATTTCTCCCTGAAAAGCCAGAACCAAAGTGTAAAAATACCCGCAATAACTGTGAGGAAAATAAAAGCAGTTGAGGTGACTTCTTTCCTCTTTTCTGTGTTGTCCACTTCAAAATATACTTTGACAACCGAAGACTGAGTCCCTAGATTTACTACTCTTTGAACAATTGTGCGGAACACTCCTATTATTGCAAGAATTCCATACTCTTCTGTCGTGAGCAATCTTGTATATACCGGTAACAAAAGAAACGAGAGAATGTGTCCACTTAAACTCCCAAAAGAATATATGCTTGAATGTTTTACTAATTTTTTAATTTCCGTATACATAATTAACTAAAAAGGATTTTTATCTGATCTCTGACCATCCTGTTATATCTTCTCCCAATAGTTTTGACTCTTTCTTTCCCCCGATGCTTAATTTCCGCTCTTAAGCTTTGATTGTGAAAAAGAAAGTCTATCTTTTTTGCGATTACACTGGGAGAATCAGGAGTTTTAACAACAAGATATTTTTTAAGAAAAGCGTCTTTGCTAACAAGAAATATTTCAGAGGAAACAAGCGTTGGGATTCCAAGAATCATTCTCTCACAAACTGCATAGTTAAAACTTTCTGTCCAGGTTACCTGCAAACTTAAATCCATTGCTTTTATTAATCCATAGTATTCCTTTTCCGCTAACCAAGGATATTGAATAAACGAAAGATTGAGTTTCCGCGCAATACTGAGAACTGTGTCATTTCTTATGTTAGTATGTAAACGAAAAGCTGATTTCGTGTATTTTTGTGCTGCCAACTGCTGAAGAACATTTTTCCCTGGTCTGGCTTCCATGAAAAGGTCAATATTTTTCCCCCAGAGATTGATTTCCTTGAATTTCAAAGGTGTAGATAAATCAAGAGGATGCGGAAGATATTCAACATTATTGATGAATCGCAATGACTCGTATGTTTTTTCTGGAACAAGCAAGTAACGTATGGCTCCCTTTTTTAACAGCTCAAATATCTTGTTAAGCGGCTCGAGTTCAGCCTTCCAGGTCATTTCACTTTGCCCAAGAGTACTACACCACAAAATACTTGGTCGTATACCCAGTTTATTTAATTTTTTAATGATTTCAGAATAATAAACTTTCCAGCTTCCTAAAATGATATTATCTCCAAAATCCAAACATTTGCGGGAGAAACGAAGTCTTGATATTGTTTTTAGAAGACTCTTTACTTTTGGCACCTTTATTTTCGTTTTTCGATAATCGGGATAAAAAGTTACGAGTTCTTCTACTGGATAAAAAACAGAATTGTTTCCCCAGACTTTTTTCAGTTGAAGAAGATGAGTCTTTACCCCAGGATGTTCATTTGAGCAGGTTAGCAGAAGTTTCATATTTATATTTTCTGTAAATAATTTCCATCATTGCCATTGAAACTGACCAGACAATTATGTATCTGAACTGTATCAAAGAAGCATTGCCAAGGGAACAAATCATAATTCCAAGCATATTCAACGAAATTGTCATTGTATGTATTAAATCGTTTTTGTCAGTACATTTTCTCAGGACAAAAAGTGCTCTCCGAAAGAATATAACAAACATACTTAGAAATGATATTAATCCGATGATACCCATCTTCCACAACACCCACGCATAACTATTATCGAAATAAGTCTTTGTCTTTGTTCTAAGAAAAGAATAGAAAGTATCCCCTATTCCTCGTCCGAAAAACCATTGAATTCCATGAATTTTCGATAACGCTTGCCTTATCTCTGTCATCCTAACAAAACCAGAAGTATCAACTTGAAGATATTGAATGTTCGAAAGGCTTATAAATCGTCTTAATAAAACCAATACTGCCGCACCTGAAGTAATCCTTGATAAACCCCAGACCGCAAGTGTAAGCATAACGAGAGAACCTATTATTCCTGCAATTAATAGCCCGACAATTTTGGTAAAAGAAAATCCTTTCTTATAAAAGTATATAAAAAGAGAACCAACAAAGACTACAATAACCGCTAACCAAAGACTCCTCTGGAGTGAAATAAGAACACCTAACGATATAGGGAGTAAAGCAATTAGAAAGATAATTTTCCTCTTAATTCCTTTTGTGAAGTAGAAGATACCAAGGACATAAGGAAAAGCAAGCAAAGATATCTGTACAGTAATTGTGTTAATCCGCGTGAAAGCAGCTATACTATTCTTAGAAAACGCATAAATAAGTTGCAGACCGATAAATGTTGAAGCGAAAAGGAAAAAATCAAATATTATTTTTCTGTTTATCTGCCTCAATTTGGTAGTAATAAAGACAAAAAAACCAAGGTACATCAGTTGAGGGAATATTTCGCTCCTCTGTAGAGCCACCATGCTTGAATAGTATCCGTTAAATAATCCGTAAGTAAAACTAAGAACAGCAATGCTCACATAAATAATGATTGACCAACCTAAAGCTCCAATTCTCACTTTTGTTTTCCGTAAAATTATTGAAAAAATCCAGTATACAAGAAAAATAGCGTATAAAGCATAAAGATTTTTCCACGATAGTCTCACGGAAATAACTCCTTTGAAGATATGAGCATAAGAATCAAGGTGAAAGCAGAAACTGTATATCACAATAAAAATAAAGAAATTCTCCGCAGACGAAAGTAGCAGAATAAGAATCGGTAGAAAACCAGCAACAAAAAGAAATTTAGAAAAAGAGATATCGAGAAAAAGCAGTGAAATTGCACATATCTGAAGACAGATAATAAAGAAGATAAGAAATGAATATACTTGTTTTCTATTATCGGGGACAAAGGGAAAAATGAAATTCCAAAATCCAGCCAGTTTCATTTTTTTATCCTAAACTTCCTTAAAATTGGTCTTATTTCCGTGAGAAATTTGTCAACGATGGAGAAAAATCTATAATACTTGTCATGGCTACTTTTAATTCTTTCCAAAACCTCACACACAACCGCAAGTCCAAATCCATAGAATACACTCAGTATAAAAGCGATAACCACCATTTTTTTTCTTTTAGGGAAATTTCGCAGCTCGGGTGCCCGTGCTTTGTCAAGAACCGTGATTGTTGGAGTATCTTTTGATTCAAGAATTCTCGCTTTTTCATACTGTTCTGCCAAGAGTGCATATACTGTTTTTTTCACCTCAATATTCATCTCAAGTTTTGTTAGTTTTAATCCAATCTCTGGAACTTCATTCAATGGAAAAGAAAAACCAACACCAAAGTCCTTTCTCTTTTTCTTGTCTTTTACCTCTTTTCCGTACTCAAGTTCCTTCAACTGTTTCTCCAGAGCAGAAATATCTTTCTCCAGTTTCACAATTCCAGGATTACCTTTATATGAGTAACTTTTCAAAGCATTCAGTTGCACCTTTTTTGCAATTATCTGGCCTTGAAGACTGCCAAGCAACTCAATAGACTTTTTTGTTTCAACCTCAAGTGAAAATACCTTATTTTTTTCTTGAAATGACTTCAATGATTCTGCGGCAGTTTTTAACTCTTCTTCAGCTTCTTTTAGCCTTTTTTCAAGAAACACCCTAAATTGCTTACCTGTTGTCATCAACACATCCCTGTTAAATCTATCTATTTCCTCTACATATGCATTTGCGATGTCGGCTGAAAGCTGAGGCTTGCTTGTTGTAACTTTGATTTTTACCATTTGTTCTTTTGTAACCGAAATACTCGTCATTTTGTCAACTTTCTTGAATGCCGTCTCCAGTCTCTTTGCCTTAAAAATTTTCATAAGGTTAAAACGGTCAATAATTTTCTTCTTAATTGTTTCGCTTTGTAATACACCAGCAACAATATCGGAAGGCGAAATAATGCCAGGCAGAGCAGATAATGCCATCGAACTTAATGCATAAGTAGAACCTATATCTTCCACATTCAAAGAAGTCGAAGATAGCGATGGAGGTAAAATGACAGTTGTTGCCTCCCACTTCTTTGGCAGCACAAGACTTATGACCACTGTTAAAAGAGTTATTATCAAAACATTGAACACAATGACTCTCCACCACTTAAAAAATGTTTCAAGAAATATCCAGAAATCCAATTTTTCTTTATCTTTCATTTTCTCTCCTACTCAACTTTTTGATAAAAAACTGAGACCCGTTTTGGGGTCCCCGGAAACAACCGGGCTCGATTCAACATATGTGTCACATTTAACCGAAAATCTCAATTCATTTATGACACAAACATTTACGAGCCTATACGCATCTCTCCTTATTTTTACTCGCATAAATAGTAACACATAAACTCAATGCAGTCAAGACCTTTTTGCGACAACCGTATAATAGAGCTCATGCTTACATTTCAAGATAGAACTTGACAAAAGCATTTTTTTGTGTAAATTCTTATTCTGTATGAATGAAAAAAATATAAAGTACGGGAGAAGGCTTGGTAAAGATGGGCAAGGGTTGCCTGCCTTTATTATTGTTGGTGCAATGAAAGCGGGAACAACTTCTCTTCACTACATTCTAAGCCAACACAAAGACATTTTTATACCAAATAGAGAAATAATGTTTTTTGACATAGATGACATTGAGCAAAATTTCGATTTTTTCGTTCAAACATCTAAGGAATGGCAATTTTTCGACTACAAAACGAATTTCGAAGAATATCTAAAGTGGTATAAATCATTCTTTAGGGAAGCGAAAAAAGGGCAATTAATAGGTGAAGATTCAACGACTTATATGGCATCTTCAAAAGCTCCTTCTCGTATAGCCAATTTGATACCCAATGTAAAGCTTATATTTATGTTAAGAAACCCAGTTTCTCGAACATATTCTAACTATTGGCATCTGGTCCGTGGTGGACATGCAATTTATGATTTTGAAAACACACTTCGATATATGCCTGGAACTCTCTTAAAAAGAAGTCTTTATAAACAGCAGATAGAAAGATACAAAAACTATTTTCCGGATTCACAAATGAAATTTATAATCTTCGAAGACTTCATAAAAAATACTCAGCAGAACATCGATGAAATATGCAAATTTCTTGGATTAAGGACGAGCATAGACATAAGTAAAATTGACACCCATAAAAATGCAACAATGATTCCCCGCTACATAAAACTCCAAATATTTTATAACTATATTTCCCGAACTCAACGTCTCGTTACTCAACAATTTGGTTCACATCTTCCCAATTTATCAAAGACAAAACCCAATAGGTTCTGGAGAAGAATGGACAAACTCGATTGCAAATTTAACTTCACAAGTAATAAGTCATACCCAAAAATGAAAATTGAAACAAGAAGATTCTTAGAAAGACTTTTTTTTAAGGAAAATAGAGGACTGTCGGAATTGATTGGCAGAGATATCAAAGAATACTGGAACTACACAAAGGACTGAACTATTATGATTTATGTGTGTAAAAGCAGCTAATTTTGTCTTCCCAAAAACGCGATTTCACCTTGAGACGGTCCAGATAATAAAGAGTAGGTTGGCAGCATTCAGTGTAACCTCTAAGTAATCTTTCCATCCTTTAAGTTCGGCTCTCCCAATAACTATTGTATCGCCAGGTTTTATCTCAACACCGGTCTTCCATTTCAGTCTTGTTCCATCCCATCTTGTTATACGAACATTGCCTTCGTTTGCCCGCTCTCCATAACCACCGGCAAGACCAAGGTAGTAGTTAAAATCTGCTCCTGGCTCATATTCAAAACTTCCGCCTAAAGTTACCTGACCTACAACGGTTACTGTGAAAGGCTCCGTTGGAACCGTCACAACATCACCTGTTTTGAGCTCTATGTTGCTTAAACTGTCATTCTCGATAAGAAGCTTATACGGGTCGATTTCTTCCACTTCATCCGGACTTTTTATGTTATAAACCTTAATTTGCCTTGTCAATGAACCCCTGCTCTGGAATCCTCTTGCAAATTCAATCAAATCTTTTAACCTTTCCCCTTCTCTTAATTCAAAGTTCCCTCGTTTGTAAACCCTTCCCATTACCTTAACACTCATAAGAGCCTGTGGAACCATCACAATATCACCAGTTTTGATATAAGGATTCTCCTCTAAATTCGCCTTATATAGAAACTGATAAAGGTCGTATGTTTTTGATGAACCATCCGCACTTTTGATTGTTATTTTTCTGTATGACCCGGTTGGCGTATTTCCGCCTGCAACGTCAAGCAGGTTTGATAATCTATACAGGGGTGTTATTGAATAAACACCCGGGTCCCTCACGCTTCCAAGGATGGAAACAGAAAACATCCTCAAACGTGTTAGCGAGACATTAACATTTACACCGTGAAAATATTTGCTTACCCTGTTTTCAATCTCCTTTTTCAATTCCTCTAATGTTAGTCCTTCTGCATAGACTTCTCCCAGAGAAGGCACATTTTCAGAGGATGAAATTCCTGAATATGCTGACAAAGGAATAGCCGAAGCGGTAACTCCGGATGATTTTGGGATAAATATGCTACCATCTTGTGATACCGAAAGTTTGTATGTTGCATTGGTGTTTCCCCAGAGGTTCAATACAATTCCGTCCCCGGGACCAAGAGTGTATGTTACTGGTGCAAGAGAAGCATTCCTCAGCGATTGCATAATCAGATACTCCTTACTCATTTCGGAAACCTGCGAGTATGAAAGAACCGAACTACAAAGAATCAATGCAAAAATAATTACCATTATTTTTTTCAATCTTACCTCCAGACAACTTCTTTTCTCCTGCTCCTTTACCACAAATTCTGTGCATTGTCAAGGGAAAATACTTGCAAAAAGAATGTGTTTCCGGTAATTTAATCCTGCGTTTCGAGCATTTACTTCTTGACAAAAAAGGAAAGTAGTTATAAATTCCTTCGACTATTTGAAAGTATTAATCTATTGCAAAATGAATGATATTTTAACGATTGGTTCAATTCTATTTTTTGGTTTTCTTGCAGCTAAACTTCTCGCAAAAGTTAAAGTTCCTGCAGTTACCGGATACATCCTTATTGGAATAGCAATCGGCGTTTCTTTCTCTCAGCTAATACCGGAAGCAATGAATAAAAAATTAGGGTGGTTAATCGAGTTCGCCCTCATAATAGTAGCTTTCAGCATTGGCGGAGAATTGAAGACAAGTATGTTCAAAAAGCTCGGGAAGAAAATAATCATAATAGTCGTTTTTGAAACCCTTTTTACATTTTTCCTCATACTTTTCTTTTTACTGCTTTTTAAGCTCTCTTTTCCGATGTCTTTGCTCGTTGCAGCACTCGGTTCGGCAACTGCTCCTGCCGTGACCGTACTGGTTCTCGAAGAACTCAAAGCGAAGGGACCGTTGAGTTTAACTTTACTCGCTTGTGTCGGACTCGACGATGCTCTGGGTTTGACACTTTATGCAGTATCCTCATCTATAGTTCACGCAATAGTAGGGTCTGAACATATTTTTATTGTATTTTTGATTTTCCGCGTCCTTGGTTCCCTTATAGTGTCAATTTCGGTTGGTATTTTTGCTGCTTTTCTGCTCAATCAAATTTTCAAGATGCTTCGATTCAAAGCAGAGATACTAACAGCCTCACTTGGAGTTATGGTTTTTTTCGCAGGTCTGTTAGAATACAAACTCTGGGGTATGCGATTTTCTCCCTTGCTTGCAAGTATGACTATGGGTTTCTTCATTTCCAATTTCTCAAGACATAAAAGGCAAATATTCTCCTCGATCGAAGGTTTCAGTTATCCATTTTTTATCATATATTTTGTTCTTGCTGGAGCAAGGTTGAAATTAGGAAAACTATTTAAACTAGGTTTTGTAGCTATTGGGTATCTACTTGGCAGGTTTTCAGGGAAGATTCTCGGAGCTTACTTAGGGGCTACTATTTCGAAATCTCCCAAAGTCGTAAGAAAATATACGGGCTTAGGCCTTTTTTCTCAGGCAGGGATAGCAATAGGACTCTGCCTTATAGCAGCAAAGGACTTTCCGCAGTACTCTGCAGAGATCGTTGCCATTGCTCTCGGGACAACTATTGTAACCGAACTTGTAGGACCATTTTCGACAAAATTTGCAATCACAAAAGCCGGAGAATCAGGCAAAAAACGAAATAGGGGGAGCTAAAGTGCTATCAGGAGATTATGTGAAAAAGGAGAATATAATACCGCAACTTACCGGTGAGGATAATAACTCAATCATAAAAGAGATGGTTGAGGTTCTTACACAAACAAGAGAAGAGATAGAGACCACAGCCGTGGGAAAAGGAGATGTAAAATGTATCTGCTCGTACTTTTTTTATACAAAGCCGAGTATCTCGACGAGATTATCTCAATATTGACGGAATTAGGCGCAGAAGAAACTTCAGTGATTGAAGCGCAATCAATGAGTCGTTATCTCGCTTACGAAGTTCCCATATTTGCAGGATTGAGAAGCCAGATAGAAGGGAAAAGAGCTTATACCAAGGTTATTCTTTCATTTACGGATGATGAGGGTACTGGAGAAAAGATTAATGCGCTACTAAAGGATACCGTAAAAGACTCAAATCTTGAAGAAATTTGCAAAATCGGTATTCTAAAATTGGATAAGTTCATCGGGCAGGCGTAGTTATCCTGGAAGCCATTAGTTTCAGCAGTAACGGAGTTGTAATAGCCGCAAGGATAGCCATAAAAACTACCGAGGAAAAAATATTCCGTCCAATAACGCCATTTCTTAAAGCAATTTCCGCTATTATAAGTTCAACAGCTGCCCTTCCATTCATACCTATTCCCACTGCGAGTGATTCCATCGGTCTTATACCCGAACAAAGTGCACCCAAACCCGCTCCTACAATTTTTCCGATAAATGCCGCTGCAACAATAAGTAGCAAAGCCATACCGAACGCATCTGCGGAGAATTGAACGGAAAAACCCACCCAGGCAAAGAAGAGAGGAGCAAACAATCCCCATATCCAGTTGCTTAGATTTTCTTTCTCTCGCATTTTAAGAAAGGGGCCCAGAATTAGTCCTGCCAAAAATGCTCCAATAACAAGATGAAGACCGGCAAAATGCGAAACAATGGAGAAAAGAAAAAGAAAAAGCAGAAAGAACGATAGCCTTTCTTGCGTTGATATCGTTCCGAAACGAAAATGCTTTCGCCATTTCTTTCCAAAATGCCCAAGTAAGACGCTAAAAACTACAAACACTGCGGCTATTATAAACATAATAAAGACATGCTTGACTGAAAAACTCCCCTCGCCCCTGGTCATATTCATTATAACCGATAAAATCATAACCCCTAGAATATCATCGATTACTGCAGCAATAACAATACTCATTCCAACCTTCGTCGAAAGTTTCTTTAGCTGTATCAAAGTTGCAATGCTGAGAGCAACGGCTGTGATGGAAACAGCCGCACCTAAATAAAGCGAAGCGAGAAGTCCCAAATGAAGGAAATACTTACCGACAAACAAACCCAGCGCAAATGGTAAAACAACACCACCTATAGCCGCAAATAAACCATTCTTTGCAGCAGAAAATAGTGCCGACAGATCCGTTTCAAGCCCGGCACCAAACATTATCATAATACCAGCAAAATCGACAAGGGATATGAGTTTTGTGCTTGCATATTCTGACGATAAGAAAATGTGAATGCTATGTCCTTCGTGAAACAGTAAAGTGGCAATAATAGCAACTACCGGACCGAGGATAATTCCGCCGAGAATCTCCCCTATAATCTCAGGTTGTTTTACTCTCCGCGCAAGGTGCCCGAGATAGGTAGAAATACCTACGAGTAAAAAAATATAGGCAAATGTTTCCACTACAACTTCCAGAACCCTTTCAGTATTTCAAGGCAGTTCAAATCTCCAATTATTTTTTTCTCGCTATTAACAACAGGTAGTTCCTGAACCTTTTCATCCACCATACTCTTGAGAATTTTCAAAAGCAAGTCATTTTCATAAACGAATATAGGGTGATGCATAGCCTCATCGATATCAGCATCCATTCGGACAGTAGTTGCCTTTTTTGAAATAGTTTTCCACACATTTTTGACTTTTAACTTCTCGAAGTTTCGCATTGAATTTCCTCCTTATCTTCCCTTAAATTCCATGCGTCAAAATTTATACTATATGAAAATGACATAGTCAAGCAATTTGTTAAACTACATTCTGGGAATTTGCAGTTCGGAGGAATCTGCTGCAATGAAAAATCTTCATTTGCTCACAAGAGAAAACCTGTTATCAGGGCGCTAACGAGACTAAAAAAAGCAGCCAGTGAAAGCAAAGGATGCAATTTTAAAATGAAACCAACAAAGTGAATTTCAAGAAAAACGATAAAATTCGGAAAAACAAGATTTAAAACGAAAATCATAATGAGAAGCCCGAAAAGATATGTCCAGAAGTGAAAGAAGTCCTGTCTCGATGGTGTAAGATGTAAGCTTATCCCGAAAGCAACTAAAACATAAATGTAAAATCTAATACTCAGGAGATTTCGCCAGTTAAAGAATATTCGTAACATTGAAGCTGTTGCCGAAAAAAGCGCGCCGATGTAGAGCCTGAATTGCGAAAAGTCCTTCAGCAGATTTGAAGAAAGCGCTGACAGCGAATTGCCTGCGATAAGTTGGGGCATAAGCAGTTTTGTGAGAAGATAGAGAACAAGCGAACCTCCAAAAAATGGTGCTATTGCTATTAAAGGATTGCCTATGTATTTCTGAATGGGATTTCTATCATTCCACGAATGTTTCAAGTGCCCCAATTCACCGGTTAGTGGATTTGGTTTAAAAAGGGCAAGTTCTTGTATTCTGTGCCCGGTGAGAAAAGCAACTACTGCATGACTCAATTCGTGTATTGGCGTACCTACAATGGCAAAAGGTAGAATTCCGCACCAGCCAAACTTTTTTCCAAGCCGTCTATTGGCAAATGTCGAAAATATTTCAATAACGATGCAGGATGCAACAACAGGAAGAAATAGTAAAATGGTTTGAAGCGTATGGAAGAATGCATTACCAAGATAATGGAGGATTAGCATTATGCACAACTTATTCTACGATTATACTGTCAAGTATACAACTATTGAATTCGCTTGAATATTTTCTCGCTTGCTCGATATTTCCAAAATAGAATCTTTGAAGTCCGAAATAAACAATCAAGATTGCATCCATCCTTCTACCTTCCCTACCAGCCTTGTATGTTAGATATCCAAGGGAAAAATTAAGCGAAAACGATATAATTCCTTTGAGTGTTCTCTTTGCATAAATCTGCCCGGCTCCCGGAATGAAAGTGGAAAGAAGTAATGCAGTTTTCTCCGACTTAAAATTCTCTCCTGATATCCTATCCAGCATTTGAAATGCATTTTCTTTCATTATCGGAGAGTGAATTTTGTTAAATTCTACTTTTGCGTTTTCCCATTCCATTGCCTTGATATGCGTTATACCGACAAGCAGATTAATAGTGTCAGATTGGGGACCTTCTGCAGTAATACCATTCAGTACTGAACGGGCTGTCTTAACTGAACCCGTATTTATTAAGCATTTTGCATAAGCAATCTGTATGCTAAGCAAAAGGTATGTATCTTTCACTCCTTCAAGAATGAGTTCGTAGTAATTTTTTTTTGCTAACTCGTAACTCTCCATTTTTCTATAACATTCACCTATTTGAAACTTGTAAAAATCAGTTGAATCACTGTCGAGAGAAAAATACATCAACCTTTGGTATTCCCCGATAGCCCTCAAGTATTCCTTCTCCGAAAACAATTCCTGCGCAAAATTTTTTTTGCTTTCGTTCCCGTAAAACCGGTCAAAATTGAAAAGTAGATATATGCTAACTAATATCACCACTACCCAAATCCTATAGTTCAATTTGCTGGCGAGATTCCTATAGTCCTTTCCTTCGATAATGCGAGGGTGGAATCCCCGCTCGTTGCACTTCACCATATTCTTTCCATCAATTTAATGTGGGAGAAAAATATACCTTAGGATGAAAAGCACGGCAAGCAAATAACAAAGCCAGTTTACTTGCTTTCCTTTGCCACTTGCCAGTTTTACTATAGGATATGAGACAAAACCAAACGCAAGACCATCCGCAATGCTGTAAGTTAGTGGCATTCCTATTATAGTAAGAAATGCCGGTATGTATTCGGAAGGATCCTTCCAGTCAATTTTAACTATGGATTTCAGCATCATACTACCTACTATTACAAGAGCAGGTGCTGTAACAGGATAAAGAAAGACATTATTGCTCATTTCCACGCCCCCACCGATCATCCTTACAAGTGGTGCAAAGAAAAGGCTTACAAGAAAAAGAATGCCTGTAATAACACTTGCAAATCCGGTTCTACCACCCGAGGAAACTCCGGTCGTGCTCTCTATATAACTAGTAACAGTGGAGGTTCCAAGAACCGCTCCAAAGATAGTTCCTGTTGCATCTGCAAGTAACGCTTTATTCGCCCTGGGTAGTTTCCCGTCTTTCATAAGCCCTGATGCCGTTCCAACACCAACAAGTGTTCCAATAGTGTCGAACATATCCATAAAGAGAAATATAGCTATTACCGTAATACCACCCAACTTGAATGTACTTGCCAAATCCAGCTTAAAAAATGTTGGCGAAATAGAAGGAGGAAGGCTTGCAATACCTTGAAATTCAATAATACCCAATGGTATTCCAAGTATTGCTGTTACAACCATTCCAATAAGTATCGCTCCCTTTATTCGGAGGGATAGTAAGATAGCAATTATGAATATGCCGATTATAGCGAGAGTAACCGGGGAGGAATGCAGATTTCCCAACTCTACAACTCCACCAGGGCTTTTTACTATAATACCTGCCTGAACAAACCCAATAAATGCAACAAAGAGTCCAATTCCTGCAGCAATTCCACTCTTTAGAGACGCTGGTATAGCATTTATTATCATTTCTCTTATTCTTAAAAAAGTGAGAATAACAAAAACAACGCCGGATATTAAAACAGCGCCGAGTGCAGCCTGCCAGGTTAGTCCCATCGTAAGAACTACAGTGTAAACAAAGAAAAAATTCTCACCCATACCCGGTGCCAACGCAATCGGGTAATTGGCATAAACCCCCATAATGAGTGTTGCAATAAACGAGGAAAGACAGGTTGCAACAAAAACCGCATCGAAATTCATGCCTGCCACCTGAAGAACGGCTGGTTGAACAAACATTATGTAAGCCATTGCCATAAAGGTAGTAAATCCCGCAACTGTCTCCACTCTTATGTTCGTACCCATCTCGTCAAAATGAAAATATTTACTTATCATTTCTTACACTCTTTTTTGAACAATGCTTTCTCTCACTTTGTAGTTTACAATTTCCCAATTTCAGGCTTCACCACTTTCATACATCTTCGTTCTCTCTCTTCGTAAGATACAGTATGTTCGGGTGTTCCTTATATCCAAGCGACTTAGCAAGTTGTATGCTGTCTATATTGTTCTTTTCGACCAAAAGACCTATAATTGCTATTCCTCTATTTTTCAATGCTTTCTCAGCTTTTACCGTCAAATCCTTTGCAATCCCCCTCCCTCTTTTCTCTGGAACAACCGCAATGCGATTAAGCCACCCCTTTCTCACTTCAGATGAACCAATTATAATCCCTATTAGTTCATCATTCTCGAAAGCACCAAGAAACAGGTCGGGTGCCTCGCGCATTTGCTTTTCAATGGACATCCGACTTTCCCTTCCTCGAAGCTTAACTGGAAGCTTGGCACGTTTCCACACATCTACCATTTTCTCATAATCCGAAACCGACAACCTTCTTATTTCTATTTTTGATCCAGCACGCTTCTTACGCAATCCCCTCCCCCTTCCTTGGCAGTGTAACAAGCCTTGTCAGATGCCCTAATCAGTGCTGTCTTCTCCTCACCATCGACTGGATATGTAGAGATTCCAACACTGAGGGTTATACCCATTTTCTTGCTCTTATTGTGTATTTTCTTGCGAATTCTTTCCGCAACCCCCCTGGCATAAATTTCATCTGTCTCCGGTAAAACGACAATAAACTCATCCCCTCCATATCTGCAGATAAGGTCTATGTTGCGAACATATGATTTCATAACCTTTGCATATTCAATAAGAACCTTATCTCCGGCAATATGACCGTTTTTATCATTATACTGCTTGAAATTGTCAAAATCCATGAGCAATAAGCTCAAAGGTCTGTTATACCTTTCGGATTTTCTGAGTTCTGCATCGACCACGATATCAAAGTGCCTTCTATTTGGAAGATTAGTAAGAGGATCGGTTAAGGAAAGCATCTTGGACTCTTCATATAGTCTCGATTTTTCAATGGCATTGGCGATCTGCGCTGCAATGGATGACAGAAGTTTAATTTCCCATTCATCGAAATCGTTATACTCTTTGCTTTCAACATTGAGAACTCCTGTAGTTTTTTTTCCGATTTTCAAGGGAATGGTAACTTCGGATTTCACATTTGCAATTCCCTTTATATAATGTTTATCCTTCAGAACATCCTTTGAATAATAAGTCCTTCCTTTCGCAGCAACATAACCTGTGATACCATCCTTGCCAATTGTTAACATCATCTTCTTTATCTTCTCTGGATAACCGGTTGCTGCTTTGAATACAAGTTTATTGCTTTCGCGATCTACGAGTAGTATTGCAAGATTCGAATAACCAAATGCTTCCTTGAGTTCC
This sequence comes from uncultured bacterium, assembly GCA_964392665.1. Classification (GTDB taxonomy): domain Bacteria; phylum Hydrothermota; class E44-bin80; order E44-bin80; family E44-bin80; genus CAYMQB01. The sequence goes on along the minus strand of CAYMQB010000010.1, from coordinate 5,130 downwards.
TCCAAAATTTTCGACAGAAGCACATTAAGATCGATAGTAGATATCAAAGCTTGACTGATTCTGTAGGAAATAGACAAATCTCTTATTTTCCGCTCAACCTGCGCATACAATCTTGCATTCTCAATAGCCACTCCAGCTTGATTCGTAAGAGCAGAAACCAGTCTAATATCCCTTTTCGTGAAAATTCTGGGCTTTAGCGAATCAACATACAGTATTGCAATTACCTTTCCTTCGATAAGTACTGGAACAACAAGAACGCCTTTTCGTTTTTTCTTCACCGCCGTAGGATTTACTCCCCTTAGTTTGCTGAGATTATCGATTGAAATAGCCTGTTTTGTCTTTAGAATCTTGCCGGAAATACCTCTATTTAACCTGGCTGTACTTGAATACGATTCAAATTTCTTGCCTTTTTTATTGTAATTGTACGCTTCTACAATCCTTCGTTTTTTCTCATCTACTAAAAGTATACTACCTTTGGTTGTGCCAGTCAATTCAACAGCGCTAGATATTAATGCTTTTAGCACTTCTCTTAATCTAAGTGTCGATGTCAAGATAAGACTCACATTCTCCAGTGTTGCCCTTTCTTTTAGCTCATCCTTTATTCTTTTAATAAGATCCGCATTGTAAATTGCTATTGCAGAAAAATCACAAAATACTTTTAGCACATCCAGATCCCTCTCTCTAAAGGTAAACTTTTTCTTGTAATAAAGGTTCAAACACCCAATGGATTTCTTGTTTACAACTACCGGTGCATCTACGCAGGAAACCAAGCCTTCCTTCCTAAACCACTTTATAGATAGATCGTCACCAAATGATGCAAACAAGTTGTCGAGGTCAGGAATAATGATCGGCTTTTGTTTGCTTACAACCTTTCCCGCAACCTCTTCATCATACCGAACCCTTACAATTTTAACATATGCTTTTGACAGCCTGTATGAATTTGCAATAGTTAAGAATTCGCGATTCTCGTCAAAAAGCAGGATAGAACAGGCATCCGCAGCAAAAAACTCCGCAGCATTTTTTACAATTGCATCGAGAACTCGATCGAGCTTTTTCTCGGTTAGCAAAACAGTCGAAATCTCATGTAATCTTCTGAATTTTTCTATTTTCTTCATTACTATTTTCAAATTTAACCTATTCTCATATAAAAGTCAAGCAAAATAAATAGCCCAGTAATTTTTACACAAACCAAGGAACCTTGTGGTTAAATTATGTACATTCGTAACGCAATGTTTTCAGAAAAAACCTGAAATAACTACCAAAAGGTTGACATAAATGAAATTATGCTGTATATTGCGTCTATGAAAAAAACTAATGTAGGTGGACAGGCTGTAATTGAAGGCGTAATGATGATATCACCGGAAAAGGTTTCAATCGCGGTCAGAGCCCCTAACGGAAACATTGTGCTTCATTCTCATAAGCGTAACGAAATGCTAAGAAAAATCAAATTCTTTAAGTTGTTCCTTGTAAGAGGAATAGTAGCACTTGCCGAAATGCTATACGAAGGTATCAATGCAATTAACTACTCAGCAGAAATTGCTTTCGAGCAACAGCAGAAGAACAAAAAAAAACGCCATGAGGGCTTCCTCTCGGGGATAATCTCTTTCCTTGCAATAATCCTGGCACTTTTCATCTTTTTATTTCTCCCCATATTTATAGCAAGTAAAACAGGTTTGGATACAAAACCTGTGACCTTTAATATTCTTGCAGGATTAATCAGGATTATTTTCTTTATCCTCTACATTTTGATAATATCATTTATCCCCGATGTTAAACGTCTTTTCCAGTACCACGGAGCAGAGCACAAATCTATCTTCTGCTGGGAAGATGGCAAAGAACTCACAGAAAAAAACTGTTCATGCTATTCAACCAAACACCCTCGCTGTGGCACTTCCTTTATTTTCATTGTTTTTATCGTTGCAATCATATTCTTTGCAGTTCTTGATACATTCATTTTTGGCGTGTGGGGAATACCTTCTGTGAAGTTACTCAGACTTGGCATACATTTGCTTTTTCTCCCTTTCCTTGTAGGAACATCTTATGAAATTATTAAATTCGCCGGAAAACATCCAAAGAATAGATTGCTTAAAATCTTGCTAAGTCCCGGACTTGCATTTCAATATGTAACGACAAAAGAACCAACACCAGCGCAACTTGAGGTTGGATTTGCTGCGTTACGCTCGGCTCTTAATATGGAACACAAGGACAAAGAAAATGATTGACAAGCTTGAAGAATTAAAAAAGAGATTTGATGAGATTACAAAGCTGCTTGAATCAGAGGGAGTAATGAAAAATAAGGGAAAACTCATATCACTTTCGAAAGAAAGGAGTGAGCTTAAGGATATAGTTACTCTGTATAAACAACTCAAAAAATTGGAACGCAGAAAGATAGAGGCAGAAAATATCGTAGAGATGGATAAAGACGAAGAACTGAGAACCATCGCAAAAACAGAATTGGACGAGGTTAATCAGGAAATCAAAGATAAAACAAACCTAATAAGACAAATCCTTTACCCGAAAGATTCAATGGAAAATAAGAATATTATTGTTGAAATAAGGGCAGGAGCCGGCGGTGAAGAAGCGGCGCTTTTTGTTAAGGACCTTTTTGACATGTACACGAAATTCGCCAATATAAAAAACTGGAAAATAGAAATATTGAACACACACACGACCGGTATTGGTGGATTTAAAGAGGTTATATTTCTACTTCATGGCAAAGACGCATTCAACAAATTCAAATTCGAAAGTGGTGTCCACAGAGTACAAAGGGTCCCGATCACGGAATCGGGAGGTAGAATTCATACATCAACTGCAACGGTTGCCGTCCTTCCGGAGGCGCAAGAAGTGGACATAAATATTGACCCAAAGGATTTGAAAATAGATGTCTTTCATTCATCAGGTCCGGGTGGACAGAACGTAAATAAACTATCAACGGCAATAAGGATTACATATCTGCCTACAGGAATGGTCGTAACCTGCCAAGATGAAAGGTCTCAGCACAAGAATAGAGACAAAGCAATGAAAGTACTTCGTTCAAGACTTCTCAATAAAAAAACCAAAGAAGAAGAGAAGAAAATCGCCGACAAAAGAAGAAATCAGGTAGGAACCGGGGACAGAAGCGAGAGAATAAGAACATACAATTTCCCACAAAATCGTGTCACGGACCATAGAATCAAATTATCACTCCACAGGTTAGAATCCATATTGGGTGGAGACCTGGATGAAATTATAGAAAAACTCACGCTGGCAAGCGAGAAACGTTAGAAAAAACGTTTCATAGTTAGTCGCAGGTTTCAGCCTACCTGGAATGAATTAGTGATATCGAAACCTCCATCCTATTATAGAAGCAATCAAATTAGAAAACTATGCAGAAAAAGTGGACGGTAAAAGAACTCATAAAGGTTACAACCGATTACTTAAGGAAAAAATCTATAGATGAACCGAGGTTAACAACAGAAATTCTTCTTGCTCACACCCTTAATTTAAAAAGAGTTTCTTTGTATCTTAATTTCAATCAGCCAATAACGCATAAAGAACTCTCCATATTCAGAGATTACATAAAAAGGCGACTGGATGACGAACCTGTTCAGTACATAATAGGAAGAAGCGGATTTATGGGTTTTGATATAGAAACAAAAAAGGGCGTTTTTATCCCAAGACAGGAAACGGAAATTCTTGTCTCTGAAACAAAGAAATGGATTGAAGCAAATAAATCTGGTAAATTCATCTTGTTTGAAATTGGAACGGGGACAGGCGCAATTTCCATCTTCTTTGCAAAACGCTTTGAAAATATGGAAATCTATGCATCCGATATATCTGAAATCGCCTTCGAATGTGCAAAAACAAATAGCATGAATTATCACTTAGACGAAAAAATATTCTTACTTACGGGACAAGTCCTTGAACCCTTTAAAAACAAAGAAAAAGCAAATGTCTTAATCTCAAACCCCCCTTACATTCCATCCTCTGAGCTCGAGAAGCTTCCAGAGATTGTTAAACAGGAACCCAGAGAAGCATTTGACGGTGGCGATGATGGATTGAAGTTCATTAAAAGAATAATTCATGAAGCCAACGATTTCTTGAAACCTCGAAGTTTCATTGCTCTGGAGATTGGCATCGATCAGGCGGAAAATGTAAAACAACTATTTGAAAAAGAAAAATCATACAAAGATATTAGAATAATCCCTGACCTGAGGGGAATAAAAAGGGTAGCCACCGCAGAAAAATTGTAATATTGTCCGGGATGGAGTTCTCTTGAGCTGCGCAAAGGTTCTTCGAAATCACATCCTACTTTTTTCATTGCGAGCACTTTCTTATAATCTCTGCTAAGCCAATCTCGGTATTAACCCTCGTCTTAGACACAATAAGTCTTATTTTCTCATAGCCGCTAAATCAACAACAATGGCAATATCTCCATTCTTTTGCATATTTTTTAAATTCATTCCCTGCTCTCCCATTTTTTGCAAAACAGTATTTACTTCCGAAGGAGTAAGAGTGTATGCTGCACCAGTAACAAAATCAACTGCAAAACCAAGAATTCCACCAAATAATAAACAGTTACCACCACCAACAAGTAACCAATCCACTTCCTTTTTTAACATAATATCAACTGGTTCATAACCTTCTTTCTCAAAATGCAGAATAAGGTTACCAGACTCTCCTCGAGGAAGATTAATTACTGTCGGTGTCTTTCCTTTTTCTATTCCTTGAACTATCACTTTAGCACCAGAAGGACTTGAGTTTACAGTGATATTCTGATGTGTTCCGTGAATAATCGTTGCACATCCGACAAATAAAAAAACTACCAGAAAGAATAGAAAATATGTAATCCAAGTTGACCTTTTCATAATACCTCCTTTTCAATTTTCTACTTACGCCTACTTCCCTGACTTTTCTGTAGTATCAGTTTCCATGTATAACTTGTTTTGCCTTTAGTGTCTGCGTAGCTTTCCCAATAATAATTATAATTATACTCCAACGCTTCCAAATGCGTATTCGGAGAGCAAGTAAAAACGCCCATATTTTGTTTTGTATAAGCAGAACACAGTCCTACATACGTTCCATTAACTGCGACTCCTGTCGAGGTTCAGAGGAATTCCCCAGTTGGGGTCAGGATAATTCCCCAGTTAG
>CAYMQB010000009.1:0-73109 GCA_964392665.1 uncultured bacterium | reverse complement strand
GGATGATTTTTAAGTGCAAAGATACACTGCTTAATTCTACTTTCGATTTGTCTGCTAATTTACTCTTTTCCCTTGACAATGAGATAAATGAGTATTATTCTATAGTTAATGAAAAACAGGATAAAAGAAACCACAGAGCACACAGAGAGAATATTATTTCTCTATAAGCAAATTACGAAATTAACCATGCACAAGGAGGAAAAATGAAACATCTAATGTTTATTCTTATTCTTATCCTCGCAATAACTTCAACAATGCAAGGCTCAATGATGCAAAGAATCGTTTTTGACAATCCTGCAGTATTAACAAAGAGCGATAGTTACGATATTATTAAAGTAGAAGGCGCAGACCTTACAGCAGAACCTGGCGCACCCCAACTTCCTGTTATTACAAAACATTATCTGATACCAGAAACCGCTGTAGTTACTGGAATTGATATAGTCAACACGATTGTAGACAATGTAGATGGAAATTTCGAGGTATATCCCGTCCAAAAACCAGCAATCCTTTCAACACCACTATTAAAATTTGAACCGGGTCCCTGGACTCCCGGGAATCCGAAAATATATTCGAGTAACAAAGCATTTCCGCAAAAGTGTATAGAAATAGGGGCAACTGGAAATATGAGCGGTTATCGAATCTTAAGTTTGAATTTCTATCCGTATAGATACATACCTCTTGAAAGAAAACTTGAAAAAATCAAGGAAGTGACCTTTAGAATAAACTACAGAATGGGACCTAGCCTTCAGAAAATAACAAGAATATCAAACTTGAGTAGAAAAATTCTAAGGAAATCAGTTGTTTCTCTGTGCGAAAATCCCGAAGTTATTTACGACCCCTTCAATGGAATCGATTCAGATTCAACCATCGATTATGTTATTATTACATCATCTTCCTATGCTTCCTATTTTCAACCACTATGCGACTGGAAAACACAAAAAGGTATCAGAACGGTTATCGTTACAACAGATTCCATATATGCAAACTGCCCGGGAAGCGATAATCAGGAAAAAATAAGAAACTTCATCAAGGATGCACACACAAACTGGGGAACCATCTGGATTCTCTTGGGAGGAGATACTGGTATCGTTCCCGCAAGAGTCGCATTCGCAATGGCGTGTGAAGCTGGTTATCAGCCAGAAGACGAAGATAGTATCCGAGCAGACCTTTACTATTCAGACCTTGACGGTAACTGGAATTACAATGGAACGGGACCGTATGGAGAAATTGCCGACTCGGTCGACCTTTATCCGGATGTTTTCGTGGGAAGAGTTCCTGCCCATTCAACAACGAATGTTACAACCTTCGTTAATAAAATACTCACATACGAAGTGAATCCCCCGTGCGATTATGAGTTAAATATACTGTTCTTTGCAATGATTCTATGGTGGGACCCTTATACAGACTCTGGCATAGGCAAGAACCTCATCGACAGTCTCTATGTGCCAGCCAGGTTTAATATCACAAAACTATACGAATCCTGGGGAAACGAGAATTACGGTACCGTGACAACTGCAATAAATTCTGGACAGAATCTCCTTAACCATGATGGACACGCTTGGTATACGGTTATGAGCATAGGTCAGGATTATCTATTAAGGAACGATATGGATAATCTTTCGAATGGAGACAGGCAGGGAATTCTTTACTCTATTGGATGCTGGTCAAGTGCTATAGACTACGATGCCATTGCCGAGCATTATGTAAACAACGCAAACGGCGGTGGAGTTGCTTTTATAGGCAATTCACGGTATGGATGGGGTTCTCCTGGAAATCCTTGTTACGGATATTCCGATAGATTCGATGCAAACTTTTACAATATCCTGCTTCTAAGAAAATTAACTCACATAGGCTATACTCTGGCAATGAACAAGGTCGACTTCATACCTCGCTCAAGAGCAGAAAATGTCTATAGATGGCATCAATATCAACTAAACCTTTTGGGTGACCCTGAAATGCCTATCTGGACTGATACGCCTTCGGTTCTTTCGGTTTTTCGTCCGGATACCCTACAAAATGGAATGGAAGTAATCATTACCGTGAGAAATTTCTCTGCAGAACCCGTAGAGAATGCACTGGTATGTTTATTGAAATCCGACGAACTCTATGAAAGAGGATACACAAATGAGCTGGGGGAATTCAAAACAACTGTGAATATTACTACACCTGGAATGGTAAAACTTACGGTAACCGGCAGAGATTTCTTACCCTTCATAGACTCGCTATATACAAAAATACTCGGTTCATACCTGGCATACAATACGCACTCCATTCAGGATGATATCTCGGGTAATAACGATGGATTATTGAATCCTGGAGAGAGTTCCTATTTCTTTATAAATATGAAAAATTATGGAACGCAGTCTGTAATAAATCCCATCACTAAACTTTCAAGCGATGATTTATTCGTATCGATGATCGACAGTTTGCATACCTTTACAGGCACAGTTGAACCGGGAAACACCATATTGTGCACATTTGCAATAATCGTTGCTTCAAATACCGAAAATGGTGAGGTGGCAAAGCTACGCCTTGAAGCAACCTCAGCTCAAGGCTCCTGGCAGAGCTGGGTTAATGAAATGATTACAAAACCCGAACTGTCCGTTGAATTCGATAGCCTATATGATGAAAACAATAATGGCATTCCGGAACCCGGCGAAAATATCGACCTTTACTATTCTCTCAAGAATTGGGGTGATGGATACGGATACACTGTCAACTGCACATTCAGCGAATCCGACCCATATATATCTTTAACTGGTGGTACCAGTCCTTCCTGGGTAACAATCCCCCCGCAGAGTTCACAAACAGGAACGCTCTCTTCTCTAATTACCAATACCTGCCCTGACCCATATTTCACAATCATTAAATATGACATCACAACGACTGAAGGATTTGCATTCGCAGGTTCACTCGTTGTAGCTATTGGTCATCTCGGATTCTCTGATGATATGGAATCCGGAACCGCAAAATGGTCGCATTCCGGAAGTCTGGATAATTGGCATCTGTCTACTTACAGAAAACACGCCGGGAGCTACAGCTGGTACTGCGGACTCGAATCAACGCATAAGTATGAATCCAACTCCAGTGGACAGCTTACAAGCATTCCATTCAAGGTGGGTCTAAATACTCATCTTAGTTTCTGGCACTGGTATGAGTTTACGAATTACGGTTCCGACGGTCTACATATTATTATCAAAAGACAATCTTCCTCAGATACATTCGATTATATTGGAAGCGGAGGTGCACTTGATTCTATGCTTACCATTGGCAATGATTGGCTGCCCGAAGACTATGACCTTTCGTATCTCACGCCAGGCGAAGAGATCCAATTGCTTTTCTCATTCACATCCGACGATGCGGATATAGCAGAAGGCATTTACATCGATGACGTTAATATCGAAGGCGACAAAATAACAGGGAAAAAAGAATTGAAACTTTATGTTCCATCATTCAAAAACAACTTACTTGTCTTCCCAAATATTACGAAAAGTGTAGTCAACATCTATTGCTGTATGGAGTCCAATGCTGCAACATCGGTCAATGTCTACAATGTCTGCGGCAGAAAAGTTAGGACTTTGCTCTCAAGCAAAAAGTGTGAAGGAAATACAAGGATAATCTGGAACGGGAGAGACGACAAAGGATATAAAGTTCCTCAGGGCATATATTTTGTAAAGATGGAAATCCCTGTAAAGGGCTTTATTGATAATGAAAAAATTATCTTCTTACAATAAACCGATTTATTTCCACCTTGTGAGAAACGGAAAATAGGATTCAGCATTCACTGCGAAAAACCAGTAAATGGTCGGTAAACTCTGCCATTGCCGTTAATCCCCTCTAATTCTCAGTCATCTCTTTCCGCTTTTGCAGCCAGCCAAACAACACTTAAATATCCTCCCATTTGATACAACCGCAACAGGACAGTATTCACAACCCACAATATTTCCATCTTCTCCTATATGAGGCCCATTATCATAAACAATCATTTTGTGAAACAATCTTACATGCGATTTCAAAAGGGCAATAGCAAATCGAAGGAAGTAAAGAGGGCAAAATGTCGACATACTATTGAGAAAAATCCTCAGTAGAGTAATTAGCGCATTTTGCTTTGTCTTCGGAGATGTCGCGTTATTCCATGGCATCTTTATCATCTTTCCCCCGTAGATCATGGTACCCGCCTAATTGGTGGACTATACCCAATTCAGGAAAAAGCTGTTCCACTCCTTCCCTATTATAGAGCAAAAATGGCTTGATCGTACCCAACTTCCTCCCCTGTTTTAATAGGAATTCGGTATAAATGCGGAGTGCATTCTTCGCTCTGTCTATGAGTCTTAACTCCACCTTTCCCAGTTGATTTAAATCTCGTGCATAATTGTAATGGAAATTCACCCTGAGCTTCTCGTCCAGTTTCTTTTCGATAAGGCTTTTGGTTTGTTTATCGACCTCAGCCTGCAAAAGAAGACAATAGTGATGGTTCTTGCCACTGCAGGGCGCAAAAAGCTCGAATCTCGATTGAATCCTCAATGCAGTTAAAACGCTTTTTGTAGCCTCACTCACAAAAAACTCATTCAGTTTTTCACCAAAGAAATCTGAAATCAGGTCTTCTTTTCCACAAAATCTCATAAGCGGGACTCCCCTGATCTTCCCCGTCACCTCAACAATATCTCTCAGCCTATATCTGTACAATCCTCCTGAAGTAGTAATGACGACGGAATAACGCTTTCCCTTCTTGACCTTCCCTGCATCAAAAACCGCACCTGTTGCATGATCAAGAAACTCGTAAAAATGCGATCTGAATGAAAGGACTGAATCACTAAAACCTGTAAGAGGCAATGAAACTATGCCTTCGGTTGCAAGTAAACCCTTGCCCTGAATCTCGATCCTTGGAAACTTCTCTTGGATTTTCTCTATAAACATCTGAGAAGAACCATCAGTCCAGCAACTCACAAGTCTCAATTTCGGCCAGACGATGGAAAAATTAACTCCGTGAGCATTCCGTGCCTTTCTTAATTCCCTCGTGCGCGAAGGAAATGGTCGCAGGTTATAGGAATTTCTGCTTCCCGCTTCTATCTCTCTTAAGAGCCTCTCCCAGCAGAGGTATATTTTCTCAATCGTAATCAATAAAAACGTTGGACTCCAGACTGAAATGAGGGTTAGATTTCTCTCCCTCAGAAGGAATAAGGCACTGGTATATAAAAATTCCTCAATATCCTGCATTCTCCCGAGTTTTGAAGGAACAGCCATGGTTTTCTCCACCAGTTTTCCAATTATTCCAAGATATTCGGTGTCATCCTTAAAACCCACGGGTATTCTTCCCTCCCCCTTCTTTGGAAGATCTCCGGGAGGCGTAACTGCCCAATAAGCTCTTCCATTGAGCAGGTATGGTCTATGGAGATAAAGGTCAGCCAACCAAGGATACACACCCCTCTTGTATTCCTCTTCTAAACTCCTTGTATACGGTATCAGTTTGGAACCAGCAGAAGATCCACCTGTGGGTTCGAGCAAGTGAATCTCATCAGCGGTGAGTATATTTCCCTCGCCGGCTTTCGCTCTCTCAATGTATCCCGCATAGTCCTCGTAATCGCACAGCGGCACATTCCTTTTGAAATCTTCAACAGATCGAATAGTCTCAAAGTCATGTTCTTCACCAAATTCGGTACGCATATTCCTCCGTACAATCGCAAAGAGAATTCGTTCCTGGTTCTTTGTAAGATGAGACAGTTCCCTCAGGAACTTCCGATATTCTGGATAGAAATAGCCAAGAGTAACACAATTTATCGTGAACATTTGGTTATCCGGTAAAATATCGATTTAAAGTTTTGCTTTGTGATCTCTGCGATGCAAACAAGCTCTTCCCCCTTTGCATATCCTGGATTTCTTTTGAGAAAAAACTGGATATGGGGATTTGCGAGTCTTTTAGATGGAATTGATGCATATGTTCTTTTGAGAAAATTCTCCTCTGTGGGAATAATTATTCCCTTTTCTTTATTATAGCAGTTTCCAAATTCCGCAGTCCCTAAAACATCCATCACTTTTTGTTCAAAAATGGGAGTCTCTTTGTTGTATCTTGGGTAGTACTCATAAAAAAATAGTGGAAGAAAACGGTACGTTCGAAAACCCATTGAGATAAGAAACCAGTAAAACTTGACTCCTTCCTCTATTCGCTCATACACAAACCGTCCGTAATGCTTTATCAATTCCGTTTCCATCCTGTAGAAGGTATCTACTAAGGTGTCCCCGGAAAAAATAACCTTAACCTTCGTATTGTCAACGGTAAGACCTATCATTTTAATTGTAGAAAAACCTTTGATCTCACCTGTTCTTTCATCACTAAGTAGGAGTACTTTTTCCTTTTTGCTCATATCATCCATGAATACCTTTTCCTTGACCTCAAAGTAGGTGGTGAAGAGCGCATACATCTGCTTCTTCAGACTATCTGGAAGTTTATTCACTTCCACAATTCTACCTTCAAGCTCCTTATCCATTATAGTGCTGCAACCTCAAGATATGGTATTCGATCATCCAGACTGTCGTACAGCTGCTCTCCATCTTCCCAGTGAACCAAGAAGATCCTGCTCCGAAATTTATAACTCGGATATCTCTTCATTACACCATTGAGTGTATCCCTGGAATGAAGACCAAGAACCATATAACTTAATCTTCTCTCTCTGCCTTCCTCCCTCAATCTCTCAATTAATGCGTGGAAGATTACCCTATTGTTGTCTTTGACCAGATTCATCGCTGCGAAGAAAAAATTCAGTCGCGTATCACGAACAGGTAATGACGGCAGATCTCTCAGAGGAGCATAGATATTCCAGAGCGGCTTTATAATCCTCATCAAGGTGCTGTAACCCGAAACAACATCCTGTTTTACCGCAGTCTGATCCCAAAGTCCTATGACACCCACTATTTTGCCTCTTTTAAGAGCAACAATCAAATCATACATATGTAAACCCCTAAGAATGCCTGTAGTGTTCAGAAGATCCCTCTCTCTGTATAGAGGATAAAATTGCTTTTTTTTTCCTTCCTCGTGGAGAAACGATATAATATCATCGATCATGTCTTCAGTGCCTTTTCTGAGCTCCAGATTCCCCGGTAAATTACCACGCTTCTTCTTCAGACCGACTACATATGTAGTATAACCACCATAGTCTTTATAAGGAGGTATACCCGCTCTACCCGAAGTGATTATCTTTAGGGCATATTGATTATCCTGCAAAATACTTGTCACATATAATGGTGTCCTGCCATCCCTATGGAGCTCCTTCAAGAAACGGTATGCACGGTAGATGAGTGTACCACCCCGGTATGCTTCCTCCAACCTCAAATTGCTCAAGTAACCAATATCTCTGATGAAACCATTCACAAACATCTCTCTGATTGCCCGAACTGCAAAACCAATTACCTTCTTATTACGCAGGTCTCTTCCCAGGCAAACTTGAACAAGCCTCCCCTCAACTTCAAGGCTCCTGAAAAAGTTAGGTTCTCTTTGAACGGAAAGCCGAATGTTTCCGTCCATATAATTGTCTCTGGCAATTCGCCTGAGCCCGGCCTCATCATTCTCATTCGCAATCTCAATAAGAAATCGTTTAGCCATCGAGACCTCCTCCAAGAGGAATTCCCATTTTCTTCCCGATTTCTTTCTCGGCCAAGAAATTCTGCATAAAATATACCAAAGCGATTGTGGGTGATTGAAGATTTGCGCGAAAATTGGTAGCTCTTTTGAATATCGAAACACAGGAGAAAAATTGTTTTCTGAATTTTTCGCACATTGCTGCAAGCTCCTGCGGTTCGTGGTGATATGGTTTGAAAGCATAATCCCCATACCGGTAATCGGGAGAAAGCCACCATTTCTCCTTCATAAGTCTCCCCTCCCCTTTGAGTCTCGCATACACCTTTGTCCCTGGAAATGGCAGGAGGTGGTTGAAAGCCGCAAAAAGAAATTTGCTCCTTATCGCAAATTCAAATGTCCTCTCAAGGATTTCATTCGTATCATTGTCATAGCCGACCAAGAAGGTAGCGTAAATTCCAATACCGTGATCGTGAATTTTTCGAACGAGATCTTCATACGTGCCATATTGCTGGTTCCAAGATTTGTTCATTTTCTTAAGATTCGCTTTGTTCAGTGATTCAAAACCAATGAGCAGCGCAACACATCCACTTTTCTTCATGAGCGTAAGCAACTCATCGTCGAGTGCGATCTGCAGCGAAGCCTGAGCTACCCACTTGACGCCAAGAGGCTCGACAGCTCTGAAAAGCACTTTCGTTCGGGAAACATCAGCAACGATATTGTCATCAATAATAAAGAACCTGTTTTCTTTCGTGTTCTGGATATCCTTAATGAAATCTTCTATGGGTCTTGCTTTGTACGTATTGGAGTAAAATTGAGAGATTGCGCAAAATTCGCACGAAAAGACACATCCCCGTGCTGATTCGATTAGGCTCAGATGTATATAATCCTTGCCTTCAAAGATACTCCTGTCGGGGAAATAGCCTGAAAGGGATGGCACAGACTTTCTGTAGTACTTTCTAAGTTTTTTCTGCTGAGCATCTTCAATTATCTGTTGCCATACACCCTCTGCTTCGCCTATTACCACTGCGTCTGCATGCTCACTCACCTCTTCTGGCAGAAGCGTAGGATGATAACCACCCATGACGACAGGAATCGCTCTCTCTCTAAATCGTGAAGCAATGGAATATGCTCGTTTTGCGGTATATGTCTCAACGGTTAGAGCAACGAGATCACAATCCATATCATAGGGAATCTCCTCAAGTCTATCATCAAAAAAAACGAGCTCAACATAATCCGGGGTAAGAGATGCAATTTGAGCAATCATCAAGGGTTCCATGGTCCAGGTCTTGACATATGTAGTCTCCTTTTTTCTCCCCACCCCGGGCATGATAAGAATTACTTTCATTACAGCTCCAAACTGATATCTGCCATCGTTTCTTTGTTGAATCTCGGCAATTTCCATGCATAATATTTGTATCCGAGATTAACTAGAAAACCGAACCAGTAGAGTGACCTGGTTCCATTCAACCTCTTGAATATCGAATTAAAACAATAGGTTTCCCTCCATGCCCAGTGCAGACCCTCTTCAAGCTCCTCTGGTTTCATATTCTTTGGCTTAAATACCACATGCTCAACATCATACAGAGCCCAGTTATATTCAGTAATCCTTCCTTGTCCCTCAAATTCTGCAAAAATCGGTGTCCCCGGGTAAGGAGTAAAAAGGGAGTATCGTGGTAAATCAATCTTCACTCGATTTGTAAAATCAACTGTCTTTTCAAAAACACTTTTGTCTTCATAATCGGTCCCAAAAAGGAATGTTCCATTTACTCTTATCCCATTGTCATGAAGCGCCTTCATAAGATCCGCATATCGGCTCACCACCCTTGAATTCTTGTGAATTTCCTTAAGGCTCCTGTGCAAAACAGACTCAAATCCGATGAGTAAGCCCTTGCATCCGCTCTTCACGACTAGATCGAAAATTTCCCTATCAAACAAGGCATTAGCCGTTGTCAGCCCAAACCACTTCTTTTTCGCATCTTTTAATGCGGTTAAGAGCTTGATTGAGTACTGAGCGTCCCCGAGCAAATGAACGTCTATGAAAACGACTTCATCCCCATTCAGGGTGCGTATCTCATCCATCACATACGAAACCGGACGCTTAAAATACATATTCCTCCATACATGCGGAACAGCGCAGAAGCTGCAATTCCCTGGACATCCCCTTGTTGCCATCATTGTATTTACGGTTATATAGGATTCTTTCTTCAAAAATTCTCTCCTGGGAATGGGTATCTCCTCAACCGGCAGATCGTCACTATCTTCATAAATCCTTTTCAAATTATTACGCATAAAATCTTCAAGAAGCTTCGGGAAAACGCGCTCGGCGAAACCCACAACAACGCTATCAGCATGTTCAAGCGCCTCTTCCGGCATCAAAGTTGGGTGTATACCTCCCAACACTACTTTGATTCCCTTTTCCCGGTAGTGATCAGCAATAGCATATGCCCTTGGAGCTGTTGCAGTCATAGCACTTATGCCCACAATATCAGGTTCAAAATCCAAAGCAGTAAGCCTATCAACCCCCTCGTCAACCAGCTTGAAAGTAACATTAAGCTGCTCTGGTATGAGAGAAGCAAGATAGGTCAGGGTCAGGGGTGCGTAGCGCAATGACTTTTTGAATATCCCGGACCTTGACCTATGTATCGCATCAGCCGGAAGGATCAGAAGAAGATTACATCTCTTTTTCAGCTTCACGCCCAATTTTAATCAATGAAGATTTATGGCTAAAAATCCTTTTATTCCCAACTAGGAACTCCTTCTAACATTTTTCTTTCAGATATTTTCACGTTGTACTTTCACGGGGTCCCTCTTTCCTTTTCTAAGCGCAAAAACGAGAAGCTACCTGGGAAACCTTCGGGTCCTTCAGGAAATTACGGACTGCTCTTCTCATTATTAAGTTAATTGGAAGGTATAAGAGAGCAGATTTTCTTAAATGAAATGTCCTTTGAAATATTGAACGAAGCGATGAACTTTGTTTTCGTGCCCAGTAATAACCACCCTGGAGCTGATCTGCTGTAAGCAATTTAGGACGGAATACAACTTCTCCACAGGTATATTTTGACCAATCATATTCGAATATTCTTTCCTGTTTTTCCATTTTCTCATAGAGCAAAGTCCCGGGCAGCGGTGTTAGAATAGCAAAACTTGCAAGTTCAATCTGAGTTCTTTCTATAAAATCAACTGTTTCTTCAAAAACACTCATATCGTCGGCATCAAAACCAAAAATAAATGCCCCAATAATCCCAATCCCATTATCGTGCATTTTCTTTATAGCTGTTCTATAGTCCTGCAACAAGTTCACACTTTTCCCCACCTGTTTTAAACTATCGGGTGATAAAGATTCAAAACCCATATAGAGAGAGAGACACCCGCTTTTAGCAGCAAGTCTGAGTAATTCTTCATCTCTTGAAATAATCACTGACCCCTGTCCAAACCACTTTATGTTCAAAGGAATCAGAGCCTTAAAGAGTTTTTTTGCATATGCTGGGTGACCAGCAATATTGTCATCTACGAAGAATTTTATGTTTCGTCTTTTTAATTGTTTGATTTCCTCAATTACATCTTGAATCGGACGTTGACGGTAGGTGCGTCCAAAGAAGTTTGTGACGCTGCAAAACTCACAATTAAAAGGACACCCTCTTGTAGTCTGGATCATATCCATCTCTTTATAGTACCTGTTTCCAGACAAAAGGTCCGTTCTTGGCATGGGAAGATTCGCAAGACTTGGCCTTCGGTTGGAATGATAGAACTTTTTCAACCGTCCATTTTTAAAATCCTCGACCAATTCCTGCACTAATCCCTCTGCTTCACCAATAACAACCGCATCGGCATGCAGGGCTGCCTCCTCAGGGAGTGCCGAAGGGTGTATACCACCAAGTACAACAGTAATTCCTTTTTCACGAAACCTATCGGCAATTTCATATGCTCTGGGAGCAGTGGATGTTATTGCTGTTATTCCGACCAGATCGATTTTTTTATCAAAATTTACTCCGTCCAGATTATCATTGATTATTTGAAGCTGTGTATCCCTGGGAAATAATGCTGCCACAGTTGCCAGGCTCAAACGAGAAAAATTAACCGCTTTTTCTCTATTACTTGCAATAGCTACCGGTGATCTGGGAGAAATTAAACTAACGTTCATTTTTTGCTGTTCTCAGTTAAATTTATTGCTAATAGAAGATACTCTAACTCGCTCATTTGCCACAAACATAAACTTAGAATACAAAAATGTCAAGTAGAAAACAATTTTTTGTTTACTGTGTCAGTACCTTTCAACATCTCAGAGTCGCCACGATTCTTTTAGGATTCTCAAGAAGACCAAAAGCATTCTCCTTTCCGTAAACGACAATATCCGAATTCTCTATTGCCTTCGAGCAGGCACCTTCTTCATCCACTACACAGATACCCAGAATCGCTTCCTTTAACATTAGAACATCATTTGCACCATTACCAACTGCTATTGTTTCTTTCGCACCGAGTTCTCTTACAAATTGTTCCTTCTTCTTCGTCTCTTCCGGTTGTGCAATCTTTTCTATTTTAGCACTGCTCCCTGCCATTTCCACATCTATTAGTCCGTATGTGTCTGCTGTAAGAAGATAAACCGATAACTGTCGAGAAAGCTCTTCAATTCTTCTCTTTGTTGCTTTGTTAATGTTTCCATCAGTAGCGATTGTTCCGTTCACATCAAAAACAATATTTCTTATCTCAATCCTTCCTCTTCCAGGAATCATTATTTCAATCATTTTCTCTCCATATCCCGCTACACTTTGTATTCAACAAAGAAATCACTATGTATAAACAAAATCACAAGATGTAATGCGTTTATCATTAACAGACTATATACGATTCGAATCTAATTGTCAATCCTTTTCCCGATTAACTTCTTCGTTTCTTTTCATAAAAAAAAACAAAACATAACGGTATCTTACATAAAAATTTCTTATTTGACAAAATATATTTCCTAATGTATACTTGTTTTATGAACATAATCAGAACCCTTGAAACTTTCTGCGCCATTATTGAGACAAGAAGTTTCTCAAGTGCGGCAAACAGAATGTTCTTGAGTCAACCATCCATTAGCACCCAAATTAAGGAGCTTGAAAAATATTATGGAACAACACTCGTGAACCGCTCAAGGGAAAGAATCACACCGACCGACTCGGGAAAACTACTTTATCGATA
The DNA here is from genome assembly GCA_964392665.1 of uncultured bacterium. GTDB lineage: Bacteria > Hydrothermota > E44-bin80 > E44-bin80 > E44-bin80 > CAYMQB01. The sequence continues at coordinate 60,355 of CAYMQB010000009.1, read as the reverse complement.
TGCAAAAGAGCTCATCCGACTTGCGCAGAAGACGCGAAATGTGATCGATGATCTTAAAAATCTTTTGCGCGGCGAGATTAGACTTGGAGCAAGCACCGTGCCGGGGACATATTTGCTTCCAGCAGTAGTTAAACGGTTTAAGAATGAACATCATGGAATCGAAATATCTCTCCGAATTGGTGATACCTCTATCATTATTAAGGATGTTTTTGACAGACTCGTCGACTTTGGCATAGTTGGAGAGAAAACAAGAAAACAGGGTCTCAATTTTCAAAAGTTGATGAACGACAATATCGTTTTAATTGCCCCAACTTCTATGAAGAGAAAAAGAATATCACTTGAGGAATTAACTGAAATCCCGCTTATTTTCAGAGAGATAGGTTCCGGCACAAGGCTTGCAGTTGTTCAGGTTCTTGCAAAGAAGAAACTTCTCGCCAAGAAACTCAATACAGTTATCGAAATGGGAAGCACAGAAGCAGTTAAACAGGCAGTCATTGCAGGAATCGGCGCATCATTTGTTTCAGAAATAACAATCAAGAACGAACTAAAGCTGGGACTAATCAAGAAAGTGGAAATCCCGGGTCTAAAAATACAGCGTCACTTCTGGCTCGTAAAAAGGTCAGGGGAGACAACCAATAGAGCAAGTACCGCTCTTTACAATTTTATAAGAAGCCGAAATTTACAATGAATTTCATTTTTACCTTCCAGAACATTCACTATGTGATGATTGCCGAAGAAATTCTAAAAGCAGAAAACATCGACTATCATCTGATACCAACCCCGGAAAGTATTTCAAGAGAATGTAGTATGTCACTGGAGATAGATGATACACTGAAAGACAAAGCAGTAGCAACTCTAAAAGACAAGAACCTTGATTCGTTTAAGATCTATGAAAAAAATGAGAGAAAGAGAAGACCTTATGGAGAAAAAAAAGATTGATGCAAGAGATTTACCCTGTCCACAACCCGTTGTATTGACAAAGAAAGCACTTGAGGAAATGGACGAGGGAGTCGTAGAAGTTATCGTTGACAATGAACCTGCTTCAGAGAATGTATCAAGATTTGCTCGGAATTCTAACTGTAAAGTCGAAGTAAAAAGGGAGCAAAATAATTTCAGGGTTATGATAAAAAAAGAAAAGCATGATTTTCAAGAAGCCTTGAAACAGGAAAAAACGATTTCGATTTTCGTCAAATCAGATACAATAGGAAAAGGATACGACAGCCTTGGAAGAATACTCATTAGAGCATTCTTCCCCACCCTCCTAGAAACGGAACCTAAACCCAGCAAACTTATCTTTATGAATGCCGGGGTTAAGTTAACTGTCGAAGGTTCGGAAGTACTTGGTATCCTCAAAGAATTGTGGAAAAATGGCATTGAAATACTTGTCTGTGGCACCTGTCTAGATTTTTTCAACATTAAGAACATGATAAAGGTGGGTCGAATCTCAAATATGTTTGAAATAATGAACACTCTGATGAATTCAGATAGAATAATTTCTATTTAGATTCTTTTAAACGGAGGAATTTAATATGAGTGAACAGGATATCAGGCTAACACAATACACAAAATTTTCTGGGTGAGCAGCAAAACTGGGTCCGGGGTTCCTGGACCAGGCTATTTGTTCTCTTATACAGAGAAATGACCCGAACCTTATCGCTGGGTTTGAAAGCGCCGAGGATGGAGGAGTTTATAAACTGACGGATGAAATCGCCATTGTCCAGTCGGTGGATTTCTTTCCTCCAATCGTTGATGACCCGTATGATTTTGGGGAAATCGCAGCAGCAAATGCATTGAGCGATATCTATGCAATGGGTGGAAAACCTATTACCGCACTTAACATCGTGTCATTCCCTAAAAAGAAACTTTCCATAGATGTATTGAAAAAAATCCTTGAAGGTGGTTTGAACAAATTGAATGAGGCTGATGTCACCCTTGTCGGAGGTCACAGCATTGAAGATGAAGAGCTAAAATATGGACTTGCTGTAACGGGAGTCGTGCACCCCGACAAAATCTTGAGGAATAAGGGAGTTACCGTTGGTGAAAAAATTATCCTCACAAAGCCTATTGGAACAGGCATTATCAATACTGCCCTTAAGGCTGGAATGGCTTCTTCTAAAGCAATTCGTGATGTAACAGAAACAATGAAAACACTTAATAGAAAGGCTTCCGAAGTAATACAGGAATTAGGCGTTGGCGCAGTTACAGATGTAACGGGTTTTGGACTTTTAGGTCACCTTTATGAGATGGTTTGCAATGAAAATGCGGGAGCCACTGTCTTTGCTGAAAAAGTGCCGATTTTCGATGAGACTGAAAAATTCTCAAAAATGGGCATCGTACCGGCGGGTACACATGCTAATAGGGAGGCAAGACAAATCTTCGTTACCACTGAGAAGGAAATAGAATCCTATCTTCTGGATATTCTCTTCGATGCACAGACATCAGGAGGACTATTATTTACTATAGAAGGACAAAAAGCTGACAAAGCAATTAGACTCTTGAGAAAAAACAGCGTTTCAAAAGCAACAATTATTGGTGAGATTACATCTCTACCCAGGGGAAAAATATCAATTAAATAGAATATAATTAATCCAGAGCAGCAGTTCCTACTTCAACATTATTTGTAGCATCTCTTACTATATATATCCTATCATTATTGCTCTCCGGGTCAACCGGAATGACAAAAAATCCTTTCTTAGCTTTATTATAGGCGAAACTCTTCCCTCTAATTATCTCACCATCCGAGAATTCGACCTTAACTTTAACGCCATGCATTTTCGCATTTTTTCCTTCTTCAAATTCTTTTTTCTCATAATAATTCTTATTACCATCAAGTTGTTTTACAAAAAATATTGCCTTAAGATCCCTAATCCATATCTCGTGAATACTAGGTTTATCTTTTTCCGTTTCGGAAATAATATGAAAAAATTCCTTTGCAGATGTAAAATCAAGCGTATAACCCTTTACCAGATTCCCGTCTTTGAAGTGAACAACGATTCGATTTCTTTGCTGCTTAATTCCATCTAACATTAACCCTCTCATTTTATAAACTTACGAACAGTTCTTTAAGTTTTACGAATTCCTACAAAACTACTATAATATAAGAAGTATTCTGCCAAATTGCAAGTATTTTCAGCCTTTAATCATTTTTTTTCTCCCTGTATGGAATATATTCTGGATTCCACATTGAATGTTTAATTAGTTCCATCAATTTATCATCAGGCAATCTAATGCCAAAACCTTTGTCTCTTGCTTCCTTTGCAACAGCAAATGCAACATTCTCAGAAACTTTTCGTATATCGCTCAGGTTCGGAAGAAGTTCTCCTTTGGAGGCTTCATCTACAGGAATCATCGATGTAAGCGCTTTTGCTGCAGCCGTGAACATTTGATTCGTTATCTTTGGTGTCATCGATACGATAGCTCCCAGACCAACTCCAGGGAATATATACATATTATTGCACTGAGGAACCTCTTGTTCGATGCCCATGATTCTCACGGGTGGGAAAGGACTTCCCGTAGCAATGAAACATTTTTCTCCTGTAGCAACTGATGCTTCCTGTGCAGTGCATTCACATTTACTTGTGGGATTCGACAGTGCAAGTATTATAGGTCTTTCGGTATTTTTTGCCATCTGTTTAAGAATGTCCTTTGTGAATGCACCGGTTTGTCCCGAAGTGCCTATTAAAACTGTTGCTTTCGCATTCAATACTGTATCTAAAAGCCCAATGCTATCAGGGTGTTGTAGCTTCCAACCTGCCACATCCTCTCTACTGCGGGCAAATGGTACCTGATATTCATGCGTTTTCATATCTTCTAAAACCAACCCTGTGTGCCCCAGGGGGTATATTCTTTTCTTTGCTTCCTTCAGTGTCAGTCCTTCTTCTATAAGTGCTTGAATTACTGTGTTTGCAATGCCATAACCCGCCTGTCCAAATCCGAAGAACACAAACCGCTGGTCACTCAGTTTTTCCTTCTTCCCTCTCACTGCTGTGAGAAGAACAGCAAGTGTAATCGCACCCGTTCCCTGAATATCATCATTGAACGACAATATGCGTTCCCTATATCTATTAAGAATGCGTAACGCATTCTTTTTGCCAAAATCCTCCCATTGTAAGAGCGCATGTGGAAAACTCCTTTTTACTCCAGTAACGAATTGTTCGACAACCGCATCATATTCATCATTAACAAGTCTTTTGTGTTTCAATCCAAGATACAATGGGTCGTTCAGAATTTCTTCGTTATTTGTCCCAACATCGAAAAATATGGGCAGACATAGAGCAGGATGCAATCCAGCACCAACCACATAGAGGCTTGTTTTACCTACAGGTATTGACATACCACCAATCCCTTGATCACCTAACCCTAAAATTCTTTCCCCATCCGTTACAACTATGAGATTAATATTAGAGAAAGCAGCATGCGACAGAATACTGTCGATTTGCGAAATCCTGTCTGCAGAAATGTAAAGACCTCTTGGTCTTCTGAACAGATGACTAAATCTTTTTGCAGCATCCCCAACAGTTGGAGTATAAACTATAGGCAACATTTCCTCGGCGTGATCCAGTACAAGACGGTATAACAACGTCTCGTTACGATCCAAAAGACTCAGAAGATAGAGATACTTCTGTATCGGGGTTTCTTCCTTCAAGTAATTCTCATATACCTTGTCCTCCTGCTCTTTCAGAGTTAAACAGTGTTCAGGTAAAATCCCCTGAAGGCCAAGTTCCTCTCTCTCCTGTTGACTGAAGGCTGAACCCTTATTGAAAATGGGGTGTTCAACTAACATCCGTCCACCGGAGGGAACCTCAAGGTACTTCTCCCCTGTCGTGGCGTCCAGTTGAATTGAAAATTTGCTCACAATACCTCCTTAGTAGTTCTTAAATCCCCCTTCTCCACTTATACCATCCGGTATATGTCGAAAATACTATTGTTTGAGGGTTTATGAAGAAAAATCAAAACGATTACTTTTTTCTCATTTGATACTTCCTAAAAGCACATCGTATGTGCTGAGTACGAAATGATCTATTTTGTCCTTCTTAATATAATCCAGACTAATTTTCTCATTGAGAACTCCTGTTGTATCGGGGAAAAATCCTATCTTCTTCTCACCCCACCAAACACCTGTTGTATCAACCGAATCCTTTGCAATAACAGAAACAAAGTACGTATCCTCCGGCATAAAAAAGAAAGAACAAGCTGTATCAACCACTGTAATATTTTCCAGTAGTTTTTTTGTTCTTGATCTTAAAAATGCATAACCTTTTGTTCGCAGTTCATTCTCCTTTCCAACATTAATGTTCATTCTGTTTTTGGGTAATGAATCCATTGCCGTCAAAGTCAAAATTCTCATTTCTTCAAGGCGATTACCGGAAAGGTCCGACAAGACAGGAAGAATGAATACTTTGCCTACGGTAGCCTCTTTCAGGTGAAAGCCGAGTCTGAGTTGCGTCAGCGTTTTACTCCAGACAAACCCACTATCGATCAGAACATTCGTAAGTATAAAGTTGTCTAAATCTGCCGAAGACGAATCCATTGGTTCTGAAAATTTTAGCAAAATTATCGAATCCATTGGAGCTCTGATCCACATTCTCGAAGGTCTTGAATACTTCAGAAGCGGAGGAATTGTATCCTTTTCAGAACTTGGCTTAAACGATTTCTCCGCATTCTTCATTAAATTTCCCTTAATGTCTTTTATGTTATATACAAAAAGTGTGTATTTATCATTCCCGAGTTCAGGTATGGTGAGTAGAACTTCATCCCCTTTGCTTTTTCTTTCCGAGAAAATAACGCCGGTTGTTTCGGACCTCTCTGGATTTAAAATCTTGAAATTAATCAATTTCTGTGAAGTAATCGTATCGACCCTTTCGGAAAAATATACAACAATGTGATGTCTGTCAATTGGATTAACATTCAACACTTTTGGGGGCCATATATCCGGGGAGGTTGGTGGTAGTTTCTTTCCGCAACTCAAGACAAAGAAAAGTATCCAAATAAGCGAAACAAATATGGCTTTTAAATGCATCATCACCTTCCGAGCATAATGGTAAGGAATAGATTCATAATAGGATAGATGAAACTTAAAATGCCGATAAAAAAAAGGGCAAATATTATAATGAAACCAAACGGTTCGACCTTTCGGAAAATGTTTTCAGCACTATCGGGTAAGAAATACATTAGAACTTTGGAGCCATCAAGCGGTGGAATAGGTATAAGATTAAAACAGAAAAGAAGAATATTTATTGCAGCACCATATTCTAAACCACGAATAAATATCTGACCGCCAAATCCTACAATTCGCACTAACCTGTAAAGTATGGCGAAAATTACAGCCAAACCAAAATTCGACAGAGGACCGGCAAGACTGGTAAGCATCATATCTCTCTTTGGATTTCTAAAATTCAGAGGATTAACTGGAACAGGTTTGGCCCAGCCAAACAGAACGGGTGATTTGACCAATATAAGCATTACAGGCAACACAATGGTTCCGACGATGTCTATATGTGGAATAGGATTAAGGGTCAGCCGACCTCTCATCTTGGCTGTCGGGTCACCAAGTTTGAGTGCTGAAAAACCATGAGCGGTCTCGTGAATAATTATAGAAAACAGCAGAATGACGATATTAAGTATTATAAAAGGCATTAGAGGTTTTCCTCAAAAATGCGCAGGAGTATTATCTGATATTCAAATTCTCTTATCGTCTTTGTGTCTCCTGAAATTAGATTCGGTTCGAGTTTTTCCAGCCCCATTCTTATTTTGGCAAGATGTCCACGTTTTATCCCACTTAGTTCGTTCTCCACTTCACCGATTTTCCGAATCGCATCATCCAAAAGCCTTCTTGACTCGAAAGCATTTCCACTTTTCAGTGAATCAACCGATTCCGCCAAATCACACAATACCTCAAAAAGTGTCGAGCGATTTTCCATACGTATTTCTGTTTGCAATTTTACGTCCTTAATGTCCTCTCTAAGGGAACTCACTTGCTTCTTTATATCAGATACACCTCCTGTTTTAAGGAATGTAAGAACAGAAATAATAAGCGCAAGAAGAGAAAACACAAGAGAAATTTTAATTGTGATATTTCTTTTCATACTATTTCCCTATGCAGAACTTGGTGAATATGCTTTCAAGAACCTCTTCCGATGTTACCTCTCCTACCAGCTCGCCAAGAACAGTTAATGATTCTTTAATCTCGAAGGCAAGCAGCTCGAGTCCTTTGCCCTCTATCAATCCATCCAAAGCACTACTGATACATCCCTTTCCTCGAGAAAGAAGGGCAAAATGCCTGGAGCGAATATTGGAGCTGTTACCAAGTCTCAAATTATTCACCTCTATAAGCTTCATAATCTCAGCGTTCAATTTCCCGATGCCGCTGTGTTCTTTTGCGGAAATCTTGCAGATAGGGTAATCGGAACCATTGATTAGTTCCGAAATTCTTATTCTTTGAGGAAGGTCTATCTTGTTTATCACAATGATCAATTTCTTGTTTTTTACGATGTCGAGCATTTCTACATCTTCTTCGACAGAACGGGACGAGCCATCTGTCACAAAAAGCAAGAAAGATGTTTTATTCATCACATCCATAGTTTTCTCGATCGCCTTTTCCTCGACAACATTCTCCGTATCTTTAAAACCACAAGTATCATAAAGATTTAAAGGAATTCCATTTACATTTATCCATCCCTCAACAGTATCTCTTGTTGTTCCAGGAATTTGTGTAACAATAGCCCGTTCTTCAAGTAGAAGTGCGTTTAAAAGCGAAGATTTACCAACATTTGGTTTTCCTACAATAGCAGCACTGATACCATCTTGCACTATACTTGCCCTTTCACTTTCTTCAATTATATCGCTAATGCCATCGAGTGCACTATTTAGTTTTTTCTCTAAAGTGTTTCGCTTGGGTATGGAAACATCCTGTTCTGAAAAATCAAAAGAAAGTTCTATATCCTTCAATACGGATACTAAAATTTTCCTTAAACTCCCAAGTTTCTGAGAAAGAACTCCGTTAAGTTGAGCGAGTGCACTTTTCAGTCCCTGTTCTGTCTTTGCACTAACAATATCAAAAACTGCTTCTGCCTGCATCAAGTCTATTTTTCCGTTAATAAAAGCTCTTTTAGTAAACTCACCTTTACCAGCCGGAGAAGCCCCTGCCTTGATCGATTCAGAAAGCACCCTTTTTGCACTCACAACTCCACCGTGGCAACTAATCTCTACCACATCTTCACCAGTGTAAGTTTCGGGAGCATGCATTACAGTAAGCAAAACCTCGTCGATTTCTTCTTTTGTTTCAGGCTCGATTATCTTCCCATGTATCACTCTGTGTGTTTCGATTTTCTCTGGCGAAAACTTACCCTTGAATATCTGCGCAGCTATATTGAGGGAATCTTTCCCACTTATTCTTATGACAGCTATGCCTCCAATACCCGGGGGAGTAGAAATGGCTGCAATTGTGTTAGGAAACTTCATTCTGTTCAGGTTTGGCTTGCGTTTCTACTTCCTTCCTTTCATTTCTGTGAATGATATACTGCTGTAAAATCGACAAAAGATTATAGATAAGCCAGTAAAGGACTATACCCGATGGCAATCTGGAGAAAATGAAAACAAGAAAAATGGGCATAAAATAGGTCATTGCTTTTTGCTTTGGGTCCGTTACCGTAAGTTTCTGCTGAAAAAACATCGCAATTCCCATAACAACAGGTAGAACATAGTATGGGTCCTTCATTGACAGGTCTTTTATCCACAACATAAATGGAGCTCTTCTTAACTCGATTGTGCTGCGAAGAACTGCATAGAGTGCAAAGAACACAGGCATCTGGAATACCAGAGGTAAACAGCCTCCAACTGGATTAACTTTATTCTGTTTGTAAAGCTTCATAATCTCAGCGTTCATCTTCTGTGGTTCATCCTTAAGTTTTTTCCTTATTCCTTCCATTTTCGGCTGGAGCTTTTGCATCCTTCTCATAGAAGAAAAACTTCTTATCGTTAACGGAAAAAATACAACCATCATAATCGTTGAGAATATGATTATTACAATCCCATAGTTGGGTATAACCTTCTGAATCCCGGTGAATATGAAAAAAATGACTTTGCTTATTGGCGCAATCCATTGCCATCCAAAATAGACACTCTGTTCAAATCCACTTCCCATCTTCTTCAACAGATAGTAGTCCAAAGGACCAAAATAGAGTGAAAAATTACCTGTATTTACCTCTCCTGTTGATACCGATAGTCCAATTCTTTTTTTATCGATTTTCCATTGACTCACGTTATTAACTATTGTGTCTTGCGGCACCATTAAAAAGAGGAAATATTTACTTGTTATACCTGCCCATTTAATTCTTCCTTCCACAGATGATTTTTCTTCCTTTATCTTTTTTAAAGCTTTGCGTTCAAAATGGTCTCCAAACATCGCTACAAAGAAGGTATATGCAAGTTCATCCCTCTTATCTTTTTCAGTGGAAGCTAATCCGGTATTGAAAGAAAGTCTTGCGGAACGTTTGATCTCATCTGGAAACTTGATATGCAAATCCATAACATAACTGTCAGGAGTGAAAACAAAAACCTTCTTCAAGAATGTAGTATCATTCTTAACATAATGAAACACAAGGCTGTCCTTCAAGCCCCCTGTGAGATTAATGCTGTCTCTCTCACAAGAAGTTTGGAATTGACTTAAATCAACTGTTTTACCTTCCTCTAACAGTGATACGGCGAGAGGATTCCCACCTTCCGGAATCAACTCCACAGGTTTACCACCTTCCCCTGCATAATTCAGCAATTTCATGCTTTGTAGTGTAGCACCATAAGTGGAAAATTCCGCTGTAAAAACCTTCGTTCTGACTATTATCGTTTTTTCTTCTTTGGGTACTTCTGTGGTTTCTGTAACAACATTTTCTTTCTTATTCTCTCCTGCATCGACTATCTCGGTTTCCTGGGGTTTTTCCCCTTGTTTCACCTCTTCTACTTTCTTTTGTTCTGTTTCCACAATTTTCTTTGGCGGTTGAGTTGTCCTCCTCGTTAACATAGTATAAACGAATATTAATACCGTAATCAAGAGAAGGGCGGTTATTGTTCTTTTATCCACTTTTTCTCCTATTTTAGAGGGTCGTATCCCCCGCGATTAAAGGGATTACACCTCAGAAGCCTCCATGATCCTTTCAAACCTCCTCTGAGCAAACCGTATTTCTTAATAGCCGCAATACTGTATGTTGAACAAGTTGGATAGAATCTACAGGTTCCGGGTAATAAAGGCGATAAGAATTTCTTGTAAAATAAAATAATCAAAATAACTATTTTTTTCATTCGGTGATTTCAGCATCCTCGATTATTTTTCGTAATTCACTCGAAAGCTCTTTAAATGTGAGACTCAATGAATCTCCGGACAAAATAAACACAATGTTAATGTTCTCCCTTAATTTGAGTTTCCCATTTCTTACTAAATGTCGTATTCTTCTCTTTGCCTTATTCCTTTGCACAGCCGATTTCGCATCTCTCTTAAATGTAATCCCAAACTTGAAGCTGTCTTCTTCGGTAAATACTATAGATATCGTTGATCCTACCGTTCTCTTTCCTTTGCGGAAAATCTCATCGAAATGAGAACGCTTTTTAATCGTATTATTTTTCTCCCGAAACCGTAAGCCTCTTTCTTCCTTTTTTCCTTCTCCTTGCAAGAATTTTTTTTCCACTTTTATCAGACATCCTTTTTTTAAATCCGTGCTTTTTTCTTCTCTTCTTCCTGCTCGGTTGATAAGTACGCTTCATTCAATACCTCCTTAAAACCTTCTGTTCAACTATTCAAAGTTATTTATCATAAGTTAAAAACGATTGTTTGTCAAATGAAATTTTCTCAGCTGTAATCTTCCTTTTTGCTTGACTTTCCGGAATCCCTAAACTATAAAGAAACAATGATTCTATTTACCGTTGAGAAAAAGATAATAATCGAGCAAAAAATTAAAAAATCACGCTTTTATGCAACAATAGTGCCTGTATCCTCACCAAATGATGCAAAAAGACAGCTCTCACTTTTGAAACGAGAATTCAAGGATGCAACCCATCACCCTTATGCACACAGACTGGGTTACAAAAATATAATAGAAAAATGCTCTGACGATGGAGAACCACCGAAAAGCGCAGGATTGCCCATTTTACAAGAAATTAAGATGGTAAATTTAACCAATACACTTATCGTGGTAACGCGATATTTCGGTGGAATTAAGCTTGGACTTGGAGGTCTAAACCGAGCATACCGAGAGAGCGCACGAAAGGCTATCGAAATATCAAGAAAAGTAGCCTGTGTTCCTACAATAGAATTGGCATTTAGAGTAGAAACAAAAAATACTGGGAAAATGCAAAATCTTTTGAAACACCATAATGCAAAAATACTGGAACAGAATTATACAAACAAACTATTCTTGAAAATCTCTGTGGAAGAAAAAAACAAGGAAAGCCTTCTCGAAGACCTAAAAAACCTTACTCACGGCAAAATTGACATTGAGCAATGAATTGCCATTCAGACAATAGAATGTCATATTTCACCCATAAAATAGGAAACCTCAATAATTGCAGTCGCTGTCTCATTCTGAGTGTTCTGTTCCATTTTGACCGTGGAAGAATCTAAAAACCAAGATTCTTCCTAAGTGAAAAACTAATGCTTACTCAGAATGACAGGACTTGTAAGATACTGAAACAATGCTGAAACTTATCCAGCGCAGACTTCAGAATGACATTATCCAGCATTAGGAGGGACAGAAGGGTTTCTAAGAACACATGCTCTATTGTCTGAACTGCAATGACACTATGAAATTAGTTCTTGACAAGCTGTTTCCTTTGTGCTATAGAAAGGATTATGAAAAGAAGAGAATTGGTTCTTGATTCATTGTTGTTGAGCAAACTAAACAATATGGTGGGGTATATCTGACCAAAAGCGAATCGCTAAGTATTTAACCCCACTTTCCTAAAGGAATAGTGGGGTTTTTGTTAAATGTAAGAAAAAAAACAAAATGAGGAATTATGAAAAACAATCTATTTAAGGAAATAGAAAAGAGGTGGCAGAAAAGATGGGATAAAATGAGACTTTTCTGTACCCCAAAAAATCCAGAAAAAAAATTCTACCTACTTGAAATGTACGCTTATCCCTCCGGTGATATACATATCGGACACTTCAGAAATTACATTCTTGGAGATGTAGTTTGGCGATATAAAAGGATGAACGGCTTCCAGATCTTCCACCCATTTGGCTGGGATGCCTTCGGGCTACCTGCTGAGCAAGCTGCAATAACTCATAACTCAAGTCCAGAAAGGTGGACTATGAACAACATCGAGATTTCCAGGGATACCCTTAAGAAACTTGGTATTAGCTACGATTGGGAAAAAGAGGTAATAAGTTGTAAACCTGAATACTACAGATGGACACAATGGCTTTTCAAAAAGCTGTACGAAAAAGGTCTTTGTTACAGAGACGAAACTATCGTAAACTGGTGCCCGGAGTGCAAAACTGTCCTGGCAAACGAACAGGTAATTCAAGGCAGATGCTGGCGCTGTGATTCTGCGGTCGAGAAAACGGAAACCGAACAATGGTTTATACGAATTACGAATTATGCCGAAAGACTTCTTAAGGGAATCGATAATCTAACAGAATGGCCTGATAACGTTAAAGCAATACAGAGAAATTGGATTGGAAAAAGCGAAGGTTCAGAGATAGTATTCAAACTCGAAAAGGAAAATATGGAACTCCCTGTTTTCACAACAAGGTCTGATACAATCTACGGTGTTACGTTTATTGTTATTGCCCCCGAGCATAAAATCTTAAAACACATACTCGAGTTTTCAGAGAAAAGGGATGATGTTTTAGCTTATATCGAGCGTTCGATGATGAAAACGGAAATTGAGCGCACCGATTTAAAAGCAGAAAAGGATGGTATTTTCACCGGACTGTATGCAATAAATCCATTTTCAAACGAAAGAGTTGCAATATGGACAGCTGATTATGTGCTTGCTTCTTATGGAACAGGTATTGTAATGGGAGTTCCAGGACATGACCAGAGAGATTTTGAATTTGCCAAAAGATATCATCTTCCTATAAAAATCGTTATAAACCCTCCGGGGAAAGAACTAACGATAGAACAGATGGAAAATGCTTATACAGAACCAGGTATTATGGTAAATTCGGGAATATTTTCCGGTATGGACTCAAAAATTGGAATCGACAAAACCATCGAACATATGGAGCAGACAAAAATAGGAAAGAGAAAGATTACATACAGAATAAGAGACTGGCTTATCTCACGGCAACGATACTGGGGAGCTCCTATTCCAATGATTCATTGTGAAAAATGTGGAATTGTACCAGTTCCCGAGAATGAACTCCCTGTGCTTCTACCTCTTGAATCCAAGGTTGACTTTATCCCAAAAGGACGCTCACCTCTCGCAGATATTCCGGACTTCTACAATACCAGATGTCCGAAATGCGGTGGAAAAGCACACAGGGATGCAGATACAATAGATACCTTTCTTGATTCATCCTGGTATTACTTAAGATACTTCAGTTCAAAGAACAACGATGTTATCTACGAAAAGGAAGAAGCAGAAAAATGGTTTCCTGTCGACCTATACATCGGCGGCATAGAGCATGCGGCAGGACACCTCATATATTACAGATTCATCACAATGTTTCTATATGACATAGATATGCTTCCAGGTGATGAACCGACAATAAAACTCTTCAATCATGGAATGGTTCTTGACGAGAAAGGTGATGTAATGAGTAAATCAAAAGGAAACGCCGTATCTCCGAGAGAACTTATCGATAAGGAAAGTGTTGACATAGCAAGAATTGCACTTCTTTTTTTCGCTCCTCCTGCGAGAGAAATACTCTGGAGTGAACAGGGACTCAAAGGCTCGAGAAGATTTCTTACAAGAATTTATACACTTATGAAGGAAAATATAAAAGAATATAGTGGAATGGATGCAAATTCATTAAGCAAAAAAGACTACGAATTCTACCGTTCTTTGGAAGAAACAATAATGAAGGTTACCATAGATCTGGAGAGAATGGACTTCAATACAGCCATTGCATCGCTCATGGAGCTACTGAACAAGATGTATGCATTCGAGAACAAAGAATCGTCTCTATTTCAATATGGAATTAGAAAGTTTACGCTTCTGCTCGCTCCTTTTGCTCCTCATATATCCGAGGAAATTTACAGTATGTATGGAAAATCGGAAAGCATATTCTACGAAACGTGGCCCAAGTATGATGAAAATGCAATCAAGAAAGAAAAAGTTACAATCGTCATTCAGGTAAATGGAAAAGTACGTTCACGGACAGAGGTACTGGCACATACAGAAGAAGAAGAGATAAAACGTCTCGCACTTGAAGATGAAAAAATCAAAAAGTACACAGAAGGAAACGAGATAAAGAAGTTTATTTACGTTGAGAACAAAATTCTAAACATCGTAATATAAAGATTTTCACTACAATTTAAGAATTGTATAATTCACCTTGCTGAATTCTAATAATATTTTTTGACTTTGTGAAAAATTTCTCATTTTTTCCTTGACAAACATATCTTTTTAATCTAAGAATGAGTCTATTATGTGCCTCATTATATATGAAATGGCTAAAATTGTAGACAACAAACATATTAGGTTATAATTGTGAAATTCTGGAGAAAACCGTTAGATATAGACGAAATAGAAATCCCTAAAGGTGAAGTAATTATATTCAGTGACAGATGCAAAGGTTGTGGTTTCTGTGTGCAATACTGTCCTAATGATGTGCTCGAAACTTCCGAAGAGTTCAATGAACTGGGATATCATCCACCTTATGTGAAGAAACCAGATGACTGCTTAAATTGTGGATTATGTGAAATGATCTGTCCCGATTTCGCAATCTTCAGCAGAGAGAAAAAGAAAACAAAGAAGGTAACTGAAGGATAAATGGTAAAAACCAACCCCAAAGCCGTATTGACCGGAACCCACAAGCTAAATGGTGGTCAGGCATGTGCCGAAGGAGCTCTTGCTGCAGGATGCAGGTTCCTCTCCGCTTACCCAATTTCACCATCTATAGGAGTTATAAAAAGATATACCGAAAGAGCAAAAGATGTCGATGCCGTTTTCATCCAGATGGAAGACGAGATTTCCGTTCTTTCCGCAGTTCTTGGAGCATCGTGGGCAGGCAAAAGAGCAATGACGGTTACCTCTGGACCGGGATTATCACTTATGATGGAACACCTGGGACTGGGTGTGATGCTGGAAACTCCCTGTGTAATCGTAGATTTTCAAAGAAGGGGACCGTCCGAAGGAATACCGAATGCTCCTTCTTCTGGAGATATAATGCAGGCACGTTGGGGCTCTCATGGAGACTACGAAATCATAGCATTTTGCCCGAATTCAGCGCAGGAAATGTTTTCACTAACTATCGATGCATTCAATATGTCGGAGAAATACCGAACTCCGGTTTTAGTTCTTTCTGACGAGTTCCTTGCAAAAAAGGTTGAGCAGGTAATTATACCAAAAGCAAGCGAAATAGAATTTATACCACGAAAACATTTCACCGGCGCGAAAAATAAATACCTACCTTTCGACTTTGATAAGGACCTCGTCCCACCAATGGTAAATGCAGGTGAAGGATACAAGTTTCACATTACAGGATTGACCCATGACAAGAGAGGTTATCCTGTTATGAATGAACAAACCCAGGAGTGGAATGTCCATCGTCTTGTTAGAAAAATACGCAATGAAGTGGACAATATTACCAAAGTGGAAGAAAATCAAATTGCCGATGCGGATATTGCTATTCTTTCTTACGGTTCCTTATCTAGAACTGCAAATAAAGTAGTAGAAAAAGTTAGAAAAGAGGGGAAAAAAGTAGGAAATTTAAGGCTTATTACCGTATGGCCCTTCCCGGATAAACGTATAAGAGAATTATCCAAAAAAATCAAAACCTTTATAGTTCCCGAAATGAACTATGGTCAGGTATATCTCGAGGTACAAAGATGTAACTACGGAAATGCCGAAATAAAGTTCATTGAATATAAAAACAAGGATTTGCAGAATCCAGAACCTATCGTTGATGTAATAAAGGATTTAGCGAAATGAAAGAAATAAAACACCCGATGGATTTTTATCTCAGGATGGACAGAATTCCACATATCTGGTGTCCTGGTTGTGGAATAGGTTTGGTGGCTTCCGCATTTGTAGCTGCAATGGAAAAAGCAAAACTCGATGAAGAAAAGGTTTCTGTTGTCTCGGGAATTGGTTGTACCGGTAGATTTGCCGGCTACATCAAACTTGATTCCTTCCATACAACACACGGTCGTGCAATCCCATTTGCAACGGGTCTTAAACTTGCGAATCCTGAATTAAAAGTAGTCGTAGTTTCCGGAGATGGAGATCTGGTATCAATAGGCGGAAATCATCTCATTCACGCTGCAAGAAGAAATATCGATATGACCGTAGTATGTGTTAATAACTTCATATATGCAATGACAGGTGGTCAGGTTGCACCCACCACACCTCTTACAGCATATACCACCACATCTCCATATGGAAACTTCGAACCTCCATCCAATATTCCACAGATAGTTGAAGCAGCAGGTGCGGTATACGTAGCAAGATGGACCGCCCTACATATCAGAAGATTAACAAATTCAATATATGAAGCATTAAATAAGCCTGGATTTTCCTTTGTCGAAGTGATATCTCCCTGTGCACAATATTACTCGAGAATAAATAGACTCGGTGATGGTCTCGATATGATGAAATTCTATCATGAGAATTCAGTGATTAAACACGGGGAGTCAACCGACAATCTTCATATCGACTATCAAAAAGAAATAATAGTGGGAAAATTCGTTGACAGAGAAAGACCCACATATATAGAATCCTATAAAAAATGGCTTGGAAAATGAAAACCGCAGAGTCCACAGAGAAAAGATTATTTTTCTTGTGCTCCAAAAATGAAATGCATAAAAGACAAAGAAGAAAGGATTGACGTATATGGAGAAAGAGGGAGGTTGCAATTGAAAGCCAATCCCAAGGATGTGCGCACTGGCGTTTTCTACATAGACGGAGATGTTGCAGCCGCTGAAGGAGCTCTCGCTGCAGGCTGTAAATTCCTTGGAGGTTATCCCATTACTCCATCGACCGAGGCTGCGGAAGCCTTCGCAAAAAGAGCTCCGCAGGTAGGAGCAATATTCATCCAGATGGAGGATGAACTTGGTTCGATATCCTCGGTTATGGGTGCTTCCCTATCCGGTAGAAAAGCAATGACCATAACCTCCGGACCCGGATTCTCACTTATGATGGAAACCATAGGATTAGGAGCAATGCTTGAACTTCCTTTCGTTATAATCAACATCCAGCGAGGAGGACCATCCACAGGAGTACCGACAAGTACGGGACAGGCCGATATGATGCAGGCAAGATGGGGTTCTCAAGGGGATTACGAAGTTATTACTCTCTCTCCGGATTCTCCGCAGGAAAGTTTCGATTTTACGGTAAAAGCCTTCAACCTTGCAGAGAAATACAGATGTCCTGTGATGCTTATGTCGGATGAGTGTGTTGGACATATGACCGAAAAGGTAATAATCCCCGAAGCCAGTGAAATCCCAATAGAACCAAGAAGGTGGTTTAAAGGTAAAAAGAGCGATTATGCACCTTATAAACCGGATAAAGACCTTGTTCCACCGATGGTCAAAGCCGGTGACGGCTATAAACTTTACATCTCTGCGCTTGAACATAACGAAAAAGGCTATCCTGTATCCATTAAAGACTTAATAGAAGGAAAACACAAATCTTCAGCAAAAAGATTAGTTGATAAAATAAGGGTCAACGCAGATAAAATCATCGAATTAAAAGAAGAAGGGCTGGATGACGCCGAAGTTGTCGTTATTTCATATGGTATAACTTCAAGAGTTGCAATCAGAGCAATTGAACTTGCAAGAAAAGCGGGTATAAAAGTGGGAAATCTCCGGCTCGTAACCGTATGGCCGTTTCCCGATAAAAGAATAGTCGAGCTCTCTAAAAAGGTGAAAGGTTTCGTAGTGCCCGAAATCAACTATGGGCAAATCGTGTTTGAAGTAGAGAGATGTACGCACGGTAATTCCAATGTCATTCTGGTTCCTCATGGTGGTGGATCGGTTCATAGTCCGGATGACATACTGGCGGCAATAAAACAGGTAGCAAAAGAAAAGAAAAGATACAATGGCGTTTTTGAATTCGCAACTGTCCTGGAAAGACAAATCTTTGGAAGCGGAGCAAAGTAATGAAAAAATATCCCATTCTGGAAGCGCTGAACGACGCTCTGAAGAAATCGAATATAAATATGGACAAGGTTTGTTTAGTATCCGATGTCTTTTATACACCAGAAGCGATAAAACCGCTGGAAGTTGATTTTATAAACACACATAGAGGGAGATCAGTTGCTTTTGGAACAGGTTTAAAACTCGGTAATCCTGACTTGCAGGTAATCTCCCTGGTTGGAGATTTGGCTACATTGGGTGGAAATCACCTTGTGCATGCCGGAAGAAGAAATATGAACCTTATAGCAATTTGTATCAATAACTTCGTTTATCCAACAAAATCCGGAGAACAATCTCCTGCCTACATGTTTTCTACCTATTCGAATTTCGAAAGACCATTTAACATTCCCCATATCGCAAAATCCTGTGGGGCTGTCTTCGTCGCAAGATGGACTGCTTTGCATACTAAACAACTAACCGATTCTTTGCTGAAAGCAATGACGAAAGAGGGTTTATCCGTAATAGAAGTAATTGCTCCTGGAGGACACTACTTTGCAGGAGTAGATGCGTTGGAAAACGAATCTGAACTGATAAATTTCTGTTATAAGAATTCAGAAGTAAAAAACGGAGAAGACACCCAAAATCTTGAGATAAAAACCGGAAAGAAAATAATCGTTGGAGAGTTTATCGAAAGAAAACGACTAACATTCCTGGATTCATACAACGCTCGTCTTTCTGAAGTAATGGGTAATAAATTCGTGCCATACGGGGGAAAAATTGACAGAGATTAGATTTGCAGGATTTGGAGGACAGGGAATTATTAGATCGGGAATCATCATAGGAAGAGCGGCTTCAATCTATGACAATAAATCCGCTACAATGAATCAGTCTTTCGGACCGGAAGCAAGAGGTGGGGCATGTAGCTCTCAACTTGTAATTTCAGATGATAGAGTCCTCTATCCCTACGTTGTAAAATCCGATATTTTAGTTGCTATGTCACAGAAAGGATACGATAAGTTCATACAAGAATTGAAAAACGATGGATTACTTCTTTATGATACCGACCTTGTCAAACCGAAAAAATCAGAAAAAATAAAATATTTTTCGATTCCGTCAACGAAATTTGCCGAAGAACTGGGAAATCGTATTATCGCAAATGTTGTAATGCTCGGTTTCCTCACCGCCATCACAGAAGTAGTAACCGTAGAATCGATGAAGAAAACAATACCCGAATCCGTACCTGAGAGATTCAAAGAGCTTAACCTCAAAGCATTTGATAATGGATACCAGTATGGAATCAAGCAAAAATAAAAAAAAAAAAGGTATTCTTATCATCGGCGGAGGTATTGCAGGCTCTCAAGCGGCTCTTGACCTTGCCGAACAAGACTTCAAGATCTACCTTGTAGAAAAAAGTCCAACAGTAGGTGGAAAAATGGCACAACTCGACAAAACATTTCCATCTATGGATTGTGCAATATGAATTCTTGGACCTAAAATGATGGATGTCGGTCGACATCCAGGAATTGAACTCCTAACTAATAGTGAAGTAGTAGAGCTTGACGGCAATGAAGGTGATTTCCACGTAACTATCCTTAAAAAAGCAAGATATATCGACATTGATAAGTGCACAGGTTGTGGGGATTGCGAAAGGGTTTGTCCTGTCGTGAAACCAAGCGAATTTGAGGTCGGTCTCGGAATCAGAAAAGCTATTTATCGCCCCTTCCCGCAAGCAGTGCCATCCGCTTACATTAGAAATGCTGACGATTGTCTTGGTACATTACCCCTTGCCTGTTCAAAATGTCAGGAAGCCTGTAAACCTAACTGCATAGACTATGATGATGTAGATAGAACAATAAATGTAAATGTGGGCTCAGTCATCGTTGCAACAGGTAATGATTACTACGATCCACGAGAGGCAAGTGAATACGGTTATACGAGATTCAAAAATGTAGTTACAAGCTTAGAACTTGAGAGAATACTATCTGCTGGCGGACCAACCAGGGGTGAACTCAAACGAATAACGGATGGAAAATCACCCAAAAGAATTGCCTTTATACAATGCGTTGGTTCTCGAAATGAAAAAAGGGATATCAGTTATTGCAGTCGCATATGCTGCATGAATGCTATCAAGGATAGCTTGATAGTCAGAGAATTTTTCTCTGATGCAGAAATTATCGTTTTTTACATTGATATAAGAGCTTTTGGAAAAGGATTTGACGAATTTTACAATCGTTCTCTGGATGAAGGGGTAAAATATATTAGAAGTAAACCATCGAAGATTGTGGAAGATCCCCATACCGGTAACCTCATTCTCTCATACGAAAATACCGAAACCGCAGAAATAAAGGAAATCAATGTAGACCTTGCAGTTCTTTCTTCGGCACTTGTTCCACACGAAGGTACGGACAGCCTGGCTAAAGTGCTTGGAATACAAATAGATGACGATGGATTTTTCGCTATGATGGATTCCTGTTCAAGACCTATGGAATCTACGAAAAAAGGTATATATCTTTGTGGCTCCGCTACTGTCCCAAAGGACATAACCGATTCTATTGCTGAAGCCTGTGGCGCTGCATTGAAAGCTTCCGTAGCAGTCAGTGATTATAAACTTGAAAGAAAAAAAGAAGAAATCGAAGAAATCAATACGGAAGGAGAAATCCGCGTCGGGGTTTTTGTTTGTCACTGTGGACTGAATATTTCAGGGCTTCTTGACTGCAAAGAACTTGCTCTGTACGCCGACAAACTAAAAAATGTGGTTTACTCCACTGATCTTCTGTTCGCCTGTTCCGAAGCAAACCAGCGCGACATACAGGATGCCATAAAGGAGTATAACCTCACAAGGGTTGTGGTTGCTGCCTGTACCCCCAAAACACATGAACCTGTATTTAGGGAAAATGTGAGAAAGGTCGGACTCAATCCATATCTATTCGAAATGGTAAACATAAGAGACCATTGTTCATGGGTTCACACACAGGAACCTGAAGAAGCAATGGTAAAAGCAAAAGACCTTATTCGAATGGGGGTTGCACGTTCCAGAGAACTACAACCTCTTGAACCAAGAGAGATAGAAGTTGGGCAGGATGTACTCATCCTTGGAGGAGGAATAGCTGGTATAGAGACGGCAATAGACCTTTCGACAAGGAACTTCAAGGTTTATCTCATAGAAAAGTCAGAAAAATTGGGAGGCAGGGTTAGAGAACTTGCATCAACATATCCGAGCGGCAAATCAGGCAGTGAGCTAATAGATGAAAGGTTAAGTGTACTTAAAAAAACAAAAGTAATCGTTTTACAGGAAACAGAACTTAAGAAGTTAGAAGGTTTTGTCGGTCACTTTAAGGCTACACTCCAGAAAAAGGTTTCCAAAGGTACGGAAGAGAAGGAATTGAAGGTTGGTGCAATAGTAGTTGCAATTGGTGCCGACCTATATAATCCTGAGGGTAAATTCTTTTATGGTAAATTTGGAAATGTTATTACAAATATGGAAATGGAAAAAATACTACTTGGAAACGGAAACATCGAAATTAATGGAGAAAAACCCGATACCGTTGCCTATATACAGTGTGTTGGTTCAAGGGGTGAAGGAGGGGGAAACCCCGGATGCTCAAGATATTGTTGTCAGGCTGCAATAAAGCAAGCAATCTCTTTACGCCGGCATAATATAAATGTGGTGATATACTATAGGGATATCAGAGTATATAGCAAAGGCGCAGAAAGGATGTACAGAAAGGCAAGGGAGATGGGGGTTTTATTCCTCAGGTATGATGAGAACAACAAGCCTATCGTAGAAGGAAAGAATAAAGCAGAGACTATCACTATTGTAAGCAAACCATTGCAAAAAGAACTTATACTTAATGTAGATGCTCTCGTATTATCCTGCGGTATGGTACCAAAACTCCGGGAGAGCGAAGAACTTGCCGAGCTTTTAAAGATACCCAGAAGTGCGGATAGGTTTTTTATGGAGAGACACCCGAAGTTCGGACCCGTTGAAACAAACGTCGATGGAATTTTTCTTGCCGGATGCACACAATTTCCGAAAGACATAGCAGATTCCATTGCTCAGGCTTCCGCTGTTGGTTCAAAAATAGCTTCATTGCTCTCGAAAGGCAAGATAACTATGGAACCAATAACCTCATTCATCAATGAGAATTTCTGCAGGGGATGCGGAGTATGTGCAGAGCTTTGTGAGTTTCATGCAATAGAAATAACCGAAAAAGAACCGGGAATAAAAGTCGCACAGGTCAACTCGGCACTTTGCAAAGGATGTGGAGTCTGTGCTTCGGTTTGTCCAACAGGTGCAGCTGGTATGCATCACTTTACCGATAAACAGATAGAGGCAACGCTTAAAGCACTCCTTTATGAAAGATAAATTAGAACCTAAAATTGTTTGTTTCGCCTGTAACTGGTGTAGTTATCCGGCTGCTGATGGAGCCGGCATAAATAGGATGCAGTATCCTTCAAATATTCGAATCGTAAGAGTAATGTGTGGGGGAAGAATTAATCCCTCTTTCGTTCTTAAAGCTTTCGAACTCGGTGCCGATGGTGTTCTCATTACTACCTGTCACTTCGAAGATTGTCATTACCTCTTTGGTGCACGAATAGCAAAAGATAATTACGATAAATTGGAGAAAATGACGAAAATCCTTGGGATAGAACCGGAAAGATTAAGACTCGAATGGATTTCAGCGGCGGAATCACCTAAGTTTGCAAAGGTAATGCGAGAATTTACTGAAGGCGTGAAGAAATTAGGGAAAAATCCTTGTGGCAAAACTAACTAAAGCAATAAGGGAAACAGGCGCGTATTTATGCATTCAATGCGGTAGATGTAGCAGTGTATGTCCTGTTGCAAGATTAAACAATACTTATTCACCAAGACGACTTCTCACAAGTGCTCTTAAAGGTAACGAACAGACACTTTTCGAAAATAACTCAATCTGGACATGTCTTACCTGCGGCAGGTGTAACGAAGTCTGCCCCCAGGATATTGACTACATTGAAATGACAAAAGCCATCAGAAATGCTGCTCAGAAAAATGACCATGAAGCAGTTTGTTCGCATGGTGGTGCATTTCAATCTCTAATGAGAATAATGACAAACGATAAACTCCAGCAAAACAGGATGGAATGGATACCATCATCAGCGAAAATAAAAACAAAAGGAGACATACTCTATTTCGTCGGTTGCCTTCCTTATTTTGACGCATTCTTCTCAGATATTGGCGTTAAAACCCTTGATGCAGCGCGAAGTGTCCTTAAGTTATTAAACAGTATCGGGGTAGAACCCGTTTTACTCCCTAATGAAAGATGCTGTGGGCACGACCTCATATGGGGTGGAGACAAGGAGAATTTCCTTAAGTTAGCGAAACACAATATAGAGGAAATTAAGAAATCTGGTGCAAAAAAAGTAATATTTTCCTGTGCCGAGGGTTACCGCACATTCAAAATTGATTATGAAAAGTATATGGGTCCTCTGGATTTTGAAGTCGAACACATTAGCACATTCCTTGCACCTTACATAAAAAGGGGGGAAATATCACTCAAACCAAAAAAGATGAAGATCACCTATCAGGATGCCTGCCGACTGGGCAGACATATGGGTATGTATGAAGAACCAAGAGAATTGCTCGAAGCAGTTCCTGAACTTGAACTGGTTGAGATGAAAAAGAATAGGTCGAACGCACTATGTTGTGGAACAAGTGCCTGGCTTAACTGTGATATATATTCAAAAAGAATTCAAATGAAGAGATTACAGGATGCGTTGGATACAGGGGCAGCTTTACTAACAGTTGCCTGTCCGAAATGCGAAATCCACTTCAGGTGTGCAATGAACGATAAAACAAGTAATAAAACTCTAAAAATCGATATTCAGCATTTCATAACTTTGCTGATTAATAGTGAAGACAAAAAGTAAACCATGGAAAAGGCTAAAATAAACTTTAAGTTCAGAGAAAAACTGAATAATACTCTCGAAGGTAAACATCATAACTATTGTTATCAATGCGGTGCCTGTTCCTCGATATGCCCAGCAGCGCAATATTCCAAAAAATTTAACCCAAGAAATATACTTCTTATGGCACTTTGTGGATTGGAAGGAGAACTCATAAGGAAGGACTCACCAATCTGGTTGTGCACAAACTGTTATTCCTGTTATGAAAGATGCCCGCAAGACGTCCGCCCGATCGAAGTCATAATAACGTTAAAGAACATTGCTGTAGAAGAAGGAAAAGCGCCGGATACGATTGCCCGTTTCTCTGAGGCAGTCGAAAAAACCGGAGAAAGTGTAATTCATACAACAACTGTCGATAGACGAAGAGAATCTTTAGGGCTTAAAAAACTGAAGAGACCGCAGGTTGATGAATTGAGAAAATTATTGGGGACTGATAAGTGAAAATTATCCCTTTCTGGGGATGTATGATTCCTCTCAAGTATCCACAGATGGAACTTGCGGTAAGAAAGACTATGCCGAAACTTGGCGTAGAACTCGTCGATGTGGAAGGATTTACCTGCTGCCCTGATCCCATTTACTTCAAGGCAAAAGATATGAAAAAGTGGCTTGTTATCGCTGCAAGGAATCTTACTGTTGCAGAAGAGGTAGGTCTCGATATTGTTACTGTCTGCAGTGGATGTACGGCAACACTTAAGGAAGTATCATATCTGCTTAATACAGATGAAAAACTAAAGAACGAAGTTAACGAGGAACTTAAAAAAATCGGAAGGGAATACAAGGGAACAGTCGAGGTAAAACATGCTGTTCAACTAATACGGGACGACATTGGTATGGATGTATTAGAAAAATCCGTGACAAGACACCTTAACAATGTGAAGGTTGCAATTCACTACGGATGTCATCTCTTAAAACCGAGCCAGATAATGGCAGTCGACGATGCCGATTACCCGAACATACTTGAAAAACTGACATCCATTCTCGGTGCAGAACCCATAAATCATCAGAAGAAACTGCTCTGTTGCGGTAAAGGATGTCTCGACAGTGAAATACCAATGAATATGGTTTATGATATTTTTTCTTCGATAGAGGAGTCCGGTTCGGATTGTATGGGATTGATATGTCCTACCTGTTTCTCATCGTTCGACCTGGGTCAGATAATGATTGCAAGAACAAAAGGAAAAGAATTCAATATCCCAATAATATATTACTTCCAACTACTTGGACTTGCTCAGGGATTTTCACCGGAAGAAGTAGGACTCCATATGCACAGAGTAAAGTTCGATAAAGTAATGGAAAAGATAGAACAAGGAAAGGGGGTGAAATAATTGCTCAAAGACGATTTAAGGATAGGTGTCTTTGTCTGCGAATGCGGTGTAAACATTGCTGCAACAGTAGACTGTGATGAACTTGTAGAATTTTCAAAAAAACTTTCTGGTGTTGCATTCTCTGTGAAAAATAAATACACATGCTCTGAGCCCGGTCAGGAAGAAGTAAAAAAGGCCATCAAAGAACAGAAGCTTGATAAAGTCGTAATCGCCTCTTGTACACCACTAATGCATGAACCCACATTTAGAAACTGTGTGAGTGAAGCAGGTATTAATCCATATCTGATGGAGATGGCAAATATCAGGGAGCATTGTTCCTGGGTTCACACTGATAAAAAAAGAGCTACGGAAAAAGCAAAGGATATCATCAGAGCAGCTGTTGCCAAAACAAGACTTCTAAAACCCCAGGTTGAGGTAGAACTACCTGTCACCAAAGCAGCCCTGGTTATCGGTGGTGGTGCTGCCGGAATGCAGGCAGCTCTTGATTTAGCCGACGCCGGATATCCGGTTTATCTGGTTGAGAAAAGCCCTACGCTTGGTGGCAAAATGGCACAACTGGACAAAGTTTACCCCAGTATGGACTGAGCAATATGAATCCTCGGTCCGAGGATGATGGATGTCGGTCGACATCCCAACATTACATTGCTCACTTACTCAGAGATTGAAGATGTATCGGGTCATATCGGTGAATTTAAGGTAAAGATCAGGAAAAAAGCCAGGTATGTGGATGAGAATCTCTGCACCGCCTGCGAGGATTGTCTGGATGTATGTCCGGTTGTCGTTCCTGACGAATTCCAGATGGGGTTCTCTTCGAGAAAGGCAATATATATGCCATTTCCACAAGCGGTTCCATCAACATATCTTATCGACATAAATTCCTGTCTTGGTAACTTCCCCTTAGCCTGCGGTAAGTGCGCTGATGCTTGCGAACCGCACGCGATAAACTATGATATGAAGGATGAAATTATAGAAATAGAGGTAGGAACAATTATAGCTTCGCCCGGAATAGATATGTATGACCCGACAGAACATGATGAATACGGTTACACAAAATACGAAAATGTCCTTACAAGTATGGAATTCGAACGATTAATGGGACCAACAGGTCCATTGGACGGAAACATTATTCGACCCTCCGACAGGAAAATGCCCAAAACAGTCGGTTTCGTGCAATGTGTCGGTTCTCGCTCGAAGAAGAAAGGAAATCCTTACTGCAGTAACATCTGCTGTATGAATACCATCAAAGAAACTCTGCTTTTAAGCGAATATTCAGCCGATATACAGTCGAAGGTATTCTATATGGATATGCGCACTTTCGGTAAGGGATTTGAAGACTTTTTGGAAAGAAGTAAGGAACATGGGTCACTATATATAAGAGGTATTCCCGGTGAGATAGAGGAGGACCCAAAAACAAAAAATCTTATTCTAACGGTTGAGGATACAACAACCGGAAAGGTTGAACAACATGAGGTAGAAATGGTCGTTCTTGCAACTGGTATTGTTCCAAGGGAGGACACCAAAATAATAAGAAAATTTCTTACATTAACAACAAGCCCCGATGGTTTTTTAATGGAGCAGCATGCCAAACTGAAACCTGTTGAGGCACCTACTGCCGGTGTCTTCCTTGCCGGATGTGCGGAGTCACCCAAGGATGTGAGAGAGAGTGTTCAACAGGCAGGAGCAGCTGCTGCAAAAGCAGAGATACTCATGAGCCAGGGAAAGGTAAAGGTGCAAGCTATAACGGCAAGTGTCGATACTGAAAAATGCACCATCTGCGGTATCTGCGCTAAGGTTTGTCCGTATTCTGCGATAACGGTAGATATTAAGAAAAGAATACCTGCAGAAGTTATCGAAGCTGCCTGCCATGGTTGCGGTGCCTGTTCGGCTGAATGTCCTTTCGATGCAATCACTATGAAACACTTCACAGACAAGCAGCTACTATCTATGGTAGAAAATCATCTTGAAGACAAACCGAAAGAAAAGTTCATCGTATTTGCCTGCAACTGGTGCTCGTATGCTGGCGCTGACTTTGCCGGTATCTCCCGATTTGAGTATCCTGATACATGCAGGATTATCAGAACAATGTGCAGCGGTCGCGTCGACGAAAAATTCGTACTTCGTGCTTTTGAACTCGGTGCTCCCATAGTTCTCGTCTCCGGGTGCCACTATGCGGATTGCAAATACATAAATGCAAACAGATGGGCCCAGTTAAGGATAGAAAAACTTTGGAATAAACTTCAAAAGCTCGGTATAAGACCCGAAAGACTGCAGCTCGAATGGATTGCAGCAAGTGAGGGAGCAAAGTTCGCAAAAGTAATGAAAGAACTTGAAGAGATGAGAAAGAACGTAACCAAAGAAGAGATAGAAGAAACCAAGAAAATACTAAAGCAAGAAAGGGAGAAGAAAGAAGCAAGAGAGAAAAAGAAAAAAGCGAAAAAATAATATCAACAGGGACTAGAAGAGAATATAAGAGATGTAAAATTACACAGCTTCACAAAATAGCTGATTAATACATCAATTATACTCAAAAACAAATCAATATGTAGCGATGAAATGGGATGATTCGCAGTATAGAGATATAACCGATAAAATTATCAGGAGCTTCTACAAAGTCCATAGAGAACTGGGACCAGGTTTGTTAGAAAAACCATATCACAATGCTCTTTCCATTGAATTAAGCAAGGACTTCAATGTTACTTCAGAAAAACAATTTCCTGTTATATATGACAATCAGAAAGTTGGTATGTATGTTCCCGATTTAATAGTTGAAGATCGAGTAATTATTGAAGTTAAAGCAGTAAAGGAACTGAATGAGGATAACAAGGCTCAGTTGATCTCGCAATTAAGAGTAACTGAGATTCTAATTGGATTCCTGGTAAATTTTGCAAAGAAAAAATTGCAATTTAAGAGGTTTGACAATTTCTATCAAATAGAAAAAGAAGGTCTAAGTCTAGAAAATGAAAAATTCTTTAAGTCTCTTGAATCAAAAGCCGAATCACAGGGACTGGAAGAGAATATAAGAGATATAAAAACATGAATAAGAAAAAGTCAAAAATGAAAAATCTCTTTAAATCTCTTAAATTCCCTGTTAATGATAAAACTAAATCTCTTTAAATCTCTTAAATTCCCTGTTAATGATAAAACTAAATCTCTTTGAATCTCTTATATTCCCTGTTAGGAAAGGAGAAAAATGGCTGAAAAAAACAACTGTAAGATGAAGTGTATGCGGTGCGGACATGAGTTTTTAGGACATTATGAGAAAGGTGTTGCCGAAGAGAGGTTCTGCCCGAAATGTGGCAGTTACAGCATTCGTCCCCTACCAGAAAAAAAGTAGGAAACTTAGGGGTCAGGTCTCAACATTTGACACTTGCTTTTTCCCAGTTCAAAAAACTCAGTAAATATTTAGTTTAGTCTTTTGTGTCGAGTTTTTCTGTTGTTTTGAATTATCTGATGGACA
Source organism: uncultured bacterium (assembly GCA_964392665.1). Lineage (GTDB taxonomy): Bacteria > Hydrothermota > E44-bin80 > E44-bin80 > E44-bin80 > CAYMQB01. Next base: position 31,397 of record CAYMQB010000009.1, on the reverse strand, counting down.
TTAAATGTCAAATGTTGAGACCTGACCCCGATAAACCTACAAATATTTCCCGTGGCACTTTTTGAACTTTTTGCCACTTCCACATGGGCAAGGGTCATTCCTGCCAACTTTTTGCCCTTTCTTCCTCATTTCTTCGTAAACCTGCAGGAATTTTTTATCCCCTTCGCTCATAGAACTACCAATCTTCTGCTGGATCTTTGCACTCACACTTCTCTGCGGATTACCAACCGCAACCGGTTTCTTTTTTGCTTTAGAAATCGTTGAACCTGCATCGGCTTTCATAGACACACCCTCAACCTTCGTGAGTTTAGGAGCATTAGGCGATTCTATTCTCATTCTGTAAAGGAATTTCACAACATCGTCGGTTATCCTGCCCAGCAATTCCTCAAACATCCGAAACGATTCCCTCTTATATTCGACAAGTGGGTCCTTGTGTGCATATCCTCTCAAACCGATCCCCTGTTTTAGCGCATCGAGTTCATATAGATGATCTCTCCACTGATTGTCTATGACCTGAAGCACAATGGCTCTCTCGACCTCTCTCATCCTTAATTCACCAATCAGTTCCTCTTTTTCATCGTATAATTCCCTTGCAACCTTCTTAAGGTCTCCCCTTAGAATTTCGGTTTTCAGTGTTTCTACCTCATCTCTTTTTATTTTCCAATCAACTAAGAAAATATTCAGTAATTCTTCTCGCAGTTTCTCCCAATCCCACGTTTCGGGATTTTCCCTCGGATCCGTATATGTATCTACAATGTCATCGATAATCTCATCGAGCATTCCAGAAATTTTCTCTTTCAGATTTTTTCTATCCAGCGCTTCGTTGCGCATTCCGTAAATGACCTCTCTCTGCTTATTCATTACATCGTCATAGTCAAGTAACCTCTTCCTTATCCCAAAATTCATTCTCTCGACAGTCGTCTGGGCTCCTTCAATCCGTTTCGTTACAAATCTATTCTGGATTATCGGCTTATTGTCCTCCATTCCAATTCTATCCATGATTGCCACCAGTTTATCCGAACCAAACAATCTCATAAGGTCATCTTCAAGGCTTAAGTAGAAACGCGTGGAACCTGGATCACCCTGTCTACCCGACCTCCCCCGCAGCTGCCTGTCTATTCGTCTTGATTCATGTCTCGATGTTCCTATAATGTGAAGCCCGCAGGGCATATCCTGTCGACACTTCTTCTCCATAACGGCATCATATTTCCCTTCATCAGAATCAAAGAGTATATTGCACCATTTGCATTTTACAACATCCTTACCCAGTTTAATGTCGGTTCCTCGACCTGCCATATTTGTCGCTATGGTAACCATACCTGGTTCACCGGCAAAGGACACTATTTCTGCTTCTCTTTGGTGCTGTTTTGCATTAAGAACGTGATGCTTGACTCCTTTCCTTTTCAATATCCTACTGAGCGTTTCCGATACATCGACGGAAACCGTTCCTACTAACATAGGTCTTTTCATTTCATTCATTTTTATAATTTCTTCAATCACTGCATTATATTTCTCTCTCTTCGTCTTGAAAATAACATCATCATAGTCGATGCGTCTGACAGGTTTATTTGTGGGAATTACAACGGTCTCGAGCTTATATATTTCCATGAACTCACCTGCTTCCGTCTCGGCTGTTCCAGTCATACCCGCAAGTTTCTCGTACATTCTAAAATAGTTTTGCAAGGTAATTGTAGCAAGTGTTTGAGTTTCCTTTTCAATAGTAACACCTTCCTTTGCTTCGAGTGCTTGATGAAGTCCTTCCGAAAACCTTCTTCCAGGCATCAACCTACCCGTGAATTCATCAACAATGACAACTTTTCCTTCCATTATAACATATTCGTCATCTTTTTTGAAAAGTTCATAAGCCTTCAAGAGATTTTGAACGTTTCTGTTCTCTTCGCTTTTTTCCGCATAATCCCTGTGTATTCTTTCTTTCTCCACAGCCCTCTCACGCGGGCTCAAATCCTCATTCCTATCAATCTCACCAATTTGCTCGGCAAGGTCAGGCAGTTTGAAAAAATCAGGATCATCAGGCGAAAGAAACTTCATTCCCTTTTCAGAAAGACTTACTGTGTTTCCACGTTCATCTATGCTATAGTAAAGATCCTCATCAATCTCGTGGAGTTTTTTATCCCTCATAAGTTCAAGTTCAAGTGCTTCTGTCATCTTAAGAACACCCTTTTCTTTTTCCAATTTTATAAGTTTTTTGTTCTTTGGCGCACCTCTTTTTGCCTGAAGAAGCTTATAACTCGCTTCTTTTTCCTTCCCTTCCGTGAGCAACGCTTCCCCTTCGGCTGCAAGTTTATTAACAAAAGGAATTTGAGCTCTATACAGTCTTTCCACCCTTGGTTTCCACTTGTCATACTTGTGTGTAGAATGTTCAACCGCTCCGGAAATTATCAGAGGAGTCCTTGCTTCATCTATCAAAACACTATCGACCTCATCAACGATTGCATAGAAGTGTCCTCTCTGGACTCTGTGTTCGGGAACAATGGACATATTATCTCTGAGATAATCAAAACCAAATTCATTGTTAGTTCCGTAAACAATATCGGAGTTATATTGAATTCTTCTCTCATCAGGACTCATTCCAGCTTGAATAACTCCTATAGTAAGCCCAAGCAATTCGTATACCTTCCCCATCCATTCTTTATCCCTCCGTGCAAGGTAATCATTGACTGTAACAAGATGTGTCCCATTGCCGGTAATAGCATTCAAATACAGGGGCATAGTAGCAACCAGCGTTTTTCCTTCACCGGTTGCCATCTCAGCTATTTTCCCCTGATGCAGAATTATAGCTCCCATAAGCTGAACATCAAATGGCACCATATCCCATTCTTTTTCAATCCCGGTTACATCCCATTTCCTACCAAGTAATTTAAACGTCGCAGCCTTCACAAGGGCAAATGCTTCAACCATCAAATCATCGACAGTTTCATCTGATTTTAATCGTTCCTTGAATTCCTCGGTTTTTTTAGGAAATTCATCTTCGGTTAAATCCTTGAATTTTTCAAACTGAGCATTGATTGCTTCTACCTGAACAACCAGAGATTTTAGTATTCTTTCGTTTCTCGTTCCAAACAACTTATTCAGTATCTTCGGCATTTACCTATATTCTCCTTTCCGTTTCCATAAACTTCTTTCAACTATTATAAACTCAAAATGTGATTTTTTCAAGTGAAAAATTCCCAAGTCTTTTTCATTGACAAATGAACGGTTTTGTTGTAAGAAAAGAAAATGAATAAATACACCGAAAATATCCATAAAAAAACCTTTATCGCAGACTTGCACTGCGACACCATAGGCAAAATCCTTGAAGGCGCTGATATAAGAAAGGACAATGCTAATACGCAAATAGATATTCCTAAACTCCTAAGAGGAAGCGTCAACCTCCAGGTATTTGCAGCGTGGATAAACCCCAAATATGCGCCGAATCATTGTGCAAGAAGGGCAATGGTGCTTATTGATTCGATAATCATGCTCACAAAAAAACATGAAGAGTTCACACTGGTAAAAACCTCAAGGCAGATAAAGAATCTTAAGAAAGCAAAGATTGGTATTCTCATTTCCATTGAGGGAGGAGATGCTATAGAGGGAAGTCTTGAACTGCTAAGGAATTTTTATAGGCTCGGAGTGAGAATTATGACACTTACCTGGAATAAGTCCAACCGCATAGGTGATGCAGCACTCGATAGAACCAAACCCCATAATGGGCTTTCAAGTTTCGGCAAAGATGTCATTCACGAAATGGGAAAACTAAAGATGGTTATCGATATAGCTCATTCTTCGGAGAAAACCTTCTGGGATGTGTATGAGAACACTGACCTTCCCTTCGTCTCCACACATACCGGTGCCTATAGCGTCAAGAATAATAAAAGAAATCTAAATGATAAACAAATAAAAGCAATTGCAGAAAGACGTGGCTTAATCGGCATATTCTTTCTCCCTAAATATATCTCAAGAAAAATCCCTGTAAGGATAAGCGATGTTGTCGCTCACATCAACCGTATAAGAGATGTTGGCGGATTAAACGTCATAGCACTCGGCTCGGATTTCGATGGAATGTCCAACAGAGTAAAAAACCTCGAGGATGCAGGAAAACTTCCATATCTAACGGAAGCGCTTTTAAAAAGTGGTTACAAAGAAAAAGAAATTAGAAAAATACTTGGAGAAAACTTCCTAAATTTCTTTAAACGTTTCAATACAAATTGATGCAAGTTACTGTCATAAATAATATTGAAAAACATAAAAACAGAGTTAACGAATTAAACTAAGGAGGAAAAATGAATCGAAGTAAATTTATTTTGTTAACTGCATCTCTTCTTTTATTTCTTTTTTGCGAATCGTATGGTCGTAGCAAAAGAAATCTTGATGAAATTTCTGAAGAAACCAAAATTTACAGTGAAGCTCTTGACAGTGAAACACAAAGCTTGAGAAATGCAGAGGACGCTCTAACCTCTGCGAATGATGAGATTGTTTCCTTAAATGAAAATAGAAAAACTCTAAGATGGTATCACTTTTTCAGGAAAAGAAAACTGAATCAGAAAAAAATAGAAGCCGAAAAGCGATTTGCTCTGACAAAAGAGAAGAAGAAACAATCGTTACAAAAGATAGATGACCTCGATAAAAGAATCGAAGATATCAAAAACGAAATCGATAGAAGAAAAGAAGAATCAAAAACTCTAAAAGGTAAACAACGGGCAGAGGAAAATAAGCAAATTGCTGAGTTGCACAAAGAAATAGCAAGTATTCACCAGAGAATGGCAAAGTTAAGACCAGTTTATCTTGAGAAAAACAAAGTAAAGAAAGTTGCAGTAGAGAAAAAAGTAAAGATAAAAAAGGAAAAGGCAAGTGGAGAAAAGCAAATTACGATAGAAAAAACCAAAAAGGTAATTGTAAATCCGAAAACAAAAAAGGTGAAAAACAAAAGGGGAGGAAGTACCAATTATTAACTTAGGAAATAATTTTGCATTTTACCTTGCAGTCATTGTAGCTTCATATCTTATCGGCGATATTCCGTTTGCATTCATAATATCCAAGATTGCAAGGAATGTCGATATCAGATATGCGGGTGAAGGAAATGTCGGAGCAAGAAATGTGCTTCACACAATTGGTAAACCATACGGTATCGCTGTTGCATTACTTGATTTTTCCAAGGGCTATGCTGTTGCTTTTATCTGTAGTATCTTCGGTTTGCCTATGAATATTGCTTTTGTTGCAGGTTTCGCCGTTATACTCGGACACGATTTCCCTGTGTTTTTGAAATTCAAAGGAGGAAAAGGTATTGCCACAACACTTGGTTTTCTTTTCGGGCTTTTCCCTTATCCAACGCTTGCAGCTCTTACTTTAATGCTTTTTCTTTTCTTTATCAAAAGATACTATCTTTTCTCCATGACGTTCGGAATTGCAAGTTTACCCATTCTATGGATGCCGCTATTTAAGAAAGATCTTAAGGAAATAATTTTAACCATCATGCTGCTCTGCGTTCTCGCAGTAAAAAGATTGATAGATATTCCCCATATGAGAAAAATAAGAGAAGCCTCGGGATGGGACAAGCGATGAATTTATACAATTACGTTGTAACAATAATTCTAATGGCTCTTCTTCTAAATCTCTTAAACAACCTGAAACTGTTAAAGCCTTTAAGAAAGTCAAAAAGGAAACTAAAAAATCCCCCCCTTGTTTCCGTGCTTGTTCCTGCAAGAAATGAAAGCGAAAATATTGAGAAATGCATCATTTCACTCATCAATCAAGATTATCCAAACTATGAACTAATAGTTCTCGATGATAATTCAGAAGATGATACCTTATTCAAACTTAAGAAGCTTCAAGAGCAACACCCGAAACTTCAATTCTTTAGTGGGCAAAGCCTTCCTTACGGTTGGACCGGAAAAAATTTCGCTTGCCATACGCTTTCGAAATTTGCAAAGGGGGATTGGTTACTTTTCACGGATGCAGATACGGTTCACAAGAAATATTCTATTTCTCGAGCTGTTCACTCGGCGATAAGAGAAAAAACGAAACTTCTGTCGATTCTGCCAAATATACTGATGGAAACCATCCCTGAAAGAATATTTGTCCCAATAATGTACTTTGGACTTTTAAGCTTCTTGCCACTGAGACTCGTAAATTCTTCGAAGTTCAGAAAAGCGGTGACTGCACTCGGACCATTTATGCTGCTTGATGCGGAGTTCTACAGGAAGATTGGCGGACACGAAAAGATCAAGAGCGAAATCCTTGATGATTTCAGGTTGGCACAAGAAGTCAAGAAAAACGGCGGGAAACAGGTTATTATGAACGGAAAAGATACGATGACAGTTCGCTTCTACAAAGACTTTCGATCTTTCTGGGACGGATTCAGTAAAAACTCCTTCGGGGTATTTGAAAACGTATTTGTATTTTTCCCTTTTATCATTACCTGCACTTGTCTCTATCTTATACCTTACGTTATCTTTATCTATTCTCTTACACAATCTGAGTTAAGCTTGATGGTTCTCTTTCAAATCATCTTAATTTCATTGCATTCTTTATTCATACTTGTCAAATTCAAGATTAATCGAATGCATCTTATTCTTCATCCGCTTAGTGTCCTTGTCTGGATACTTGTCGTTTTTAACTCTATGAGGTTAACGCTTCTCAATAGAGCAATGGTCTGGAAGGATAGGCTCTACAATCCAAGAAAAATAGAGTAGAATATCGATTTCACCACAGAGACACAGAGAACACATTAATTCAAGGGTTCCCGTACCACCCCACCAAAGTAAATCAACAGGGAATGAAAGAGAACTTAAAGAGATTTTAAAACCCTAACACCTGAAACCTAACATCATCAAACATTTAACTAATTCAACCAATAAAACCAATCCAACTAATTAAACAAATAAAACAGTTTAATGAGTTTTCTTATCTTCATCCTTCGCTTTCCCGAATAGTCTTTTGAGTTCTTCCTCTGCTTTCTTTTTTCTCTCTGCTTTCTTATCTGCAGCCTTGCTTTCTTTATACTGAAAATAACCACAAAAATTTCCATGTTCCCTATCACTCACCCACTCGCTTTTTGGCTCCCTGCATTTGTTATGTGCATATTCGTCGTAAAACTGACAATTCAGGCAGCAGTGAAGATAAGCTCCGCAGTGAGGGCAAAGCTCTTCCCTCATTACTTTCCCTCCAATTTCAAGTTCTTTTTTACACTTATGGCAGATTTTCATATCCATGTTTCTACCACCAATATTGACAATTAGCAAGCAAAAAAATTACTGAAAAGATAAACCGACTTTTTCGCTTGCAATTCTCTAAACCAAGTGCTATAGTTTGTGTGGAATGAATAGAAAAGTTATCGGTCTCATTTATGTCGCTATGCTCTTGCTTTCCGGGTGCCTACCGGTCAAGAAAACATCCGGGCTTGGCAAAAAAACCGTCTTTGATGACCCCCATTTTTACTATGATAAAGAAAACTACACGCTCATCCGCGTCAATCCTGAAACAAGAGAAGAGGACATAGAAAAATATTTAAGTAAGAAAAGCACAGTGAAAACTATGTCATTGTCTCCCCCTGTTGAGAGACTTAAACATACTGTTGAGAGACCTAAACATACTGTTGAGAGACCTAAACATATAGAAGGTTATGATACTCCACCAAAACCTAAACATATTATTAGACCTATTTATCCTCGTAAATCATTGAATGAAGCCTGGCATGGAGCTGTAGTACTCAAAATGCTGATTGACTCAACCGGTAATGTAATTATCGCCAAGCCAATAGATATTGAAAAAATAAGACATCTTGATAAAGGTGGTGTATTGATGGTTGAATCTGCTCTTACAGCACTAATGAAATCAGAATTCGAGCCTGCAATTCATAACGGGAAACCTGTTCGTGTGTGGGTTACATTTCCAGTGCGTTTTGTCCCAAACAAAGATTTCTCACCAAATTTGGTTCCTTGATACACCATATTAAGCGTAAAATCACATTTAAACACTTTTTGGAAACGAGATGCTGAAATTGCTTCAGCATGACAAAAACACATATGCGTCATTCTGAGTAATCCGTTCCTTAATGACCCGGGAAGAATCTAACATCGAGATTCTTCGCTTCGCTCAGAATGACAAGAAGACTTAACCCGGGAAGGATCTTTATGGATAGAACAGTTTTACCGGGAAAGCAATAGAGCCCACCTGAGTGTCTATGTAGACCTTTCCATCCACTCTGTAGTCTGCCTTCTCGTTCTGGACAGCCTCAAGGATTGCAACACCTAAACTAAGGTAATTCACCGTAAGCTCCGTTGCAAAAGTTTTATTGTCAGCCGCCTTAACCGTTATCTTCTTTGCTGTTGTCCCGTTTGCTGCATTCTTATCATTAATAAAAAATGAGTATTCCAGTCTGTCAATCACTGCATCGATATCATTGGGATTCGTTGCTCTCATATTAACCTTTAATGTCATATCAGAAAGCGTATAATCAATGAGGCTAACCCCAATGAGACTGAACTTCAACTCCTTGACTGCGACCCTTTTCATAATCTCCGAACATCCTTCAAAAACAACAAGTACCGCAAGAATAATAACAACCTTCTTCATAATACCTCCTTTTCTAAGTTTACTGAGTCTATCTGGTCTATTTGGTTTGTCATTGGTCATCACTCATTAGTCAATGGTTATTCGTCTGCGGCGCAAATTCGGTTTGTTGTGTACTTGCTATGTATTCCTTGTTTTAGACAATAAATAAACCACAAATATACAACTAAATATACGATAAATATACTCATCTCTTCTGCCTTTCTTGTGCTCTTGTGACTTGTGCTTTGTTGTTCTGATTTTCGCAATGTCTAATTTCCTAATTTCGCGTTTCCCGCAGTTTAGATTTAACTTTTAACTTTTCACTTGCTTTTTAAAGTATGTGCACCAACTTAACAAGCGTTGACACCTTCACTTCCATTGCACTATATGGACAGGTTTCTGTGCAACAAAAGCAACTTATACATTTTTTATAGTCGAAATACGGTCTGACGGCTCCTTCCTCTATCGCATCTGCCGGACACACATCAACACACATACCACAATTTCGACATTTTCCCGTAATAATTCTTGGTCTTGCCCATAACTGCTTTCCTACTGTTTTAACTACTATTGGTGGAATAAAACAAAGTTGATTTGTGCGTGGGAGTTTTGTTTCTTTTCTCATATAAGTATCAATAGCATCTCCAAAAAGTGAGTAATCTCTGTTCATTGACAGTCCTTTTCTCAATCCTGCCAAATATAGCGGGTAAATTTCCTTATTTACTCCAAGAATTTCTGCAATAAAAATATCGCCGGTAACCGCATCATCGATTGCTGCAATAAAACCGAAATTAATTGGTTCTCCCCCTGCTGGTCCATCACCATCCATCCCAATAATACCATCATATATTGTAAGTGCCGGATTTGCAAGCAAGTAAACATCCAAATTCATTTCGCTGAAGGTTATTGGATTTGGATAATCTCTATGTAGTAAAGCCTTCTTGAAACCCGGAATTGAACCGTACATATTTTTAACGCCCAGCGTTAAAAGTGTAAGATTATGCGTTTTTACTTTTGGAAGATTCACTACAAAATCAACATCGTAGATCACCTTGGAAATCGGATAATCTCTCCCCCCTATTGATTTCTCGTACCATCCTGCTTTATCAAAAGATATGAGGTTGACGTTGAATTCTTTTCTAATTTCCGAGAGACCTGTAATATCAAACAGTTCTTCCATCTTCCTAACTCCTGGTGACGGACTATCACCTATTAATACCTTGGCACCCAAATCTAAAAAAACTCGCACGACCGCTTTTAATATTTCAGGATGCGTTGTTACTGCATCCGCAGGTTTATGGGCGGAAAGTAGATTTGGTTTCAATAAAACCTTATCTCCCCTTATGATTTTCCCAAGTTCACTCTCAAAGGGTTCAAGCAACTCCCTTACTTTCTGAGATAATCTTTGAGAGCTGTAACTATTACATTTCAGAAAAGAAATTTTTGCCTGTCTCTCGCTTACCATTCTTCTCAGCACCCCATTTCAAGCCGGTACAAACCTATGAACCAATTACTTAAACATACCAAAATACTTTATCTATGTCAACAGGATTTGTCCTGGTTAAAATTTCGCTATAATAGCAATATGAAAGAGAGAGAAGCGATTTCAGGCTGACCCCGTTCCCTGCTTTCGCAGAGGTGAATCCTTCTGTAGTGATGACAAAGAAAGGCGAAAATTTTAAGATTTTTCTTGCAAAAATATCTGTTTTGCATTATATTGGATTGTTAAAGATTTTCGCATAATGGAAATCGTACTATCAGTTTAATATTTTCTAAACAAGAATAAACCTCTCTTGGATGTTAAAGAGAGACTCAGATAACTTAAAGAAAAATGAGACCTGACAAATTTACGGAAAAAGCACAGGAGGTAATGCAAATTGCTACGGAAGGCCTGGATATATTTCATCATAATCAGCTTGATGGAGAACATATCCTTTGGGCTTTACTTAAACAGGAAAGCGGAGTTGTTTCGCACATACTTAAGAAATTAGGTATAAACATCGAAGCCGCTCTTAATAAAATCGAAGAAGAAATAAATAAAACTCCACAACTTCATTATGAATCTACCGTCCAGGAAAAACAAGTGTATATTACACCAAGAACAAAGAAGGTTTTTGAACTCGCAAAAGAAGAAGCCTCAAGGCTCAAGGATGAATTCGTTGGCACCGAACATCTTTTCATTGCACTTTGCGATATAAATGAGGGAGGTGTCAAACAATTCTTCAACTCATTTTCAATAACCAAGGAGAAGATTTATCAGACCCTTCAGAAAATAAGAGGAGGTCAGAGAGTGACAGACCCAAATCCTGAAAGCAAATATATGGTTTTAGAAAAATACTCAAGGGAGCTTACAAAACTTGCGAGTGAAGGAAAGACGGACCCGGTGATCGGAAGAGACGATGAAATAAAGCGTGTCGTGCAGGTGCTCTCAAGAAGAACTAAGAATAATCCTGTATTAATAGGTGAAGCTGGTGTTGGCAAAACAGCAATAGTTGAAGGGCTTGCGCAAAGAATAGTATCCGATGATGTTCCAGAAATACTGAAGAATAAAAAGGTTGTACAACTCGATATGGGATCACTATTGGCAGGCAGCAAATTCAGGGGGGAATTTGAAGAAAGACTAAAAGCAGTTATGGATGAAATTAAAAAATCACAGGGAGACATTATCTTGTTCCTGGATGAGTTACATACAATAGTGGGTGCAGGTGCTGCAGAAGGGGCAATTGACGCATCTAATATGTTAAAACCCTCTCTTTCAAGGGGTGAACTCCAAGCAATAGGTGCAACGACACTTGACGAATACCGCAAATATATTGAAAAAGACAGTGCACTCGAGAGAAGGTTTCAGCCTGTATTCATAAAAGAACCGACTATAGAAGATTCCATCAAAATACTTCAAGGTCTGAAGGATAAATATGAATCACATCACGGTGTCAAAATTTCCGATGAAGCTATGGAAGCAGCAGTAAAACTATCTCAAAGATACATTAACGACAGAAAATTGCCGGATAAGGCAATCGACTTGATTGATGAGGCAGCAGCAAAATTGAGAATAGAAATCTACAGTGCTCCACCTGAATTAAGGCAACTCGAATCCAAAATCAAAAGGCTTACTACGGAAGGGAAAGAAGCTGTCCAATCCAGAGCTTACGAGAGAGCCGCAGAATTGAGAGATGAAGTCGATACATTGCAAACAGAATTTAATGAAAAGAAAGAAAAATGGATGAGAGAGAGAGGAATTGACGACATAATTGGAGAAGAGGATATTGCTGAGATAATTTCTAAATGGACAGGCATCCCCGTTCAAAAAATGCTAACAACCGAATCGGAAAAACTCCTTAAGATGGAGGAAAAACTTCATGAGAGGGTAATTGGACAGGATGAAGCAATCATTTCGATTTCTGAAGCAATAAGAAGGGCAAGGGCAGGATTGAAAGACCCAAAAAGACCTATTGGTTCATTTCTATTTCTGGGTCCAACCGGTGTTGGCAAAACAGAACTTGCGAAGACCCTCGCATCATTTCTATTCTACACCGAAGAATCTATGATACGCATTGATATGAGCGAGTATATGGAAAAACACACCGTGTCAAGATTAATAGGCGCACCGCCAGGCTATGTGGGATACGAAGAGGGCGGGCAGCTGACAGAAGTAGTAAGAAGACGACCCTATAGAGTGATACTTCTTGACGAAATTGAAAAAGCACATCCTGATGTTTTTAACGTTCTACTGCAAATTTTCGACGATGGGAGACTAACAGACGGACAAGGGAGAACGGTTGATTTCAAAAACTGCGTTATAATAATGACCTCCAACATTGGCTCCACCTGGATTCAGGAAAACGCTGACAACTACGAAAGAATGAGTTCAGGAGTTATGGAAGAAGTTAAGGTTAAATTCAAACCAGAGTTCTTAAACAGACTCGATGATATAATAGTATTCCATCCGCTTTCAGAAAACGACTTAAAGAAAATAATCGAAATTCAATTTAATGATCTGAAGAAACGATTAACCGAGAAAAATATTGCCATTACATTGAATGACGGAGCAAAAGAAGAACTTGCAAAGGAAGGATTCGACAAAAACTATGGAGCAAGACCTCTAAAACGTGTACTTCAGAGGAAAATCGAGAATGCACTGTCAACCAAAATTATCAAAGGTGAGCTTCAAGGCGGGGACAATGTGGTTGTGGATTTCCAAGATGGGAATTGGAAAATAGAAAAAAAGAAACCCATATGATTACACTCAAAGATATAAGCGAGAACAGAATAGTAAAAAATTACATCAACAAAGCAGATGAATTTCTTGCTATTATTGGCTATACCGAACACAGTGAGAGACATGCAGAAAGGGTTTCAAAGACGGCAAAGCTCGTTCTATCCTCTCTCGAAAAAAGCAAACAAATCATTACACTCGGAAGCATTGCAGGTTACTTGCACGATATCGGCAATGTTATTAACAGAGAACACCATGCACAAACAGGTGCAGCAATCAGCCATTCAATCCTTATGGACATGAATATGCCTATAGCCGATGCAGCCGAGATAATAGGGGCAATTGGCAATCACCACGAAGAAGATGGTGTTCCCGTAAGCGAAATTGGTGCAGCATTAATACTTGCCGATAAGTCCGATGTGCACAGAAGTAGAGTAAGGAATCCGGAATTCATAAAATTCGATATTCATGACCGTGTTAACTATGCAACAACCAAATCTGTTCTTGATGTTGACAAAGATGAACAAAAAATAGTTTTCAACCTGACAATAGACACTTCCATTGCTGCAGTTATGGATTATTTTGAAATATTCCTTTCAAGGATGATAATCTCAAGAAGAGCAGCAGACTTTCTTGGCTGCAAATTTGAATTGATAATAAATAAAACAAAGGTGATATAGTTCCATAGATAAATGGATTTTTGAAAAAAGTGCTTGACAAAATATGGTTTTTAGTCTATTATAATAAAAATAGATTCTTGTTATGAAATCTAAGAAAGTTCTTCTCTTAACATTAACTACGTTTTTCATAACCGTTGCAGGCTTATTAATCGTTCTTTTTATCGTGTTCACAACAACGAATAGACGCTATTACTCAAAATTCTTAACCGCTACCGATGTTTCCAGCAGCTCCTCTTCTGAAACTAAAAAGATGCATCGGAGTTCCACAAATTCTTTTGGAAAGGTAACATTTCTATTAGGAAGTTCGATGCTAAAAAAAAATAAAGACTCTAAATGGAAAAAAGTTAGATACGGACAATTGTTAAAAAGGGGTGATAGTCTGAAAATCGGGCACGACAGTAAAATTGAAATCGCACTGAAGGATAGAGATAAAAACATAACTATCGAAGGTTTTAAGAGAATCAGAATTGACAGCTTTCTTCTCTTATCGGATAGACAGGTGGAATACGAAGAAAGCACATCCAATACAAAAGAAGGAGGGAAAATATCGCGACTAACAGGAAAAAAAGAGAATCACAAACAAACAACACCTGTCTCAGCCATAAGATCAAATAAACCGCAAGGCGAAAATAAAAACAAATCCAAGCTTAAGACGCGCATAGGAAATTAAATTTTCCCCACCGTCTCGGTGCAGTCAGCGCTGAGTGTAATATTAAACCCAAAATCAAGGTTATAAAAATGGAAATAGCAGAATTGAAGGATAAAACCTTTTCGGAACTCAAGGAAATTGCAAAAGACCTCAATATTTCATCATATTCAACATTGAAGAAGAAAGCGCTCATATTCGGTATCCTCGATGCACAGGCTCAACAAAATGGATTGGTTTTTGGTGAAGGAGTCCTAGAAATAAATCATGATGGTTTTGGTTTTCTACGTTCACCAAATAACAGCTATCTGCCTGGTCGCGAAGATATCTATGTATCTCCTTCTCAAATCAGAAAATTCGCATTGCTAACAGGCGATACCGTTTCAGGACAGATAAGACCTCCCAAAGAGGGCGAGAAATTCTTTGCACTTTTGAAGGTTGAAGCTGTTAACTTTGAAAATCCAAATATAATCAGAACAAGAACTTTGTTCGACAACTTAACTCCACTATATCCTGAAGATAAAATCAGACTCGAAACCGGCGATAGCGATATTTCAAGAAGAATCATCGACCTTTTAACACCCATTGGAAAAGGTCAGAGAGCACTCATTGTTTCCCCTCCAAGAGCCGGTAAAACTGTTCTTCTTCAACTTGTTGCAAATAGCATTACAACTAACCATCCTGAGATAAAACTTATGGTTCTTCTAATAGATGAGAGACCGGAAGAAGTTACAGATATGATAAGGTCTGTCAAAGGTGAAGTAATAAGTTCGACGTTCGATGAACCGGCATTAAGACATGTCCAGGTTGCAGAAATGGTAATAGAAAGAGCAAGAAGGATGGTGGAACAGAGACATGATGTTGTAATACTTCTCGACAGCATAACAAGATTGGCAAGAGCACACAACGTAGTTATTCCTCACAGCGGCAAAACCCTCACAGGCGGTGTCGATTCGAATGCACTGCATAAACCTAAGAGATTCTTTGGCGCTGCCCGTAACATCGAAGAGGGAGGAAGCTTAACAATTATCGCAACCGCATTGATCGAAACTGGTAGTAGAATGGATGAAGTAATATTCGAAGAATTCAAAGGAACAGGGAATATGGAACTGGTTCTTGATAGGAAACTTGCCGACAGAAGGATTTTCCCGGCAATAGATATCAACAAATCAGGGACGAGGAAAGAAGAACTACTGCTTACACCTGAAGAACTGAATAAGGTTTGGATAATGAGAAAACTTCTGAATGAGATGAATCAAGTAGAAGCTATGGAATTCCTCACTGCAAGAATGAGGGAAACCAAAAATAACAAAGAATTCTTGAAAGCAATGAACACATAATCGGAGGAATAATGAGAAAGAAAATACACCCGAAGTACTTCGAAACTACGATTACCTGCGCATGTGGAAATGTTATTAAGACGCGTTCCACTGTAAAGGATTTACACATCGAAATATGTTCGAAATGTCACCCGTTCTTTTCGGGAAAGCAAAAATTCGTAGACACTGCAGGAAGAGTAGAAAAGTTCCACAAGAAGTATGGCAATAAATCAGAAGATGGGTAAAACCTTTGTTGAAAACGTTCTCAGCAAAAAATCGGGTAAGAAAGTAACAACCGGTGATATTGTCGAAGTTCAGCCTGATTTGTGTATGAGTCATGATAACGCCGGTCTTGTTATAAAGAAATTTAACGAAATCGGTACAAAAAAAGTCTGGGACCCTGAAAAAATACTTATAATATTGGACCACAGAGCACCCGCTGAATCGGTTAAAACTGCTAACGAGCACAAACTGATTAGAGAATTTGTATCGCTTCAGGGAATCAGGAATTTCTTCGAAATAGGTGAAGGAATTTGCCATCAAATTGTTGTCGAAAAACTGTATATCCTACCAGGGCAAATTGCAGTAGGTACCGATTCACACACTACATCATACGGCTCAATTGGTGCATTTTCTACGGGAATCGGCGCAACCGAGATGTCTGCAGTGTGGGCAACGGGAAAAATATGGCTGAGAGTTCCTGAATCTTACAAAATAAGTGTTAATGGTAAGCCATCAAAAGGCGTTTTCCCAAAAGATATTATCCTTTCCATTATTGGAGATATTGGCTGTGATGGTGCTATTTACAAATCCATTGAGTTTTACGGCGACACGATTGAGAATATGTCTATCTCAGGCAGATTTGTTCTTTCGAACCTATCGATGGAGATGGGAGCAAAATGCGCAATTGTTACATTTGACAGATTAACCGAAGAATACATAAGAGAAAAAGGTGTCTTCACCTTTGAGTCTGTTTTTGCAGACACAAACGCTGATTATGAAAAAACCTTCGAATATGACATTTCGAATCTTGAACCCCAGGTTGCCTTTCCACACTCGGTTGACAATGTGAAACCTGTCGGCGAAGCAAAGGGAATAAGTGTTAATCAGGTTTTCATTGGCTCTTGCACAAATGGAAGAATACAAGACCTTGAAGTTGCAGCAAAAATCCTCAAAAACGAAAATATACATAAAGACATAAGACTGATTATTGGACCTGCATCAAGAAATATTTATTCGCTTGCAATGAAGCGAGGTTTGTTAGATACTTTTCTTAAAGCGGGTGCTGTCATTATTAACCCAGGTTGTGGTCCCTGTCTTGGTGCTCACCAGGGAATCATTGGAGATGGAGAGATTGCCGTTACAACAACGAACCGAAACTTCAGAGGAAGAATGGGCAGCACAAAAGGCGAAGTTTACTTGGTATCTCCAGCAACGGCAGCTGCAACTGCCATCAAGGGTAAAATAACCGACCCGCGAGAATTCCTGTAAAACCCATTTCACCACAGAGACACTGAGAACACATTAATTCAAGGGTTCCCGTACCACCCCGCCAAGACAAATGCAACCACTGATTCCACAGATTCACACTGAAAAAAACAATAAAAGTGCATTTTTGCCTCCCCAACCACCCAAGACAAATCAACAGGGATTGAAAGAGAACTTAAAGAGATTTTAAAACCCTATCACCTAACACCTGAAACCTAACATCATCCAATATTTAACTAATAAAACCAATTAAACCAATCCAACTAATTAAACAGCTTTAACCATAGTAACCGCAAAATTCTAAACCGTGCGTTGCCGTGGTTAATGATCGGTTCATCTCATAAGAATTCCTTTGACTTTTCCACTGTTTTTTGTTAGTGTATACTTTGAAATGTCTAAGAAAACCGGGGACAAAAGGAAAGTATTTGCCTCAAACAGAAAAGCTCATTATTTGTATCACATCGAATCCACATTCGAAGCCGGTATCGCTCTCATAGGATGTGAGGTAAAAAGTGTAAAAGCCTCCAGAATTTCTCTGACCGATAGTTATGCAAGAATAGAAAAAGAGGAGATTTTCCTGTACAACATGCACATTGCCCCTTACGATAAACAGGATGCATTCACACACTACGAAACAAAGAGGAAGAGAAAACTGCTTATGAGAAGACCTGAAATAAAAAAGCTCGCGGGAAAAATACATGAGCGCGGATATACACTTATTCCGCTCCTGGTCTACCTTTCTCCCAGAGGAATCGTTAAACTCGAATTAGGTCTTGCAAAAGGCAAAAGAAAATTCGAAAAAAGACAGGCAATAAAGGAAAGAGATATCAGAAGAGAACTTGATAAGGCAAAAAAGGTCTTTAAAAGATGATAAAAAAAACTCTGTTTTTCCTGCTCTTTCTCACTCCTTTTTCCCTTTTTTCTGACATACTCGTCTTTAAAGGGAAACAGAACACAATTGCATCAACAATTACAAACGAAAACTGGATTTATATATCCCTCTATGACCTCAAGGATATACTGTGTATGACTCAGACATCCGAAATAGAAAAAAGCAGATTCCTTCTTCACTTCCCAGACAAAACTCTGACATTTGTTCCACAAAATCCTTTCTATCTTCGAGATAATAAGCCAATGAAAATGTTTCTTCCTTTTATCTCCGTAAATGGAAAGCCTTTTATCTCACTCGCCGATGCCGCTGATATTTTAACTCTAATTACAAACAAAGAAGTCTTTCTCCACACGTCTTTGAATTCCATCGTAATCGGTAAAGGGACATTTAACCCAGACTCCATAATTCTTGCAGAAAATGACGACAGACTTTCCTTGACAATACGCTCCACAAATGAATTACTAACTTCAATCGATGACGATAAAAAAGGTAAATTGAAAGTAACTCTATTCAACGCAGTATGTAAACCCTCGCTCACTCCTCCGACGGATACCAAGGGACAAATAAGAAAAATTCTTCTCAAGCAAGAAACTGACAAAGCCATTCTGTCTATTTACTATGATGCGAAGAAGATTTCGAAAATTGAAAAATCACTTGCGGAACCATCCCCATCCATAAAAATTGCTTTTTACAAAAAGAAAGAACAACCCCTAAAAGTAAAAAACACTTCCGAAGTAAAAAAACGCAAGAAGAAAAAACAAATGGATATGATAGTAATCGATCCCGGACACGGTGGTAGAGATCCGGGTGCTGTTGGACCAAGCGGACTTACAGAAAAAGAAACCGTATTAAAAATATCGAAGGAACTAAGAAAGATACTTAAAACAAAGGGTTTCAAAGTACTTATGACAAGAGAGGATGACAGTTTCGTGCGTTTGCGACAAAGATCAGAGCTTGCCAATAATTCCGGGGCAAACTTTTTTGTCAGCATTCACTGTAATGCTACGGCTGCAAGAAAGCAAGCGGGGGGTTTCGAGACCTTTTTTCTTTCGACTGCAAAAACGAGCTGGGCAAGAGCTGTAGAAGCAAAAGAAAACGCCGTTATCAAATTCGAGCCTCCAAGCGAACAAAAATCAATAGTTGAATACATTCTCTGGGATATGGCGCAGAATGAATATCTCAGAGAGTCAAGCGACCTTGCAGAATACATACAGGAATCTTTATCCCGTAATATTTTAATCGAAAATAGAGGTGTAAAGCAGGCAAATTTTTATGTAATGAGGGAAATTTATATGCCGAGTGTTCTAGTCGAAACATCATTTATTTCAAACAACGAAGAAGAAAAATTACTCAAGAAGTCCAGTTTCCGAAAGAAAATAGCAGAAGGAATTGCTGAGGGTATCCTCAAGTTCAGAGAAACGTATGAAAAAAAACTAAATCAGTAGAGATGAGCAAAAAAATTCGAGAAAAACCAATTGGCATATTCGACTCAGGGATAGGTGGGTTAACGGTCGTCAAGCAGGTAATGAAGTTACTTCCTTTCGAATCTATTATCTATTTCGGAGATACCGCAAGAGTCCCATACGGGACAAAATCAAGAGACACAATAATTCGTTTTGCCATCGAGGATGCTAACTTCCTGATGCAGCACAATGTTAAAGCCATCGTTGTTGCCTGCAATACAGCATCATCAAATAGCCTTGATTATCTGCAGTCCCATTCTCAAATTCCTGTTTTTGGAGTAATCGAACCGGGCGCCGTAATTGCCTGCAAGAAAACAAAAAACAAAAAGATAGGCGTAATCGGAACATCGGCAACCATAGAGAGTGCTGCTTACGAGGACAAGATAAGGGTATACTGCCCCGAAGCACGAATATTCAGCCGCAGTTGCCCTCTGTTCGTTCCATTTGCAGAAGAGGGATGGATAGATAAGCAAGCAACCCGACTCGTTGCTCAGGAGTATTTAAAGGAGATGCTGGAACTTGGCATTGACACCTTAGTTCTTGGCTGCACGCACTATCCTTTGCTTATGAATGTCATCCAGAGTGTCGTCGGCAACGGAGTTTTTCTAGTGGACTCCGCATATTATACTGCAATCGAGCTAAAAACCTTACTGGCGAAGAATCTCTTGTTGACAAAATCGAAAACTAAAAAAGAACCTAAGTTTTTCCTTTCCGATAAGCCAAGACATTTCTCGAAAGTGGGAGAAATATTTCTTGGAAAAAAAATCGAAAAAGTAACTGTTGTAAACCTGTAACAATATGAAAATACCGGAGAAGCGTCTGAAAAAAATCCTTGGAGAAAAAACTTTGAAAAGGATAAGGACAATCGGAGAGTTCTGTTCAAAATCCGGACATCCCTGTTTTTTGGCGGGCGGGACGGTAAGAGATTTGCTATTGAATCGTGTGCAGGTTGACATCGACCTTGTAACAGAAGCAAATCTATCCTTTATCACTAATAAAATTAATAGCAAATGGCAACCCAGAAAAACTATTAAAAGCCAATTTCATACGATTAAACCAATTTTTCGCGATGGATTTTCTGTGGACATAGCAAGGACAAGGAAAGAAACATACCCACATCCCGCATCTCTACCTGTCGTTGAAATAGGTTCTATAGAAGAAGACACAAGAAGAAGGGATTTTACAATCAATACTTTACGAATGTCATTGTCGAAAGAGGACTTTGGAAAGGTATATGATGACCTTGATGGAATTTCCGACATTAAGAATGGAATAATCCGTGTTCTTCACAACAAGAGTTTCATAGATGACCCTACACGGATATTTCGAGCATTCAAATTCAAAGAACGGTTTTCGTTCAGATTCTCCGGGAAAACAAGAAAACTACTGGTTAGTGCCATTAGTAAGCATTTGATAAAAAAATTATCCCCCCATAGAATAAGAAGAGAAATATTCCTCTTATTGAAGGAAGAAAACTGGAATAAAATTGCTCTGACCCTTTCAAGAAATGGCGTACTGCGGGAACTCGGCGTAAAGCAAATACCGCACGGTAAAAAGCTACTTGCTTTTAAGAAGAATCTTGAGAATTTTCTTCCCGGGAAATTTAACTTTCAAACTGCAAAGCTCCTTGTTATACTGGAAAAATCAACAAAAAGTGAGATGGATTCGTCTTCAAAAATGCTAGCTTTGAAGAATGAAGAAATCAAACTATTGCTAAATTTAAGAAAGAACAGCGAGAGAATCTTAAGAAAACTTGCAAAAAAGAACCTTCTAAACAGCGATATATATTGGTTACTCAATTCCATCCCAACTGAAGGTATCATTTATTTCTATTGCAAAAGCAAACAGAAACAGAGGCAAAGGATATCGACTTACTTAGATAAACTCAAGTATATTAAAACCAGCATCACCGGACGGGATTTAAAAATCCTCGGTATTAAAGAAGGGCCTGTCTATGAGAAAATTCTCAAGATGATTCTTGATGAGAAAATAAACGGCAGGTTAAAAACCAAACGGGCAGAAGCAGAATTTGTGAAAGAGATTATGCTTTCTGGATAAAAATATGCCAGATACCGTCACGTTCCGTTATTCTCAATACGCTATTTCCGCTGGATTCGATGGCTAACGGGATTTCCCTTTTTGAAGCTTCATGTGTTCCTATTATCTCGATTATTTCTCCGGTTTTCGATGCAGATAGTGCTTTTCTTGCTTCAATAAGAGGAATAGGACAAATGTCACTAATTACATTCACAACTTTATCGGGTTTGATTTTACTACGTTTTGTCAAAGGAGACCTCTACTCTTTTTATGTCCCAGAGTGATTCAAGTCTTTCCTTTATTTCCTCCTCTATATTTTTCGCGAATTGATGATTATAGGGTATCCCTATTGAAACCTTTATAACTCCTTTGGAAACTTTGATTTTCTTAACGATATTCGTCTTAACAATGTCAAATCCCACAACCGGATTTATTACATGTTTCAATCTACTTAACACAATATCCTTAGTCGTTTCCTTCTTCTCCTTGACAAGTCTGTTCTTCTCTTCATAATTCTCTATCGCAGCTTTAAGCACATCTACTGCAAGAACGGAGCAATGAACCTTTATGGGTGGAAGTCCTCCAAGTTCACTGGCTGCGTCTTTCCAGGAAATCTTCTTGGCTTCCTCCAGGGTTTTTCCCTTCGCCATCTCGGTTATTATGGAACCGCTTGCTATATTCGACGCACAACCGAAAGACTCGAACTTCACATCGATAATCCTATTCGTCCTCTTATCTACTTTCAGATACAGAGTAACCATATCCCCGCAAGCAGGAGAACCTTCGGTTGCTTTTGCATCGGGATTTTTCATCTCTCCCGCATTCCTGGGGTGTCTGAAATATTCAAGAAGTTTGTTACTATAAGGTAACGGCAATTTTCCCCTTACTTTCTGGGTGTTATAGGGCTTATCTCCCTTAGTTTCTTTACAACATCGCAAACAGCAGCGATGGTATAGTCAATTTCCTCTTCCGTATTGAACCTGGAAAAACTAAATCTGATAGAACCATGAGATTCTTCATGCGTTAATCCCATTGCCTTCAATACATAACTCGGCTTCAACGAACGGCTAAAACAGGCAGAACCGGTTATTACTGCTATTCCACGCATATCGAGATGAAGTAGTACTGATTCACCCTCCACGTATCCGAATGAAAGATTTAGCATCGTCGGAATAGTGTTATTAATCGTTCCATTCAACCTTACTTCATCCAATTCTTTCATTATTCCACCATAAAGTCTTTTTCTTAACCCATCCATCTTCTCGATTTCATCAGGTTTCACCAAAAGAGCGGCTTTTGCAAAACCAACTATGCCAGCCACATTTTCTGTCCCAGCCCTCCTGTTGAATTCGTTAAAACCACCATCCATCCATTTTGATATCTCTATGCCATTTTTGACATAAAGTGCACCAACACCCTTTGGTCCATGTATCTTGTGAGCCGTAATCGACATAAGATCTAAATGAAATCTCTTAACATCGAGTGGTAATCGACAAAAACCAAGAGCTGCATCAGTATGAAATATAATACCTTTTTCCCTGC
The DNA here is from genome assembly GCA_964392665.1 of uncultured bacterium. Taxonomy (GTDB): domain Bacteria; phylum Hydrothermota; class E44-bin80; order E44-bin80; family E44-bin80; genus CAYMQB01. Next base: position 8,561 of record CAYMQB010000009.1, on the reverse strand, counting down.
ATATGTTTCCGATGGATTCTGTATCCTGGACTACCCCCGTTTCTTGATTAACTGTCTGAATGGATACAAGTATGGTTTTCCTTGTTATTGCTTTTCTTAAATCCTTTAATTCTATCTGTCCATTTCTCGCAACAGGGAGTGCTGTAATCCTAAAACCTTGCCGTTCAAGGCTTTTTACTGACTCAAGAACAGAGCGATGCTCGATTACAGCCGTAATAATATGGTTTCCTTTTTTTCTATGAGCAGCCGCAACCCCCTTAATTGCATAGTTATTCGATTCTGTTCCACAAGATGTGAAAATAATCTCTTCGGTTTTTGCCCCGATTTTATCCGCAATAACAGACCTTGCAGCATCAAGCGCATCCTTTGCATCAATTCCAGGGGAATGACTGAACTCGGAAGATGCAACAGCATATTTCTCTGAAAAGAAAGGCATCATTGTTTCAATAACTCTGCTGTCGCATTTGGTCGTAGCGGCATTGTCAAGATATACCTTTTTCACTCTCATATTCAATAATATAGTAAATTATACTATTTTTGTCAAGTTTTTAATTGATTAAGCACAATCCCCTTTTTCACTTGACAACAAGGCAAAATTTATATAATCTTTAACGAACTTTGGTTAGCAGAAAAATGGCTAATCGGAAAATCTAATGTTTGAAAATATTGCCGAAAAATTAGGAAAAATATTCACAAACCTTAAGAAAAAAGGTAAACTGTCGCGCAAAGATATCGACAGAGGTTTGCGCGATATAAAACTCGCACTTCTCGAGGCAGATGTTAACTACAAGGTTGTCGGAGCCTTTTTGGAGAAATTAAGAGAAAGCACAACCGGAGAAAGGGTGCTTACGAGCTTTACTCCAGGAGAAACCTTACTGAAAGTTGTCTATGAGGAACTAACCGATTTTCTCTACTCCAAGGAAAAAACGGAGCTTAAATCGGATGGTAAACCGGGCATAATAATGCTTATCGGTTTACAGGGTTCTGGAAAGACAACAACTGCTATCAAAATAGCATATCTTTTAAAAAGGCGAGGAAAATCCCCCCTTCTTGTCCCCTGTGATCTTAAAAGACCTGCTGCAGTAGAACAACTAAAGATTATGGCTGAGCAAAACAAATTTCCTTTCTACGAAACCAGAGATAATAAGGTTGAGCAAATTGCGCTCAGTGCAGTTAAATTCTCAAAGGAAAAAGGTTATAGTCCCGTAATACTCGATACTGCAGGAAGATTACATATAGACAATGAAATGGTTGAAGAACTTGTGCGACTGAAGAAGCTCTTGTCCCCAAAAGAAATCCTGTTGGTTCTGGACGCGATGACGGGTCAGGATGCTGTGAACATTGGAAAAACATTCCAGGAAAGGATTGATTTCGACGGCATAATGCTGACGAAAATGGATGGAGATGCACGAGGTGGGGCTGCCCTTTCCTTAAGATATGTTACAAAAAAACCTATCAAGCTCCTGGGAATAGGTGAAAAACCCGGTGACATAGAACCTTTCCATGCGGATAGAATGGCTTCAAGGATACTCGGAATGGGTGATCTTTCAACACTTGTGGAAAGGGCGCAAGAAGTAATAGACAGAGAAGAAGCAGAGGAAACGGCAAGGAAATACAGAGAAGCCAGCTTTACCCTGGAAGATTTCAGAAAACAACTAAGAATGGTCAAAAAACTTGGACCGCTTGAAAAACTTGCCGGCTTAATACCGGGTATGAAAAGCATAGAGAGAATGGATATAGATGAGAAATCATTAATTCGAATAGAAGCTATTGTCGACTCGATGACCCTGCCTGAAAGAAATAATCCCAAAATAATCGATGGAAGTAGAAGAAAGAGAATTGCTGCAGGTAGCGGAACAACTGTCGGCGAAGTAAACAGATTACTAAAGGATTTCGGCACAATGAAAAAGATGATGAAGCAGATGTCGAAAGGTAAAAAGGGGTTTTCTTTACGCGATATGATGAGTTAAATAATTATAAAGAAAATGATTGCACCCATTCTTCTGTCTCTATCGATTATATTCGCAACTCCTACTGTTGAGAAAGAACGTATTGGAGCACAACTCTCACTCTCATCGGTCTTTCTCAAGGAGTTTTCTCCTTCTCTTGGAGCAGGGATAAATGTAATTTTCATAACCGGTGAAAAATTAGGCGCTTCATTGGGTTTTCAGATTACTCGCAACAAGGGAAGAAGTCTTTACATTGAATCTATGTCAGGTACTGAACTCGTTAGTTCAATATCTTCGAAATATATAACACTTACAGGTTTCGAGCTAAACTACGAGATTTTTAGAAAAAGACTTTCCCCGTTCGTTGCAGCAAGAATCAACTGGTTATATTTTCACGAACAGTCAAAGAATGTATATTATGCACCCGGATGGAAAATCACGACCTGGAAAAATTATCAAGGAATGGGCTATTGCTTTTTGACTTCCGCAGGTTTTCGACACATAATTAAGACTTCCCTTTCTTTAGAGACAAGAATTGACCTTATTTTTGGGAACTTTTACTATCCCCCTCTTGAAGAAACAATTTCTATACAAGGATTATCGTTTTCCCTCGGCATCAGACTGTAATCACCCGAAGAATCAGAATCGTGGTTGAAACTTTTACCGTTCATTGTCATGCTGAAGGGTATGGTATTTCAGAGATGAAATATGACACCGTATTGTTTAAATCGCAGATGACAATATTTTTTCTCCTTGACAAAATAAGGCAAAAGAATTACAATGATAGACATGAGAAAAACCGCAAAATGCATCTTTTTACTAATAGTTTTCTCTTCCCAAGTCGTTTCTGCATTCAATAAAAACGCAATAAGCATCAATGTGCTTAACTCAACCAATCAAAGAATCCGTATAAAGATACAATTCCCTGAATCGAACATAATTAGCGAAAACGGTTATAAAAAAATATTACTCCCGCTCGAAGGAACAACCCGTTCAGTGGGCAAACCGGAACTACCTGCCATTACCCGCTTTATTGCTATTCCCGATAATGCTGAATGTCACGCTCGAATCATCAGCACCGAAAGTTATACAAAAAAGGGTATTGATATTATCCCTTATAATCGAGGGACAGATTATGAGAAACCAGCATTCAATTGCGATATGGAATTCTACGTAAAAGACATCTGGTATCCAGAAAGAGCTTTAGAAACAGGTCCCCCTGCAATAATGAGAGATGTGAGATTTATGCCACTCACTATTTTCCCTGTTACATACAATCCACAAAAACGCCAGATAAGAATTATAAGGAAGATGGAAATTGAAATTTCATTTTCTTACACAAATCCAGAAAATCCAAAATACAAAAGAAGAGAAAAATTCTCAGAAGCTTTCATTTCGCTCTACAAGAGATTTTTCGTTAACTACGACGACATAGTTGGAGGGAAAAGGGCGGAAAGAGGTAGCTACCTGATAATTGTTCCTGACGCCCTTTACAACAACATACTCTCACTAGCGGATTGGAAAAACAGAAAGGGCAACCAAACGGTCGTCAAGAAAATTTCGGAAGTGGGCTCAACAAACTACCAGATAAAGAATTTTATTTTAGGCGCTTACAACACCTGGCCTGTACCGCCTGATTATGTCCTTCTTATAGGAGATATCAACTCGATGCCCACCTTTTACGATAACGATCCACGTCACGGCACCTATGCTACGGACCTTACATACAGTCAACTCGAGGGCTCGGATATATTCCCCGATGTACTTATCGGTAGAATTTCGGTCGATAATACATTGGAACTCGATGTTGTAACTGCAAAGATACTGAGTTATGAAAAAGCACCTGTTTCACCTTCAACCTGGCTTGGAAAAGTCCTGTGCGCTGCAGGAAGGGATTTTGAATCTCAACCTGAAACCAAGGTCTGGGTACAAAAACTTGTACAATCTTACGGATATACAACTGATACACTCTTTGCAAGAAACGGTGCAAATGCAACAATGATAAGCAATGCCATAAACAACGGAAGGGCATACATAAACTACAGAGGCGGTGGTTGGGGATACGGATGGCGGGAACCATACTACGACACAAACAACATCCTATACAATCTCTCCAATGGATGGAAACTTCCTGTTATGACGAGCATAAACTGTGGTTCTGGCAAGTTCAACTGGAGTGGTGGAGAATGTTTTGGCGAAATCTGGCTAAGAGCTGGCACTCCGAGTAATCCCAAGGGTGGAGTTGCCTTTATTGGTGCTTCTCACTGGACCTATGCAAGCAGGAACAATCCGCTTGATGTGGGAATATATAGAGCGATTTTCAATGATTCTATTACTATCCTGGGACAAGCTATGAACGCTGGTAAATTATTCATGTTCTCCTGTTATCCTGAATACGATACAACCAAAATTGAATACGGGGTTTATCATATTCTTGGGGATCCAGAATTGAATTTGTGGACGGACATTCCAGAAAATCTAACGGTAACTCATCCTGCCGTTATTCACTGCGGTAATACAGGATTCGATGTGCTCGTTAAAGATGGAAATTTCCAGCCTGTTAAAAATGCAGTCGTTTGCCTGGTTAAAGGAACAGAGATTTATGCATACAAATACACTTCTATGAATGGTGATTGTCACTTTCTCTTGAATCCTGCAACTCCTGGAAATCTGAGTGTAACAGTAACAGCGCTGAATTTTATACCCTATGAAGCTAATGTTCTCGTTATTTCGAATAATACCTATGTGGGATACGAAAACTGCTTGATCGATGACGACGATTCCGGAGGAAGCACCGGAAACGATGACGGTAAGGTAAACCCGGATGAAACCATTGAAATGCCTGTAATTCTCAAGAACTTTGGAACACAAACCTCTTACAATGTAACTGCAACCTTGCGCTCCGTGAATTCATCTGTAACGGTAATGGATTCCCTTGAGGATTTTGGAAATATAGCTTCCCAGGATACTGCTTTAAGCAATGAAGATTTCGACTTCAGTGTCCCGGCTTCCTTGCGATTTGGAGATTCGCTTGGTTTTTCCCTTGATATAAGCGATAACGATTCTACCTGGTATTCATATTTCCAAATTCCTTTGTTTGCCTGCAATATTCAGTATTTGGATTTTATTTTCTACGACGGTGGCAACGGGATACCTGAACCTGGTGAAAGCGGTGGACTTGCAGTAACGCTCGAGAATACCGGAAATGCTTCTGCAGCAAACCCGAATGCAAAACTCAAAACTCTGGACCCTTACATTTTGGTTACCGACTCACTTGGAACTTATAGTGATATTGCACCGGGAAACAGTGCTGCAAATTCCTCAAACAGATTTACCATATCTATCTCCCAGGATGTTTACACCGGTCATAAAGCTTTTTTTACACTTTTTCTATCTGCAAGTAACTACTATATAGATACATTAGGTTTTGAAGTTACAATCGGACCTGTAACAAATGGCAGTCCCTCTGGACCGGATGATTACGGCTATTACGCTTACGATAATAACGATACCGAATATAACGAAGCGCCTATATACAGCTGGATTGAGATCGACCCGAACTACGGAGGTACTGGGATTCTACTCCCTCTGTGGGAAGATAGAACATCCACGCTACCTCTTCCATTCACATTTTCCTATTACGGGATAGGGTATGATTCCGTATCGATATGTGCAAACGGTTGGATTGCTGCCGGACACACGAATCTTGGAACATATTCAAACTGGCCGATTCCTGATACATATGGGCCTCCAAATATAATTGCACCATTCTGGGACGACCTTAGCGATAGTCTTCCTAATCCTTATCATATCTACTATAAATATGATTCTGAAAACCACAGGTTCATCGTCGAATGGAGCAGGATATATCATACATACTGTGATTCTATTCCTCATCCTGATGACCCTGAAACCTTCGAAGCAATTATTTATAACCCAATATATTACCCCACTATTACAGGTGATGGAGAAATTACATGTCAGTATAGAACCATAATAAACAATTCCTCTTGCACCATAGGCATCGAAAACAAGGAACAAAACATTGGTTTGGAATACCTTTACAATGGTAACTATGCCGATGGAGCTTCGATTATCGATGACGGAATTGCTTTAAAGTTTACGACAGACCCTCCTCAGTATACGGGTATTGAAAAATCGGAAAATTCGAAATTCGAAATTCGAAATTCGAAATTAACAATCTCTCCAAATCCATTTACAAAAAAGGTAGATATAAGATATAGAATCCCCGAAATTGGAAAAATAGGAAATAGTAATTTACCAGTTTCCCAATTTCCAATTTCGCTCTGCATCTATGATGTCAGTGGAAGGTTGGTAAAAGACCTGTCATCAGTCATAAGTCATCAGTCATTAGGCTCGGGACGCGCGTTGCTTCGCTCATCGGTAATGTGGAATGGTAAAGGTGAGGATGGAAGTACAGTGGGAAGTGGTGTTTACTTCATAAGGTTAAAATCGAAAGATATAATTCTGTTAAGGAAACTTATTAAGTTGAGTAATTTTTAAAATACCATATTTCCCAACTTTTCGCTTGACAAAATCTCTGTAAACTTGTATAAAACAATAGGAAGGAGGTGAATTTCATAGATAGCTAAACGAAATTTCAAAAAGGAGGGAAGATGAAGTATTTTGTGGTTCTTTTTTTACTCCTTGCGTCACTCTGCTGGGCTGGATGGGTTCCATTAGATAACTTTGGTTCACAAGAAGAATCCGTTACGATACTGAATCAAACAGAAGACGCAATAATTCTTGAAGTAAGCATTCCCGGCTTCGAAGCAAACGTAGAAGTTGTGAATGGAATTCCATATAATCGTATTTCTCTAAGCAACTATATTTCTACCATTCTCGATATTGGTAAACCGGAAATCCCGGCAATTGTCGCTAATGTTGGTGTTCCAGAAAAATGTAATCTAAGCTATGAAATTATAAATTATGAAACTCAAACATTCTCCGGTTACAACATCTATCCATTTCAAGAACCAACAACGGATAACAACATCAAGAAGGATTTCACTATTGACAACGACTTCTATACCCATAACGTCAATTATCCATCTTCAATTGTAAAACTTTCTGATCTCAAAATCTGGAGGGACGTCACACTCACGAATCTAACGATCTACCCTTTTCAGTACAATCCATCAACAAAAGAACTAACTGCATTCAAAAAGATAAAAATCAGAATAAACATAAGTGGTGGAAATCACCAGGCAATTACGGTAGCTCCAAGATACAATGCTATGTATAAAAACGCAATACTCAACTATGATTGGATGAATGTAACAAATAGAGATGCAGACATCAATTATCTTGCAATTATATACGATAGTTATATCACAGCAGCAGCCCCTTTGACGGATTGGTATCACAAGAAAGGTATCACCATAGATGTTGTGCCTTCTTCTAGCGCTGGTTCTAATTCCTCGGCAATCAAGACATACATTACGAATCATTACAATACATATGGCACGGAATATGTACTACTTGTGGGCGATGTTGCTCAAATACCAACTTATACGGGATACGGTTTTGCATCTGATGCCTGGTATTCATTTATTTCAGGTGGAGACTTTTATGCTGAACTTGCAATTGCAAGATTATCCGCAACATCTACAGGTAAGGTTACCGAGGTAGTTAACAAATTCCTGAAGTATGCGAAAGATCCCCCTATTAACGACTGGTTAATAAAATCTTCATTGGTTGCACATAAGCAGGATTATCCTGGTAAATACTCTCAGTGCAAGAGAGAAATTTACAACTACCCGTATTCCTATTTCACACCTACAATGGACACAATTATGGGCGCAAAATCAGGACAGACAAATGCCACTGTGACCGCAGCGATTAACGCTGGTAGAAATGTCGTTAATTATCGTGGTCATGGAGATACATACATTTGGTGGCAGTGGGATGTCCCAAATGAAAACTGGTCGACTACGAATGTAAATGCACTTACGAATGGAGACGAAACGCCTGTTGTTTTTAACATCGCCTGTGTAACAGGTGACATCAACGCAAGCGAATGTCTATGCGAATGCTGGACTAGAAAATATCCTGGCGGAGGTGTCGCTGCACTTGGTGCCTCAGACCCATCATATACAACGCCAAACCATACTTATGACAAAGCACTTTACAAGGCTTATTGTGATTCAACCTTATGGAATATTGGCTGGACAAGTAACTACGCGGCAGCCGTAATCCTCCCTCAGGGGCAATATGCAGAAACCAATGTAAAGATGTACCTGTGGTGTGGAGATCCAATGACAGAAATCTGGACTGCCGTTCCCACTCCACTCTATGCCTCTCATGTTCTTAATGTTCCTATTGGACCAAGCGATTTAGTCGTGACAGTAACTGATGGCAGAGTGCCCGTAGCTGGTGCACTCGTATGTGCAATGAAGGGTACTGAAACCTGGGTTAGTGACTTCACCAATGCCAGTGGTCAGGTTACTTTAAGCATCACTCCAACTAGTCCGGGAACACTCTGGGTAACTGCAACAGCACATGATTTTCTGCCATACGAAGGTTCTGCCCTTGCCAATTCCGGTCCTTATTGTATATACAACAGTCATTCGATCGACGATAATGCAGGAG
>CAYMQB010000008.1:0-82574 GCA_964392665.1 uncultured bacterium | reverse complement strand
TCAGGGAAGGTGGGAGGACGGTAGGAGCCGGAGTAGTTACAAAAATTAACGAATAAGCGGGAGAGCAACTTGAAAGAAAAGATAAGAATAAGGTTAAAGGCATACGACCACAATCTTCTGGACCAGTCAGTTAAAGAGATAGTTCAGACTGCTAAGAGAACGGGTGCCAATGTTTCAGGTCCTATACCTCTTCCAACTAAAAGGTCACTTATTACGGTGTTACGTTCTCCTCATGTTGATAAAAAGTCAAGAGAGCAGTTCGAAATAAGTATTCATAAGAGATTGATAGATATTATTAATACGACACCGCAAACTGTAGATGCACTCAGCAAACTCGAGCTTCCAGCAGGTGTTGAAGTTGAAATAAAAACATAAAATTATGATTGGAATTATTGGAAAAAAAAGAGAGATGACACAAATTTTCGCAGAAAATGGGAGGGTTGTTCCCGTTACGCTTGTGGAAATGCATCCCTGTACTGTCGCTTTGGTGCGAACGGAAGAGAAAGATGGATACTCTGCAATTCAGTTGGCAATGGGCAAAAGAAAGCGCACTAAAAAGTCGATAAAGGAACATTTGAAAAGAGCCGGGATCGAATCCTGCAAGGCTCTTTTTGAGTTCAGGGTTGATGATTCCAAATTATACAAAGTCGGGCAGAAAATGGGTATTGAAATATTCACTGAAGGTGAGATTGTACATGTTAGTGGTGTTTCTAAAGGAAAAGGTTTTCAGGGTGTGATAAAAAGACATGGATTTTCTGGTGGTCCCAAAACACATGGTTCTAGGTCACATCGTGTTCCTGGTTCTACTGGTGCATCTGCAACCCCGGCGAGAGTAGTCAAAGGTACAAAACTTCCAGGAAGAACTGGTGGTGATAGAATTACGGTAAAAAACCTGAAAATAATTAATATCGACAAAAAGAAAAATTTTATTGCAGTAAGTGGAGCCATTCCTGGAAGCAGGAATGGTATTGTTCTTTTGCATAAGGTAGAAACAAAAACCAAGAAAAAATAAGTGTTATGAATTTAGAAACAGTTATATTATCGATAAATGGTGAGCAAAAGGGAAAGGTGGAGCTTCCTACGTCCATCTTCCTAAGTAAGCCAAATGATAAAGTTATTTACGAGGTTGTGCGCATGTATGGGGCCAACAGACGACAGGGAACAGCCTCAACTAAAGGGAGAAGTGAAGTGAGGGGTGGTGGAAGGAAGCCATTCAAACAGAAGCATACGGGCAGAGCAAGGACAGGAACTATTCGTTCACCTCTACGAAGAGGTGGGGGAGTTGTGTTTGGACCAAAACCAAGAGACTATTCTTTTAAGGTTCCTAAGAAAGTTAAGCGTCTGGCTATTCGCTCGGCGTTCAGCATGAAAATGGAGGAAAATGCTCTAAAGGTTGTTGAGAATTTTGAGCTGGACGAACCGAAAACAAAGAAAATTTCCGAGATTATGAACATGCTGGGTTTAAAGGAGAAAAAAGTACTTCTTCTTCTGGATAAGTATTCCAAGAATATGTTCCTTGCAGGGAGAAATCTACCTGGTTTAAAGATTTCACTCGCAAAGGATGCGAACGCTTACGATATTCTTAACTCCGACGTATTGGTCCTCACAGAAGATAGCATAGAAATAGTAAAAAAAACATTCGAGAACAAGAAGGATAAAAAACTATTGAATAGGGAAAATTGATTATGAGAAATGACCCAAGAAGTGTGATTATTTCACCTATAAGAACCGAGAAGACAGAGAATATTCTTTCAAGTGGTCAAAATAAATACTACTTCAGGGTCGCAATTAATGCTAACAAAATCGAGATCAAGAAAGCAACCGAAGAGCTGTTTAAGGTTAAAGTCCTCAAATGCGAGACTATCAAGGTTAAAGGGAAACAGAAAAGGTGGGGGAGAACAAAAGGAAAAAAAAAGGACTGGAAAAAGGCAATAGTTACCTTACCACAGGGAGAAAAGATAAACATATTCGAGGGAGTATAAAGTAATATGTTAGTTAAGAAACACAAACCGATTTTACCTTCGCTGAGATTTAAGACAAGCATTGTAAATAAGGAACTTTCTAAGAAAAAACCATTTAAAACGCTAACTTCATCATTAAGGAAAAATGGAGGGAGAAATAGACAGGGGAAAGAGGTAGTTCGTTCAAGAGGAGGTGGGTCAAGGCGACATTATCGCATAATAGACTTTGTTAGACCGAAGCATGGAATTGAAGCTACGGTTAGCTCAATTGAGTACGATCCTTCAAGGTCAAGTTGGATAGTGTTGCTCTGTTATGCGGATGGTGAGAAAAAATATATTTTGGCACCTAATGCACTTTCGGTAGGTGAAAAGATTATTTCGGGTCCCAATGCAGGTATCAAAGTAGGGAATGCACTTCCATTAAGAAATATCCCTTTGGGTACGGAAATTCATAATATTCAATCCTTGCCTGGAAAACAAAGTTCTGTTGTTAGGAGTGCAGGATGTTCTGCTCAAATTCTTGCAAAGGAAGGAAAATATGCTCATATTAGACTTCCATCGAGTGAAGTAAAACTTTTTCTTCTTGATTGCTATGCAACCATAGGTTCCGTCAGCAATTCTGCGCACAGTAGTATTAAGTCAGGAAAGGCAGGGAGAACGCGTTGGTTGGGCAGAAGACCTCATACGAGGGGAGTTGCGAAAAATCCCGTTGATCACCCTATGGGAGGTGGTGAAGGTAAATCTTCAGGGGGAAGACATCCATGTAGTTCAAAAGGTTTGCCAGCAAAGGGATTCAAGACACGAAAGAAGAACAAACCAGGCAGCAAATTCATTATTAAGCAAAGAAAGAAGAGAAAAGGAGGAGGTTAATTTGCCGCGCAGCATAAAGAAAGGTCCTTACATAGATGGAAAACTGCTCAAAAAGCTGAAAAAGGTTATAGAAAGTGGAAAAAAGGAAGTAATAAAAACCTGGGCAAGGAGTTCAACAATTTCACCAGATTTCGTAGGTCACACTATTGCAGTTCACAATGGAAAGAAATTTATCCCCGTTTTTATTACCGAAAATATGGTTGGTCACAAACTCGGTGAGTTTGCTCCTTCGAAGGTTTTTCACAGACATGGTGGAAAGAAGGCTGAAAAGACACTTAGGCCAAAATAGGATAACTATGGAAGGTAAATGTATCGAAAAGTTTGTAAGAATGTCGCCAATGAAGGCGAGAAAACTCGCCGAATTGATTAAGGGAAGCAATGCAATGGACGCAATTGCTCTTCTTGAACAGATGCCGAATCGCGCGGCAGTTCCATTTAAGAAAGCAATAAAGAGTGCTGTTAATAATGTAGTAAGTCAGGCAGGAGAACTCAGAGTAAAAGAAGAAGACCTTTACTTGAAAACAATTAGAGTTGATATGGGTTCTTCTAAATATCTGAGAAGATTGAGACCAAGAGCAATGGGAAGAGCCGATGTAATAAGACATAGAACATCGCATATTCTTGTGGTTGTTTCCGAGAAGAAGGAAAAGGAGGGATAGCGTTGGGTCAAAAAACACACCCATATGGATTTAGATTGGGGATTTCCACTCAATGGAAATCAAAGTGGTTTAGTAAGAACGATTACAGGAAGTTTCTTCATGAGGATTTAGAGATAAGAAGATACTTGGAGTTAAGGTTAAAGAACGCAGGTGTCGCGGATGTTGAAATCGAGAGAAAAACGGATAGATTGTCAATTGGCATAAGGACTGCAAGACCAGCAATAGTTATAGGTAGAAAGGGTGCTGAGGTCAATAAACTCAGGGATGAACTCAAATTCTTTCTTAAAAGAGATGATCTTGAGATAAATATTTACGAAGTTGATAAGCCGGAAATTGTTGCAAGATTGATTGCTGATAATATTGCAAAGCAGCTTAAACAAAGAGTTTCCTACAGAAGAGCAATGAAAAGAGCGATTTCATCAGCTATGAGAATGGGTGCAAAGGGTATTAAGATTGCCTGTGCAGGAAGACTCGGTGGTGCTGAGATCGCCAGAAGTGAATGGTATAGAGAAGGAAGAGTACCTTTACATACACTGCGAGCTGATATCGATTATGCGGATGCTACTTCTTTCACTACATCCGGAACAATAGGTGTGAAGGTTTGGATCTTTAGAGGTGAAATCTTCGAGGGGAAAAAGGGAGAAAAATAAACTATGCTAATGCCCAAGAAGTTTAAACACAGAAAAGTTAATAGAGGGAGAATGAAGGGTAAGGCAAAGGGAGGAAAAGAACTCAACTTTGGAGAATTTGGGCTTCAATCACTTGAACCTGCCTGGATAACTGCAAGGCAAATAGAAGCGGCAAGAGTTGCAATTACAAGACATTTGAAAAGAAAGGGGAAACTGTGGATAAGGATATTTCCTGACAAACCAGCAACAAAAAAACCACCAGAAACCAGAATGGGAAAAGGAAAAGGGAATCCCGAGTTTTGGGTATGCGTAGTAAAACCAGGAAGGATAATGTTTGAGGTAAGCGGTGTAAACAAGGATGCAGCCAAGAAAGCAATGGATTTGGCTGCCTACAAACTTCCTATAAAGACAAGATTTGTATCAAGGGAGATTGTATGACAGCAAGCGAGTTAAGGGAAAAAACAGAAGATGAACTTACAACTTTGCTGCAGGGTTTTTATGAAGAGCTGTTTAACTTGAGGATTGCAAAAATGTCAGCAAACCTAACGAATCCGGCAAGATTCAAGCAAGTTAAAAAGGATATTGCAAGAATTAAGACTATCCTGAACCTAAAGAAGGAGATGGCAGTTGAAGAAAGGAAGTGAGAAACGAGGAAAGAGAAAATTAAAGGTGGGCGTAGTTGTAAAGAAAAGCGGTGATAAAACGGTTGTTGTAGAAGTAATGCGTCAAGTCAAGCACAAGATGTACGGTAAAACGGTTGTGAAAAGGAAGAAGTTTATGACGCATAATGAAGACAATAAAGCGAAAGTTGGTGACAAAGTTGCCATTGAGGAAACTGCCCCGGTTAGCCACAGAAAGCGATGGAAAGTGTTAAATATAGAGAAGTAACTCTGTTTTCAAAAGGATAAAATGATTCAGGAAAATACAAGGTTTACAATTACTGATAATTCGGGTGCAAAAGAAGGGATGTGCATTAAAGTCATTGGGGGTTCTCACAGACGTTATGCCCGTGTGGGTGATATTATTGTGATAGTTGTTAAGAATTCACTTCCTGGAAGTCAAATACAGAAGGGAACGGTGCAAAAAGCGGTAATCGTGAGAACAAAAAAGGAATTCAGAAGAAAAGATGGCTCTTACATCAGATTCGATGATAATGCAGTAGTTATAATAGATAACAACAAGGAACCAAAAGGAACAAGAATTTTTGGTCCCATTGCTAGGGAATTAAGAGAAAAAAGATTTATGAAAATCATATCTCTTGCTCCAGAGGTGGTGTAAATGCAGGATTTGAAACAAAAGTTTAAAAAAGGTGATGTCGTTATTCTAACTTGTGGGGAGGACAGAGGGAAGAAGGGTAAGATTCTAAGTATTGATAGAAAAAAGTATTCAGCAATAGTTGAAGGTGTAAATTTTGTCAAGAAACATGTCCGTCCAAGAAAGCAGGGCGAAAAAGGTGGAATCATAGAGAAGGAAGCATTAGTACACATTTCCAATTTAAAGATTATTTGCCCTAAATGTGGTGAAGCTACAAGGGTGCAGAAAGTTAGGATTGAGAATAAAAAAAACGTAAGAGTTTGTAATAAATGTGGAGAGTTTATTGAATAATAACAGCGAAAGTCAGAAAATAATAGCCTATTTACCAAGACTTACAAAAGAATATAGGGAAAGGGTTGTTCCCGCATTAATGAAAAAATTGAGCTACAAGAATGTCAATCAGGTCCCGAAACTCGTAAAGATTGTTGTTAATGTGGGTTTTGGCGAAGCAATAGGTAATGCTAAACTACTGGATGCAGTTGTGGATGACCTTGCAGTTATTACAGGTCAACGACCTGCAAAGTCTAAAGCAAGAAGGTCTGTCTCCAATTTTAAATTGAGGGTTGGTACTCCAATCGGTTGTAAAGTGACACTCCGTGGAACAAGAATGTTCGAGTTCTATGACAGACTAATAAACACGGCAATTCCAAGAATAAGAGATTTTAGGGGATTGTCATCCGATGCTTTTGATGGTAAGGGAAACTACAATTTTGGGGTGACGGAACAGACTATTTTCCCGGAAATTGAATACGATAAGATAAAGACTGTTTTTGGGATGGATTTCGCAATAGTTACATCTGCGCGAAATGATGAAGAAGCAAGAATTTTCCTTACAGAATTCAACTTTCCGTTCAGAAGGCAGTAGGAGGAATTATGGCGAAGAAATCTCTTGTGGAGAAGGCAAAAAGAGAACCTAAGTTCAAAGTTCAGGCCTATAATCGATGCTCAAGATGTGGAAGGTCAAGAGGTTATTTGAGAAGGTTCGGTTTGTGCCGAATATGTTTCAGAGAACTTGCGCTAAAGGGTGTTATTCCGGGAGTGAAGAAGGCAAGTTGGTGAAATAAAGTTTGGAGGCATTATGAATATAACTGACCCTATCAGCGATATGCTTACGAGAATAAGAAATGCAGGTAAAGCGGGACTGAAAGTTGTTAGGATACCAGGTTCGAAAATGAAGATAGCAATTGCGGAAATATTGAAAAAAGAAGGTTTTATAGAGGAATTCACGTTTACGGAAGATAATAAACAAGGTGAAGTTGAGATTATTCTCAAATATGATGAGTATAGGGACCCAGTAATCTCCGGATTGAAACGTATAAGCAAACCTGGACTTAGGAAATACGTCAACAAAGGGGAAGTACCCACTGTTCTTAGAAAATATGGTATTGCTATACTTAGTACTTCAGTTGGTGTTATATCTGATAGACAGGCGAAAAAACTTGGAGTAGGCGGTGAAGTATTATGTTATGTTTGGTAGAAAAGGAGCAATGAATTGTCAAGGATAGGAAAGAAACCGATTCTGCTGTCTCAAGGTATAAACGTTGAATTTAGGGATAACAAGTTAACTGTGAAGGGCTCTTTAGGCAGCATAACAAAAAACATTCATCCCGATATATCTCTGGATATTAATAGTGATAGAATCCTGGTGTCAGAAAATTTCGATGACAAATTTCATAGATCTTTGCAGGGAACCATAAGGTCAATCGTTATGAATATGGTAATTGGAGTTACGGAAGGTTTTACAAAAGAGCTTGTCATTGAAGGTATGGGATATAAGGCTGAGATCAAAGGTGAGGATTTAAACCTGGCCCTGGGTTTTTCACATCCCGTGGTTTTCAAGAAAACCGAAGCGATTAGTTTCAGTGTTAAAGGGAATAACAGTATAACGGTAAAGGGTGTCGATAAGGAGAAGGTTGGTGAAATTGCATCTGAGATAAGAGCATATAGAAAGCCCGAGCCTTACAAAGGCAAAGGCATAAGATATAAAGGCGAAAGAGTGAGAAGAAAAGCTGGTAAAGTTGCAATTTAGGGTAGAAAAGGAATATTATGAAAAGTAGTAAAATTAGAAATGTGCAGAGAAAAAGAAGGCACCGCAGAATTAGAAAAAGAATTAGTGGAACTGAAAAAACGCCGCGCCTTGTAATAACGAAAAGTTTGAAGAATATATATGCTCAAGTTGTCGATGATTCGGTAGGGAGAATCATACTCTCTTTGTCAACACTTTCGAAAGAGATTAAGGTGAAAAACGAGGCAAAAACAAAAACGGAAATCGCTCACATTATTGGAATTCTTCTGGCAGAAAAATGCAAGAACTCAAAAATCGAATCAGTTGTTTTTGACCGAGCAGGATACAAATATCATGGTAGGGTAAAGGCACTTGCTGATGGAGCAAGGAAAGGAGGTCTTAGGTTTTAATGAATCTTGAAAAGATGGTAGGTCTTAAGAAACGGAAAAGAGTGAGTGTTCAGGAGTTGGATTTGGAGGAGAATGTTGTTGATATAAATAGAATATCGAAGGTTGTGAAGGGTGGAAAGCGATTCAAGTTCTCCTCAATCGTTGTTGTCGGAGATATGAAAGAACATGTTGGAGTTGGACATGGTAAAGGGCTTGAGATAGCTGATGCAATTAGAAAAGCCTCCGAAAATGCGAGGAAAAACATAAGCAAGATTAGTGTTATCGATGGAACAATTCCTTACGAGATAATCGGAAAATGTAGTGCAAGCAAGGTGTTACTGAAACCCGCATCAAAGGGAACAGGAATTATTGCAACCAGTAAAATCAGGACAGTACTCGAATATGCAGGTATCAAGGACATATTGACAAAATCTCTTGGTTCAAATACTGGGATTAACCTGGTTTATGCTACACTGGATGGATTGTTAAAACTCAAGCAGCCAGACTGGATTTTGAAACAAAGAGGGAAGGGTAAAGGGGTTGTAGAAGGAGCCAACATAGGTAAATAATCAGTTACGCTTACAGGGATAATCTGGGGGAAAGATATGGCAAAGAAATTGAGAATTACACAGGTTAGGAGTGCAATCGGCAGAGAGTTCGACCAAAAAGGTACCTTGAAAGCACTTGGAATAAGAAAACTGAATGGCACAGTGATAAAAGAGGATAGTCCACAGATAAGAGGTATGATTAGAAAAATTAGACATCTTCTTGTAGTAGAAGAGATTGCTGAAAAAGAAACCAAAAAAACTGAAGAAACCAAAAAAACTAAAAAAACTAAAGAAACTAAAATGAAAGACAAACAAGATGAAACTTAACGAGCTTTCCCCAAGTAAAGGTGCTAGGAAAAGAAAAAGAAGGTTAGGAACCGGGTCTTCCTCGGGTCATGGAGGTACCTGTGGAAAAGGATCTAAGGGACAGCTGAGCAGATCGGGTTCCAAGCACTATTCCTGGTTTGAAGGTGGTCAGATGCCTTTGCAGAGGAGAGTTCCGAAAAGAGGAATGAAACCGCGGCACAGGAGAATTTTCCAAATTGTCAATATCGCTTCCTTAAATAGATTTCAAGATGGTGCTTTAATTGATTCGAAAACATTAGTGCAAGAAGGATTGATCAAGAAAATAAATATTCCAGTTAAAATTCTTGGAAAAGGTGTTTTGATGCGCAAAATTACGGTAAAGGCAGATGCATTCAGCAAAAAGGCAGTGAAATCGATTACATCAAAAGATGGAAAGGTAGAGATAACAGGTGCTTGAAAAACTACTGAACATATTTAAGATTCCTGACCTCAGAAGAAAACTCCTATTTACACTTGGAATGTTCGTTGTTTACAGGCTTGGCGGGCACATCACTTTGCCAGGAATTGATGCCTCTGCTCTTCTGGAACAGTTTCAGCATTTGAAAGGAACTTTGCTCGGATTATACGACATTTTCAGTGGAGGAAATTTGAGCAGAGCAACTATATTTGCCCTTGGGATAATGCCCTATATTTCAACATCAATTATACTTCAACTTCTTGGTGCGGTACTCCCTTACTACCAGAGGCTTCAAAAAGAAGGAGAAGAAGGTAGAAGAAAGATAACACAACATACAAGATATGGGACCGTTATTCTGGCAGCAATTCAGGGATTTGGAATAAGTATCTTTCTTGAAAATATTGGTCCGGGTGTTGTTGTAAATCCCGGGATGGGTTTCAGGTTACTCAGTGTTTTAACTATGACTTCAGGTACGATTTTCATTATGTGGCTCGGCGAACAAATAACGGAAAAAGGTATTGGCAATGGTATTTCTCTAATAATTATGGTTGGAATAATTGCGAGATATCCAAGCTATGCCATTAGTGCATGGAGGCTTTTTGCATCAGGTGTTCATGGAGTGTTTTTCTACATAGTTCTTGTAGTTTTCGCTGTTTTAATCACAGCTGCGGTTGTCTTCATTACCCAGGGACAGAGAAGGATACCTGTTCAATATGCACGAAGGGTTGTAGGAAGAAAGATATATGGCGGGCAGAGTACATTTATTCCTCTTAATGTCAATGCTGCGGGTGTCATTCCAATAATATTTGCTCAATCTGTAATAATGTTACCTACAACAGTGGCTCAATTTTTTCCAAAAACTGGAATTATGGAAAACATAAATGCTATGCTTCAACCAGGTTACTGGTTGTACAACATAATATATGGTATCCTGATAGTAGTTTTCGCTTATTTCTATACAGCTATAGTGATAAATCCAAACGACCTTGCCGAGAATATGAAAAAATACGGAGGATTCATTCCGGGAAAAAGACCGGGAGCAAAAACCTCGGAGTATATAGACAGAATTATAACGAGGATAACACTTCCAGGAGCATTATTCTTTGCATTCGTTGCGATTCTACCAATGTATCTAATTGTTCATTTCAGAGTTCCATTCTATTTTGGAGGGACTTCGCTTTTGATTGTTGTAGGAGTGCTTCTGGATACTGTTCAACAGATTGAAGCTCAGTTAATGATGAGACATTATGAAGGTTTCTTAAAGAAAGGAAAGATCAGAGGAAGGCGAAGATAGCAAAGATAATAGTTCTACTTGGTGCTCCTGGTTCAGGCAAGGGTACGCAAGCGGAGTTGATGAAACAGAAACTTGGTTTTTTAAGGATTTCGACAGGAGATATGCTTAGAAAAGCGATTAAGAAAAATGATAATCTTGGTAAAAAGGTGAAACAACACATTTCAAGAGGGAGACTTGTCCCTGATGAAGTTGTTGTAAATATTGTCCAGAAGGAGATTTTTTCGGCAAATGCAAACCGGAACATAGTTTTGGACGGCTTTCCACGGAACACGAATCAAGCAATTGATTTAGAGGTATCCCTTAGTACCTTGGAAAGAACAATTACAAAGGTTCTTTACTTTGATGTACCATTTTCTATCCTTGTTGATAGATTGATTAATAGGCGTATCTGTCCGAAGTGTGGAGCTGTTTACAATCTAAAAAGCATCCCTCCGGCGTTCGGTTCCAGATGTGATAGGTGTGGAACATCTGTCGTTGTCAGAGATGATGACGAAGAGGAAACAATTCGAGCACGTCTGTTTGTGTATGAGAAGGAAACGGAACCACTCAAGGATTTTTACAGAAGACGAGCATTGCTCGCAAATATCGAAGTTAGTGGAAGTTCAAAAAAGGTTTGGCAAAAAGTCAGAAGTTTGGTTGAAAGTTCGGAGGGAGAATCCCCAAGCATAAAGGGAAGGCGTGAAGAGTAAGAACATAAAGGTTGATGGAACTGTTGTGGAGGCATTGCCGAATGCTATGTTCAGAGTTAAACTTGATTCAGGCCATTTGCTGTTAGCACATATTTCGGGAAAGATGCGAATGCATTACATAAGAATACTAGCTGGTGATAGGGTCACATTGGAGCTATCACCTTACGATATGACAAGAGGAAGGATTGTTTACAGGTATAAATAAAGGGTAAAAATATGAAAGTAAAGGCATCAGTAAAGAAAATTTGTCCACACTGCAAGATCATTAAGAGAAAAGGAAGAATACGGGTTATTTGTAGAAACCCCAAACATAAACAAAGGCAAGGATAATACAGCAGTGGCAAGTGAGAGTTTATCGCTAACCACTGAAGAATAAGGGAGGTTTTTTTGGCAAGAATTGCAGGTATTGACTTACCAAGAAACAAAAGCATAGTGATAGCTTTGACCTATATTTTTGGAATTGGAAGAACCTCTTCAGAGAGCATCATTTCACAGACTACCGTTAATCCAGGGAAAAAGGTAAACGAACTTGATGAAAAAGAAGTGGAGAGTATACGGAAGATTATCGAAAACAAGTATTTGGTTGAGGGTGCACTTAGAGCAGAAATTTCGAACAATATCAAACGTCTTATAGAAATAGGCAATACGAGAGGAATAAAGCACAAAAAAGGTTTACCCGTGAGAGGACAGAGAACAAGAACGAATGCAAGAACAAGAAAGGGACCGAAGAAAGGCTCTATTGCTCTGAAGAAAAAAGCAAAAGCTAAAAAGTAAGCATTAAGGAGGGTTATTTATGTCTCCAAAACCTAACAAGGCTAAACCGCAGAGAAAAAAAAGAGAAAATGTCGAAGCAACAGGTATTGCACATATAACTGCTTCTTTCAACAACACAATCGTTACTATTGCCGATAGGAAAGGCAATGTGCTTGTGTGGTCAAGTGCAGGAAAGGTAGGATTTAAAGGCTCGAGGAAGAGTACGCCTTTCGCTGCTCAACTCAGTGCTGCTCAGGTAGCAAAGGAAGCCCTTCATCTTGGTGTTCGAAGAATTGAAGTTTGGATAAAAGGTCCGGGTTCAGGAAGAGAAGCAGCTATACGTTCACTTCAGGCAAATGGTTTAAAAGTTACTCTAATTAAGGATGTTACTCCAATTCCGCACAATGGATGTAGACCTCCTAAAAGAAGAAGAGTTTAAGATCAGGAGGGAAATTTTATGGCAAGATATTTAGGTTCGGTTTGTAAGCTTTGTAGGAGGGAGAAGCAGAAACTTTTCCTTAAAGGTTCAAGATGCAATAGTGAAAAATGCGCGCTTGCACCTGAACGTAAATTTGCTCCTCCTGGTGGTTTTTCAAAGCGATTCTCGAGGAAAGAATCTGCATACAGTGTTCAACTAAGGGAGAAGCAGAAAGCAAAAAGATTCTACGGTATTTTAGAGAAACAGTTTAAGAAATATTTCAAGATGGCTGAGAAGAAGAAAGGTGTAACTGGTGAGATACTTCTTTCTTTATTGGAGAGAAGGCTGGATAATGTAGTTTACAGTTTCGGTTTTGCAAGATCAAGAGCAGAAGCAAGACATCTTGTTCGATATTCGCATTTTGAAATAAATGGTAAGAAGGTTAATATTCCGTCATTCCTTGTGAAAATAGGAGATGTGGTTTCCGTTAAGAATAAAAGCAAGACTGTCAAACCGATAAAGGAAGCACTGGAGGGAAAGGTTAAAGGCAGTTTGCCAAGATGGTTATCGCTCGATGCGAAACAATTTAAGGGTGAAGTAATAGATATACCTACACGGAGCGACATTCAATTTCCGATTCAGGAACAACTAATTGTCGAGTTTTATTCAAAATAAGGAGGCATTCTGATGAAGTTATTATCTCTCAAGATGCCTAAAGAACTGAAAATAGAAGAGCTAACTCCTGGATATGGACGATTTCTGCTTACGCCTATTGAGCGTGGTTTTGGTGTTACTCTTGGAAATAGCTTGCGAAGAGTTCTTTTATCATCTATTCAGGGAGCAGCAATTATATCTGTAAAGGCAGAAGGTGTTATGCATGAATTTTCAGTCATTCCTGGTGTTTTTGAAGATATGACCGAAATAATCTTGAACCTGAAAAAAGTTCGAGTTGAGATAAGAGATGGGGAGGAGAAACATCTTTATCTTAATGTAAATAAGAAATGTGATGTGAATGCGGGAATGATCGAGGTAACAAATGGATTAATTGTAATGAATCCGGAGCAGCACATTGCAACAATTACGGATAAGAATGGGAAACTCAAATTCGATATGGTGGCAAACATCGGGAGAGGATTCGTTGCGTCTGAAACATTTAAATCTAATAAATCTCCTGTTGGAACGATTTTTCTTGATGCAGTATTCTCTCCGATATCAAAGGTTAATTGCGGAGTTAAAACAACAAGAGTGGGACAGAGAATAGACTATGAGCAGCTTACTTTAGAAATATGGACAGATAAAACAATTAAGCCTGAAGAAGCTCTTGCTTTGGCTTCTAAGATAATAAAGGATCATACCAATCTTCTTATTCGGTTCGAAGAAGAGCCGGAGATGATCGAGACAGAGGAAGTTGACAAGGACATAGAAGAAGTAAGAAGGAAATTAAGCACTAAAGTAGGAGAGCTTGAACTTTCAGTAAGGTCGAGTAATGTAATGAAACAGGCACATATAAAGACGCTTGGAGATTTAGTGCAAAAATCCGAAGCTCAGATGCTGAAGTTCAGGAATTTCGGCAAGAAATCATTAGGCGAGATGAACAATATCCTTTCCAATTATGGGCTCAGTTTCGGGATGGACATAAGCAAATATGAGAAAAATGGACTAACCGATAATGATCCAGACATAGATTTGGAAAAACCTGTTAAAAAATCAAAGAAAAAAGTAGCTGCGAAGAAACAGAAAAAGAAATGATGGGAGCGTAAATGCGGCACAGGAATAAGATTAAAAAACTCAATAGACCAAGACCACAAAGAGTGGCACTTCTTAGAAATTTAGTTAAATCCCTTATCCTGAAGAAAACAATAGTAACGACAACAGCTAAGGCTAAAGAAACAAGAAGGCTTATTGAGCGGTTAATTACTTATGCAAAGAAAAAGGAAGCTAATTCACAAAGAATGGTTTTTAAGGCAATTGGGGATAAGAAGGTTGTGAAATCATTCTTTATGAACATTGTCCCGGAACTAACTGAGAAATCAGGGGGCAATGTTAGATTAATTAAGACAGGGAAGAGGAAGGGTGATGGTGCTGATATGTCTCTTATTGAATTTATTCTAAAAGAAAAAAGAGAAGAGAAAAAAGAGAAGGCTAAGAAAAAGCGACCGAAGTTAGGTAGAAGAAAAGTTGCGCCGAAAAAGGAAGAAAAAGCAATCAAAGCGAAGAAAAAGACAAGTGAGAAAACAAGGGGAAGTAAAAAAGTAAAGGTGGCAAGAAAAAAAGTAGCAAAAAAAGTGGACGAGAAAGAAATCAAGCAAAAGAAAAAAACTTGAAAAACATTTCTCTGTGGTTTATTATTTTAGTATTGTAAATTCAACCCTGCGGTTTTTCTGTAAATTTTCTTCAGTATCATTTGGAGCAACTGGTTTTGTATCCGCAAAACCTTGCGTATAGAATCTTAACTCGGAGATTTTATATCTTTTAACGATATATTCCTTTGCCGCATTGGCTCGCGCTCTTGACAGCTCCCAGTTTGAAGGGAAGTCTGTTGTATGAATTTCTCTTATGTCTGTGTGTCCTTCAATCTTAAGTTTGTATGATGGATGCTCTTGAAGGGCAAGACCGATGCTGTTTAGGATTTCCTGTGCTTCGTCTCTCAGGTCAGCCTTCCCTGTATCAAAATGAATATCTGTTAGAAGAATTTTCCCTTGTTTTTTTATGAGATAAAATGATACTTCTTTAAGTTCTCCTGAACCAAGATATACGCTCTTTGACTGACTTATATAGTTTTGAGAAATTGCCGTAAATTTATATGAACCCTGTTTTAGGTTTCCTATTTCATAGCTGCCATTTTGTTTGGTTACCGCATTTCCGGAAGTGTGCCCTGAGAAATCGAGATTTCCTGAAATTGGTAATCTTGTTTCTGCATCATATATCATTCCAATAATTGCAGATGGCATAGGTTTCCGCATTAACACTTTGATAATTGTAAAGTCATCCTTCTTATGAAAAAATGAATCCTTCACAGCAGCGTATCCGTTTTTCTTAACTTCCATTGCTATCGCTCCCTCCGGGAAAAATTCGCGGTGAAATTGACCATTACCGACGGCTGTTGTTTCTTTTCCTTCATATGCTCCCGCAAATGTGATTTCCGCAGCGAGTGGTGAATTTGTGTATGCATCCAGGACAGTTATTTTCAATCCCTTTTTGTGTTTTTTGGCAAGGGTTGAGGTAAAGTTGTACGAAAGTGCAAATCTGTGAGTTGAACCCAGAACTGAGTAGGGCACAAAAGCGTAGTCAATGCCAAGATTGTGCCAGTTTATACCCGTACCGTATGTTACATATCCAAGTTCACTGTTCTGCGGACCTGTTCTAAATCCTCCTCTTAAAAATAGCATATTGAGAATGCAGTACTCGAATCCTGAATGAACTTCGATGCTTCCTTTGTCCGGTATATTAAGGTCCAAAAGACAGATAAGGTTGCTAAAGTATTTTAAGCTTATCCCTGTTCTCGCTCCAAGTGGAAGTGATACCTTGTCTGTCAGGTAATTAACCGGGGGACCCAGATTTTGAAGACTTGCTCCGAGGCCAAGCCATTTTTTCGGATGATAAATAATGCCAAGGTCAAGGCACATACCAGTTGCTTTCACGGTCTTGAGATTATCGTAAATTCCTTTTGCGCCAAATCCTATGGAGAATTTGGGGGAGATGTTTGTGCCGTAAGCGAGCTGTAAAATAGTGGTGGAAGTGCTGAATGAAGTTAGTTGTTGTTCGCTTTCCGACCAGGATTCAACACCATTGATACCTGAGTAAATGATTGATGGCGAAAACCGACCGTATGGTGTCTGGATAATGCCGGTCAAGTATTCATCTCTTGTATCGAGAAACCACTTATGGTGGGAGAAGAAAATATAATTGCTTTCTATTTCACCCAGTCCAGCAGGATTCCACCAGGAAGCAGTTGCATCATCACTTAAAGCAACAAACGTTTCCCCAAGTGCGGCTGCTCTTGGTCCGAAAGCTTCCCTCAGAATTGGAAACGCAGAAGTTCCAATATCCGAATTGCCAAAGCCCATTACGAGGCTTGCGATTATAAACAAATTTGCAATCATATTTTTTTTTATACTTTTACCAATGACTGATGACTATTGACTGATATCCAGCTCATCTCACTATAGCGGTTTTTTTGATTATCTTATTTTCACCACCGGAGTCTCTTTTTAGTCTGAATACATAATAGTATACAGCAGGGGCAAGTGGTTTACCATAATCATTTTTTCCATTCCAGCCCAAAGTGTATATGCCTCTCTTGTAATACATACCTGAGAGTAGTGTTTTGACTTTTTCTCCAAGTCTGTTATATATGTCAAGATATATACCTCCCGCTTCCGGTATTGAAAACCTGAACTTTGTCCTTTGAGTGAATGGACTTGCGTAATTGTGTATGTCAAGTTTAGGAACTATATATGAGTATACTATCGCACTGTCCTGTTTGCTGAATATCGCAGTCTCTCCATTGATTATTACCTTAAGCACAAGTGAGTCCACTCCTAACATTCCTGACGGTGCATTCACCCTGAGATATAGCCTAACAGAGTCAGTTGGCTGCATCCAGCCTATGTCAAAAAGCCCATTGCTGTTGATATCAACCAAGGGCGATAGTTGACTGTCAAGTAATTCATATGTCCAGCCACCTGAGTTGCCAGTAGGATTTACTTCTACATAATCCCTTGCTGTTCCGTCCATAATTACATTTATTGCATAGTCTTCTGTCATTCCAAATTCTAATCTCTCATTGTAATCAGGCTCTACGATGAAGAGTGTAATACCGCCTGTTATGTATGTGGTAAGTGTTGCTGTATCATAGATATTCTCATTGTTGCTCGATGCAGCATAAACTATCCTTACATCCGTATCACCTGCATATGCACTGTCCGATGGTATTATTAAAGCTTGAATATTAACACTTGCATTGGGTAATACCGAGCCGACATCTGGCTTGCCGTCAGCATCCGTGTCCTGTAATGGCGTTCCATTTACATCATCTATCTCGAAATGCCAGTCACTATTACCTCCCAAAGTAGTTATATCTATTACATCCGCACTGTTGCCAAGATTTGTTACTGTAAGTGTGTAGGTTGCCGTGTCCGCCCTTGCAATGGAATCCACACAATCTGGTTCTATAAGTATGTTTACATTGGAATTTACTATGGTCGTAAGATGTGCATTATCTCTAATAATCGTGTCAATGGATGATATTGCCCATAGTGTGGTAGAATCTCTTTCTCCTCCCTGTGCATAGGAAGGAGAAGTTATTCCACTTTTCATAGATACCGAAGCACCCGATGTTACCGTCCCCACATCTGCAATGCCGTCACTATCCGTGTCGGTTAGAGGATTACCTGCTGAATCTAAGAGTGAGCATGACCATCCAGAAGATGTTCCTTCACTTGTAATGTCTATTACATCATCGGTTGAGCCAAGATTCCTTACGGTTAGATTGTATACTCGTGTTGAACCCGCATCCACATAACCTGTCTGGTCCGGGTCTATTAACACAAGTGTAGAATCAGCAGATAGTACTGTAGTTATGAGTGTTGCAGTATCAATAACCGAAGGGTGTCCTGTAAACCTTACGAGAATCAAAGCAGTGTCCACATCACCAGGATTTGCCGAAGCAGGTGAAAGTATCTGTGCAGTTATACCGCAGGTAGTGCCAAAGGGTTTAAGTGTGTCAATATCGACAATCCAGTTACCATTGTGGTCGATTAGAGGAATCCCTGTGGAATCAAGCAGGTTGCAACTCCAATTGCTGTTACTCTGGATTGTCGTAATATCCACGACATCCTTTATGTTTCCGTCATTCGTTATGTCCAGGGAATAATCGATACTCTCACCGGGAAGCAGATTGCCCGACTGGTCCGGTTCAATGGTGAGTGAAACATCGGCAATTATCTTTGTAATTATAAAACAGGTATCTGAAATGGAACTGTCTGCTGCAAAGTACGCTTTTACAATTGTCGTATCTTCTGTCGCAGCATAAGCAGAATCTGTTGGTATAATATCCACAAAAAAGTATCTTGTTTCGTATGGATACAGTGTGTCTATATCAGGATTTCCGTTTCCATTGTGATCTGTCAGGGTATCACCGCTGATTGCATCTCTGATTCTTACATTCCAATCGGCAACAGCCCATCTTTTTTTTATCTCGACAATGTCAAGAGTGGTTCCCTGATTTTCTACATAAACCGAATATGTCTTCATCTGTCCCGTGTTGGTGGAATCAACATAATCCGGTTCTACGATGAGTCGATTATTGATTTGTTCTTCTCCAATGGTAACTTGAGGTTCAGGATTTGTATACTTCCTTACTCGCAAATTATCAATGCCAATGTGCTCTCCACAATATACCCCTACGATGAAAGGTAAAGCAAATGTTCCGTCATAGACATTCAATAGAACATAGACACTATCGGGTGCCAACAATTTAAAGGAAAGGTTACCCGTACCGTCGTAGATAACTTTTCCTTTAAGCCAAACACTATTGTAGTTGCCAACATGAATAGTGGGGTCAGTAACAAGTGCATAGACTCCTCCTCCTTGGATCCTGCAAATACGTGTCCCACCTGAATTCAAACCGGTATATCCAAATTTGTATCCATTATCTCCAGTATGTTCCTTAGCTAAATAAATTTGAATTCCGGCATAAGGGTTTGACGTAAAGTAATTCATTTTTCCCTCTGTAATTGCAGGAAAGTCAAATGAATAGGAAGAAAGGGCTTTTCGGTGATTTGCGTAAATTAGCTGTTCAAGGAATTTGTTGTTTGCAGTCCAGCTGCCATTTATGATAGTCCAATCGGTTATATCCTGGTCATCGAAATCATTAAAAAATCGAATACTTCTTCTCCGTTACTCTCACTCGTAGCGCTTGGATTTCCATAATAGAGATAAATTATCGTTGTGTCCAGTGCCGGAATCATAGGAACCTTTACCCATACAATTGCATAGTTAGAGGTAACAAACTCTTCTATCCAGTAGGATATCGAGGTTACCTCGTCGTCGGTGGTAAATCTTATGTCATCGAAATCATTTTGCATCTCTGTACAGAACAAAACAAAAACCTCTATCTGAAAATCGTACAGTGTATCGTTGTTTTGAGTATTATCAATTATGACAAGCTTTCTTGATGACCAATTTGGGTCATACCAATCAGCAAGAATCTCCGATGCATAAATAAGTGCAAGAAATATGAAAAACACTAATAATGTTGATCTAACGGAAATTTTTTTCACAGTTACTCCTTCTTAATGACGAGAAATATATGGTTTTTATTTGGCAAATCAGAAGAAGTTTTTATTATTTTGGCAGTGTTTATGCGATTCTTATTAAATTTGTTTAGAAGGATGACATTTTAAGCAGTTTCTGTCTTTTTTCTGCGAGCGTTTACTGTAAAAGCATAATTTTTTTGTTTAGATAAAATGCGCTACCGTTGGTTTCATTGATTGTTACTCTGAGAAACATAATTCCAGAGGTAACATAAAAGTTTCCTTCGTCAAGTGTTAAGTTACAGAAACCTCTCTTGAGGTATTGCAATTTAATTGGCGAGCATATTTCCCTTCCCGCACAGTCATATATGTCACCGGAAATCCACGAATCACTTGGAAGCTGTAGAAGAAGCTTAATGGGAAGACCAAGATTTGAAGATGTAAGGGAAAGTTTTGGTCTCGAAACTCGGGAATAGTTGCGGGTTTTTTCTTCGACACCTTCTTCCTCTTTAATTGTGTAACTGGGTTCCGTGTCGGTGTATTCTCTTACTCGAAGATCATCTATGCCGATGTGACTTCCACAATATACACCTAAGAAAAAGGGAATGCTGAAAGTTACATCGTTAGTCTCAAGGAATACCTCAATACTATCAGGAGTTCTTAAAAGGAAATTCAGTTTACTTACGCCATCGTATGAGAATTTTGCTTTTAGCCATATGTATGCGTAATTGGCGGTATTGATTGTGGAATCACTGACAAGTCCGTAGACTGAGCCCGAAACGATTTTAGCAATCCAAGTCCCCCCAGCATTTAGTCCCGCATAACCAAATTTGTAGCCATTATTTGCTAATGAATCCTTTGAGATAAGAATCTGGTTTCCTGAATAAAGATAAGATGAGATGTAAACCATTTTTCCTTCGATCACGCGAGCATTCGTGACTGAGTATGGAGACAGTATTTTTCGATGGTTAGCTGTTTCCGATTGCTCAAGATATTTGTTGAAAGCTGACCATTCACCAGATATGACCGTCCAATCACTTATATCCTGGTCGTCGAAGTCGTCAAAGAAATCAAAGACTGCCTCTCCATTGTTTTCACTTGCAGCGTTTGGGTTCCCATAGTAGAGATAAATGATTGCTGTGTCAAGAGCCGGAACTATTGGTATTTTTACCCAAGTAATTGCAGAAGTAGAAAGCGAGTATTCTTCAATCCAGTATGGAATGGAAGTGTCTTCATCATCTGTCGTGTACCTGATATCATCAAAATCGTCCTGCATTTCCGAATAATAAGGGATGTTAAGGCCTACTTGAAAATCGTATAAAGTATCGCTATTACTTGTATTATCAATTACTATGGGTCTTCTCGATGACCAATTCGGGTCATACCAGCTCGCATCAGCAGTAGCTAAAAAAAATATGAGAATGAAAAACAGAATGGATTCCATATTTATTTTTCGATATATAGGGTCCATCTTAATCTCCTCAATAAGTTCAAAATGAAACATCTGTAAATATACAGCGTTCTTTCTATTATCTTACACAAAATAGTTGATGTGAAGCTATGTAAGTATTAGCTTGGTAAAATTGTTGCTATTGTATAAACAGCAATTTTGCTTTCAAGCAGTAATGGTTTCCATTTTTTTCATTTATCTGAAGTCTTAGAAAAAATAGGTTAGATACAAGGTTCTTCTTTCTTAGTTCGAATGAAATATTATGTTGTCCTCTTAAGAAGTTTTGCCGTTTTGCGAATGTCATAATTTTTTTCCCTGAGCAATCATATAATTTTCCTGTTACTTCGGAATCTTTCGTGAGCTGTAAAAGGAGCTTAACTTGAGGAGAACGAGAGAGAGATACGACTGCTAATGTCGGTATTTGGTCATTATTAAGTATTGATTTTCTAAATGAATTGTTCTGCTCATCTCCAATTTCGCAACCAGGTTCAGGACTAGTATATTTTCTCACCCTCAGGTCTTCAATTGCAATGTCTGCTCCCACATATGCACCAAGAGTAAAAGGAGGAGTAAAAGCGTTGTCGCAAACATGTAGATAGACACTTTTGGCATTTTCGGACACTAAACGGAGAATATAATTTCCTGTTCCATCATAACTAACTTGTTCCTTTATCCACATATAAGAATCATCTATTACGTTTATCGTGGGATTAGTAACTAAGTCAGTAACACCCCCGTATTGAATCCTACAGATTCTGGAACCACCCCTGTTTAATCCAGCGTAGCCAAATTTGTATCCATTGTTTCCATATGTATCTTTTGAGAAAAAGATGTGTAAGCCTGAGTAATGATAGTTTGATAGGTAGTTTACTTTTGCCTCGGTTATCGAAGAACCTGTAAAAGTATAGGGTGAAAGTACTTTGCGATGGTTTGCAGTTAAGACTTGCTCTAAATATCCGTTATTCGCATTCCATTCTCCACATATTATGTTCCAGTCACTAATATCCTGGTCATTGAAATCATCAAAGAATTCGAACACAGCTGGTCCATTACTTTCACTAACCGCATCTGGGTTTTCATAATAAAGATAAATGGTTGCAGTATGCAAAGCAGGTATAAAAGGAACTTTCACATAGACGGATGCGCACTCGTTAGGTATGTATTCCTCTATCCAGTATGGAATGGATAATACTCCATCGTTACTCGCTAAGTCTACTGTAAATCTAATATCGTCAAAATCAGCCTGCATGCCATGAAAACATGGAACCCTGAATTTTACCTGGAAATCGGAAAGATTATTCTCATTATTTCTGTTGTTTACTGTGATAGGACGCCTTTTGGACCAGTTTGGATCATACCAACCTGAAATGGCTTGTGATGAATAAAGAAAAACAAAAGCAACAATAATTAGACAGAAAAAAATTCGTTTGGAATTTCGTTCCATTATTGCCTCCTTTTTGAGTTTGATAAAGTATATGAGATTTTTTTGTTTTTGTCAAGGAAAAAATTCATTTTTGTCAATATTATTATTTCCACTTGGAATCAAATTTCTATTGACTTGCCTCAAATGATGTGGTAAAAATTATTCAAAATGAAAGAGAAAGATTTTAAAGTACTATTCCTAACGCATGGTTTTCCCAGACACAAAAGCGATTCAATAACACCTTTTATTTTTGACATAGCAAAGGGAGTTAGTGACAAAAGAATCAAAGTTTTTGTTTTAGCACCTCATTCAAAGGGTTTAGAAAGACATGAAGTGATGGACGACATTGAAGTCTTTCGATTTAGATATGCACCAGGGAAGTTCGAAACATTATCTTATTCTGGAAGAATGCATTCCGATGTGCTAAGAAGTTCCAAGAACAAGGTCCTGTTTTTCCTTTTCTTGTTTTTTTTCTTTGTTGAGGGATTATATATTGCAAAAACCAAGAATATTGACTTGATTCATGCTCACTGGATTCTTCCTGGTGGAATTGTGGGAATGGTTATAAGCGTTTTATTGTCGAAACCTCTTGTGGTTTCCTCACATGGGACCGACCTTTTTATCGCAAAAAAATTCGGATTTCTTGTTCCTATTATTAGGGTCATTTTGGAGATTTCGAGGGGTATTCACGTAATATCTTTTCCCTTGAAAGTCATTGTTTGTGATTTGAAAGTCAGAAATATGAAAAAGGTTTTTGTTATACCAGAGCCAGTAAATGTTTCTGAATTTTCTGAAGTGAGTTATTCGGAGAATCGTAGAGCTAAAGAGAAAACTTCACTTAATGTTTTATTTATTGGAAGGCTCATTGAAAGAAAAGGTGTAGAATATCTTCTCAAAGCAGGCAATATTATTGACAATAAAGGAGTTAATTTTGTGATGAAAATTGTTGGTGTTGGTGAACTAAAGAGCGGATTATGCAAAATGTCAAATGATTTATCTTTGTCTAGGAAAGTTGTTTTCATTGATTCAATTGCACATAAGGATATAAAGGAAGTTTATAGATGGGCGGATGTTTTGGTTCTTCCGTCAGTTACGGATTGGAAAGGGGAGAAAGAAGGACTTGGTGTTGTGATTCTCGAAGCCTTTGCTTCAGGTATCCCTGTAATTGGAACTCGTTCAGGTGGGATTGTTGATGTTGTCAAAGACAATGTGAATGGTTATCTTGTTCCAGAGAAGGATGCGGAGGCAATTGCAAAATATTTGGTTAAAATTTCAGAGGACCGTAATTTAGCACGGAAATTGGGATGTAAGGGACGAGAGTTTGTTCAAGCTGTTTTCGCAAGGGACAAAGTTGCGGAGAAAATTATTGGAATGTATAAAAACAGCATAAAAAGGAATATAGTTAAATGAGCAATAAATTACCTAATATTTTATTGATTATCGTTGACACGGGAAGGGTCAAGAGTTTATCTCCGTTCGGTTCTAAAAGAAATTTATGTCCTAATCTTAGGGAAATTTCAAAAGAGGGTATTTCATTCAGCAGAGCATATTCAGCTTCACCATGGACATTACCTTCTCATGCGTCTCTTTTTACAGGACTTTATCCGTCGGAGCACAATACAAATGCAAAGCATACGAGACTCGATAAAGAGAATTATGTATTAGCAGAATTTCTTAACTCTGTCGGTTATGATACTTTTGGCATTGCAAACAATTTCTGGCTGACCAAAGCTTTTGGAATGGACAAAGGTTTCAAGGTTTTCATAAAAAATTGGTTGTTAATTCAAAAAGATATGGATATGTTCGAAATTAAAGAAGCCATGAAATACTTAAAGGGAGGAAGAAGAATTAAGGAGATGTTTAGAGGGTTGAGAAAGGGTAATCCGCTAACAAATGCCATCAACGGTTTATATAGCAGATTTTTATATAAAAGATATGACGATGGAGCAGGTGTAACTAACAAAAGGGTAATTAGCTTTTTGCGGGAAACTTGGACCAAAAGAAATCCTTTTTTTATTTTCATAAATTATTTCGAGCCGCACTTGCCATATCGTCCCCCCTTGAAATT
The DNA here is from genome assembly GCA_964392665.1 of uncultured bacterium. Classification (GTDB taxonomy): domain Bacteria; phylum Hydrothermota; class E44-bin80; order E44-bin80; family E44-bin80; genus CAYMQB01. The sequence continues at coordinate 58,085 of CAYMQB010000008.1, read as the reverse complement.
TAGAAGAAAATTTCTTCCCACTCGGTTCTCCGATGAATATGTGAGAAATATCGATCAATCTCCCTGGAGATTCATTTGTGGAATATCTGAAAAAACACAGGATGAATTTGAAGTTCTCTCATCTTTGTATAATGCTGAAATCGCATATGTAGACCACAGGATTGGAGAACTTTTCAATTTCTTGAAGGAAAATGGTTTGGATGAGGAGACAATTATTATCATTACAAGCGATCATGGTGAGAATATAGGAGAACACAATCTTATGGATCACCAATATTGTTTGTATGAAGAACTCATAAAAATTCCACTGGTTGTTAGATGGCCGGATTTATCTTCATCTTTTGGAGTGAAGTATGATAAAATCGTTCAATCAGTTGATATTTTTCCAAGTATACTTTCCCTTCTTGGCTATTCTCAAAGTCGTCGGTCTATGAGTGGACGTTCATTTATAGAAAAAAGGAGAATTTGCTCGAGAAGAGAATATGCCTATGCAGAATACTTGGCGCCAATGCCTGCGATTGAAACGTTGAAAGAAAGGTTTTCAAATATCAAAAAAGACATTGAGAAGTTCGATAGAAAATTGTCTTCAGTTATTACCTTAGATAATATGAAATTTATTCATTCGTCAAATGGTCTACATGAAATGTATAACTTAACAGATGACCCTTCTGAGCTCAATAATATGTTTCCCTCGGATGGAGAAAAAGCAAAGGAATTTATGGATTTGCTAAAGAGAATAAGCAGTCAACTTAAAATTGTAAATAAGAAAGACAATGTAGATATTGACAAAGAAATAAAAAAGCGCCTGGAGTCCCTTGGATATCTGGTTGAATAATTTTGTTTTGAAATATTATTCGAGAAAGTTCTTGACAGAATTAACAGATTATTGTATATTATTCGTATAGAATTCAAAAAAGTAGGAATTATGAAAAACATGAGGCAATTTGTTATTGCATTTGCTTTGATAGCCCTTATATTAACGAGTTTCTGCTATGCAGGATGGTTGTCTCCTGAATGGAGAAACAGAAAAGCAGTTGAAATTGGTAATTTCGAGAACGATACCGCACTGACAGATTATGCTGTTAAACTTGAGGTGGTGGGCAACAAGCAGTTCAAGTCTGATTTTGGGGACCTAAGATTTACTACTGATAATGGGGAAAATGAGTTGAATTATTGGATTGAGAATTTTACTCCCGGTATTCATGCTGTAGTGTGGGTAAAAATTCCCTGCATTCCTGCTCACAGTTTTACAGAAATTTATATGTACTATGGAAATCTGAAAGCTGCAAGCAAGAGTTGTGGGGAGGAAACCTTTCTCTTCTACGATGATTTTAATGACTGCAATATAGATGATTGGAGTATTGTATGGGGAACTTGGTTTGCAAATAATGCTTTGCTTGAGCAAAGTGAGTATGCGATACGAAGAAAAATATTTTCCTCTTTTTCTTTTAATAGACCTATCATTGTAAGAGCAAAACTAAATCACTTTACTGGAGACCCTGTTTGTGGATTACACATAATGTTTTCGAAAGACAGTTATTGTAGCAATGGATACTACTTCGGATATGCAGGCATCAATAGAGGTGGAACAATGATTAGCAGAATTACGGATAATAATGTAGTGGATGTTGTTACAGATTCAACGATTCAGAATAGTATGTATCCTAACGAGTGGCTTGACATTACAATTTATTTCAAGGGTAACGGTATTTATAATCTTTTTCTCGAAGCTCCTGATGGAAAAAAGGTTGCTTTGGAGCTTCACGATAATACATTCCAGAAGCCATATTCGCTTGGATTATGGGTTGGAGACCATATCGGATGCGATGATATTCTAGTGAACAAATATACCGGTCACCCGCCGAAGGTATCTTTCGGAGGGGAAGAGAAAAATCCATGGTATTCCCCTTTAAGCTCCGACATCTCATCAAACAAGATTTTTAACATAACGAATCCTTTAAGAGTAAATAGAAAAGTCGATTTTTCAGTTAGCTTCTCGGGTTTGGTTAACGTATCCTTGTACGATATTAGTGGAAGGGTTGTAAGTAAACCACTGCACAACTTGTATCTTGAAAAAGGCATATATTCTTTAATCATTGGTCCGGGATTGAAGGGAAAAACAGGTATCTACTTCTTGAAATTTGACGAAAAAGGTAAATTTGAGAGTATTTCTAAAACCCGAAAGGTAGTATTGATTAAATAGTTAAGGACACCAAATTTGGCATAGAAGAAGAGCCGGGATAGTTTTTCTCGAGCTCTTCTTTTTTTGCATAAAATCCTTGCATTTTTGTCATTTGTGACTTATGGTTTCAGTGCAATGGAGAAGTTGATATTTTTCAACGGGGATTTTTTTCCAGAAAAAACTCCGCTTTTAAGTGTTCTCGATAGAGGATTATGTTTCGGGGATGGTCTGTTCGAAGTGATTAGATGCATTGGAGGGAAGTTCCTTTTATTTTCGAAGCATATGCACAGGATGCAAGATAGTGCGGAGTTTCTTGAAATAAAGTTCCCTTACGATACAAAGACACTTCTTGATATTGCAAGGGAACTTTCAAAACAAAATGGAATAAACAACGGTGAACTTTACATTGAAATTACAAGGGGAGAAGCAAAGAGATATCACCCTTTTCCAAAGGATACGAAACCTAACTTTTTCATGGTTCTGAATACTCTAAGGCAGATGCCAGAAGGATGTTGGGATAAAGGCGTGAAGGTTATTACGCAAGCCGACATAAGATGGGGATATTGCCATCTTAAGACAATCAATCTTCTGCCCAATGTGCTGGCAAAAGAAAAAGCAAAGAGAGCTTGCGCTTATGAAGCGTTTCTTACAAGAAAAGATGATGCTGGTGACTATCTAACTGAATGTACCAGTTCTTCCATTTTTGTTGTTATGAAGAATGTTCTTTATACACCCAAACTCGACAATATTCTACCTGGAACTACGCGTGCTGCGGTTATAGAGATAGCGCAGTGCTTAGATATATCAGTAAAGGAAAGACGGATATATCTTAAAGAATGCTTTGGAATTGATGAGGTTTTTCTTACAAGCACTGTCTCCGAAGTAATGCCTGTTGTAAAGATTGATGAGAATGTGATATCGAATGGTAAACCTGGGATTTTGACAGTAAAGATACAATCCGAATACAGGACCTTTATGAAAGAGCATCTCGAGTAGAGAGTAAATCAAATAATAGAGAATAATTCCAAAAAAAACCTTGATTTACACATAATGATGTGTTTTATTATGTGTAAATGGAGGTGTAAGATGGCAACGAACTTAGCATTAGATGATAAATTAATTATGGAAGTCTTAACGGTTGGACATCATAAAACTAAAAGAGAGGATGTTACAGCGGCTCCAACGGAATATATTATTCATAAGAAGCAATTGAATGTTCTCAAGCTTTTTGGGTCAGTTGATTTTGACAGAAATTATGAGTATAAGAAACCAAGAAAGCGATGAAAGTTTTAGTTGATACTTGCGTATGGTCTAAAACGCTACGGCACAAATATCCTGACACGGAACTCACAAAAAAACTTAAGGACTTAATTAGAGACGGCAGAGTTACAATAAGCGGACCCATTCTACAAGAGCTTCTTTCAGGTATATCAAATAGAGGGCAATTCGACCAGTTAAAAGAATTGCTTTCTTCTTTTGAAGACATTTCACTAAAAACCGAGCATTTTGAAAAAGCAGCAGAGTTTAGTAATCTCTGTACACAAAGGCATCATAGGTTCAACTATTGATTTTTTGATTTGCGCAGTGGCATATTTTGGAAATCTTGTTATTTTTACTACTGATAAAGATTTCGAGAATTATGAAAAATGTTTATCATTGAAATTAGTAAAATGACATCTAACAATTCTCAGCAGTCGAGAAAAAAAACAGCACTTCTTGAAGCAAGTCTCAACTGTTTGACGTTGACAATTGCTTTGGTTTATGATATTAGAGAAAAAATAGAGTTGTGTGACTCTGTGTGCTCTTAAAAGCTAATGTAATCAGATTTATGTGAGCGAACACAATACTAAGGAGTTTATAATGAAATTTCCGATAGGCGTTCTTGTTTCAGGTAGAGGAAGTAATCTTGAAGCAATTCTAAAACACATCAAGGAAGGAAAATTGAATGCTGAAGTGGTTGTGGTAATAAGTGATAGGGAAGATGCAGGAGCCCTAAAGATTGCCGCAGACTTCGGAGTAGAGGCACGGTTTATTCCCTGCACGGAGAAAAAGACGGTACTCGTAGGGGAAGCCGAACAACAATATGTTGAAACATTGAAGGAAAAACATGTAAAACTGGTAGTACTTGCCGGCTTTATGCGGATACTAAAAAAACCATTTTTGAAAGCATTTGAAGGAAGAATTATGAACATACATCCCGCACTATTACCTTCATTTAAGGGGTTGGAAGCGCAAAGGCAGGCACTTCAATACGGGGTCAAGATATCTGGATGCACTGTTCATTTTGTAGATGAAAGCGTTGACGGCGGAACAATAATCTTACAGGAGCCGGTTTTGATTTATGATGATGATTCTGTCGATTCTCTTAGTCAGAGAATTCTTACGCATGAGCATGAGATTTATTCCAGAGCGATTGAACTGTTTACGGAAGGAAGATTGAAAATAGACGGAAGAAGAGTGAAGATACTCGTAAAAGATGTCACGCAACATTAAAAAATTGGAAAATAATAGTGTTATAGTTTGGAAGTTTCCATTTTCCTAATTTCGAGTAAGGGAATTGAGAAAGGACTTGATATGAATGAATCAAGGATAAGGGTCGGAGTTATCGGTTCGGGCGCAGTGACACAGACAGGACATATACCGGCATTTAAGTCAGCAAGTAAAGCAGAACTTGTTGCACTTTGTGATGAGGATAATGAAAAGCTCAAATTTCTTTCCAAAAAGCATAGAATACCTAAGACCTTCACAGACTATGAAAAATTGGTTAATGATAAGGCGGTCGATGCCGTTGTCATTGCCTCTCCCAATTATTTACATCTGCCAATGGTTGGAGCTGCCTGCAGTGCAGGAAAGCATATCCTGTGTGAAAAGCCACTCGCAAGAAACACTGATGAAGCGCTGAAAATCTGCGAGATGGTAAAAGGAGCAAAAGGCAGATTTATGTTGGGACTTAACAATAGATTTCGTCCTGATGTTCAGATATTGAAAAAATTCATCGATGTTGAAATCGGTAAAATATTCTATGCCAAGACCGGCTGGCTTCAAAGAGAAGGAATTCCGGATGCGACTTCCTGGAAAAACCTTCGCAAGACTTCAGGTGGCGGCGCACTGCTTAATCTTGGTGTGCCTTTGCTTGACCAGGCGTTGTGGTTGCTTGGGTGCAGGAAAGTGAGGAGGGTTGCTGGAAGTGCCCACTTTCTAAGTAAGAAAAGGGAAGTTGAAGATTCAGCCATAGTTTTGCTGCAGATGGAGGATGAAATAACATTGACCATCGAAGTAAGTTGGACCTTACTATTTGAAAAGGATTTCACATACTTCAATGTTTTTGGTGATAATGGGAGTGCATTGCTTAATCCATTGAAGATATACAAGCGAATGCATGGGGAGATAGTCAATGTGACACCGAGTGTAGAGGCTTCGAAGAATGCTTTCAAGTTGTCCTTTCACTTGCAAGCAGAGCATTTTGTTGAATCTATAAGAAAAGGTAAGGACCCAATTTTTAGAGCTGAAGAGGGTCTTGAAATGGCGAGAATTATCGATGCAATCTATAAATCGGCAAGGAAGAAAAAAGAGACACAGGTTGACTAATATTCTTTACCCCTCTCTGACTGCCCTTCTATTTGGTCTTTCCTTTGCACCGACCAATCCAATTTTCAGATTTCTCGTTCTTGTTGCCTTTGTCCCATATCTTCATTCAATTCTTAGCTGTAAGAGGAGTCCTTTTTTCTTTGGTTTCATCTTTGGATTAGTTTCAAATGCTTGTATCTTCTGGTGGATAACTTTAGTAAACGTGCAGGATGCCAGTAGGATAATGATTCTTCTGGGAGTTCTGCTTATGATATTTTACCTGTCTTTTTACTGGGGTTTGGTTGCCATTTTGACTTCAAGGTTAAGGAAGTTGTCAATAAACCTGGCAATTTTCTCATTTCCTTTCTTCTGGGTTTCTCTTGAGTTCATCAGGTCTCTTGGTTCAGAGGTGGGTTTCCCCTGGGGAAGTTTGGGTTATTCGTTCTCCAATATTCCATCCTTAATTCAAATTGCTTCGATTACAGGAGTTGCAGGTATTGGCTTTTTTATTGTTCTTTGTAATAGTGTTATTTATTGGTCTTTAAGACAGAAATCTTGGAGAAAAGGGGTGGTAGGTATATCGGCATTTGCTGTACTTCTCTTCTTGAACACAAGTATTGGCAATTTTGTGATGAATAGAAACCATATGGAAAAGACAGTAAAATTATCCCTTATACAGGCTAATGTTCTTCCGGAGATCAAGAGAGGAAGTGAAGAGGAAGAAAGAATTTCGACGCTTGAAGACCTCACAATTGAGGCAGCATTGCGCGGTTCAAACCTTATCGTATGGTCCGAAACTTCTATCCCTTGTTTTTATCGTGAAGGGTCGGAATGTATCCGGAAGATTAGAGAATTGATTGAGAGAGCTGGGATTCCTGTTATTGCCGGGGCACCTGAGTATGTTCCAGGAAGAGAGAGGGGTGAAAGTCATATTTACAACTCAGCTTTTCTAATATCCGAAAAGGGTAAAACTGAGGGAAAGTATCGCAAGGTATACCTTGTTCCCTTTGGTGAACATCTACCATTTGATAATAGTTTTCCTTTCCTTAGGAAGATACATCTTGGACAGGGAGATTTTTCACCGGGAAAGAAGTTTACTGTTCTTAACCAAGGAACATTTCGATTCTCCGTATTGATTTGCTTTGAGTCCATCTTTCCCAGGCTTGTGAGAAAACTCGTAGGGAATGGTGCAGATGTACTTGTCAATATTACCGAAGATTCCTGGTACGGTAGAACTGCGGGTCCTTATCAACACGCAGAGATGGCAATTCTCAGAGCAGTCGAGAATCGCAGGAGTGTTGCAAGGTGTGCAAATTCTGGAATCAGTATGCTTATTGACCCGTATGGAAGGGTTCTGAAGAAGAGCAAGATTTTTGAAAGAACTATTGTTGATGGAAAAATTCCTCTGATGAACGGTTATTCTTTCTATACGAGGTTTGGAGACCTCTTTGCCTGGATAGTCGTTGCGGTCTCAATTCTCTTGTTCGTTTTCTACTTTACTCCTTTTTTTAGGAGACAATCACGGAAATGATTTTTCTATGTCATAGACATTTTTCTCCTTGACAAGATATCAATTTCTCTATAATGTATTAATATGAAACCTGATGTAATTTTTATTTCTTGCTGCATGACCTTGGCTAAGTTCAAAATCTGGTAGGATAAATAATGGTTGGATTATGGACCAAAGAAAAAGAAATTGAGTTTTTTAAAGAATCACTGAAAACTTTCGCTCAACCAGAACAACTTTTCTATCTCGGAGACGATGGTCGTTATTATGCTTATTGGATTAAATCCTATAAAGGTAAAAAGACCACTTTGCAAAGTAGAAATGCTCTGATTGGTCAATTTACGGAAAAATATTCGGTAAACCTGCTCCAACAATTTGTGCAAGACAAAGGCTTGTTCGCGGTGCGGGGAGTAATTTGTAAGGAAATTGGTCTAACTCCTCAATCACCTGCTGATGTTGGAATTTGTAAATCAAAGCAAAGAGAACAAAAACCAGAGGACATTCTTGCCATTTTTGAAGTGAAAATGTCCATAGTGTGGAATTGGGAATTGGCAAAAGGAGAACTAGTCTGTTTAGGTGACTACAGAACTCATCGAGGCACTCCGGGTTTGTTGCGTTCTGATTCTATGTTAAAAGCAATTGGGAAGAGCATAAATATTCGAGTATCTGGATATAGAGCAACTAAAATACCAATTGTTATCTTGGGAAATACACCAATTACCTCAAGTTATTATTCGAAGGTTGACCATCTTTGTAAGGCGGGAATTATTCAAGGATTTTGGTCAATAAATCCTGGTCCCTTAGATAACAATGAAGAAAACATCAAGTCAACGCAGGACAAAGGGTTTACCCGGTTTGACTCGTATGAAGAACTTGATAATTCTTTAGAAAGACTATTTGAAGAAGGCAGAGAGTTTTTTTCAAGCATGAAAACAAAAGAAGAATTAGGCAGAATTATAGAAATTGCTAATCAAGAACCAACTTATGAACTTAAGGGCGAAAAGTTTTTGGCTTTATTAAAGGAATAATTCAATGTCATATAAGCATACTGGAACAAAAACGAGTTCTTTTGGAACTTCTGGAAGAATAAACCACGATGCTACGAAATTTTACACGAGTCGCTTGTATGAAAACATAGCTCAGGGTAAAAAAGTAAAATATGTCGAGAACCCTATTGATGAGAAATACCTTAATAAAATTTTGTGCAAATCAAGCGAACAAATGGTAGAATTACCAGACAATAGTGTTCACCTAATGATAACATCACCGCCATACAATGTTTCAAAAGAATATGACAAAAATCTATCATTAAATGAATATCTAGATATTTTAAAAAGAGTATGGAAAGAAACTTACAGAGTAATGGTTCCAGGTGGACGGGTTTGTATCAATATAGCCAATTTGGGTAGAAAACCATATATCCCCTTGCACGGTTATATAATTCAAGGAATGTTAGAAATTGGTTATTTGATGAGAGGGGAAATTATTTGGAATAAAGCTTCAAGTGCAAGTCCTTCAACGGCATGGGGTAGTTGGATGTCTGCAGGCAATCCTGTCTTAAGAGATATTCATGAATATATATTGGTTTTTTGCAAGCAAAGTTTTTCACGTAAGAAGGGCAAAAAAGAAAATTCAATTACAAAAGAACACTTTTTGGAATGGACTAAGAGTGTTTGGACTTTTCCTGCCGTTTCAGCTAAAAAAATAGGTCACCCTGCTCCATTTCCTGAAGAATTGCCATATCGTTTAATACAGCTTTATTCTTTCAAGGGAGATGTGATTTTAGATCCTTTTGTTGGAAGTGGAACTACATGTTTAACAGCTTTGAAAGCAAATCGTAATTGTATAGGGTATGATAATAATCCTAAGTATGTTGAATTAGCAAAGAAAAGAATAAAAGCATATACAATGCAAGGCAAACTTTTTGATGAAAAAGGGTAAAAGATGTTATAATAGAAAGAAATGATTTTATGTTTAAGATTAGATAACAGAATTTCCGAATATAAATTTTATTTCTTACTGTATAACCTTATGTTAGGAGGGATTCACTTTGGTAAAAAAACAAGTCAAACTGAAAGGTAAAGCGATAGCCAGCCGTTTAACAGGTATTTCTACTCCGATAGGAGGAATCTCTTGGAAACCGCCTACTGATGAAAAAGACAAAGCCAAACGATTACTGGTTTTTCTCGAAGATCGACGCGCTCTTTATCACCCCTATGATATGGAAGTTGGTGACTATGTTGTTGAATCCATACTTGAAATTCGTGAACGCCTTACAGAAGACCTTGAGGAGGTTAGCAAATCCTCAATATTAGGGGAAGGTTTAACAGCGATGCGTTCAGCCTGCCGCAGGTTCCTTGATAATATTCAAAAGCCACGAGGTAGGAGACACTGGCTGGGACCAGATTTCATAAATGGGCTTGGTGAATTAAGAGCACTATTTGGAATTCACGTAGCTAGGTTGGCATGTGCATATGATTTAACTGCTGAAAAAGAATTGGCATCAATCCTTCCTCCTGAACCTGATGACGATATGAAAAAAGTAAAAGCAAGGAGAATAAAAAGGATCTCTTAACCTTTGGTTGGAGAGTGACTGGCAATTATACACTATGATTAATTGCCAGCACCTCACCCAGTTCGTTAGATTGAAAGAAAATTATGAATGAGTATTTAAAGGATTCTCTTATTTTCCTTAAAAAATGTACAACCCTCATATGTAATGAAATGAACAATGAACAGATAATTGAAAGCGTATTGCATCTTGCTATAGGAATTGAAAGAATTCTAAAAGCAATTTTATGGGATATAAATCCAGTATATGTGTTGAAAAAAGAATCTTTCAGAAATAGTGCCCCGATTTTATACAAACACAAGTTAATTTCAGAAAATCTTTCAAACAAAGAGTTTTCACAAAACCCGAATAGTGATGTTTTAACTTTCCGTAAAGCTCTTTTACGAGCTAAAGAATTTTCTCCGATAACACTGAAATATTTTAACACCCTTTTCACTTTGTCCAATTATCGAGATACTATTGCACATCGGCCCTTGAAAGAAGTTGATATTGAAAGGTTAAAGAAACTCTTACTGCATGATTTATTAAATGTCATAAAAGACTACTCACATGAGCTTGATATTTTACTTACAGAATTTATAGGGGATAAAATACAGACATTGGAATTCCTCTCAAAGGATTATGAAGGTGATCTTTACGAGAAAATGCAAAAAAAGATCAAATTTTACCGTTCAGAATGGGAAAGAATCAAGCAAGATCCCACACAGGCAAAGCGTATTGAGAAATTACACGAAATACATAATGATAAAACTTCATTTAATTATGGGGAATGTCCCGCGTGTGGAAATGCTGCAAAATTTTCTGCAGAGATAGATTATGATTACTCAGATGGTCAAACTTGGGCCGTTGGGGTTTATCCTACAGCATTGAAATGTTCTTTTTGTGGATTTTTTGTTACAGATGATGAAGAGATGGATTTTTTAAAATTGCATAAAATTTTCTATGAACATCAAGAAAACATAAACCTAATCAATCAATCCAGCTGACCTTTTTCCGCCGCTTCGCTGCTCCAAAAGGCAGGTGATTTTTGTGTTGGGTAGAATAATTCGACGCCATTTTGGTTATTTTGGTAATTTCTATGACAGAATCCAAATTTGATAAAATTTATGAAGGGCTAACAAAATCATTAAAAGATTTTAGTCCGCCCATTGACACAAATGATAGCTTTATTTATTCAAAAAAATCCTCACAGTTTCATATCAGAAGAGAGGAAATTCCAGTTCCAGAGCTAATCCAGTTTACTTTGTCAAATATTCTCCGGTGCCCAGCATTCGGGCCAGGTGAAAAATTGAGATGGGGAATCCCATTCCGCTACAAAAAATTTGATTGCGTCTTTGAACTACAGAAGTTTGGCTTGCACCTCTACATTTCAAACAATGATGAACATCAAAAAGAAATTATCAAAATTGAAAAAGAAATTATAGGAAAATTAAAACGGGTTATTGCAAAAATAGAAAAGCAGCTACTTACACCTTTTGCAAAACATCAAATATGTGAGCGCAATGTTACTATAGCCAATCATTATCACAAATTAGAAAACAGGTATGTTTATTTTAGAGATAAGGCTGAGAGAAAATCTATGCCGAAACCGAATAAAGACGCTAAGCCTGACGATAACCTATTTGCGGGGTTGAACGATTTATTGAAGACAAGAAGCGAGCTTTTTTATAATACAATCGCAATGTTAGATGCCTATTTCAGCTTCTTGGAGCATCTTTTTGTATTAATTCTTCCTTTTGTAGAAAAACAAAATAACAAAATAGACTTGGTTCAATTTATTTCAAATTTTTGGTCTGATAAGTTTAAGAAGCTTTTCGATATCACGAAAGATACTCAAGCCAAGAAATTTTATGATCAATTGGATGAGATAAAGGAACATTATAGAAACTTCTATGCCCACGGAGGATTCGAAAAAGGTGGAGCATCTCTTTATTTTCATTTTCCCGGACTCGGGGCAATTCCAGCGCAATTATCCAATATAAAAGAAAGACCTGATTTCAATTTTTTTCCTGTTGAGGAAGACAGTTTTTCTCATATTTGTGAAGTTATAGACCACTTTAATGAATGGTTAAGGTCTGATTACTCAGGAGTTAAATATGCCGTTAAGTATGCTGAAAGTGGTTTAAATATCCCATGTGACCACGAAAATATTAGAAAAATTAAAGATTCTATGGTGTCGGAAGAAAAATTTGAGTCATTATTAAAACATTATTCAGATATTGATAATATGCACACAAACATGGATTATTAAAAAAGTACCCAGCAAAGAAAATCAGCGGACGCAAAAAGCCACGCCACTGGTTTGGCATTATGCAAAGTATATGAGAGGGTTGTTACAAATGATTGAAAAATAATTTATTTCATATTATTCGTAGGGTTGTGCTTAATATGTGACCTGATGTAAAGACCAACACCATTATCCTTGAATTCTCCCTTTTAGTTTGTCACCATTGTTTTCAATTTCCTTCAATGTATCATTTTTGATAGTATAATACAGAATATGTATCGAATTTGATACAGGTTAAGTTCTTCTGTAAAAATCGTATACTACCAATAAATATTGACTTAGCATTATTTCTGGTGTTCTGGCACGGAAGTTGATATATATTATGGTGAGATGAAAAAGAAGAACAAAGAAAACGAAAGGAGGTGTCGGATGAAACAGGGAAGAATCTTGCTGGTCTTAGGATTGATTGTACTGCTGGTCGGAATCGCGATTAGCTGTAGCAAGAGTCCAGTTTCACCAGACGAAGGACCAAGTGATGCATTCATACAAAAACTCATTGCTTACTTATCTGTATATGGAGGTTCGACAAAGGGTGTAGGAGAAGGTGGAGAGCCCGAGTCGACAAAAATTTACATAATGAGTTATGCAGAGAGTGTCTATGTGGATACAACTGATGAGCATGGGGAGCATCTCATTGGGTTCTACTACTATGATGATGGAGGGACACCCTGGCCTAATATTGGGGATGACCTTTTTGGATTCAGAGGTATCAAAATTTACAAGGATAACGAGGATACCATAAATGTTCCACCGGATAGCATAACGGATAGAATCTGGTTTGAAATTCATGTGCCCTATAATGATAGAAGGGTCATTTCAACCGGTAAGAACATCACCGAAGGTCATCATAACTTTGGAGATTCGGCTTACATCTATCTAAAAAAGGTTGATGAAGTCGGAGGAAAACAATCAGGAAAAGGTGTATTCTATGACGCAGAGAGTAGTCAGATTGTTGAATTGGGATTCGGACTTGACCATAAGGGAACTCCTGATTATTGGGATGACAATACTACCTGGATGGAATTTGAGCTTGCGGATGACATGGATAATCAGGTGTATCTTGTTCACATCGATTACGAATCCTGGGATGTCTCCCAGCAGACAGGTCACGGCGGTAGTGGATGGATAAGGTTCGAGAATGCAAATGGCGATCTTATTGCAACGATTGACTTCGATTCAACTGGATGGGGATGGCTCACAATTATTTCTACAGGACAGAAGTTCAGAATATATGTTGGGTAAAGCACTGTGGGGCGTTTGGAAGAACGCCCCACAAAAAAACGGAGGAAAAGATGAAAAAGTTTGTTACAGTATTGTTGATAATGACAGTGATTGGTATTATTGTGTTTGTTGGCTGTGGGAAGGAAAATCCCGGTGAAGTTGAAACAGATGAAACTGCTATCAGGGACTTTGTTGCGAACGATACTCTTTGGTTCAACACAACAAGACATTATGAGGGTGAGGCTAAAAATGATTCTGGTGGCACAAGTGGAGGAATGGGAATGGGCTCGGGTGAAGTTGGAATACTTGGTGAGATTGACCCGCTTCTATGGGGAAGGCAGATTCTTGGACATCCAAATCCTCAGATTACAGTGGAAGTAAATGGAGATTCTGCTTATGTTGCCTGGGAAATTCATAGTACTGGGTATTTTAACATTTATGCCTGGGACCCGGATTCAGGGCAATCCGGTAACTGGGTAATTGTGAAGAAAGAACTTAACGAAACTGCCAGAATTTCCGCAATTTTCAAAAGAACCGGAAATCAGGGAGATCCTTACAGGGGTTGGGACCTGTATGCAATTTCAGGTGCCTGGGGGACTTCAGAACCTGAAGCCCAGAGAACGGTAAATATTGACAGTCTGAGAATACAGTGCACTACATATACTGATACTGTTTTTGATACTCCTCTTGGTATAACACCCATACTGCAAACTCTTACATTTGCTCCAGGTGAAACCATTACACTTACCATATATTCTAATGTTCCCGATGCAAGGGTTTTTCTACATATTTTCAGGAATGTGTGGCCATATCATATAAGGGTTCCATTTACCTTTAACAACAGTAATGGAACCTATAACGGCACATGGAATGCGGAATTGGTTCCTGCGGTGAGACTCGCAGTCTTTGATATGCTCAACAAAAACACGCTTGAAGATGATGAATATCGTTATGATTCTAATGGATGGCTTTTCTTCTATCTTGTTCACCCGTAAAAGAGATGAATTCAGCACTGACAATCAGTGTTTCAAAAGGTGAGGTTTCCTGCATCGCTGCAGGATTCCTCACTTGTTGTTTGATTGAAGCAGGGAAAGTATTGAAGATTTTTCTTGATTTTGGAATAATCTACTATATAATTCTCTCAAGATTGCAAAGGAGGTAATATGAGAAAAGAACTTATTTGTATTATAGTGTTGGCAATTCTTTCTTCTTCCTTATTATATGCACAAGGGGATAAAGATATTGCAAGCATCAGGGAAATTGTTGAAGTGAAGCGCACCATTGTTATTCCAAAAGATCCCGTCATATCTGCGCTACTCGCGGTGCAGTATCCGGGTTTAGGACAGGTTTACTGCGGGAAATACTGGAGAGCGGCAGGTATTTTCATCGGGGAGATTGCACTTATAGGTGGAGGTATAACACTGCGAGGAGAGAAACAGGAGAATTTTACCTATGCAGTTATTGATTCCGCCGAGGGAGATACCGTTTACCTTAAAGGCAAGCGAACCATTACTACTGATAAAACGGATAGAGACAAGATGATTGGAAATAGTCTTATCGTTGGAGCTGTGGCAATTCACATCTGGCAGATTTTCGATGCTTATCATCAGGCGAATGTTCACAATAAAGATATGATAAGGAGGGCAAAGAAAGAGACAGGTCTGAATCTTGAATTAAAAAGGGATGGTATTGGTCTTGCACTCTATAGAAACTTTTAAAGAAGGAGGAATCATTAAAAAGGTAATATTCTTTATGCTTGTTTCTCTCGCTATTCTATTTGGCTGCAAACGTGGACCCCAGGCACCTTTTGAGCCTGATGATGAAGTTGCAATACATGGAATTTATCAATTTGAAGATGGCTCAGCTTATGCAAATAGATGGATTGGATTTTGGATTAATAGTCCCGAGAGCTTTTTTACGAATTTTCTTGGACTCGACCCAGAAGGAAGTGATAAAACTGACGATGTTGGGAAATACAGCGACAACTTCATGGGCGAAGACCTTATGGATGCTGGCGGAGCTACCTTTCAAGTTATTGTTATGAATTATGACACGGATTGGCCCGATACGACTCCAAAGGCGGCCTGTCTATTTTTCCCGCTTTCTGTTGATATAGAGGTTCCGACAATGAAGTTATGGCGTGGCAGTCCATCTGTTTCAGCTGGTGACACCTTTGTGACATTCTACTGGAATAAATTATCTACAACACACAGCAGCGAACCCGATAAATATACTTTTGAAGTAAAAGCAACTCAGGATGGTCCTGGATACAATCTCTGGAGGGAAGAAGTTGGAAGTGATACATCTTTTTCGGTTCCTTCCTATGTCCTGCCGGAAGTATATGTAAAAAAATGGAGGACCGTTGCGGAAATTACCGCACCAAGTGAAAGCGATTTTGGTTTTGTTTACGCAAGCGACCCTGATACAACTATTATACCTGATGCTCCCTATCAGCTACTATCTCTGGGAAAGAACTGTTATGCCGAAGCTTATGTTCAAAGTTTTACAAAGGCTACCGATGGCAAATGGGGACCCTGGCCGACATACGCGGTTGTTCTTACGGCAACAAATGTGAGCTGGCTTTATGTAGATCTTGGCGACACGACACATACGATTGATGCTGTTGTAATGTATGGAATGACGGTAACTGGGAATCCCACAACAACGGGGTATGAAGTCTACGCATCGAACGATACAACGAGTTGGGGAAATGTAGTTGCTTCCAATGACAAAAAAGACGGTTACTTTTATATTCAAGGATTTTCAGAAAAAGTAAGATATATTAAACTGCAGGCGAAGGATGAAAATATCGGAATTACAGGTTTCAGAGAAATAGGCATATTCGGGCAATAGATTCAGAAAACCCAATTTTACTTGGAGAAACGATGAGTTTTTTAACGATTTTATTAATATTGATGTCTGCTGCACCACATCAGAAAGAATTTAACAAGGCTATGCAGTTGTTTTCGGAAAGATATGGTGAGGAGATTTCTGTGGGTGAACTATTCAGAAGCACAGATGTTCTATCAAGTGGTAAAAATTCCCGATTTTCTTACAAAGCAACCCAGCATTTTCAAAATGCGAGTTTGAAACGCAACCTTCGGTCTCTCCCAATTACTGGATTCGCTGAGTTTAGAGGAAAGGATAATCTTATCATAGGGGATACGACGGCAGAAACTCTATTCGTTACTGGAACTTATTCCATACCAATGGATATCTACATAATCAACGACGGAGTAATGCTTCTGCGCAATGCAGACCTTTCCATTGACGGCAATGTCACGCTTTTTAATCACGGGAAGTTTGACTGCGATAGTTCGCAGGTGCACTTTCTGCAGCACTACATTTATAACTTTAATATTTTCATACAGGATACTGCAAGTTTTATTGTAAAAAACAGTTCAACTACATTTAATCACTTTCCTATTGGTCTCACATCTATTGGTAATTCAAAACTCGTCTGGAAGAATGTTTATAACAGAGATTGGACAACAGGAGTCGTTTTTGGCGATGCAATCGATTCACTGGATAATGTAAGCATTGCCGGGGAATGGTTGATTTCCGACAGAAGTGTTACGTCTTTCAAAGATACTGATACTTTGCTTGTATGGTTCTTTTTCCCTGATTCTTCGGTTGTAGATTTTATTTTTCCCGATGGAGACACGGTTAATGGATTTACTTTCGATTCCACGCTGAGCAATGTTTCGGGAATTCCTTACAGGACGGAAATTGACAATTGTGTTGGTGTTATGTGGGGTATGATACCTCTTGCTGGAAGTGATATTACAATTAGCGATTCGAAACTAAGAACAACAGGGCTGATGTTCAACTCTGACTCTTCGAGTGTTTCGGGACTGGTAAATGGACTCACTTATAGTGATTTCACATTACCACTTCAAGATAGAACCTATCATCTAATAAATACATATGTCAATACCTGGAGTTTTTATCCGGCAGATAGTTCATATCTTGAAATTACAAGTTCAATATTTGGGGAATGTGTTGGAATGGGAAACTGCAGTTATTTAGTCCAGAATGCGTTCTGTGATGGTAGTGGAGGACACATAGAGACAACAGACAATGTATTCGGAATGATTTTTCTATCATCACTCTCCTGTGATGTGATTTCAGGTAAGCACAGTATAATGTTTATAGCTTATTCATCGATTATGCTGGGTAACATATGGGCAACGGGATCGTCAATTATGGTTCTTGTCAATTCAAGTATTCCAGATGTTCCACAGGCGCTTGATACCTCTATTGTTTTCGTTGATGCAGTGACAGGTCCCTCAACTGCAAGTACTTATGAGACTGTTCCGGTTTCAGGCAGTGCTACGGTTTTCAATGGACCTTTTCAACCAGGTGGTTTCGATAATTATTCATTGTTTTACAGAGCATCTGGAGAATCACTATGGGTTGCATTTGACTCCACACATCATTCTTCTGTTTATAATGGGATACTTGGTGTTTGGAATACAGACACTTTGCAACCCGGTTATTATGAATTACGCTGTCTGCTGGTTGATACATATGGGGATAGTATTGAAGCAACAAAACAGGTGAATCTTCTGCCTGGTGCTATAACTCAAAAAGAAGTTTCCAATAGCAATAGTATAGCTTTTGTGCTAAAGTCTAAAAGAAAATCATTAACGATAAGAGGATTTTGTTCAGACGGGGAGGTTTCGTTGTATGATATTTCGGGAAGGTGTTTGAAAAAGAAGATGATAAAGAAGGGCGATGAAGTAGTATGGTATCAAAAGAGAAGTGGAATTTACTTTGTAGGTTTCAATGCAGAATCAAGGTTTTGTGTAAAAAAAGCGGTACTTTTCTGAAAAATTTCTCACGTTGACTATGATATGTGTATCATACGATATTGGAGGTGAATAATGAAATCTCTGACTGAAAACCTTTGGTTTACAACCAAGACAAGAAGGGCATATATAAACATCACAAATCAAATTGAAGAATTAGTAGGAAAAAGTAGAGTGAAGGAAGGATTATGTCTGGTGAATGCAATGCATATTACGGCAAGTGTCTACATCAATGATGACGAGAGCGGACTTATTGAGGATTACGATAGGTGGTTGGAAAAACTGGCGCCGCACGAACCTTTGAGTAACTACAAGCATAATAGAACTGGCGAAGAAAACGGTGATGCTCATCTTAAAAGGCAGGTGATGGGTAGGGAAGTTGTCGTTGCGATAACAAATGGAAAACTCGATTTTGGTCCCTGGGAGCAGATCTTCTATGGAGAGTTTGATGGTCAGAGAAGAAAACGGGTCCTCGTTAAGATTATAGGAGAGTAGGATAATTTCAAGATAAACCACAACTATAATAGTTTGTTACAGTTGATTCAGGAATATTTTTTTCTTGACAATTAGTGGTTTTTTTGCTTCTATAAGAAAAAAAGGAGGATGTGATGGTATTGAATTTGTTTTTTGTAGCAATGCTACTTTGCAATACTGGAAATACGAATAAAATGCTTGTCAGGGTGTATACGGAAGACTACAGAAACTTGAGTAAAATTCAACTAAAATCTCTTGATATTGCAGGACGAAGATACGGTGAGTATTTTGATATTGTTATACCTGGCAAAGATTATAGTGAAGTTGTTGTGAGTGGTTTAAATAACGAGATAATAAGCACGGATATGGAACAGCTTAAGGAGAAATTCAGAGGACAGTATCATAGTTACGATGAGGTAACACAAATACTAAGAAATTTTGTCTCCTCCTACCCTGCACTATGTAAACTTGATTCGATAGGACCCAGTTATGAAGGAAGATGGGTATATGCACTGAAGGTTTCGGACTCGCCGCAAGTTGAAGATTCCACGGAACCTGGAATTCTTTTCGATGCACTGCACCATTCAAGGGAATGGGCTACCATAGAAGCAGTTCTATTCTATGCAGATACTTTAACTCAGGGATATGGGTCAGACCCGATTCTCACGGATCTGATTGACAACAATGAAATATGGCTTATACCCATTGTCAATCCGGATGGATACGTCTTTGATTATCCTGGTGGGAATATGTGGAGAAAAAACAGAAAACCTTATCTGGGATATATAGGAACAGACCCTAACAGAAATTATAATGGTGCTCTAAACGAAGACCCAAAAGGTAGTTGGTGTTCTGTGCCGCCCAGTGGTTCCATTACGAATTATCCAAGTAGCAGTACTTTTTGCGGTGCTTACGCAGGATTTGCAGATGTTGTTGACGGAATGATGCAATTTCATAGAAAGTATGACATAAATGCAAACGTTTCCTACCATAGTTATGCGGAAGAAGTAATATGGCCATGGGCTTATACGAGTTCGACAACACATGCAAAAACACCGGATAGTACGGCATACGAGCAAATTGCACAGGGGATAGCTTCAAGAATTCATAGAATGGGTAGCGGATATTATCAGGCTACAGGCAGTCTTTATCCAAATACTGGAACCACAAGAACATGGGTTTATGGATACCATCACTATTTAAAAGGTTCTTCTTCCCTTGGTTTCACAATAGAGATAGGAACTTCGTTTTATCAACCTACCGGAGACCTTGATTATATATCACATGAGAATTGGAAGGGAGCATTATTCCTCGCACAGAAAGCGGATAGCATAAGAGAATTCCTGCTGCCAGATGTCCCATCACCTCCGTTTTCTGTACCGGATTCTGCTTATCAAGATACATTTACAGTTTATTGGTCTCCTGTTTTGCCTCAATGGACGCATCCTGATTACTGGCAGCTGGACCAACTGGACAACTATTCCTATGCGCTTGATGATATTGAATCAGGAACAGGGAACTGGACGTTAACGGGATTCAGTTTAAATACCACAAGACACCATAGTGGAACGCATAGTCTGTTTTCGGGTTCGGGTAACAACATTGCAAATGTTGCTGTAACTAAGTATCCATATCTTGTAGAAACAGGTGATTCGCTTTCTTTTTGGTGTTGGTATAATCTTGAAACAAATTACGATGTTGCAGTCGTTGAGGTTTCCACGGATTTGAATGAATGGTTCCAGCTTGATGAACGATACTCAAGTTCCTCTGCAAATTGGGTCAGCAAAAAATACAGTTTAGAACCGTGGGCTGATAAGGCAATTTACATCCGATTCAGAGCAGTAACAGATGATAATACATTGCAGGAAGGTTTTTATGTGGATGACGTATCACCTGTTCCTTTTTTTGGCTCAGTAACAACGATTGCTTCATCAATTGCTGATACTTTTTATACCTTGACTGCTGTTCCTGAAGGTATTTACTATTACCGTGTGAAAGGTCATAATAATAGGGGTTGGGGAAATTACAGCAATATAGAAAAAACAATAGTGAATTACGTTGGAATAGACGGCGGGAAAGAAGAAATTGAGCGTGCATCATTCGACATAACAAGCAATCTAAGGAACATTCGCATTTATTCTGTATTGCCGAAGTCAACGAATATTGAGGTTTGTATTTATGATGTGTCCGGAAGAAAGGTCAGAGAAATAAATAATCATTATTCCGAAGGCAGCCACGACTTAAGCATCAAAGTAAATAAGAGCGGTGTTTGGTTCGTTGTTGTGAAGGCATATGAAAAAATAGTAACCGAGAAGGTTGTAACACTGAAGTAGTGTTTGGAGAGGGGCAAATGGTCGCTCCGGCATTTGTCGGAGAGGAAAGTCCGGACACCACAGGACAGGGTGCTCCATTACAGGAGGCGCTGCGAAGCGACAGAAAGTACAACAGAGAGTAAACTGCCGATGGTCTTATTTAAGATACAGGCAAAGGTGAAACGGTGTGGTAAGAGCGCACCAGGCTTCATAGCGATGTGAAGTGCTTGGTAAACCTCGCCCGGTGCAAGACCGAATAGGAGGGGAGAGTAGTCCTGCTCGTTTGACCCTCGGGTAGGTCGCAAAGATAGATGACCATATAAACAGAATTCGGCTTATGCCCCTCTTCAAGGATTTCGGCAAGATGTAATTGAGTAACTATGTAATTTAGTAAACGGATACATTTGTATCAAATAACTCAATTGCGGAGTTTGAAAAATGAACCCAACAGAAGTATTACAGAAGTATATGAAGTATGCAGTGGTTGGAGCAACTCAGAGGAAAAAGAAATTTGGTTATCAAATTTATAAAACGCTCATAAATTATGGAAAGACAACATATCCGGTTAATCCGAGATACAAAGAGATAGATGGAAAGGTATGTTATCCATCGATTGGTGAGGTGCCGGAGAGACCCGAGGTAGTGGTTGCCGTAATTCCTCCAAGAGCAACGGATACGTTGATTGACGAGTGTAAGGAAAATAGCATAAGCATATTATGGCTTCAACCTGGTACTTACGATGACGATATACTCGCTAAATGCAAAGAAGTTGGTGTTGAACCTGTCTATGGAGCTTGCATAATGTTAAAAGTTCAAGGCAGTCACTAGAGATCAGAAACCGGTATTTTTCGTAAAAAAGAAAAATTAAGTTTAATATGTACCTAAATTAGTATTCAGGTCGATAATGTCAAAGTATGAAGATCAGTCTTAGGCTTAAAATTCTCATTTTTACTGTTCTATTGCTCGCCCTTGTTACATTTTCTATCGGATATGTGGTTAAGAACGAAGTTCAGAAATCAATCAGGAAAGAGATAGAATTAAGAGGTTTTGCCATTGCACGAAACCTTGGGTTAAATAGTGAAGATCCTCTTGTGCTTGGAGATGATTTGTATCTCAAACAACTGGTGACAGATGCAATGAAGAATGAAGGTATCAGATATACTGTGATAGTGGATAACGATGGTATCATTAGAGCGGCAGATAGCACCGACCTATGGAACAAAGAATATGTGCCTCCAGAAGGGGCAAGTCGTCTTTCGGGGAGCGAACCTGAAAGTAAAACCATTATCTACAATTATGAATCTTTACTCGACATCGGTTTCCCTGTTATTCTTGGAGGAAAGAAAAAGGTTGGAGAGATTCATATCGGTGTCTCCAAAATGTCGATTGAGAATGCACTTAAAAAGGTGCAGATTACGATTGTAACGATTTCGAGTTTGTTTTTGATTATTGGTGTTATTGGTTCTGTGTTTTTTGCAAATCTTATAACAAAACCTGTTGGAAATTTAGTAAGAGGCGTTAAGAGCGTTGCAGAGGGTAATTTCGATATTTATGTTAGGAAAAGTTCAAATGACGAAATAGGTTTACTGACAACTTCATTTAATGAGATGACAAAAAGCCTGAAGGAAAAGAAATTGATTAAAGAGGCATTCAGAAGATATGTATCGCATCAGGTTGCCGATCAGATTTTTCAGAATCCGGGGAAATATATGTCTTCATTAAAGGGAGAAAGAAGAAAGGTGGCAATCCTTTTTGCCGACATTAGAGGCTTCACGCCGATGGCTGAATCTATGGAACCCGAAGAAGTAGTTAAGGTACTGAATAGATATTTAACATATATGACGGAGTCCGTATTCAAATATCAGGGCACTCTGGATAAGTTCATCGGAGATTGTGTAATGGCTATTTATGGTGCTCCGCTATTCTTGAAGAACCCAATGGAAATGGCGGTAAGAACTGCTCTTGAAATACAGAGGGATATTAGTCTTATGAATGGTAAGAGAGAAACTAATGGGAACAAAGCCGTTGAGATTGGCATCGGTATAAATAGCGGAGAGGCAGTTGTTGGAAATATAGGTTCCAAGGAGAGGAGGTTGGACTATACGGTTATAGGGGACAATGTGAACCTTGCAAGCAGGCTCCAGACCGCTGCGAATGCAATGGGTGTTAAGATTCTCATATCAAAAAGGGCTTACAAGGATATTTCAGATATAGTAAATGCCAGAGCAATTCCTTCAATTAATGTCAAGGGCAAAAAAGAACCTGTCGAGGTTTACATAGTTGAATCTTTGAAGGCTTAACCTTGAAAGGTCTGAATAGTAATGAGCGGTTTTATTTTAAATATTAAAGGAGGAGAAATGAAGATAGTTTTATCATTATTCGTCTTTCTTATGCTTTTGGGGATATTTTGTATTTGTGCTGATGAAAAAGAGCTTCCTTCAATACCCGATTCTAAGGTTACAATACCGTGGGAGGAATTCAAGGCGCTGATAGAAAAGAGTATGGCTATCGATACTTCCAAGTCCATACCTCCCAGAGACTATGTTATCCAAAGCGCAGAATATACTGCAAAACCTCAAGGGGACGAACTTGCGATCGACGCACTTCTATCACTATACTTGCCTGATGATAAGTGGGTGAAGATTCTTCTTTTTGATGTTGCCGCAGGTTTGAAAGATGCAAAGCTGGATGGTAAACGGGCAAACATTGTCATTGAAGATGACTATTTTTATCTCATAACAAACAAAAAAGGTATACACAATATTAAAGTAAAGCTGGTGAAGAAAGGTAGTGCAATACAGAATGGAACAAAAGTTTCGCTGTATATTCCAGAAGTTGCACTCTCAACTTTCACAATACGATATCCAGGAAAGAACGTTATAGCGAAAGTGAGCCCTTCAATAGAAACAACAGAGAAGACATTAAGGGGAGAGACTACAATTAAGAGCATCATACCTTCTACGGATTATCTTACAATTGAATGGATGAATCCTGTTCTTACTGGTAAAGAGGTCAAAGCAAAGATTTATGCGCAAGTTTACTCTTTGCTTTCACTTGGTGAGGGACGGCTTAATGTTAGTTCAAAGATAGATTATTCTGTTCTGAAAGGTAGCACAAACTCTTTTGCTTTTTCGATTCCCAACGAAGCATCCTTGAATTCGTTAACAGGAGGTGAATACTCGGTGCATTCAAAGGAAGGCAAACAGGAAGTAATGGTGACGACAAAAGATAGAGTTACAGGAGATTATTCTTTATACTTAAACTATGAGATAAATCTGGGGAAGACTTCTACATCTTTTGCTATTCCTGAGCTGGAGATTTACGATGTGGAAAGAGAAAGGGGATGGATAGGAGTTTCTGCATTCACAAGTGTTGAGATAAAAACTCTTGATTTTACAGGTGACGTTGAGCCCATCGATATAAAAGAACTTCCACAAACCGTGTGGAATCTTTCTCCGAATCCTGTGCTTGTAGCATTCAAGTATATTAAGCATCCTTACAGTGTAACGCTTGAACTAACAACGCACGAGAATCTAACGGTGCTCATTGCAGCAATAGATAATGCATCATACACAACGCTTTTGACTGATGAAGGGAAAATGGTTACCCGGGGAGTGTATACTGTTCGCAATAATCTTAAACAGTTTCTTAAGTTAAAAATGCCTGAAGAGTCGGAAATATGGGGTAGTTTCGTTTCGGAAAGGCCAGCGAAGCCTACAAAAGGTGAAGATGATAATGAGGTATTAATTCAACTTGAACGCTCAACAGGCGCATATGGTAATGCGAAAAGCTTCAAGGTTGAGGTTGTTTACTTTACAAAGGGTGAGGTGATGGAAAAAAGGGGAGAGGTAAAGGTTAAGCTTCCAAAAGCAGATATTCCCATAAGTGAACTTACCTGGAGTCTATGGCTCCCGGATGAATACAAATACAGGAAATTTGGGGGGAATGTTAAGGAATGGAAACCTTCATCCAAGGGTTCGGCATCAACAGCAGAAAGAGCACTTCCCACATCAAGCAGCATGGTGATAGCAAAGACACCTTCAGAGAAAGCCAAGAAGGAGTATGAAGAAAATATTGCGTATCAGCAGCAGGTGCAGGCTGAACAGGATTTCCTGAATGTCGCAGTTTCTGGAGGGAGGGCAAAAGGGGCTTTACCTGTGAAAATCAGCATTCCAGAAAGAGGAGAGTTCAAGAGGTTTTCAAAACTGCTGGTAACGGATGAAATACCCGAAGTAATAATTAAGTATGGCGGAAGAGGATGCCTTTTCTTCTAAAATATTAATGTCTCTATTTTTATTGCCTTTTTGCTCTCTTTGACAATTTATCTGCAAGCCTTGTGGGCTCGGGGAGTTTGTATTTTTTGGATGATGCAAGGACAATTTTCATAGAGGTCCTTCTATAGTAAGTAGTAAGAAATTGCAGGGATGAACAATCGAACATCCCTGCTTGTTTCCGGATGCATATTGGTTAAGGCTTAACCCTTTATTGAATCTAACCCCCGAAGTTATTAATAAGCAACATACTATAATCTCTCATATTTCCAATTATTCCAAGTCCAAAAACTGCAAACCAACAGATGCAACCAAGAATCCACATTATGATTGCTATGATAAGTGTAAGTTTTCCAAGGGCTTTCTCTTCCGGTGTTTTTTTGGTTAGCCAGATGATTCCAAGAATAACACCTACTATAGGGACAATAATCGCAAGTATGATAAAAAGAGCCTTCAGACCACCAGATACTGTTCCTGCGGTCGGTGATTGTAGTGGTTCGGTTGGTTCGATATTTTTCTTCTCTTCTTCTCCCATTAAGTTCACCTCCTTTCAGAATAAAATGATCAACGAAATTATGAATACAGATTACACAGATAAAAAATCGTTTTCCTATCTCACTATTTAACAAGGTTATGTAATTTTGTCAGGATTATAAACTCAATATTCAATAGTACAAAAGCTGAAGGGAAAATCAGTAAAGGTTTTATCGTTTTATTTTTCGAATACAAATCAGAGAAGAAAAGGCTAACCAATGTGGCAATCATTAAATAGTGAAGGAGCAGAATACCTATTATTAGAAAGATTGAAATGGGAAGGTATAGGTTTACATTAAAACGCATTATGAGTAAAAAGGATAGGAATACCAGGAGTAACAGGGGAATAACTTCGTACCAGGATTTGAGTATGCTATTTTGTTCTGTTTTGACCATTAGGTTGTCTATTAAAAGTGGGTAGAGAAAAAATGGGAAGGTTATACCGACAAGGAGACCGGTAACAAGTCTAATAGCATTGGTTGTTTCCCTGAATCCGAGATAGGATGATACACCATCAACTGCCAGAAGAAGCATAAAAAAAACGAATAGAAAAGACACTGATGAGGTAGGAATAGCATTAGTTTTTCTTTTTCTTGAAACGAGGATGTAAATTAGGGATAATAATGAACCGAAATAGAGTCCGGTATCTCTTGCGCAAACGGGTAACTGCTTGGCATCTATGAAAATGCTTCTTGATGATAGTTGGTGACATACAGCGTAACCTATCTTAGTCAGGATTTCCATTTTAGGAATCAGAAATCAGAGAATAGAAGACAGTAGTCAAATCGAAAAGAATAATTCTTATAGTCTGCCATTTGTTCTGTGTTATCTGTCATTTGAATTAAAATCTATAGACCAGACTGACCTTGTTTAATTGAAATTCAATTCCCCAACGCATCTCTTCTATTCTCTTGTTATGTTTGTTAACATTCCTTGAGGAGGTTACTGCGGCACAAAATCTGTTCAGTATGGCAAAACCGGTCATAAAAACAGCTTTCTGGAAGGTTTCTCTCGCAGTAACCCTGAGATGTCTGTATTTCATAAAGGATTCGTTGGCATTCCATTGCCATTCATTTTCTCCAAAGTATCCATTTTCTTCGAAGTATTTGTTTTGCAACTCTGGATTGTCAGGATAGAGGTCTCTTGCCTCCTCTCTTATGTATGTATTGTAATCATCGCTTGTCCTGTAAACTTCGACTGCATCATAGTATTCTTCGTTTTTTCTTGCCAGGTTACTATTGGCATTGGAATGAGCATATTGCATATAATCCTTCTTCTGTATATTTCCATAGTATTGGAATCCAAAGTAAGCGAACCAGATGGCAATCTCTGCACCTAAAAGGAGTTTTCCTGTACCCTTGTTCCCTGCATAAATATCACCCCATCCTGGAACCATAATAGAATACATCATTGCTTTTGGAATAGACTTCTTTTCTTGTTTTATCCAACTGCTACCCAGATAAGTATTCGGCTCTGTTGTTTCCTTGGAAACAAGCAAGGTAGTAGTGAGAAACATTATTATCGCAACTACCATTATTTTTTTCACTATTTCTCCTTAACAGTTAACATTATATATTTTGTTTAACCTTCGAGATTCTTCTATTTTACAATTGCAAATTTCTTGTTATAAACAATCTTTTCTGTCCCTTTCCTGACTGAGACCTGACATACATAAACACCTGGTGCAATATCCCAGAGGTTTACTTCATTATCATTATATCCCTGTTGATTTTTGCCTGAAAATTCCCTGAGTTTGTCTCCTGAGATGTTAAAAATTCTGAGAGTTACATTGTCAATAGCATTTCCAAGCTCGTAACGGATTGTTGCTTTGTTCCCGATTATAGGGTTTGGATAAACATAGAAGCTCTTTTTGCTGATCAGTTGTTGCAAGATTTCTGTTTTTGAAGGTAAAAGCGAATCAGGGAAAACTGCATTGTGTTTTGCATCCTTTCTTATATATTGCCAGGTTACGTTTTTCGAAACGTAGTTTGATGGCAGTTGCCATACGTATAAGCCGGAGTAATCTGCACATGCCAGGATTTCGATAAATTCGTCATTATCGAGATTATCAATACTTGGTGTTGAATATGCCTTTCCTCCACAGGATAGAGGAAATCCTGGAAGTTTCTGTCCCTGGCAGTTGTATGCATAGATTCTGTTATCGAGTGAGCCAACAAGTATGTCGAGTTTGTCGTCGCCATCGAGGTCGGCAATAGTTATTGAGGATTGTATATCAAGAGAATCACCTGTTGAGATTGGAAAACCGTTTAAAAGGGCTCCATTCTTGTCGAATGCATGTATCTTAGTTCCAGCTGCGAGAATTACATCGAGGTATCCATCTCCATCGATATCGGATATTGCAGGTGTAGAAAAGAAAGTTGTATCCTTCAAAATTCGTTTCCATTGTATGTCACCATTTTCGTTAATAGAGGTGACTTCTCCCTGTCCTGTCGATACGATTATCTCATATTGCCCGTCTCTGTCCATATCTCCTGCGACTGGCGAAGAAGCTGTGAAACTAAGGCTTTCTTCAAGTTTCTTCCACAATATTTCTCCAGCACAGCTAATTTTATAGAGCAATCCGTCATTTGTGAAAACATAGAGAAAATCGTTAACCAAAACAGGTGTTGACCAGATCCAATGTCCCAGCATTACAGGAAATCCGGGAATTAGTGAAAGTGAGTCATTCAGGAATTTCAATCCGTAGAGTTTCATATCATTTGAACCTATGATTATATCATCAATACCGTCGGCATCAACATCGGCTATGAGTGGTGTCGTGATTATCGCTTCACCGGTTTGGTAAGTATCTAAAAGGTGAATGCGATTGGCGATTATGCTGTCTGATTCATATACATATATTCTTCCATCCGTAGCCGCTGTGACGATATTTTTATTACCATCGCCATTGATATCACCAATGCCAATGGTTGAATAGGTATAGTACCAGTATCCTCCAGAGATAAATTCCGCTGCAACTCCTTCCGGGTCACCCGTATATGTGGTTCCATCCTTATTGAAAATAAGTAATCTTCCCGCAATAGTGTCGATAGTGTCTCTATATCCCACCGTCCCTACGATGATTTCCTTTTCACCATCATTATCAATGTCACTACAAATTGGGGAATTTACATCGAAACCATCCTTGAGGAATAAAGGGAAACCTATTTCATTCCACTCATATGCAACATCAAACGTCATAACTTCTCCAGGTGGAGATATGTTGAAAATCCTTAAATGGCTTTTGCAGGCTGAATTATCATCGGTGTTTGGTGAAGTATATGGAGTAAATTCGTTGTTAACTCCTCCTGTGAAAAAAACATCATTAGGTGTTCCGTAGAAAGCAGCGTCGATATCATAGATATCCCAGAACGATTTTTCAAAATCCTGAACACCGTCTGCTTCTTCCATGTCGATACCCTTAGGTGTTCCTGCATTGATTGCATTCGTAGAATCATTGAAGCCGCTTGATACCTTTTGTTCGTCAATATGCCAGATAGCAAGTCCTCCGCTGTTTGTTTTCGGAGGAAGTGAAATGTCATAATCATCTACTTTGACCAGAACGGCATTTTTCCATATTCTGAATCCATTGGAGTCAACAACAACTCCATTGATTGTGTCGGGTGGAAAGGCATGAAAAGTGTCAGGATTCATATATGTATATCTATTGGTAATAAGGTAGTATTCATTTGCATTTATAGGAACCTTGATTACTTCATTCTCGGTCGTGTCTGTTGTGCCTAGAAAAGAAACCGGAATACCTGTTGTGTCATGGTCAATCGTAACAGGTTTGCAAAATTGGAGTTTATCGTGGGGGGATGTGTGAGGGTGAATACTGTAGTCGAATATGGAATTCCATGCTGCATGGTGTGGTGGAACGAGTCCATCGAGATTCCAGTTTCCTGTTCCCATAAGCGCCCAACCGCCAACACCCATTGTCTTACCGGAAGTATCGTAAAAGTCAGGTAGACCAATTTGATGACCTAATTCATGTGCGAATCCGCCTTGTATGAATGCGGCAATTCCATCCTGTTTTGCAGTTTCACAGTAGATCACCGCATCCGATATTGTGTCAGTTCTGTTATTTGCAAATAAGGGTTCACCGAAGAAGTACTCGGCACCGCCTATATAGACCGCGGCGAGGTCATATGGACTATCACCCCAATCCGTCTGCCACATACTGCCTGCGTGAAAGATAATATAGGAATCAAAGTTCGAGAAATCTATGTTTGCCTGTGAATCAGTATCGGCAACCGCAATTGCGTCTTTAAGTAAATTGAAGAGTCCACTAACAAAGTTATAGGGGTCACCGTAGTATGTCATTTTATGCGGAACTGTATACGAAGAGTCCATTGATTCGGGAACAATTTTCCATTCGATCCATAGTTTGTGATTTGAATCGTCCCAGTAGTAATTTCTGAGTGCTTCAAGTTGGTAGTGAAAATACAGTGAATCGTGCGGTGGCTCATAGTAAAGGTTTCTTTCACCGTTTTTATCGTACTCTGGACCATAAGTAGTGTCTGGTTCAAGAACCATCTTGCCGTTCCCCGTTGTTAAGGTTGTGGAATCAACTAGAAAATTCACTCTCAAAACAAGTACATAAAGTGTTTCGGGAATCTGTCTTGCTGCTTCGGGAGTCATCGTCTTTAACCTTTTGGAAAATTTCCTTCCAAGTATATCCCTTCTCGAGGGTTGAGAAATATATTTCCTCGCGAGAGGATCTCTTTCGAATATTTTCATCTCCTGCTCGCGCACATGATTTTTTAGCTTCCCTGGATTCTTGTTCAAGAATTCCAACCAATCACGGGAACTGACTGTGTTAACAATTGATATTAGTAGGATTGATATAAGAAAAAGGTTTTTCATTAAAGCTCCTTGTTTTAACTTTGACTCTGTGAAAATGTTTCCATATATTTCTTTTAATATAGCCATTTTTGAATGTCATCATGGTAAACGGTTATCAACCCATAGTTCGGAATGACATTGCGTCGAGGATTTGTGCACAATTAGTTTACACTTCTTTCATATTCTTCCATATTTTTTTTCAATTACCTTAATATGCAATTTACCAGCTACAATTTGATTTTATATTCTTTAATCTTGTTCTGCAAAGTTCTTCGACTTATACCAAGAATATTTGCAGCCTCTTTTCGATTCCCTGTTAATTTTTCAATGGTTAGTTTTATAAGAACCTTTTCCATTTCTGCAATACTCATTCCGTAGTTTATTTGCGGAAACTGTGTTTTTGAGGAAATTTCCGGAGGTAAGTCATCAACAATGATTTTGTCTCCACCAGACATCACAACGGCAAAGGAAATGGCATTTTGCAATTCTCGGATATTTCCAGGCCAGTAATAGGTACACAGTTTTTTCATAGCATTGGGAGCTAGTTTGATATTTCTATCAGGTGCATATTCTTTGAGGAAATGGTTTATGAGTAGAGGGATGTCCTTTCTTCTTTTTCTTAAAGGTGGAATAGAAATCTGCACGACTTTTAGTCTATAATAAAGGTCGTCCCTAAAATTTCCTTTTGATACTTCTGCCTCGAGTTTTTTATTTGTAGCAGAGATAATTCTGACATTGAGTTTATTTTCGACATTTTCACCCAACCTTCTTATTGTTCCCTCTTCAAGGAATCTGAGTAACTTAGTTTGAGTTGGGAGAGGGACCTCGCCAATTTCATCCAGGAAAAATGTTCCGCCGTCTGCTTCTTCGAATAATCCCTTTTTGTCGGAATGTGCTCCTGTAAATGCACCTTTCTTATAACCAAAGAGTTCGGATTCAAGAAGAGTTTCCGGAAGTGCTCCACAATATTGAGCCAGGAATTTACTATTTTTTCTGGGTCCAAATTTGTGGATTGTTCTTGCGATGAGCTCCTTCCCGGTTCCACTTTCTCCTTGTATTAGGACGGGAACATCATTGTCGGTTACCTTGTGAATAAGATGTACAACCTTTTTTATTTCGGAGCTACTGCCGATAATTTCCTCGAATCCCGCAGATAATTTAAGGTGCATTTTTAAACGAATATTTTCAGTTGAAAGACTTTCTCTTAACCTTGCATTTTCTATTGCAATACCTGCGAGATTGGCAAATGCAGTGAGATATGCAAGGCTGCTTTTGCTAAAAACATTTTTCTGCGTTCTTGCATCCACATATAAAAGGCCTATGCAGTTTTTCTTATTCATTAAAGGAACAGCGAGAATAGAAAGAATTTTGAACATAATTACACTTTCGGATTTCGAAAATCTCGGATCGGAAACAGCATTGCTTGTAAGTATAGGTTTTTTCTTTGTAAGCACTTTATCTATTATCGTTCTGGAAAGCATGGAGGGTTTTTTCAGAGATTTCTTGTCCATTTTTCTGGCAACACTTATGTCAAGTTTTTTGTCCTGTGTAAGCATCAGGAATCCTCTTCCAGCACCGGTTGTTTCGATTGCAAGGTCCATAATTTTTTGAAGAAGAGTGTTAAGGTCAGAAATTGAATTCAGTATCTTACTGACATTATACAGCGTGAGAAATTCCTTTTTATGAATATGTTTTTCTAAGTTATTTTTGGTCATTGTTAGTGGTAAAACCAGGCAATGGCTCTCGATGAGTTATTTAGTTTGTCTATTATTTCTACTGCCCAGTTATATGTTCCTTGTTTGATTTGCGCATTGAAGACGTAGGTTGAATCCGTAATCTGCAGAGTATCGCTTATCCATTCAGGATTTTCTATGGTTGAGCCGATTTCCCAAATTTTGAGAATAACAAAAGTGTAGTACCAAAGATACGGAGAACTCCATTTAAGTGTATCACCTAAACTTAATGAATCGCCGGAAACGGGATATACGATTTGAGGAAGTTTATCGATGACTCTATCAAGTTCCGAAGAAACCGTATCGCTAAATGTCCCACCCATATCTTTTACCCAGAAATCGAAAGCAATCCCAATTATGGTGTCCACTGTTGTAAGGTCGCTATAAATCAAGGTTTTTTTGTAAAAGCTTAAGGTATCTCCGTTCTGATAGGTGAGTCGTAACTTCTCATTGTTTGATTCAGCCATCACTGAATCAGCAACGAAGGCATCCATATCGTAAAGGGAAAGCGCGAAGATAACTTTAAATTGCTCAAAACCATTCGTCGAATGAATTGAATATACCGAGTAATCCTGAACTATTGGTTTACCATTCAGCTCAAATTTCATCGTTTTATTTTCGCTTTCATCGATATAAGTTGTCTCCACTTTTTCAACATACTGGTTTTTTGAGATTGTTATCATATAAGTACCGGACAAAAGGAGATTGAAAGCGAAATAACCCATATCATCGGTTGAGTCAACAAGTTGATTCGGAAATAACTGGACTTCGGCTCCATCCAGCGGTTTTGAACCAAAAAGCGTTGATACATCTCCCGTGATACTGCCGGGAAGAGTGGGTTTATGTGGAGCATCGGGTGCACATCTAAGAAAAAAGAGGATCATAAGTATTATCAGTGCTCTCATTCTGCACTGCGCTCCGGTTCTCCTAAGAATATGTCAGTTATGGAATATATCCATAGGAAAAGAGTAATTTCAGAGACTATGTATCGCGTTTTATATGTAAAATTGTATCTTGAATATTGGTAGTCTATATCGGATTTCGTGACAGCTTGTTCGTAGGAGTTTTTTGCAGAAAGATAGGCAAGTTGGGAGAGGGCTAAAGCTGTAAGTGAGGCAGCAAAGCTCCCCATAAGCACCTTGCCTTTTTTAGTTTCTCCTCTTGTTAGCTGTCCCCACCCGGGGAATAGGCTGCTTTTGACAAGACACTGTGTCGCGTTCGGTGGCATTCTCTGGATTTTTATCACA
Organism: uncultured bacterium; assembly: GCA_964392665.1. GTDB lineage: Bacteria > Hydrothermota > E44-bin80 > E44-bin80 > E44-bin80 > CAYMQB01. The sequence continues at coordinate 24,522 of CAYMQB010000008.1, read as the reverse complement.
TTGTTTGTTGGGGGTTTTTTTAGTGATTTTTCAGCTTCTTTGAAAACTTCCATTATCTTTGGTGATACAAATTCGGGATTGAGTGAGAATCCTTTTTCCTTTTCTAAAATGGTGACAAATTGAAGTTTTGCTTTTGTTCTGTCATCAAGAGCTACAAATGAAAAAGCAAGATATGTGCGTGCATTGATCTCCTGTTTGAGCGTAATTGTGGTGTCGGTTACGAATTTCTCAAGTATCTCAACAACTGTTTCGTATTTTCCGGCATCATAGAGAATCATTGCTTTATTCAATTGTTCTTTTCTTGTTTCCTGTGCAAAGAGTGCAGTAGTTATAAGCAGAAATAAAAAAGACGTTATTATTTTTCCAGGTTTATAGTTTTCTTTAGTGTATCTCCAAGAGGTATACTTATTTTTTCGTGCCAAAGTATTAGCCCATCCTTTTCGAGTTCTAATGAATGTTCACCGGATGAAATGTGGAACGGTTTTGCAACTGGTGTTATGCCAATATTTTCTCCATCGATATAGACCGTTGCCCATGGTTTGACTGAAATTTTCAAGAATCCAAATGTTTCTTGAAGAGCTATAGATAAACTCAATGTTTCAGATTCGGCAATAGTAATGGTTCTTGTCAGCTGTTCCCTGTTTGGATGTTTTAAGGTCAGGAGATGATTGCCGGAAATCAGTTTAATAGGTTTTGAAAGTGGTGTTGTACCGTAAGGGAGATTGTCTACAAAGATGTTCGCCCAGGGTTTGATAAGGGGTTTGAGAAATCCATAAGAATCGGGTTTTAACATAATATTTACCTGGTTTGTATTAAGAGTTTCACTGTTGTCCTTATTCAGTGTCTTTGTTGAATTCATTTCTGTAAGTGGTTTAATTATAGTAGTTAATGAACTATCTGTATGAACATAGTTGTGGGAATTGTTTATATGCGGGTAATCAAATTTGGAGTTGAGATACCGTAATCTCTTCGCGGTAATGTGCATAGCAAGTGTTACGAGGATTGTGAATATTAGTAGGGAAAAGTAAACAATATATCCTCTTGATGTTCTTTGCTTAACTTCCTTTACATGTTTTGTTTGAAAAGGATTTAAAAGAAATTCTGCGAGTTGCTTTTGATTAATAGTGCTGAGACTTTTAAGTTCCAGGATTACTGCATTAACGGTTGCATATCGGTCCTCAGGTTCTTGTTGAGTCATCTTACTTATTATCCTGCTTATGGTTTTATTCTGTTCCGTGTTGGCAATTTTCAAGGTGGGGACTTTCTTGTAAAGGATATTATTCATAGTCTCAAACTTGTTATTAGCTTGAAAGGGATTTTTTCCGGTTAATGTTTCGTAGTAAGTGAGACCAAGGGAGTATATATCGCTTCTGGGAGTTGCCCGTTTTCCTTTCAGCAGTTCGGGTGCCAAGTATGCGGGTGTTCCAATGGTTGCTCCGGGGTCCGTAATTTCGGTAGTTTCAAGTGTAAGAGCCAGACCAAAGTCTGAGATTTTTACCTTTCCATCTATGCCTAAAAGAATATTTGCAGGTTTTATGTCCCTGTGAAGAACCCCTTTTTTGTGAGCTATCTGCAACCCCATAGCCACCTGTATCAATATGTAATTCGCAATGTTTTCGGGTAGTGATTTAGTTTCCTTAATTAGATGTTTCAATGATTTTCCTTCCACGAACTCCAGGACAATGAAGTAATCCCCCTTGGATTTAAAGAAATCGATAATCTCGACAATATTCTTATGGTTGAGTTTTCCAAGTGTTTGGGCTTCTCTTTCAAACCTTTTAACCAGCCCTGTATCGGTCGCAAGGTGGGGGTGGAGTTTTTTTATTATTACAGGTCTTGATAGACTTTTCTGTTCTGCCTTGTATATGGTTGCCATACCACCCGTTGCAATAACATCCAATATTTTATAGTTGTCCTTCATAGTCCTCAGGTCTAAACCTCCTTTTCGTCCAAGTATAATGCTTTTTTAAGCCAAAGTCAAGTAAAATCAAATTTGGTGTTGGAAGTCTTAACCTTTAATGTTTGAATCAATGGGAACAGCAACATTGGACATCCAATAATAAGTAAATTATAGTGGATATTCACTTAAGTCACTTACATCCTGGTCATATGCTTTAATAGAATTTCTGCCATGGTTTTTCACCCAGTACATTGCCCTGTCAGCAAATCTCAGAACTTCTTCACCATTGGTTGCATCGGAAGGATAAGAGGATATTCCAAGACTAGCAGTAATGTGATAATTGAGATTCAAATCTGCAAGAAATTTTGTTCTCTTAAGAGTTTCCGCAATTTTCTCCGCAACCCTCATTGCAGCTTCCTTTTTAATTCCGGATAAGATGACGACATACTCATCACCACCGTAGCGAATTGTGGTTATACCTTTACCAGATAGCTGTTTCAAAATATCAGCAACCTCTCTTAGTAATACGCCGCCAGTTTGGTGACCAAATTGATCGTTTACAAGTTTGAAAAAATCAAGGTCAAGGAAAATTATCGAGAATGGCAATTCTCTTTTCTTATTAAGCTTCGCAAGCGTAATATGACAGTACCGAGCATTGTATAATCCAGTCAAGTCGTCAATTAATGCAAGCATTCCAACTTTCTTGTAAAGCATTGCATTCTCAATACTTATTGAGAGAAATCTTGAAATCTGCTCAGTAAGGACCTGGTCAGTATGATTAAATGCATTAAGTTTTTTGCTTCCAATGTCCATAACACCAAGGATCGTGTCTTTCCGTTTCAAAGGGATAACCATTTCGGATTTGACACAGCCAATTCCCTTGAGGTAGCGCTTATCTTTTTTTACATTTCCTACTCTCAAAGGTATGCCGCTTTTTACAACAGAACCCATAAGTCCTCTATCTATTGGCACTTGTCTTCTCTTTGGGGTAACTTGTTCTTCACTGTCGAAACTCTTCAATTCAAGTATGAGTTTTTCGGAATTGACAAGAGCGATTGCTATGTAGTAAAACCCAAAGCTTCTTCGAATGAGCTGCACACTTTGCTGGAGAAGTTCATCCAGATCAAGCATACTTGAAAGGTAGGTACCAATTTCGAAAAGCAATGTAATTTCTTCTACACGTTTTTTCTCTCTCTTTATCAAATTCGATTTGTGCAGCGCAAAAGCAGCAAAGAAAGCAAGTGTTTCGATTTTTTCAAGGTCAGCATCGACGAAATCCCCTTCAAGTTTGTTAACCAGTTCGATCACTCCATGAATTGTGTTTTCGGCTTCTATTGGAGCGCAAAGAATGGATCTTGTGATAAAATTACTTGTTCTGTCAATACCGTTATAAAATCTTTCATCTGCTGTAACATTATTTGTAAGAACTGGTTCACCATGTTTTGCCACCCATCCAGCTATACCCTGTCCAATGCTAAGTTCCTTTCCTTTTATCGTGCTTGATTTTTCACCATATGTTGCACTAAATACAAGTTTACTTCTTGCATCATTGAAAAGAAGTATTGAAGCTGCCTTAACATTGACCAAAGTTATTGCCTTTTGTATAATTATTTTCAGAACGGTTTTTAAGTCTGTTGTTGTATTAAGAAGTGTTATTATTTCATTTTCGACTGACAGCTGCTCGAATTTCTCTGATAGGTTGTAAAGCAGGTTATAATTTTCTTTACCTTTGATTTTGTTTGTCAGTTCGGTAAGTATACCACTAATTTTTTTTGCGGTAAACGGTGCAATAATGTAATCGTAAACATCAAGTGGAATGATTTTGTTGATTATATCGGGGGAGAGGTGTTCCGAAAAAACCACTATTGGAACTTCTCTACAAATTCCTCTGATGTCGCCTATTATATCTATTCCTGTATTAGAATTTGATGGATTGATTTCCACAAGAATTAAGAGTATATCACTTCCTGGCGCAAGGGCGAGTAGTTCGGCTTTATACAAGGTTCTTACAAAAGTAATATTGCTTAATTGTTTCTGAAGGTTTTCTGAAATATCAGTTTGTTTTAACCAGAGTAAAACCTTGCCTTTATTTGTCATAATTTAAGTAAACCGAACCTGGTAAACGATTTTCACCTGTTCTCCCTTTTTATTGTACAGTAAACCATTTTCGTCGAGATTCAATGGAACAGGAGTATATTTTAGGGTTTCGAACGTTTCAAGGGATAGTATTTCGTATGGTTCTGCAATGAAGTTCTTCGTATAGAAATTTAGTTCACCCCCTTCGAGTTTTTTCTTAACGATCTGTGCCACTTTTGTTATCATTTCATCTTTGTCTGAGATTGCTAAGTCTATATTTCCAAGAGTAAACTTTGAAGTATTCAGCAGTGAGTTAAAAACTGTATCGTGGTCGACAAGAATTACTGAGTTTTCAGGATTTCTGCCTTCGGATAAAAATTTCGCCTCATTTACGAGCAAACCTCTGAGGTCCGGGTCACCGAAAGCATTTGGTCCAATAGCAATGTCAGAAGATGGAAGTCCACTTGAAACACCAATACCGAGTCTAAAAAGAGAACGGAACATTGGCGGCAGTAAAGCATATGTTGTTCCTTCAACAAGGAGCTCCCTTTCTTTTATATCTGAAAACCAATCTCTGTATTTCACATAGTTATCCTTTATGAATTTTTCTGCTGCCTTAACCATTGCAATAGCACACAGAATTGCCTTTTCAGAACTATCATGAGAACTTTGGAGAAACAAGCCTTCTTCGCTAAGCAGGGAATGTCTGAGTTTCTTAAATTTCTTTGTCATCGATTCTCTGTAAATTGAATTGTAAAGATCTTTTGAATTATTGCCAAACCAAATAATACCACCATCTCCGATATCTTTAAGTAGAAAAGCTCCGAACTTCTTTGCAATTTTAGCCATTGTTGTGTGAAAATATTTTATAATCATCTGCTCTCGTTCTGCATTGTGCAGTTTAAGTGTCATAAAACTTGAGCCTCGTATATCGTATATGAGAACAGCTACAACCTTTCTGAATCTTTTTTCCATGACTGCTGCTAATTCATCATACATTTTTTTGGAAACGGTGGAGCCTTTGGTCCTGACTTGTCCTGTTTGAGAGAAATGCAAAAATTTACCTTTTGGTATTGCATAAAGTCCAAAGAAGTTAGCTTCGTTTTGGAGTTGTGATTGAGACATGCTTGTTATATTAGTGGAAATGGGCCATTGTCTTATGTTTTTCTGTAAGATTGTATTTAAGAGAAGAGGTAAAAGCAATTTCTCTCCTGTTCTCTTGTACTCTGTAAGAATTTTCCTAACATTGGGATGGAATTTTGTCTTACCAAGTTCCGAGTAGGTGGCAAGAAGTTCTCTTGTTTTCTCTGGGTGCTTGATTTCTTTCCTTTCTGCTTTATTATAGAGAAGAATGGTCTTTTGGATGACGGTTTTCTCAATCTTTGAACTGGCAATGTTTAGAAGTGGGGAAAACCTTAAAAACTCAATTCCAAGCTTTGAAATTGTACTTCTATTTCTATAGATCTGTTGATTGAGAAATTCTTCAAGGAAATCTTTGTTCATTCTTTGAAGTGAGCGATTGGATTCGATTTTCTGACTCAAGTTATAAGATTTTTTAGCAAAATCCTTCAGATGCCAAATATAGTCCAGACATATCTTCTCAATATTAGAAAGTGTTTCGGAAATATTATAACTCGCTTCAAGAAGTGGTTTCTTGTTTTTCCCATCAATAGTATTCGAAATTAAGTGTGTCTTTTCTTTAATTACTCTTTTCGTTTGCTCAGAAACACGATGGTCAATCAAAGAGAGTTCTTTATCATTTTTTATGAGTTGAATTTCACTGCGTTCAGCTTGTTTTGTCAGGTTTTTAATAAGAATGTTTAGATCATTTGCTGAAGGGAAAGAAAACTTGGAAAATCCGCACTTCTTTAAATCTTCTTTTGTTAGTAAGGCAACTGAATTAATCGAATTGCAGAGCTCCTCGATTTGCTGATGGGAAAGATAATTTAGGAGAATGCTGTGAATTTGCTCGAAAAGAGATAGTGGATAGCCCACCGAAAGGAAGAGAGGTTCGAAATCGCTCAGTGGATGCAGAGACGTTGAAGCATAAGTAATTTGATCAATCAAGGACTCCAGGAATTCAATAGGTAATGTAAAAGACTTTGATAATTCACTCCTCAAGTCTCTGATGAATTCAACGACTTTTTTCATAAACACCAATTCTTTTTTGAGTTTATTGGAAGTTTCATTTTGTAGAAACTCCCTGATAAATGAAGATGCTATGTTGATATAAGCTATTTCGAAAAGAAAAGCAGCGTGTGGTTCATATTTTAGAACATTCGCGTAGGTTTCGAAAAGCATTTTTCTGTACTTATTCGTCTGCTGCAATTGTATTTGTTTTTTAGGATCCAAGCGATAGAGCTTGTTGAAGAAAGAAGTGTGGTTCTTTTGCTGTTTCATCGAAAATTCAAAGAATATCTGGCAGTTTTCCTGAGCGAAGAAGGTTACAATATCCTGGGGAATACTAATTTTGTTTGCTATAAGTTTCAGCAGATGCATATCCATAAAAAAGGTCTCTTGATTGGCAATTTCCTTCTTGAGGAAGGAGATATAGTTACTTCGCTCCTGACCTATGGTTTCAATCTGAGTTAGAAATAGATCGAACATAAAATTAGAACTCCGTGGTTCCTGTAAAGTTACAATCAGATGCTGCGGTAACATTTTTGTATATTGTCGAGTTTGCGAATCCTTTCGAAAATGGTTCTTCACAGCAAAAAGTCACCTGCAATTTTTCTGCATTACTTACTTTGACTGGAGATTTTACAATAAACCCAATGGCATTTTTGCCTATCATAGTATTTCCTTAAGATGGAGTTTTGCAACCTTCCCGGTTGTAGAGAACAGCGAAGGATTATTGCTATTCTTCCAAACTGTTCTTGAGTTTGTCGATTTCCTGATGCGCGATATCATATTGGTCTGCTTCGAGAAGTGCAACAATGAGCTTAACGTGTTTTATTTTCTGAGAGTTATGTGATCGTATTTCTATAAATGTTGTTCCATTTTCTTTGATTGGCTCGTTGGGAGTTTTCGATACTGGGCTTTTTTCAAGCTCGTCGAAAGAAAACTCTCTGATGCCTGAGGTTGGAATGTTTTCCTTAACTTCTTCGGTAACAGTTTCGGCTTTTTTTTCAACAGGTATGTCAGTTGATTTCTTGCCGAGCTGCTTTATGTCCAGTTCAGGCTCCTCAGTTTCACTTTCAGCGACTGCTTCATCATCTTCGTTTTGCACGAAAAATTGTTTTAGCGGTGATGGGTCCATACTGGATGTTTCTTTTTTCTTTTTCAATTTATCTATTATATCATCCAAGAAAACCTCCTACTTAATAGGATTTAACAGTAGTCAGAAATTACATTTTTTTTATGGTTCTGGTTTTAATCAACGGTTTGTTCATAGTTAGACAGTAATTGTTTCGCATCTGCATTTGTCGGGTCGATTTCTATTGCTTTTTTCACAGAGGACAAAGCATCATCGATTCTTTCTAATCCTATAAGAGCCTTTGCCATATTTATGTATAGTTGAGGGTACTTGAAACCTGATTCGATGGACTGATTAAAGGATTCCAATGCCTCTTCATACAGTTCACTTTTGAGTTGAATAACTCCCAGGTTATTGTAAGCTTCCTGTAAACCTGGTTCAATTTCAAGAGCTTTTTTTATGTTCTCTATGGCTTTCTGCGTATCACCGGATTCACCAAGAACCATTCCAAGATTAAGGTAAGCCTCTGCAAAATTTTCCTTTAAGTTTAGTGCTTCACGTATTTCTCTTTCTGCTGCCCCAAGGGAACCCCTATAAAATAGAATAACTCCTCGACTCAAGTGGTTTTGTGCGCTGTGTAGCAATTCCTGGGCCTTTCTGCGCTTTTCATTTTCTATCAAGTTGTTGGTAAGGTTTTCAATGTTAGTTGAGATGTTTGACATACTGGTTTCTGAATTTTTGACTGCATCGAACAATTGCTTGCTTGATTCATAGTATTTGCCAATTTCGCTGGGAATAAGTGTCAGCTTTTCTAATAGCATCCCGGTTTCTTTTTCTCTACTCGAACTGCTTTCAATTAAGATTTTTTCCAGAGATTTGAGTTGATTGCCAAGAACCGTAGAAATGTCTGATAGGAGTTTCTTGATCTCATTTGAGCTTTCTGCTGAAGTTTCACCGTAAGCTTTGTTGTTGTTCAGAATTAAGGTTAGTTTTTCTTCAATGCCTTCGCCCCTTCGATCAATTACAGCTGGAATGATATCCTGTTTCTTGGCCAAAGTTTCTAAATTCACAGTAAGTTCGTTCATTTTATTACTAATTTTCGATACCATAACGGTAAAACTGGAGAAAGAAGATTCTATTTTTTCAAGAATTGAAGATTGGCTTGGAAGAGTTTGTTGAAGAGTTTTTTCTATGTTTTCGATGGAGGTGGAGAGATTGTCTTTTAAAGTTTTTAATGTTTCACCCAATTTGGAGTTTGCGTCTTCGATTTTTGATCCGAGTTCTTCGGTGGTTTCTTTTCCGCTTTTCACAATCGTATCCATAGTATTAGTGAGCGTGCTCGATAAACTATTTATTGTTTCATTGAGATTGGAAGTTAGAGACATAATGGATGTTCTCGTTTCGGTGTTTGTGGTAGAGAGTTCTCCAATTTGTTCTATTAAGTGCTTGATTGAATTATCAATGGATTCAGTCAACCTAGTTGACTTTGCTGCTTCACGAGGTATCTGTTCGATTTTTTCCGAAATTGCAGAAATTTCGTTCAATATACCGTCTAATTCTTTCCGCTCGCCCAGTGTTTCGAAGGATTCGGTTATCACTGTTTTAAATGATTGAATGATTTCAGCATAGGCTTGTGAAGATTTTTCCAATTTCTCATTGATGGAGTAAATTACTTCCAGTATCTGCTTGTTTTCTTTCGGCTCGTTTATTTTGAGAGACAGATGTTTTATTTCTTGTTCAATAGCTCCAAGTAGGGGTATAGTTTGCTGGGGGATTTTATCTGCTTTCTCAAGAATACCCTTAAGTGCATCAAGCAGTTTGTCATCTGTTTGTTTTTCGGGAAGGGATTCAAAAAAACCTTTCAATTCAGCGTTACTTTTTTCGGTCCATTCCCTCAGCAGATCATACTGCCTGCTAAGTTCACTCAAAGCAACCACGAACCTTTCTCTTGCTTCTCTTTGTTCCTCGCTTATTTGTTTTGTTCTTTTTTCAAAAGATTGAATTATGTTTTTCAGATCATTGTCTGGTTTGTCATTTTCATTCATATTTTCTCCTTTTGAAATTATGGGTTCTGTGAAAAACTGACGCACAGATTCGCCCGGTGAAATAGGAGAATGGTCAGAAGTTCAGTGTATTTCACAGGGGAACCACATATGTAATATTTCTTACAGTTTGGATTTCCTAAATGTAATTCTAAAGGATTTTCAGTACAGAGAGAACTAATGTTCTCTCTGTGTGCTCTGTGGTTTCTTTCATATCTTTTCACACTTCTCGACAGTATCATTATAATGGGATAGTAATTTTCCAAAATATTATTGCATTTGATTTGCAAAGTCTTGGCAATTTCAGTTTAAGTTGAGATTATTGGAAAACCTGTCCTGGTATCGGAAAGGACAGCCATTTCACTTAGATATTTAATTCTTCTGTCGATTTGCAGATCAGCGTCACACCTTTTTAATGTAACAAGTGCGCTGCCATAATCACCTATTTTCTCATAGGATGCGGATAGAAGAAGTAGCATTTTTCTCTTGAGTTTTTTATCAGAGGGAATAGAAATGGTTCTCAGTATCTCGATAGTTCGAACAGGGTTGTTTTTTAAGGAAAATGATTTTGCAGAAATATATTTGGCTGCCAAGGCATCTTTTTTTAATGCAAAGGATTTCGACAGAAGTTTTATTGCTTCATCTGGTCTTTTCAGTTGGTTGAGAAGCTCTGCTTGTTCCAAGACAAGAGATTCAATCTCAGGAGATTTAGTTCTTGCAAATTTCAGTCTTCTAAGCTGAAATTCGGATTTCTCGTTAGACAAAGTTCTTAGAGATGAGTAAAATTGCTTTTCTCCCAAATGTTTTACTAATTTTCTCTTTGTTGAATCTGTTTGAACTCTCTCTTTTGAATGTAGAAGAAATTCTAAAAGAAGAAGAGGGATTTGGAGTTCCCTGTTCGATTTTGGCAAGGCTCGAGACAATATTTGTTTTAAACCTTGCCAATCATCTCTCAGGTATAAAAAGTGGGCAAGGAATTCAACTATTTCTGGGTGCTCCGATTCTTGAGCTATGTGATTCTTAAGTAGAGTGATAATTCGGTTGTGAAAAGAGAAATCGTTTTGAAATTCCCGTAAGAGTGGAAGAATGTCAGCATGCTTGTTTTCTTGAATTGAATATTCGATAAGAGAAAAAGTTGCTTCCATATCCCCATTGTCGGACATCTTTTTTAGCAAAGAACGTACGTCGGAAACTCTATCCGGATATTGGTTAGCAATGGATTGTAGTATTTCGATACTTCTTGACGATTCTTTGCTAAGTGAAAGAAGTTCTGCATAGAAAAACTGAAGTTCGATCTCATCTGGATATTTTTCGAGCAAATTCTGCACTTGTTGTCTTATCTTTTTGAGTTCTTCTGGAATTATTCCGAGTATGGTCTTGTAAGTAGATATGATGGTTACAATATCGCCCTCTTTTTCGACGATCTCGGCAAGTGCATAAAGAACGAATATATTTCGGGGGTCTAAATTTTTGATTTTATTAAGATTGGAAGAAGATCGTTCCGCTAGATTTTTGTCCTGTCTATATGCTTCCATTAGATGGTGCGTTGCCTTTGAATAGAGTTTCTTGCGTGTATACAATTCACCAAGGTTTATATGCACCTCAGAAACAGAATGGTGTTTTTCTATGAAATGAAGTTTACCAATGACTTTGTCAATAAAGGAATCACCTAATTCGGAAGCAGATCTTAATTCGACGATTGCTTTCTTTACTTGTTTCTGCGTCAAATATAAACTGCCCAGGGTGAAATGAACTGCTGCATTTACCCTGTCGATTTCTATTATTTTTTTGAGTTCTTGTATCGACCTGTCAATTTTCGTAGGATCGAATTTCGTAATTTCGTAGAATTGCGATGCAGCTTTATCGTATTCCTTTGCTGCTATATAAGCTTTTGCTATTCCATACTTCACCACAGCATTCTTCCTATCCAGTATATTTGCCCTTTTTAGCAATTTTAGCGCTTGTGGTGCAAGCGTTTCATCGATATCAAGAGCGTGAACTATTGATAGTGATGCTTGTTTTAAAAGTCCTTTTTCTAAACTTGCCTGTCCATGTGTAAGATAAACAAATCCAGTTGTCTCTTTTGGGAATCTCTCGATTGCATCTTCACATTCAACTATTACCTGTTCATAGGAACCGTTTATCATTAAGGATCTTAAGAGTTCCTTGGTTATGAGTGGTTCTTCGGGGAATTTTCTAAGCAGTTCGTATAGAATATGCAAAATTTTGTCGGAGAGTTTCGGGTTCAGTTCATTTGCTTTTCCCAGTTGTATTAGCCCTTCTTTAATGTTATCGATTTTCAGATAAATAGAAGCAAGTGCAAAGTTCACATATGCAAGGTCATCTCTTTTTTTCAGGATTCTCTGAAAACCTTCCGTTACTTTATCGACAAGTTCGGGTTTTTCTGAAAAACACTTGTTGTAGTAGATAACGGAATTTTTGAAGTTTTCTGAAAGATAAGATGCCTCAGCCTTTGCAAAATTAAGTATAAAAGGTTCTATTGATTCTGTGGGTATAGATTCGTAAACTTGCATAACGCTACCAGCAAGTTCAGGGGATGTTCTTGCAATGGTATCAAGTTGAGGAATCAGGTGTGAAAGGGCTCCCGGTTGTTTTTTCAGTATCGAGTCAATCGTATCAAGTGCTTCCTTATGTTCCCCGGTTTTAAATAGTAGCAATACCAACGAAGTTTTTGCCTTGATAAGTTCAGGATTCTCAAGAGCAATTCTTTTTATACCTGTTTCAGCAAGTTTGAACCCCCCCTTTAAGTTAAGGAGATGCTCATATATGAATAGTGATTTATCGAAGTTTTTCTTATAACCGTAAATTTCGGCAAGTAGGTTTAATCCTCTAATATTCTCTAAGTTTGTTGCAAGAACTTTATTTAGCTTTTCTATAATTTCACCCGACAGTTCTTTGTTAGCTTTATAGAGTTTTTCGAAGGAAAATATGGCTTTTTCAGTTTCCCCTTTCTCAGTATATAAATCGGACATAAAGTAAAGCAAATTAGAATTATAAGGGTCTTTCTCGATTATTAGTTCTGCAATTTTCATTACATCATCGAACTTGTCCGGATTTGTCTCAACTATTACGGTAAGTTCACTCAATACAGAGTCAAATTTCCCATCTTTTGCATACAATCTTGCCAATGATAGTTGAATATCAACATTTTCCTTATCTTTCCTTATAATTTCAGTGTAAATTTTGATGATAGTTGGCAAAGCGATGCCTTCGATATTTTCCATTTGTTTTGCATAGAATATTGCATTGTCTGTATTGCCAAGGGTAAGTTCGTATCTTGCAAGTAGTTCAAATAATTGTGGGTTTTTGTTTTCCTTTATTATCGTCTCTGCCAACTTAATTACTTCACCAATATATTTCTTATCTGCTTCAGCTGATCTTTCAAAGTATTTGATACCTTCCTTGAACCTATTTTCAAGAAATAAGAATTTCCCTTTCAAAAACTTTGGATATGGATTAGCGTAATTCAATTGACAAATTCTTTCAAGATCCTTCATTAATTTCTCTTTCTCTTGAGGGAAGTTGCGAAAAATGTGTTCATAGAAGGACAATCCGTCTTTAAGTTTGACTTTCTGTTTTAGAAGAGATAGACAGTATGTATTGATCAAATCCTTTTTTGTATAGTTCTGATATTTCTTTTTAGATATAACATTCTCGTATATTTTGTCATAATGATTTAGCATTTGCTGTATCTGTTCTTCCGAACTTCCATCAATGATTTTTCTTGCATCATCAAACAAATCCCTATTTACATATATTTCGACAAGCATAATCCCCGTTGCAACAGGCGTTCCACTCGAAAAATGGCTTGCTTCGATTGCATCAGTGATTTCTTCCCATTTTTCGGGAGCAAGATGGTGTGCCCTTAATAGACTGGTTGCAGATTCGACATATTTACCTTGTTCAAAAAAGTATTTCCCAATTTGAAGATAGAGTGGAAAATCTTCTCTTTTTCCTATCAAAGCGTTTTCAAGAGTTTTTATTGCCCGGTCTACCTTTCCCTCTCCGTAAAGTTTCTGCGCTCTTTCGATTAGTTTCTGGGTATTTCCAAGATTAAAAATCATAACTTTCCTTTTCTAATTGATACGGAATGTTGTTAGCGTTTGTTTTAAGCAAGTTGTCAGCTTTTGCTTTAAGCAAAATCATAATACGGTAGAATATTCTCTTTGTCAACCAAAAAATCGTTGTGTTTATTCGGGTGGTTTAAAAACTGTGGATAGTTTTCATTACTGGCGCGATTGTTTTACGTTGTTTTTTAGCCAAATATCGAAAAAAGAAGTTCGTCTGAAACAGAGAGAAATGTGTCTACGATCGTTTTGTCAAGTTTTGTCTGTTTCATATCTTCGATAATAGTTTTTGCTTTCAATATAGTTATTTTTTTCTTGTAAGGTCTACTCTGTATCATAGCATCAAAAGCGTCTGCCACGGCGATAATGCGCGCCATAAGAGGTATTGTTTTTCCCCTCAAGCCATCAGGATAGCCACTTCCATCAAGTCTTTCATGATGCCATCTTATTCCTGGAAGTGTTTGTTTCAGGAAAGTGAATCCTTGAACAATTAAGTAACCTCTGACGGGATGCATCTTAATTTCTATCCAATCCCTTTCGGTTAATCTCTTTTTCTTCTGCAAGACTTGCTCTTCTATAGCAATTTTTCCAAAATCATGAAGAAGTGCCGAGATCTCAATGTTAAATGTCTGTTGGTTGGAAAGGTTCAGTTTTTTTGAAATTTCCGTGGACAGTCTTGAAACTCTGATAGAATGACCATCCCTGTAAGGTATTTTCTTATCGACAATCTTTGCAAGTTTTGTAAGCCGCACTCGTAAAGAGGATTTTCTAAGTTTTACTATTCTTTCGAGTTCGGTTAGGTATGAAATGATTTCGTTAACTCCAAAATTCTTTTCTTCGGAAAAATAGTTTTTAAGATTTTCCATCGAGTTACGATTTTTCAAAAGCCTTAATTAGATCCAATTCGATTTCTTCAATGGATTTTAGAGAACGAAATCCTGCGGCTTGGTTGTGTCCTCCTCCGTTAAATTCGGAGGCAATTTTATTTACGTCAATATCCGCATTCTTGGACCTTAAGCTAACTCTGAATTCTCCTTGAGGCTTCTCTCTTATAAAAACAGCTGCTTTTATATTTTTGATTGAAAGTGCATAATTCACGAATCCTTCTGTTTCTTCTTCCTTTGCGCCATAATTCGATAGCATTTGTTGTGTTAGCTTAATAAAGGCGATGTTTTTCGATATCCTAAGGGATGATAAAACAGCACCAAGCAATCTGATAGACTCGACCGTTCTTGAGCCGTAAACTTGCTGAGACAGATAATGAAAATTTACGCCGAAATGTGCTAATTCCGAGCAAATTCGAAAAGTTTTTTCACACGTATTCCTAAAACTAAATCTTCCTGTGTCTGTTAATATTCCTACAGCAATGCATTCCGCTATTTCTTCGGTAAACTTGAACTGCAGTGTACTGAAAATGTCATAAAGACACTCTGAAGTTGATGATGCGGAAGGATCGACATAGTTGAGTTTGCCATAAAGCGAATTGCTGATATGGTGGTCAATGTTGAGAATAGGTATTTTTTTATTTTTCACATAATCGAAGATTCCAGAGACTCGCTTAGGATGACCCGCGTCAAGAAATATGGATGCATCGATAGACGTTGAGTTGTTTGGTAGATGATTTTTAATTTGTGAACATTTTGGAAGGAATCGATATTTCTCCGGAACAGGATCGGAGTCGATTATCAATGCATTTTTTGAAAGATTTTGTAATTGAATAAACATTGCGAGTTGGGAACCTACGGCGTCTCCGTCTGGTTCCATATGAGAAGTAAGAAGAAAGTTGTCATATTTAAGTAGAAACTGTCGAATTTCTTCGACATTGTTTGATGCAGTAGTTTTAGCAGTAGAAATTTTAATCATATTTAATATTGCTTTAGTTAGAGATTTATCGTGATATCATTTTTCAAGAATAGCAGTTGTGGAACTCTTTTTATGCTTATTCTTTTTGCAAGAAGCCATCTGATGTGTTTTTTTGCATTATTAAGGATAGAAAGGCAGGAATCAATCTTTCCATTCTCCAAAACCGTGACAAAAAGCTTGACCGACTTGTAATCCTTGGTTATAGAAACTGTGGAGATAGTAACCAAACCCAATCTCGGATCCGATAGTTCCAGGGAAACGATATTAGAAACCTCTTTTTTGATCGTTTCTTCTATTCTTTGTTTCTGGTAGGATATTAAAACACCTCCGTTTTGTATTCAACGAGGCGAAATTGTGGTTGTTTTTCCATATATTTAACAACGGAAGACAAAAGTTTATCTACAAAGTGTGCATTGTTGGACACTGTTGCGACGGCAAGAACGGAAATTCTATGATTGTTATTACGGTCAACTTCGGATATAGATACATTGAATTTGTTTCTTACTCTTTTTTTAAGACCTGTTAGGACACTTCTCTTGTCTTTCAGGGATAAAGCATCAGGGATGTATATCTGTAAGATACAGTTACCTATCTTCATTCAACTAATATGAATTCTCTAAATTTACGGGTATAGACTTCTTAAGTCGAAAGAGGTTTCAGAGCTCTCTCTTGATCTCAATCGTTCTGAAAGACTCGATAATATCTTTTTCTTTAACATCTTTGGTGCCAGCAAAACCAATGCCACATTCCAAGCCCATTTCGACTTCTTGCACATCTTCTTTGAATCTTTTTAAGGAGGTTATTTTACCTTCGTAAATAATCTCCCCATCTCTCTTAAGTCTTGCTTCTTCACCTGAGATAATTTTTCCTCTTACTATAAAAGAACCTGCAATAAGTCCAATTGATGGTATCTTGAAAACTTGTTTTACCTCAGCAATTCCCAATATTTCTTCTTTATACTCTGGTTCAAGGAGTCCGGAGAGTGCCATTTTAATATCTGAGATTGCTTCAAAGATTATATTGTAAAATCTCGTTTCAATTCCTTCTCGTTTGGCGATTTCCTCGACTTTAGGATTTGCTTTAACATGGAAACCAACTATTATAGCGTTTGATGCTGCTGCAAGTAGAACATCGGAATCGTTTACAGCTCCTACTCCTTTATGAATAATAAATATTCTTGCTTCATCGGTTGAAAGGTTTTCGAATGCGTCTGCCAATGCCTCGGCGGAACCGGCAACATCTGCTTTAAGAATAATTTTCAGTTCTTTTACCTCGCCTTCCTTAAGTCCTTGCTGGAATTGAACAAGACTGTATTTAAGTCTTCCTTTTTCCAATTGCTCTCTTTTTGCAAGTTGTCTTTTTCTGGAAACTTCACGTGCCTTCTGTTCATTCTCAAAAACAACAAAACTGTCACCAACTTCTGGTAGTCCATTAAGTCCCATAATTTGAATTGGTTTGGAAGGTCCGGCATCTACCATTCTTTCATTGAATTCGTCGATCATTGCTCTAACTTTTCCACTGTACAAACCTGTAACGAAAGGATTGCCGATATGAAGAGTCCCCTTCTGAATCAGTACTGTGGCGACTGCACCTTTACCTTTGTCCATCCTTGCTTCTATTACAACACCTTTTGCAGGACCTTCTTTGCGAGTCTCAAGTTCCATGATTTCCGATTGTAGAATAATTGCATCCAGCAATTCATTTATGCCTTGTCCTGTTTTTGCGGAGACTTGAACTGCCAGAGTATTTCCACCATATTCCTCAAGTAAAATCTTGTGTTTGCTGAGCTGCTGTTTCACGAAATCAGGATTTGCAGTGTCGAGGTCCATTTTGTTTATCGCTACTATTATCGGAATGTTTGCTGCTCGGGAGTGATCTATCGCTTCGACAGTTTGTGGCATAACTCCATCATCCGCGGCAACCACGAGTACGACTATGTCTGTTATTTGTGCTCCTCTTGCTCTCATCGCAGTGAAAGCCTGGTGACCTGGGGTATCAAGGAATGTGATGAGATGTTCTTTGTACGGAACTGAATACGCACCTATATGCTGAGTTATTCCTCCTTTTTCCTGGGAAACTACGTTTGTGTCTCTGATTTTATCCAGAAGCAATGTTTTTCCATGGTCTACATGTCCCATGACAGTTACAATCGAGGGGCGTGGTTCGATTTTCGTTTTCTCTTCCTCTTCGTCTTCTTCTTTCATTAGTTGGTCACTATATTCTGGAAGAAGCTCAACTTCCACATTGTATTCGTCCGCAATCATTGTAATAGTATCCAGATCCATTCTCTGGTTTATCGTAACAAGTAGTCCCAATTCAAGACATTTCTTAATAATATTTGTTGGGTCAACCCCAAGAATATCGGCGAGTTCGGAAACTGACATAAATTCACTAATTCTGATAACATTTTTCTCCGCTTCCTGTTCCGGAATCGCAGCTTCAATTGCCTTTTTTATTCTCTTGGGTTTTGTTATAGTTCCCATCTTCTTAACTGTTTCCTTTACCTTCTGTTTTATTTCTTCTTTTTTCCTTTTTTGTTCGTGTTTTCTTTTTTGTTTTCTTTCCTTCCACAGGGATTCAGTATTTTTCTGCTTTGTAGCAGTACCTTCCTTTTTTCGCTTTACATCTTTTTTTCTCTCGATTTCTTCGACCTTAAGTTGTTTCTTGTCCGTATCAAGTTTTTCCTTTATTGATGAAATCATTTTGTCTGTAAGGGTAGACATGTGATTCTTTATGGCGAAATTCATTTCTTTTAGCAAAGCAACAAGAGCATTGCTGGATAGATTCAATTCTTTGGCAAATTGATAAACTCTTATCTGTGAGGGGTTTTGTTTTTTAGTCTGAGTCTTCTTCTTTGATTTTTTTGGCAACTTTTTCATAAGCTTTTATTATTTTTTGAGCACCGGATTTACCAATTTCTGGAATCTTCTTGAAGTCAGCTTCCGTGAGTTCTTCGAGATTCTGAAATGTGAAATACCCAGCTCTTTGGAGTTTTTCCTTGATTCCCTTAGAAAGTCCCTTATGGTCTTTTATTGCAATTTGTGCAAGCCTGGTTTCCTTGACCTCTTTGTAGTACTCTTCTTTACTTAGAATGTCTATTGACCAACCTGTAAGTTTATTAGCCAATCTTGTATTCACACCATTTTTGCCAATTGCAAGGGAGAGTTGGTCTTCAGGAATTATGACAATCATTTTCTTGTCTTCTTCGTTAATTGTTGTTTTATATATTTTTGCAGGTGAAAGTGCTCGGGACACAAAGAGGCCTGGATCTACACTCCATTGAATTACATCTATGTTTTCCCCGTTTAATTCTCTGACAATTGACTGTATTCTTGAACCTCTCACACCGACACAAGCTCCAACCGGGTCTATCTTATCATCGTTTGAATAGACAGCGACTTTCGACCTATTTCCTGGATCTCGGGCCACAGAAATAATATCCACAATCTTATCATACACCTCGGGAATCTCAGCCTTCAGTAATTGTCTAAGGAAGTCAGGATGCGATCTTGAAAGAAGCACTCTTGGTCCTCTTGGGGTACTCTCGATATCCTTTATGAGTGCACGAGTGTTTACACCCTGGTATAGTTTCTCACCTGGAATAACGTCTGTTTTCGGAATGAATGCTTCAACCTTTCCCAAATTCAGGTAAACTCCGCGAGATGTAGCTTGTGTGACGGTACCGTTTATGATTTCTCCAACCTTTTTTTCATACTTCTCATAGTTTATTTCTTTTTCCTTTTGCCTTATTCCTTGAAATAGGACCTGTTTAACAAGAATGATTGCATTTCTTCCGAATTCCTCCAGGGGATACTCAATGCTTATTTCATCTCCGATATTTGCATCGTCTTTATACTTTCGAGCTTCCTCTTGTGTAAACTCAACGGCATTGTCGACAACCTCGTCTGTTACTGTCATTATTCTGAATATTCTTATTTTAGATGTAGCTTCGGAGATGTCAACCGTAACATTTGCGGTTTTACCAAATTTCTTTCTTACTACAGAGGCAAGACTTGTTTTGAAGGTTTCTATTACATAACCTTTTTCGACACTTCTTTCCCTTGCAATGTCGGAAAAAAAATTCCATAGATCAACAGATGCCAATTAACCTCCTATAGAATACTTTCTTTGCCTACCCCCAGGCGAAGATACCTCAAGGGTATAGGCTGTTTTTATTAAATCAGTTACGTCGAGAAGAACGGACAAACTCTTTGAAAAATGCTCACAGTCATCAAGTGTTATGCCACCTTTCTTGTCAAGGTATACTCTTAACAATCGTTTTTGTCGATTTCCCTTGAGTTCGAAATCTATTAGTTCGAAGTTTTCATCGGTAAACTGCTCACGTATGTTTTTTTTTATAATTTCAATAATGTTTTTTTGCATTTTCTCATCGTCGCTCTTCATATGTTATTCTTAACATAAATTTCCCTGGTTTTCAAGGATTTTCTTTGATTATTTTGTAGATGAAGTTTCATAGCCTTGGTTTTATTGGATCTCGGAGAATTTTTGCTCCTTTGAGAGTAAATCAATGACAAATGGTATGATTTCTGTAATAGGGACATTTTTTTTCTGGTCCTGTCTTCTCAGTTTTACCTCGCAAAGCTGCTGTTTTAATGATTTCGAACCCACAATAATGTGCACGGGTATTCCAATTAAATCTGCATCCTTGAATTTAAATCCAGGTCTTTCATCTCTGTCATCTATAAGTGTCTCTATATTATTGGCTTCCAGAGTTTCAAAGATTTCCTCTACTGTTTGCAAAACATTTTTGTTGGAAATATCGAGAGGGATAATGTGGACAGCGAAAGGAGAAATGCTCATTGGCCAGACAATTCCCGAATCGTCATGATACCTGTCGATAACCGACGCCATTATTCTTTCGATTCCGATACCGTAACTACCCATTACTATAGGTTTTTCGGCGCCGTCTTTATCAGTAAAGACACACTTCATAGATTCGGAATATTTCGTTCCGAGTTTGAAAATATGTCCTAATTCTATTGCCTTTTTTATCTGAAGTGTCTGGTTTCTGCATTTCGGACACGGATCACCTTCCTTTATTAAAAGAAAATCGATATAATGTTTGACTTTTATATCTCTTTCTATGTTTACACCCATAACGTGATATTCGTTCTTATTCGCACCGGTAATCATTCCACTGGAACCTTTAAGACCAGTATCGGCATATACCTGTACGTTTTTTATCCCAATGGGGCTTATATAGCCGATGTCAGCACCTGTCAGCTTTTTAACTTCTTCGGGTGTGGCAATTCTCAGGTCGTTTCCAAATAAACTCGCAAGTTTGTTTTCATTTACTTCGTGGTCACCTCTTAGCAAAAGAAAAACAGGTTCATTTTTGACAATGTAAAGAAGGCTTTTTAAGAAGGTCTTCTTATCTTTTTTTAGCAGATTTGAAACCGCATCTACTGTTCCGGGAACGGGTGTATGAATTTTCTCTAACTTTTGTTCTTCCGTTTTTACAGGTTCGAGTATAGTTGTCGCCACTTCTATATTTGCAGCGTAGCCGCACTTGCTACAGATAGCGATTGTGTCTTCACCGCTATCCGATGGAAACATAAACTCTTCGGACTTAGGACCTCCCATTAGTCCACTTGAAGCACCAACTATAACTGTTTTAAGACCGCATCTTGCAAAAATTTTACCGTAAGCCTCGCTGTGAAGGACGAAACTCCTGTCCAGTCCGTTACTATCGACATCAAGGCTATAAGAATCTTTCATAATAAATTGCCTTATCCTGAGCACGGCACCCTTAGGTCTGGGTTCATCCCTGAATTTAGTTTGGATTTGATACCATATTTGAGGGAGTTCTCTGTATGATTGAATCTCTCTTCTTGCAAGATCCGTAACTATTTCCTCGTGTGTTGGAGCAAGACAAATATCCCTATCGTTTCTATCCTTAAACTTGAACATCTCTTCTCCGAAATCATCCCACCTATTTGTTTCATCCCATAGTTCTCTACTTGAAAGCACCGGTAAGAGCAGTTCTTGCCCACCAATTCTATCCATCTCTTCGCGTATTATTTTCTGAATTTTTTTGATTACACGCCACCCGAGGGGCAAATATTCATAAACACCGCTCATAAGTGGTTTTATCAATCCCGCCTTGAGCAAAAGTTTATGACTAATTTCCTTTGCGTCTTTTGGAAATTCTTTCTTTGTTGGCAAAAAATACTTACTTAATCGCAAAACCTCTCCTTAAATTTGATACGCCAATAAAACTAATGCAACCAATTAAACTAACTAAACTAATGCGACAGTTTCCTTATTAATTCAAGAAACAATTATATCTGTATATCAGAAAAGAAATATTTAGTCAACATCTTTTTCTTTTGTTTCATGAAAAAGTTCGGCAGTAGCAGGACTCAATCTTCATGGGTTTCTTTGCGAGTTTTGTTAAATACCGTGCTTACGAGAGGTAAACTCATCTTCTCATTCATTAACATCTCTGTTTCTTTACTACCCACTTTCTTGTCCATATGTTCTTTGTGCCTTTACTCAATATATATTCTATTGAAATGTTAAAACATCAAAAAAGTTCTTGACAAAAAGAAATTTTCACAGTAAAATAAGAAAAGTAGACAAGATGAAAGGAAAAGAGAATGATCTCTCTCTCTCTCGAGAGAAGGATATTGTTAATATCATTGGACTTCTCTACAATTCTCCTATTGCAGGCAATCTATCCCTGATACGAAATACTTATCAGGGAAAGCTATTTACTAATTTGAATCATGTAATGGAGAAAAAAATGAGAAGAATTTTTGGTTTCAAGATGCTATTTCCAGTTCTAACTCTATTCATTCTTGCTGCAAAACCAACTTTTTCGGGAGAAAATCTCCCGAAGGCGGTTTGGACGGTGAATTTGGTAAATTCTTATGCTTTGAACATTTATGGTGAAACAACCGCATTCGGAGGTCTCACTTATGATTGGCGTCAAAACGCACTTTGGATTAGCCATTGGGGTCACAACAAGATGTATCAAATCAATAAGAGCAATGGTAACTTGATTTTGGATATTAGTTTTTAAAGGTTCATATCCCACTTACTACTATGGTCTTGCTTTTGCCCACACATCTACAGACTTGTACAAGATGTATGTAAGTACGGGCTCCGCAATATACAAGATGAATTTTATCACAGGTTACTGGTCCTTCTATAGGGATGGGAAAGGACATGGGCTTGGTTTAGATGTTGTGAATGATGCGCTGTATGGTTCGGGAAGCGAAAACAAAACCTGGTGGGCGAGACCATCGCAAACAGGTCCTTGGAATCCGTGGATTTACTATGGTATGGGGATGTATCCCTCTGGTGTTGCCTGTTCATATAGCGGAGCAACGGCATCTGATAAAATCTTTGTTGTGTGGGCTACAACCCAGGGTATTGACCCTGGAGTTATTGAATGGTTCCAAAACAGCAATGGTATGCCAGGAAATAAGGTTATTAGTTATTATTTGCCCAATTGGATGACGAACCCCCAAGACTGTGCTTTCGATGGAAGATATGTTTATGTAATCAATTGGGATTCCCCAAATCCCGACAAGATTGCAGTGCTGGATGTTTTCACTCCACCTACTCCGCTAAATTTCAAAGCTGATGCTGAACCGTGGAGTGGTGGATATCCTGGAATTGAACTTACCTGGTTGGATGGACCACGAGAGACCGGATATCAAATCTGGAGGTCATTTAGTTATCCATATGATTGGGGGCTTAGAAAAACCCCACCACAAAATTCAGAATATGTATATGATGTCTGTCATGAACATAGCCATATCTACAGGGCAATGGGTAGGTTATTGGCCATGGGGGTATACTCATTATCACCCTGAATGGAATCCATTAACTGGAAATAAAGACTGGTTCTATAACGACCCCCCTATCACTCTCGTTGCTACTGCAGATACCTTTGCAACAGCGTATTCAAATTCAAGGATAATCATTGTTGATAGTAATGAGAGAGCCCATATTACTTATACGAGCAATGATACGGTATATTATATGTATTCTGACGATGACCTTGTAACAGTTTCAGAACCTGTTTCAGTAGGAATTGGAAGATATCCAGGTCTGGCGATTGATGGAAATGAATATCCACATATCTGTTGGATAAGCGAATACTCAGGTGGATATATGCTTTATCATTCAAAGTTAACTGCTTCTGGCTGGACTACACCCGATGAACTTCTTAAAGCACCAAAAGCAAAATTCACACCAGCATCATTTGACATTGATAAAGAAGAAAATAAAGCACATCTTAGCTGGGCAGATTTTCCTACTGCAGGAGACAAGTGGTACATTTATAAAGGAGATTTCTCATTGTTGGATACAACTCCAAAAATCATCCCTGTTCCATACGATTCTGCAGTTCAGATGACACCAGAATCCCCAAACTACATCTGTGATCAAGAAAAAGTAGAAGGCTATTTATTATGGGAAAAAAAGGGTGAAGTGTATGCAGGGGTTGAATATGATGGTGGATCTGTTCAGGAGATAACCAATATATCCGATTCACCAAATCCATCAATACATCCGAATCTCAGTCTGTGGGGAGACAACCTTTATGCAGTCTGGCAGGAGGAATATCCTTTCGGGAATAAAATCTTCTTTACAAAGAGGTCAACGGATATCTTAAGTAGCTGGCAAGAACCAGTTGAAATTAAGGCTTTTCCAGAGTTAGTAGAGTATCCTGTTTGTCATGGACCCTATGTGTTTGCATCTGGCAAAGCACATGCAAAGGCAAATTATGATATCTATGGATATAGAGAGGATGAATTTGGAGATGCAAGCTATTTACTCAAAATGACTACTACAAAAACAAAATCAATGTTTCCAGCATTGTGCTTTGCACAACATTTTCCAAAACAAAAATTATTTGTTATTGGAACAGAAGACACAACCTCAATGAGAGGTGAAATAGGTTGGGTGTTTGGTAAATGTGTTGTTGAGGGTGCTCCACCACCCATTCCTATAACGGCTGCAAATCTTGGTTCTCCAGATGGTTCACCTTATACAATTCAAAGAGAAGGTTATAAGGTTTTTGGTTATCGTGCATATCAGAGTGTGGACTATCATACGGAAGAACTTAAATATAGATTTACAGGTCTAAAACCTTCTGAGCGTTACAAATTGAAACTTGTTTTTAACTATAGAGAAGAGGATAGAGAAGAGGGACAGGACATAATACCTTCTAACAAGAATTGGATGTTTAAAGTGAAAGTAGGTGGACATCCTATTGGAGTAGTCAAAATTAAACCAAATGGACCAGAACCAATCTATTTTGAGAAATGGGTGTCGAGGTTCAGAGGAATTCCCCAGTTGGGGTCAGGATAATTCCCCAGTTAG
>CAYMQB010000007.1:0-83253 GCA_964392665.1 uncultured bacterium | reverse complement strand
GGATGATTTTTAAGTGCAAAGATACACTGCTTAATTCTACTTTCGATTTGTCTGAAACTCGCCTTTTTTTCCTTGCATTAAAAGAAATACTATGGTATGATTTCACAAATTATGGGAGGAGTATATTATGAGAATTTTAAGCTATGTCTTTTTGATCGTTCTGCTTTTTTCGTTAACAATCCTTAATGCATCTGTTTATGATTTTTTGAATGTGGGAATTGCAGCAAGACCCAATGCCATGGGAGGGAATTTTTGCGCAATCTCCAATGATGTGCATGCGCTTTACTGGAATCCTTCTGGTTTGAATGGAATCGAGAAAGAAATGCTTTCAACCGGGCTGGTTCTTTATGTTGCGGATATAAAGTTTGGCGAGGTGTCATACGCCCTGAATAAGGGTCAAAATACGTTCGGTTTTGGACTGAATTATGTCAATTACGGTTCTATCGAAAGAAGAGGAGAAAATAATGAAAACCTGGGCTCTTTCACGCCTATGGATATGCTCTTTCTCTCAGCAATGAGTCGTTCATTATCCGACGACCTTTCGGTCGGTTTAAGTGTAAAATTAGTTTATGAAAAGATAGATTCTTTTACTTCATACGGAGCAGGAACAGATATTGGCATTCAATACATTATGAGAGAAAGGCATCTTACGGTTGCGCTCCTAGGTAAAAATATAGGCAAGCAGTTCAAGGCGCATTATCAAGATAAAGCCTCCTTTCCTGTTTCTGTTACCGCTGGATTCTCGTTTCATCCAATGGATATTTTGAATGTAAATTTCGATTTTACTAAAATTCTCACTGATTCAAGAACTATAACGGGCTTGGGTGCCGAATGGTGGCTCATCCCTATGTTTGCTTTGAGGGCTGGATATAGTAATGCTGCGACTGAACTAAAAAATGATTTTGGGTCGGACATAATGGCTGGCACTTCATTTGGCGTAGGTTTTTTATGGAAAATATTCGGTCTCGATTATGCTGTAGAACCCAAAGCTGATTTTGGATTTTCCCATTCTCTGACATTATCACGTATATTTTAGCCTTAGGTTAAAACTCAAATCCTATTTGAATATTTTCCCTGTCTCTTTGTACCACATTACGAAATCCAAATAACCAATAGGTATGTTAATTTTTTCTGCAAATTCTCTCATTCTGTCCTCAAGGTCAATATATTTCTTTCTGGGTAGAGAATTCGGAATCTCTTTTATTACACCAGTAAGTTTCAGGTTTCTAAGGATATGTCTATCAAGAATAGCTAAATCATCGGTCAGTCCCACATTTCTCAGGAAATGACTGGCTTCTTTATATCCTAAACCCTTTACTTTTTGCACAAACCAATCCCTTATATCGCGAATGCTTGCTTGTTTTGCCTTGGGTTTAATAGATATTTTACCATTTACTGAAAACAGTTTTCTTGCTTCTATTATATACTTTGCCTTCTTGTTGTGAAATCTAACACCCTTTAAGGTTTTTGCAATAACGCGTTCTGTTCCTTCCAACAACAAATTTCTACTTTTCAAGTTTCTTACACTATTCCAGCAAGATATGGCATTAGATTGTGGTGTTAGAATGCAGAAAACCAATTCTGCAAATATCTCTTCTTCGCTGCCATTTTCCCATTTAAGTTCAAAAGCATCAAATCGTTTTTTTATTTCAGACTTTTTTCTACGGTACACCTCCTTTAATTTTTCCACCGTTCTCGTCGTGTTCGGACTATCCTTGCAAATATTAAGATAAGAGGCTATCTTTTTCACATCTCAAAATGTTTTATTGCTGAAGCTGAAATCTCGATAGCGGAGTGTAGATAGCTCCGCTCGGTTTTAGTGTACTTTTAAAAAGGATTATTTCTTTAACAGTGTATTTCTCTGTTTCAATTGAAATTGATTCAACTCCCCGTTGTAGTGCGTGCAGGTCGTATACAGATTTAACTCGTCCAAATGTGATATGGGGACTGAAATCTTTTCTATCATCCAAATTAAGGGAAACAAGTGCTCTCATTAAATCTGAAGCAAGAGAAACAAGATGCTCTCTGGATTCCTGGCATATGCCAACCCATATTACTCTTGGTCTTCTGAAATTCGGGAAAACTCCACTTGCCTTAATCGACATTTGAAACTTTTTATGTCGTTGGGAAACCAATTTGCAAGCCATCTCTACTTCTTCAAGCTGTTGTTCAAAAATTTCTCCGAGAAATAGGAGAGTAAGATGAATGTTCTCCTCTTTAACCCACTTAATGCGTGCACTATTATGAGGAATATTGTGCCTAAGGGAAAAAATCTCTGTTCTTATCCCTTTCGGTAACTCAGTGGCAATAAATGTTCGCACAATTCGTCCTTGATTTATCTATTTTACTCACTCATTAATATTTTCCATTCCTAACATTTTTTTTCTCAATAGATCGAGTGCTGCCTGCGCTGATTTCTCTCTTATAATTTCCCTTGTTCCCGAGAAGTGATATTCCTTGGCAAAATTATCCTCCCCATCGGCAAGCGCAATATAAACAAGACCAACAGGTTTATTCTCGGTCCCACCAGAGGGTCCGGCTATCCCGGTAATGGAAATCCCAATGTCCGACTCAAAAAGGTCTTTCACCCCAGAAGCCATTTGCCTGGCAACCTCCTGGCTTACTTCCCCTCTCTTCTTGATGTCTCCTTTTCTAACCTTCAAGATCTGGACCTTTGCCTCGTTAGAATAAGAGACAACACCACCATGAAAATAAAATGAACTTCCCGGGACATCCGTTATTCTCTTCATAAGTAACCCGGCGGTGCAGGACTCTGCAACTGACAGTTTCTTCTTACGCATAGTCAGAAGGATACCTATAACCCTTTCAAGCGTTTCTCCATCGCTACCATAGTAATAGTAGTCAACCTTTTCGACGATTGCATCCTCGATCATAGATAATGTTTCCCGTCCACTTTCAACAGAATCTGCTTCTACTGCTATTTCTATATCTACGCCCTTTGGAAATGGCAAAAAAGCTATGTTTCTTTTCCATTTCAAGTTCCTAACTTTCTCATAGAGAGCTGATTCCGATATTCCCGTCGTATGCAAGTTTTTAGAAAGAAATACTTTTTCTTTACTTCTGCTACCAAGCATTTCTTTTAAGGTTCCAGAAAATATTGCCTCCATTTCTATAGGCACACCGGGAAGCATAATAATATCCACATTTTGTTCGGTCAGTAAAATTCCGGGTGCCGTTCCAATGGGATTGTCAAGAATTGTTGCGCCGTGTGGAACAAGTGCCTGTGTCGTATTGACGGTAGGCATCTTTGTTGCTCTGTCGATAAAAAACCTTTCAATTTTTCTAAACAGTTTGTCATTCAAAACAAGTCTTCTGTTGAAATATGAAGATACTGTTTTTTTGGTAATATCATCGTGTGTTGGTCCAAGACCACCTGTAATGATAACAATTTCAGCTTTCTCAATTGCCTCTTTCAAGGCATCCAATATCTCTTCCCTGTTATCCTCAACAATAACCTTTTTTATAATCTCAATTCCAAGCGCTAAAAGTTCTTTGGAAAGAAATACAGAATTAGTATCTGTTGTACATCCGGACAGCAACTCATTGCCGACTGCAATAATTTCAGCTTTCATTTTCTACCTTCCCTCTAACTATAGAAAACTCATCAGTGGTGAATGCGACAAACAATATAAACCTGGAATTTTTTCGCACTTTATTTTTCACAAGAACATTTATTAAATTGATGCGAACGAAGTATAAACAAAAATGAATATCCAGAGAAATATACTTGAATACATCCCTGCAATAACATCATCGATTACTATCCCCCATCCACCTTTCAGCCTTTGAGAAATATTTATGGGATACGGCTTGAGTATGTCAAAAACCCGGAAAAGTAAAAAACCAATACAAAAATAAAGCAATTTATGGGGAACTGCAATAAGTGTTATTGTCATACCTACCGACTCGTCTATGACGATCCTCTTGCTATCTTCACCCCACAATTTTTCGACCTTCGTTGAAACCCAAACTCCAATGGCAAAAATAGCAACAAGAGATACTAAGCAAATCAGAACAGATTTTAGTAAGAACCAAATTCCTACACAGACGATTGCTGAAGCGAAACTTGCAGGAGCAATTGGGAAAAATCCCATTCCAAACAAAGTCCCGATTGTCGTGTAAAATATTTGTGGTCTAAGCTTTTTTATCCCTGGCCACCTTTTCTTTAAAGCTCCTGAACAATTTCTTGGTGTCTATCACCACAAGAGGTAACTCTCCATGTACAAAAATTCCCTTAATTATATCCTGTTTTACAAAATATTTCATAACACCCTCAAAATGTGACTTCTTGTAATCTTCTATATTAACTATTCCCTCTACCCCCGAAACAGACGTGAAAAATTTTTTCCTCTCAGAATCAATAATCAGGTAAATCCCACCCGCATTGCAATAAGTATCGAAGAGTTTAAAGAGACTAATGTATGGTAAATCTTTCTCCGGAGAAAGCTCTCCTCCCTTTTTCGCTCCGCTTTTTGTATCCTTTTTCCTTTTTATTTGTTGTATCTTTGAAACTTCAAAGCCAACATACATATCACAAATCTTGCAAACGAGAATTCTAAACATGCCATTTACTATTACTGTTCATAATTGTTTTAAGAAACAACGATAAATATTTACAAATTAAGGGGTGCGTGGAACCTTTCATTCACCATAACTTTTTTCTGAAACCTTGAATTTGGCGATATTATTTATCAAATCCTTTATTTTTTGGGCAAGGGATTGAATGCTTGCGCTCATCTCTTGAGTCGATGCCGTTTGTTCTTCTATTGAAGCGGAAACTTCTTCTGAACTCGCAGCGGTATCCGAAGCAATAGACGCAATTTTCTCGACCACTGTAACCAGGTTTTTGGTGCTCTCGTTTTGTTCTCTCGTTGATTCATTCACTTGATTTATCATAGTAGTAACAAGAGTGACCGTTTTGGATATCTGTTCGAAATCCCTTTCTGATTTATCGACAAATGCCTTACTCTGTTCTGTTTTTATTGCTCCTGTTTCGATCATCTTTACGACTTCTTTTATACCTTCACGTGTACTGTTAATCAACTGCGAAACACGATTTACTGAATCCGCTGATTCGGTAGAAAGTTTTCTGATTTCTTCTGCCACAACTGCAAAACCCCTCCCGTATTCTCCAACCCTTGCTGCTTCTATGGCTGCATTCAATGCAAGAATATTCGTCTGTTCCGATATGTCGTTTATAAGATTAAGTATCTCTTCCGTTTTTGAAGAATCCTCCTCAAGTGCCTTGCCGGTTACTGCAGATGTTTGAGAAGTATCATACAGTTCGCTCATTTTCTCTATAGTTTTAATAGATGCATCCATTCCAGTTGATGCGGCTTCGTTAGCTTTCCTTGCCGAAGTTACTGCCATTTTCATCTGAGAACTTATCCCTGTTGTTATTGAGGACAGCTTCTCTATCTCTTTGTATATTTCGTTGCTCTTCGTCGATTGTTCCTGTGCCCCACGTGCAACCTCATTTATGGTTGAAGAAATTTCCTCTATGGATGCATTTAACTGTTCGCTTGACGATGCTATCCCTTCGGTTTCTTTGGTTATTGAATCCGAAATGGAAAATATGGAACCAATCAAGATATCAAGTCTTTTTATAAAACCATTAAATGCTTCATTTGTCATTCCAATCTCGTCGGGAACAATAACAGGTAGTCTCACGGTAAGATCTGCCTCTCCTTCCGAAAGGTCTTTTGCTCTATTCATCATTATAAGTATCCTGCTTCTTATACCGTAAACAGTCAGATATCCAATCAGGCACACGGAAATAATTGCTATCACCAGCGCAATGACATTATTTCCAACATATATCCCGACGAAAAGCGAAAGAACAAATGTTAGCAATATGGATGATGCAATTTTCTGGCTTAAAGACATTATAAAAGGTTTCTTCTCAACATTACTTAGCGAAAAATCCTGCTCTGCAAGTTTTAGCATTATGGGAAGCAAAAAAATATCACTCAAAAGTATACACTGTAATGAAAAGAAAAATGCAATAATGATACTTGAAAAAATAACAGCCAAAATGGAAGTACTGTAAGAATATTGAATTAATCCATACACAGTAACAACCAATCCAAGAAAAACAAGATTTATGAATGTATGCAATGCTAAATTTGTAGGTTTCCTAACAAGTGTAATCCATTTTTTTGTAACCTTAAGTTCTCCATTCTCCTCTTTTGTAATACTTCTTGAACTAAGAAAATGGAATACAAAATGAGCAATTGAAAGCAATATCCCCATCGGAAAAACAATCAAGAACATTTCCGCTATTTCTGTTCTTGACGCCATAAAAACAGCGCTTGAAACCACCAAAATCAGGGGTATTGCAAGTAAAATTGTTACCAGATTTATTGTCAGTAAATATAAAACTATATTTCGTTTTCCCATCTGTTTCCCTCCTCTGTATCTCCAACTGTTTTTGAAATTTACAGACCAATTTTAAACATTTCCAAAACCTTCCCAATATCTATTAGCGCAACTACCTCGGTGTTAAATTTTACAATTCCCTTTAGGTATGTCTCTTCTTCTGGTGAAAATATTTTCGGTACATTAAGAATTTTTGACGTTTCGATATCGATAACTTCTATCAGTTCATCTATCAGGATTCCATAGGTTTTTTTCCCTCGACGCAATAGCAACACAGTTTCCTTTTCCGTAGTTTCTCTCCTTCTTAGGTGAAATTTCTCGAACAGCGAAATTACCGGTACAGCTTCTTTTCGAAGATCGAATACTCCGACAGTGAAATCCGGCATTCCTGCGATCTTTTCCCTAATTTTGGTTTCGATAATCTCTTCTATGTCTGAAACACTTACACCATAATATTCCGTTGCGATTCTAAAAAGAACAATCTTATTCTTGCTTTGAAGGTTCTTTTTCCCTTTTTTGTTTTCTTTGCTTTTTGCAGTTTTCTTAAATATTTCATCCCTTTCCTTTTCTATTGGTTTCTTTTCCGATTTCGCTTTTAACTTTTTCCCTACGGTTTTTCGTGTTAAGTCTTTAGAAGATACCTCTAACATCTTGGTGAAACTTATTTTCTTCTTCACCTTACACCTCTAAACCAAGATCTCTTGCGACATCCTTGACTAGTTCCTTCTCTATAAGTTTACAATCAAGACTAAATGCGATAAATAAAGAGTTTTCACATATATTGTTAATAATTCGTGGAACTCCTTTGCTGATTTTGTAGACTTGTGAGAAACCGTTTTCGCTGAAAATATCCGGATTAGAAATTCCAGCTTGCGTAAGTCGTGTTCTTATATAATCCTTGCTTTCTTTTTCACTCAATCCTTTGAGGTGATATCTTACCTGTATCCTCTGGTTGAATTGTTCGTTTTTCCTTATTTGGTTTTCGAACTCTGGCTGTGCAAAAAGTACTATTTGAAGATACTTTCTTTTCGGTTCTTCGTAATTTGTTAGCAGTCTCACCTCTTCTAAAAGACTCGTCGTAAGTAATTGTGCTTCGTCTATTATAAGAATGTTTTCCTTACCTTGCCGAATGTTATTCTCAAGAAGATCAGTCAAAAGTATAATGTTATTGTATTTTGTTCTATAGTGTTTTGTTTCTCCGAAATTGCGCAAGAGCGTTTTATAAAACTGCCCCAGGGTGAATTTGGGATTAATAATCAGTGCTTTACTATATACTTCTTCCGGGAGTGATTCCAGCAATCTAACCGATAAAAAGGTTTTCCCGCAACCGATATTACCCGTTATCAGAGAAATTCCACCCCTAACCTCCTTAATGTGATAGAGTAGTCTTGCAAGCGCTTCTTTAAATTCCCCGGAAGGGAAAAGAAACCTGGAATCTGGTGTATTTAAAAACGGTTTTTCCCTTAAACCCCAAAATTCTTCTATCAATTCAACTCCTCCATATCTCTTTCAAATAGTAATACTACCAAAAAAATAATAAGTCAAGAAAAATTTATAGATGTGGCATGCTGCTTTTTCATATTTAAACATTTTAGATTACTTTTTGGTTGACATTGAAGCTTTACTAAATTATACTGTTATCTTGAGTGCCTGGGTTTCTTTTTGAACCCAATAGCATTTTTGCTTACTCTCTTTTATCATTGCTTCTCTTAGTAGGATACAATCCTTTAAAAAGGAGAAATCGTGGCAAGAACGAAAACAAAGATCAAAATTAAGCGTCACAAATACAAGTTAAAAAGAAAAAAGAATCCCAAAAAAAATCTATCTTCTCGCAAACAGAAGACTTAATTCTTCAAACCTTTGTTTACACTTTTTTAATCTCCCAGCTTTGAAGATAGTCAAATTTATCTTAAAAAATTAACTCATTAAAAGTTATTATTTTACTAACACTTAAGCATTCAGCTCAAAAAAAATTTCCATACGCCTCAATTTTTCTCTTGACAAAAAAAAATTTTTCTGATAAAACGTGTGGATAACTTTTTTTGCTTCTCCGTCGTTATAACTCTGTGGACCTGTTGCAAAGAAACAGGAAAAAAGGAAATGTTGTTTGTAATGTTTAACAAAATTTCTTTAATGTTCATTAAGTCATTGAATAAGAAAGCATTAAATGATATGTTGTATGTGGATAACTTTGTGGATATGTTGTGACTTTACTATTATAATTTCTTTGAATACTAACAAACAAGGAAGGTTTTCTTTGTGTATATGTGGGTAACTTTATATGGAAGAAGCTAAAAAAACGGTTTGGGATAATATACTTACGAGAATAAAAGAGAAGGTCCCAGAGCAGACTTTCTCTACATGGTTCTCCCCAACGAGCTGTATAGAGCTTACTGATAGTACAATTATAATAGAAGTTCCAAATCCGTTCTTTATCGACTGGCTGGGAGAACACTATCTTAATTTGCTTAACGAAACCGCAAAAAGTGTTCTCAAAAAGAATATCCAGGTTTCTTTTAAGTCAAGAGATGGAGAAACTATTCAAGAAAAAGCAACTCTCCGCGAGGTTGTTTCATTCCCGACCGCCAGAACAAATCTTCAGGACATTTACACATTCGATAGTTATGTAGTTGGTAAGTGTAACCACTTTGCGCAGGCAGCTTCTCTGGCTGTTGCAAAAGCACCCGCAAAAACGTACAATCCTCTATTTATTTACGGTGGTGTTGGTTTAGGAAAGACACACCTCATGCACGCTGTTGGCAATTACACTCTTTCTCTTTACAAAAACTCCCGGATTTTTTATATACCGGCAGAGAAATTTATGAACGAAATGGTTTTCGCTATAAAGAACCAAGAGACGCTTGAATTCAAGAATAAGTACCGAAATCTGGATATGTTACTGATAGACGATATACATTTTCTTGGAGATAAAGAGAGTTTGCAGGAAGAAATTTTTCATACATTCAACGCTCTTTATGGTGCACATAAACAAATCATTGTAACAAGTGATAGACCGCCTAGAGAAATCCCCTCTCTCGAGGAAAGACTTATCTCTCGTTTTCAGTGGGGTTTGGTCGTTGATATACAACCACCGGATCTTGAAACGAGGATTGCAATCCTGAATAAAAAATCGGAGATGGACGGCATTTTGGTCCCGGAAGAAGTCATTTTCTATATTGCTTCTAACATCAGAACAAATATACGTGAATTAGAAGGATCTCTTGTAAGACTTCTTGCGCTTTCTTCTCTCACAAAAACAGAAATAAATTTGTCGACTGCTAAAGAAATGCTTAGTTCCATAATTGTTAGTAAAAAGGATACTTTAAACATCAAAAAGGTTCTTCGTGTAATTGCCGATTTTTTTGATGTCTCTGAAGAATCTCTTACTGGTAAAAGAAGAACCGCTTCCGTTGCGCTTCCGAGACAGGTCGGAATGTATATTTTAAGAGAATTATCATCTTTTTCTCTTAAGGAAATTGGCGCTAGGTTTGGCGGAAGAGATCACACTACCGTTCTGCATGCTTATGATAAAATTTGCAGGATGATAAGGGAAGACAACGAGTTTAGCAACAAAATCGATAAAATTATTAGAAAGTTGACAACTTAGTGGAAAATCTGTTAAATACCTGTTTATAATGTGTCAAGAAATAAGGAGTTTTAAAAAGGGGTTTAGAAATCAACAAAAAGTTAACATGTTGTCCACACATATAACATCACAAGGAGAGCGTCCTCTATTAGTTTCGCTATTTATTAAACATTCCACCGTTTCTACTACTACTTTTTTAGTAATTGTTAAACATTTATTTACTTTTTTAAGAAGTGTGTGAGAATGCCAAATAATATTTTAGAAAGGGGGATTGAAAAAAAGACGCAATGATAAAGCTTCATTAAAAAGGAGGTATGAAATGTTCGGAAAAATGAAAAAGGAGTTATCAAAGGAGCTTCTGTCAATTAAAGAACAAGGTCTTTATAAAGCGGAAAGAATAATTATGACACCACAGGGAGTCGATATAACCGTAGAAGGCGGAAAAAAAGTTTTGAATTTTTGCGCAAATAATTACCTGGGACTTTCAAGTCATCCAAAAGTTATTGAAGCAGCGCATAAAACTCTTGACAAATGGGGTTATGGGATGAGTTCGGTAAGATTTATATGTGGAACACAGGAGATACACAAAATTTTAGAAAAGAAGATAACAGAGTTTTTACAAACTGAAGATACGATTCTATATGCCGCCTGTTTTGATGCAAACGGAGGGGTCTTCGAGCCACTATTTGGGAAAGAAGACGCAATAATTACAGATAAGCTTAACCATGCGTCCGTTATAGATGGAATAAGAATGTGTAAAGCGCAGAGATTCATTTTTGAACATGCGGATATGAAAAGTCTCGAAGAAAAATTGAAAGAGGCGCAAGGCGCTAGATATAGAGTTACAGCAA
Organism: uncultured bacterium; assembly: GCA_964392665.1. Lineage (GTDB taxonomy): Bacteria > Hydrothermota > E44-bin80 > E44-bin80 > E44-bin80 > CAYMQB01. Next base: position 72,417 of record CAYMQB010000007.1, on the reverse strand, counting down.
CAGACGGTGTTTTTTCAATGGACGGAGATATAGCTAAATTAAACGAGATAGTTCCACTTTCAGAGAAGTATGATTCACTCATTATGGTAGACGACGCACACGCGACAGGATTTTTAGGCCGGACAGGAAGAGGAACACCAGAATACCGCGGAGTACTTGGGAAAATAGATATAATTACGGGAACGCTCGGAAAAGCACTGGGAGGAGCATCTGGCGGTTTTGCTTCCGGGAAGAAAGAAATAATCGAATTCTTAAGGCAACGTTCCAGGCCATATCTTTTTAGTAACACTTTAGCACCCGCAGTCGTCGGGGCTTCAATTGCGGTTTTTGATTTGCTTTCAGAAACAACGGAACTAAGAGATAAACTAGAGGAGAACACTAAATATTTTAGAAAAAAAATGACGGAAGCAGGATTCGATATTATTCCAGGAGACCACCCAATAGTCCCAATTATGCTTGGAAAATTTCCAAATGATTCGAAACTTTCACAAGATATGGCGAGCGATTTACTCGACCTTGGAATATATGTGATTGGTTTTTATTATCCTGTTGTTCCGAAGGGACAATCGAGAATTAGGGTACAGGTTTCTGCCGCACAGACAAGGGAACACCTTGACAAGGCAATAGATGCATTTACAAAGGTTGGAAAGAAGTATGGTGTAGTTTCGTAAGAGAAAAAAAGAAAAAGAAAAACCCAACTCTTTACTCAGGGTTGGGTTTTTCTTTTTAGCGAAATGAAAATAAAAGGAGAAGAACTTAAATTTTTAAGCAAAGAAAGTGCAGAATTTCTTTTTGTAATATTACTTTCGACTTTTCTCCTACTTTTTCTGTATCACAATGACTGCTGGAGACCCGTTAAATACTGGTTATTTCTGAATGGATTGATACTTTTCATAATTCCACTGCTATCCCTGGTTTTGATTGGTAAAAAGACGAGAATTTTTGTTAAGATTATATCGGTAATTGCGATAACGACAGTCTTTAGTCTGCTTATTACGCTTTCATTAAACAGGCATTTTTTTAGAACAGTAAGGTATGGAAACGCAGTTCTTGCAATTTCAAGCGCTGTTGTCGCTGTAACGGTGATAATACTATTTCTTTCACGCGTTGACCTTCGAAAATTTGGTATTTCCTTTGGAAAACCCAAATTTTGGGTTCCAATTACGATACTGTTTTTTCTGATTATGATACCCATTATTTACAGTGCATCAAGAATGCCCTCTTTTCAAAAAACCTATCCAATGTTTTCCTTGGCAAGAAAAAGTGTCACGGGTTTTATTGTTGCTGAGCTTTCGCTCGGGATTTTCTTTGTCTTCTGGGAATTCTTTTTTAGAGGGTATATGCTCTTTTCCCTGGAGAAAAGGACAGGATTCCTGGTTGCCAATGCAATCCAGGCAATGGCATTTGCTTTTATGCACTTTGGAAAGCCTGAACTGGAAGTTTACAGCGCACTCGCGGGAGGTCTTATCGTTGGATGGCTTGCCTGGCGTTCAAAGACCTTTCTGCCGGCATTTCTAATTCACTGGGGTATTCAGTTTTCGATGGATTTTTTTGCAGTAATAAAGTAAAAAAGGGTTGGAGCGCGGTGTCTCGCGACACGTTTTTGCAAATGTCAAGAGTAGAGCGAAGAAAAGAACTCTTTGAAAGATCGCTTATGCAAAGAGCAGAAATTTTTAGTATCGTAGGCAAGTATAAGGAGTCAATAAGAGATTTTCGGAAAGTGGAAGGGTTTTCGAAAAACCCGGAAACTGTTATCAACGCAAGTTTGGGTCGTGCAAGGCTTTACGGAATAATTGGGGGGAAGTCAAAATCCGAGTATTGTTTGAAATATGCATTGAGAATTGCAAATAAAAGAAAATTGGAACTAAAAAAAGCGGAAATACTGAATGCTCTGTCAGGGAAAAGTTTTGATGAAGCAAAATGCGACACAGCCTTAGATTATGCCACAAAAGCAATTAAATTACTCAAGAAAGTTCAGGGAAACAGGATTCAGAAGAAAAAAGCAATTGCCGAAAGTCTGGATAATATCGGCGGAATATATTCTCGCATTGGGAAGCGAACGAAGGCATTAGAGTTTCATAAAAAAAGTTTAAGCGTGAAGAATTCCCTGAACGATAAAGAGGGAATGGCGGTGTCATTGAATAATATAGGAATGGCATTTGAGAGTCTCCAGCGATTTTCTAATGCCCTGAACTATCTTAAGGGAAGCCTGAAATTAAGAAGAGAAACAGGATATATTCAGGGTAGCGCATTATGCTTAAATAATATTGCAGTAGTATATTGGAAGCAAGGACGATTTACAGAGGCGATTGAGTTTTGGGAGGAAAGTCTTAAAATTCAGAGAAAACTTGGTAACAAAAGCGGAATAGCAATAAACTTGAATAATCTTGCAATTATATACAGAATTCACGGAAGATTTACAGAATCTTTGAAATTACACAGAGAAAGTTTTAAGATAAGAAATGAAATTGGAGATAAGTTTGGAATGACCATAAATTTGAATCAGATGGGTATGATTTATGCTTTGAGAGGAGATTATAAAAACGCGCTTCTGTTGAATGAGAAAGAGGGTAGACTGTGCAAAGAGATTAAGAATGAACCAAGATTGATGAACTACTATGCTCTGAAAGCATATATTTTAAATGCAAGGAAACGCTGCGCGGAAAGCTATGAGCTTTACAAAAAGGCTCTTGTAATAAGCCAAAAATATGATATTTTGAGTGATAAGATTAGATTCTTGCGAGAACTCGCGCAAGTTATTATCGATTCCGAAACAGCGGGGAAGAAACCACTTTTTCCATTAAAAAAAGCCAAAAATTTGATCAAAAACAGCGGGGCACTTATGAAGAAAGAAGAGAGGAAATTCGAATATTGCAGGATTTTAGTCTGCGACAGTCGACTTAACTGCGTGACAGAGAATTACAAAAAGGCGCTCCGTTATATAGAAGAAGCAGAGAAACTTGCAGAAACAATCGAATTTAACGAATATTTGCCAGAAATTTATTTTCAGAAATCAGCTATTTTAGGTCATCTAAAAAAGGTTTTTGAATCGGAAGAATATCGAAATAAGGCGGGAAGAGCTTCCAGAAAGATGGGACTGAAATCCTTGTTGAAAAAAACGGGAAAATAAAAGTATGTATAAGAAACTTATTTTTGTATTTTTGCTTATTGTGGTGATTTGTGCTAACGAAGTAGGTTCCAGTGTGACGAGTCAGAATCTCCTTTTAGAAAAAGCAAAAGATGCACTTGGGAATGACATTTCGGGTAATCGACAAATAGGTGTTCCAAAAAGCGAACTGTCAAAGCCAATTTTAGTTTCCGTAAGGGACGAGAGAGGAAAAGGCATTGGAAATGTTGCAGTACGTTTCAGGATGCTCAACGACGATATAGCGGACTGCAACCCGAAAGTTTCGTTTACGAGCAGTGACGGATATGCCAAATGTATAGTGCAAACAGGGAGGGAACCAGGTGAATTTTTGCTTGAAGCCGAAGTTGTAGAAGAACCTGCAAAAAGGTTAATATTCTCCTACAGTGTTTTTTCTAAAGCATGGGTTTTATTACTTTTTATTCAACTTATTGGTGGATTCTCGCTGTTCTTTTTTGGTTTCAGAGTCGCTTCAAAGGGTTTACTAAAATCAGCAGGAGATCGGTTGAGGGAAATGCTATTCCGCTTTACGAAAAACCGATTGCTGGGTTTAATTTCGGGCGCAATGCTAACATTTCTTTTACAATCAAGCACTGCTGCAACGGTTATGCTTGTCGGTTTTTTAACAACAGGTTTAATCACATTTATAAGTGTTTTGTCTGTTTTAATAGGGACTGCAGTCGGAACAACGTTAACGGTTCAGCTAATTGCATTCAGAATTTACAATTACTCACTTCTTATAGTCGCCTTTGGTTTTTTATTAAACAGCCTAAAAAAACCCATTAGGTACTACGGGCAATTTATTCTGGGCTTCGGATTGATATTTCTTGGAATAAAGATTATGGGGCAGGCTTTTTTACCTTTAAGTTTAAGTGGCTCGCTTGAGAAATTTTTCCTGAGCTTTACAGAACACCCGATATTAATTTTTTTAATTTCAACTATCTTCACTGCAATTGTTCATTCAAGCGTAGCAACAATCGGGATTACTATAAGTCTTTCTTTTCAGGGAATAATAGGTTTAGAACAAGCCTTTCCCGTAATACTTGGAGCCAATCTTGGGACAAGTGCAACCGCACTTCTTGCAAGCATCAAAGGGAACAGGGAAGCCAAAATGTATGCGGCAGCAAACTTTCTTTTTAAGTTTATCACGGTTTTTGTATTTTTCCCGTTTATGGGTTTTTGGAGTCGAATGCTTTTTTCAGTTGGTGGGAGCACTGCAAGACAAATTGCAAATATGCATACAGTTTTTAATGTTGCACTTGCAATAATTTTCTTGCCGCTAATTAAACCAATTGCGAATCTTTTTCAAAGAATTGTCCCGGAAGGAAAAGAACAATTGTCAAAGGGACCAAAATTTCTTGACAAAGGCTTACTGGAAAACCCCGCGGCGGCAATTGCTCATACAAATAGAGAAGTTCTCCGAATGGCAGATATGGCTTACGAGATGTTTGCTGATTCAATAGACGTATTTAAGACAAACGACAAGGACCAGATGCGTGACATCATTAAAAAGGATGATGAGTTAGATGAACTAGAAGAAGCGGTGAATGACTACTTAACAAGTATATCGCAAGAGGAATTGACGGATTATCAATCCAAAAGAATTACATCTTTGTTCTTCATTTCGGGTGAATTGGAGCATATAGGAGATATTGTGAGTAAAAGTTTTATGGTATATGCCGGAAAAAAAATAAAAGAAAGTTTTTTATTTTCGCGCGAGGGATTTCGTGAGATAATTGATTTTCATAGAAAGATAGGAAAAAACTTCAGTAATGCAATAAGTGCAATAACAACTTATGATAAAACCCTTGCAGCGAGATTAATGGGGACAAGAAAATGGGGAGTGGATAAACATATAGAACTTCATAATGCTCACATTGAAAGACTAAAAAAGGGTTTTGTCGAGACAATAGAAACGAGCACGATTCATCTTGATTTTATTGACGACCTTGAGAGGGTGAATTTTCACATTTCAAATGTAGGCAAAGCCATTATGGGAAAGGTTGGCTTGGAACCGTAGAAAGAAGGTAAATCGCGGTCCGAGATTCAAAATTTTGCGTAAATAATCAGTGGACTCCGTTGCATTCTCTTGAAAGAGTGTCATTGCGAGTGTTTTTTCATAATCTCTTTCGAAGCAATCTCGGTTTTTCGCACTATAAGATTGCCACGCTCGCAAAGGCGGGTTTACTGATTATTTACATTTTAGCGGGCTTGCTTGCAGATTTTTCCGAAGTTAAATAAGTTCCTCAAGAACTTTTTTTATTACTTCGTAGGGGAAACCTCTTATCAGAAGGGAATTATAGAGACGTCTCTTTATCGTTTTTTTATCTTTAATGTTTTTCAGTGACAACAATTTTTTCTTGGCAAGTGCGGACGCCCGGTCGAAGTCCCCCTGGACGACGCCTTCTTCGCTGAAAACCTTATCAATTATTGTTTTACTGATACCCTTATTTTTTAGTTCATATGCGATTTGAAAACTTCCCTTAGGTTTTAGATTAAGTCTGTCATGGACAAATGCTTTTGTAAATAAGTAGTCGTCGATTAGCGAACTTTGTTTAAGTTCGACTACAACATCTTCAATGATGTTTTCTTGATACCCTTTTTTCTTGAGTTTTGCTCTTATGTCTTTTTCAGAATAGATACGTCTATTAAAAAGTCTTATTACGTGTCGTTTTGCTTCTGTATGCTCTTTTTCTTCTAAAATCTTTTCGATTTCTTCTTCGTCAACGTCCTTTCCCTGGAATAGATTTAATTCAAGAAGGAGATTTTCCGGAATACCACAGAAGAATGTGTCGTCAAGAAAAAGGGAAAATCTGTTATTTCTTTTCTTTTGGCGTTCTATCTTCGTTATTTTTTTCAACTGCTTCTGTAGTTTCTTCCGTGCTGCTTTCTTTTCCAGGTGTGAGTCCAACTGATTCTTTGATTTTATCTGTTACTTCCCTGGCAACATCGGGATTATCTTTTAGAAACACCCTGGCGTTTTCTTTTCCCTGACCCAGTCTCGTATCTCCAAAGGAAAACCAGGTTCCTGACTTGTCAAGAATATCGAGGTCGGCTCCTAAATCGAGTATTTCACCTTCCATGGAGATTCCTTCCCCATAAATTATGTCGAAATGTGCGTCCTTAAAAGGAGGAGCAAGTTTATTTTTAACAACTCTCACACTAACCCTGTTTCCAACTATCTCATCACCCTTTTTTATTCTTGTTACGCTTCTGATGTCGAGTCTAACAGAAGAGTGAAATTTCAAAGCAAGACCCCCGGGGGTGGTCATAGGATTGCCGAAGACGACACCGATCTTATATCTTATCTGATTTATAAATATTGCACAGGTTGATGATTTACTGAGAACAGCCGTTAGTTTTCTTAATGCCTGAGACATTAATCTTGCCCTTAGGCCCATATGTGCATCTCCCATTTCTCCTTCGATTTCCGCTTTTGGAACAAGGGCAGCTACAGAATCTACGACAATTACATCGACAGCTCCACTCCTTGTTAACATTTCAACGATTTCAAGAGCTTGTTCTCCTGTATCGGGTTGTGATATTAAAAGTTGTTCGATGTTGACACCAAGTTTCCTTGCATATATTGGATCCAGAGCATGTTCTGCGTCTATAAATGCAGCCACGCCGCCAAGTTTCTGTGCCTCACTGACTATGTGAAGAGCGATGGTTGTTTTACCCGAAGCTTCCTTGCCAAAAATTTCTACAATTCTACCTCTTGGGACGCCCCCAATCCCCAGAGCTGCATCGAGTGTGATGGAACCAGTCGGGATTACTCCTGCTTCGGTGTGGATTGCACCCTCTCCCATCCACATTATCGTGCCTTTTCCAAATTGTTTTTCTATCTGTCTTAATGCGAGGTCTAAAGCTTTTTCTTTGTTATTATCGGTCATTTATCCTCCCGGGTAATGCTATAGAACTTTGTGTTATCATTTACAGAAATCAGTTCTCTCATCTGATCCTTTTCTTTATACCATAGAAAAAAAGTACTGTCAAATATTTTTTTAGAAATTTACTTTCGCGATAGAATTGCCAACTTAGAACTTGTGAAAAGTTTAACAAAAAGGCTTGACAAAGAAAGCAAGAAGTTGTATACAATAAAGTGTTTTTTTTATTCGGAAAGGAGTACTATAGTGGGAAAGATAGAAACGAAAGATATTAGAAACGCAGAAACAACAAAAGTAATAACCCTTTCTCTCGAAAACCAGTATTCCTGTTATCAATGCGGCAAGTGCTCGGCAGGATGTCCCTCCGCTCCTTTTATGGACTTGCTCCCCAATCAGGTAATGAGGCTTCTGCAATTTGGAAATGTTAAGAGAATTCTGGAAACAAATACACCCTTTGCTTGTTGTTCCTGTTTTGTGTGTTCTTCGAGATGTCCAAAAGGAATAGACGTTGCTGCTATTATGGAATCCTTAAGGCAGGTATCTTTACGAGCAAAGAAGGATGATTTCGAACTGAAGGATGTCAATCCCGAAGAATTAGAAAAAGCTCCACCGATACTTCTTGTTGGAACATTCAGAAAGCTTACTTCTTAGGAAACATGGAAAAGGTAAAATATTATCCTGGATGCACAATAAAAACGACTGCTCAGCATTTTGAGATTTCAGCAATTGCAGTTCTTGGAAAACTCGGGATTGAATTGGACGAGTTGAAAAGATGGACCTGTTGTGGAACAGTATATTCACTAACTTCCGATGATATCATACACCAGCTTGCTCCGGTTAGAAACCTTCTCAGGGTTAAAGAAGAAGGTGGAAGTGAAGTTGTTACTTTATGTTCGATGTGCTACAACACATTGAAGAGGGCAAATTTACTTGTTAAGAAGGATATTGAAAAGAAAGATAAAATAAAGGATTTTATGTACAAAGAAATCGTAAAATATGACGGAGAGGTCAAAGTCATTCATCTGCTCGAGTTACTGAAGAGAATTGGATTTGATAGGTTAAAAGAGCAAACAAAGATTTCTCTAAGTGGTTTAAAAATTGCAACTTATTATGGTTGTATGCTCCTTCGACCGGAAGAAGCAGCAATCGATGACATTGAAGAACCGACGATTTTTGAAGATGTGATTAATTTGACAGGAGCGGAAACCGTTAAATTTCCGTATAAGAATGAATGTTGTGGAAGTTATCAGACATTGAGAAGACCGGATATTGTTATCGAAAGAACACGAACGATAGTCAACTCGGCAAGGAATGCAGGCGCTGATCTTATAGCGCTTTCCTGTCCACTCTGTGCCTATAACCTTGAAGCAAAGCAGGAGGATGTGGCTGAGAAATATTTCGGCTTCAAAAAAATGCCTATTGTTTACTTCACTCAACTGTTGGCTCTTGCTTTCGGTTACGATGAATCAGGGACTCGTTTTGACCTAAATATAGTTAGTCCAACCGAGAAAATGGAAGAAAAGGGTTTTTTGGTTAAGGGGAAAGTATGATTTGTATATGCGTTGTCGGAATAAATCCATGATCTCGAGGATTCGGCTGTAAAAAAGGAAGAGAGTGTATAATAGATGAAACTGGAAAGGATAAAAGAGATACTAGATGCAGTAGTACTTGCAGGTGACAACGATTTGAACAAAGAGATTAAAATGGCTGGTGGTTCAGACCTGATGAGCGATGTTCTGGCATTTATGAAATCAGGTTCTCTGTTACTAACAGGGCTTATAAATCCACAGTCGGTGCGCACGGCAGAAATGGCTGACCTGGTTGCCATCTGTTTTGTTCGGTCAAAAAAACCATTACAAGAGACTGTGGAACTGGCAAAGGAAAAAGGTATTGTACTTCTTTCAACTGATTTGACAATGTTTGAAGCGTGTGGAAAATTGTATCAGAATGGTTTACTCGGGAGGATAGAGTATAAAGAGAGTAAGTGATGAAGGATCAGAGTTTTACCAGGGTTCAAGAGCTTGCTTACGAGTTGAAGGTGAGTGAGGTAATGAAGAAAAATACTATTACAGTTTCTCCAAGGATGCTAATGAGCGAGTTAAGAAAAATATTGAAGGATAACAATATATCCGGCGTGCCTGTTGTTAACGGGCATTCACTTGTGGGTATTATCAGCATTGAGGACTTTATCAACTGGCTATCAAGTGGCGAAGTGGATACGGAAATAGAAAAAAGAATGAGTAAAGGTGTAAAAACCGTGTATGCGGATGATCCGGTTATCCATGCGGTAAGTAAGTTTGACCAATTTGGGCTTGGGAGATTTCCTGTTCTTGACAGAGGAACAAAAAACCTTGTTGGAATGCTTACCAAAGGTGACATTATAAAAGGATTGCTGAAACGTCTGGAAATAGATTATCATGAAGAGGAAATTCATCGTTATCGTGCAAGCCATATATTTGAAGATACGCTTGCGGACCACGCTGCTCTGATACTACTTTACAGTATTAATGGAAGAGATTTCTCGGAAGCAGGGAAGAGCTCGAGTGAGTTAAAGAAAACTCTAACCCGTCTCAATATCAGTCCCAGCATTATTCGCAGGGTGGCTATCGCAACCTATGAAGCGGAAATGAACATTGTGGTTTTTACTGATAAAGGGAAAATAAAGGCAGAGGTTAGACCTGAGCTGATCAAAATTGAAGCGGAAGATAGTGGCCCTGGGATTCCTGATGTAGAGAAAGCGATGCGACCCGGATATTCAACTGCCCCCGACTGGGTCAGGGAGATGGGTTTTGGTGCAGGCATGGGGTTGGCAAACATTAAGAAGTGTAGCGATGAGATGTCCATTGATTCTTCCGTTGAAAAAGGGACGCGTATTACGATAATTATCAAAATGGGGAAAGAATGAAACTTAAAGAGATCGTTGATAAATTGGAGCTTGATGTAAAAACTGGATCCAGTAATCTTGACAAAGAAATCAGTGGAGGATACGTTAGTGATCTGTTAAGTGATGTTATGGCAAATAGCCGCGAGGGAGATATCTGGATTACACTCCAAATTCATCAAAATATAGTTGCTGTTGCTTCGCTTAAGAACCTTGCGGGAATTGTGTTGGTTAATAGTAGAGTACCTGAAAATGAAACAATCAAAAAAGCTGAAAAAGAGGGAATACCTATTTTGGTGAGCAATTTACCAGCTTTCGAAGTTGTTGGGAAATTACATAGAATGGGTATTCCTGGGACTGCTGATGCTGGAGGAATTTAGAGGAGATTTGCATATTCATACATGCCTTTCTCCCTGTGGTGATTTGAGTATGCTACCAACTTTGATAATTATGAAGGCAAAGGAGAAAAACTTGGACATAATTGGAATATGTGACCACAATACAACTGAAAATGTTGCAGCTGTTCAGAAAGCGGGAGAGAAAGAAGGGGTGTCTGTTATAGGAGGGATTGAAATAACCTCTCAGGAAGAAGCTCACATTCTTGCATTTTTCAGGACAGGCGCCGGACTTGAAAACATTAAAAATATAGTTTACGAACACTTACCCGGAATCAATAATGAAGTAGTTTTTGGTGAACAGGTAATAGTGGACGACAAAGACGAAATGCTCGGCATCAATGAGAGATTATTGATTGGAGCCACAACACTTTTTCTCGAGCAAATTATCGATATAGTTCATAACCTGGGTGGTGTTGCTATTGCCTCACATATTGACCGAGAAGCTTTTAGCATTATTGGTCAATTAGGTTTTATCCCCAGTGGACTCAAGCTGGATGGTGTCGAGGTTTCATCGTTAGGCAAATTGAGACAGTTACGCGTAACTCATCCGGAGATTGACAATTTTCCGATCGTTAGTTTCTCCGATGCTCACTATTTGGAGGACATCGGGAAGAAAACAACATCGTTTTTACTTGAAGATACGAATGCGGAAGAACTTTACAAGGCATTTAAGGGTGTAGAGGGGAGAAAGGTTTTAAGCGCACAGTAACATGGAAGATATTTCTTTACATGTTCTGGATATTGTCGAAAACTCAGTAAGAGCAGGAGCAAGCAAGGTGCATATTGCTGTAAACGAAAACATACAGGAAGATAAGCTAACTATTGAAATTGGAGATAATGGTGAGGGTATGTCACGTAACATATTGGAAAAAGCAACAGATCCCTTTTTCACAAGTAAAAAGGTGAGAAAGGTTGGTCTGGGTCTTACACTCTTGAAACAAGCAGCCGAAATGGCTAATGGAAAATTCTCCATAGAGTCAAACGAGGGAAAAGGAACTATCGTAAGAGCTAGTTTCCAATATAGCCATATTGATCGCCAGCCACTCGGTGATGTCGGGAAAACAATTGAAACACTTGTTATTGGAAATCCATCGGTTAATTTTCTTTATGAACACAGAAAAGATGGAAAACTCTCTATTTTCGATACAGAAGAGATTCGAGAAAAACTCCAGGATATACCCATAAGCTCTTCACAGGGAATTAGAATATTAAGAGAAGGTCTAAAAAAAAAGAGAAATACTTAGAAAAGGTGGATTACAGATGAACGAAGTAAATCCTCTGGTAATTGAAGAAATAGTAGGGCGATGGGATGGTCGTAAAGACTGCTTAATCGAGATTTTGCATGATATTCAAGAGGAGTATAACTATCTCCCTAAAAATTCATTGACTGAGTTGTCCAAATGCTTAGAGGTACCCTTATCAGAAATAGTCAGTATCGCAACATTCTATAGGGCTTTCAGCTTAAAACCAAGAGGTAGATTCGGAATAGGTGTCTGTATGGGTACAGCATGCCATGTGCAAGGGGCAGACATAATTCTTGAGGCATTCGAGAGGGAACTTGGAATAAAGGTTGATGAGATGGACGAGAAGATGGATTTCAGTCTGGATATTGTAAGATGTCTCGGTTGCTGTGGATTGGCTCCTGTAGTTTCAATAAACAGGGAAATATATGGTAATTTTACTCCCGATCAGGTGCCGAGCATACTGGAAAAGTACAGGTCTATTCCAAGAAAGAAAGTAGATATTAGCAAGAAATACAAAGAGATAAAAGAAAAATTGAAAGCAGAGGAAGGTTAGGAGGAATTAATGCCGAGAATAACACCGGAGGACTTGAAGAAGATAAAGGAAAAGGCTCGGAGAACCTCCATTCTTCGAGAAGGAAAAGGAAGAGCTAAGATTGTAGTACATATGGGAACTTGTGGAATTGCCGCAGGCGCACGCAAAATTATGAATGCACTCTTGAAGATAATAGAAGAAAAACAAGTGGAAGATGTTATACTTACGACCAGTGGATGTGCTGGTCTTTGCAGCCGCGAGCCAATGGCAACGGTTGAAGTTAAAGGGATGCCGCCTGTTAAATATGTTGACCTTACGGAGAAAAAAATAGAGGAAATATTTGAAAAGCATGTTCAGAAGGGCGAGATAATTAAGGAATATGCATTGGCCGCGGGAAGCGAAAAGACAGAGTAGCTAAAGAGGATAAGTAAAATGCCATTTAGAACAGATGTTTTGATTTGTATGGGAACAACTTGTATAGAAAACAACTCGTTTGAAATAAGGGAAAGTATTGCAAAAGAATTGAAGAAACACAATCTTACGGAAGAAATTAGGCTGGTTTCAACCGGATGCTTCGGTTTTTGTGATGCGGGACCAATAATATTGGTTCAACCGGATGGCGTTTTCTACCAAGGGGTTAAGGAAAAGGATGTGCCGTTTCTTGTTGAAGAGCATTTTCTTAAAGGTAGACCTGTAAAGAAACTAATGTATACACCACCTAAGGAAAAAATGCCTATCCCTACTCTGCCGGAAATACCGTTTTTTAGACAACAAGTTCTTATCGCCTTGCGTAATAGGGGATTAATAGACCCCGAAAAAATTACTGATTATATCGCACGTGATGGATATTCTGCGCTCGCAAAGGTGGTTTCTACTATGAAACCAGAAGAGGTAATTGAGGAGATTAAAGCATCAGGTTTACGTGGTAGGGGAGGAGGGGGTTTTCCCACGGGTATCAAATGGGAATCCTGTAGACGGGCTGGTGAAAAAAGGTCGGAAATTAGATATGTGATATGTAACGCAGACGAGGGTGATCCTGGAGCATATATGGATAGGACTATTATGGAGTCTGATCCTCATTCTGTTATTGAAGGAATGATTATAGGTGCATATGCTGTAGGCGCCCAAGAAGGGTATGTATATATAAGAAAAGAATATCCAATCGCATTGGATCGCTTGAATACTGCTATTATGCAGGCTCGAGAATATGGACTTCTTGGTAACAATATTTTTGATACGGGTTTTAATTTTGACATTGAAGTTCACAGAGGTGCAGGTGCCTTTGTTTGCGGCGAATCAACTGCACTGATGGCTTCGTTAGAAGGGAAAGCCGGGGTTCCAAGGGCGAAATACATTCATACCGTTGAGTATGGTCTATGGAACAAACCTTCCTGTCTCAACAATGTTGAAACATGGGCTAACATACCTGTGATAATAAACAGAGGTGCGAAGTGGTTTACCACTATAGGGACAGGTGATGTATCGAGGAGCCCATGGGGAGGTAGTAAAGGAACAAAGGTTTTTTCCTTGACAGGTAAAGTTAATAATACTGGGCTTGTCGAAGTACCAATGGGTGTCACATTAAGGGACATAATCTTCAATATTGGTGGCGGAATCAAGAAGGGAAAAAAGTTTAAAATGGTTCAAACCGGTGGGCCTTCAGGGGGGTTTTTGCCAGAAGAACTGCTTGACCTTCCTGTTGATTTTGACAGCCTGACTAATGCCGGCTCGATGATGGGTTCGGGTGGAATGGTCGTAGGGGATGAAGATACCTGTATGGTAGATATGGCCAAATATTTCATTTCATTCCTTGTAACAGAATCTTGTGGGAAATGTGTTCCTTGCAGAGAAGGACTGAAGAGAATGAAAGAAATATTGGATCGGATCTCAAGTGGAGAAGGCAAAGAGGAAGACATTGGGTTATTAGAAGAGATAGCGTTTACCCTTCAATATGGTGCTCTATGTGGGCTTGGCAAAAGTGCAGCAAATCCGGTTCTCACTGCGATAAAATTCTTCAGAGACGAATTTAACGCACACATTAAGGATAAGAAATGCCCTGCTGGTGTATGTAAGGAATTAATAGAATACGGGATTGACCCGGAAAAGTGTACAGGATGTACTCTGTGCGCAAGGAAATGCCCTGTAGGTGCTATTTCCGGGGAGCAAAAGGAGAACCATGTGATAGATACATCGAAATGCATAAAATGTGGAATATGTTATCAAGTGTGCAATTTTGATGCGGTGTTTAAAAAATGATAGAGATAGAAATAGATGGCAAAAAATTTGGGGCAGTAGAAGGGGAAACAATACTTACTACTGCAAGACGAGTTGGGATAAAAATCCCAGCGCTCTGCTATCATGAAGCAGTTTCTCCATCGGGGGCTTGCAGGCTTTGTAGTGTTGAAGTCCAAGAAGGGAATAGGAGCAAGGTAGTAACTTCGTGTCTGTATATTGTTCGACCTGGACTTGTAGTAAAAACGGACACAGAGAGGATTAAGAAATTGCGAAAGGGTATAATGGAACTTCTGCTTGCCCGCAGTTCAACTTCAGAGGTTATCAGAGAACTTGCAAGGGAAATGGGTGCTAAGGCAGGGAAGTTTTTGGAAGATAAAAACAATTGCATTTTATGTGGGCTCTGCATAAGAGTTTGTGATGAAATTGCGGAAGCACATGCCATAAATTTTGTGGGAAGGGGATCGGAAAGACAGGTAGCAACTCCGTTTATTGAGATTTCTGATACCTGTATTGGTTGTGGTGGATGCGCGTATGTTTGCCCCACAGGAGCGATTACTATTGATGGTGAATTTATTAAACTGAATGATAACATTTTTGGGAAACTGAACGAGTTCAGAAAGAAAAATACCGGCGAGACAATAGAGGAAGTTCTAAAAATAGACTCGAAAGGACGACAAAAATGAACAGAATTGGAGTTTTTGTCTGTCATTGTGGTTTAAATATCGCCAAAGCAGTTGATGTAGAAAAAGCGGCAGCGGAATCATTAAAGATTCCAGGTGTGGTTTTTTCCACACATTATATGTATATGTGCGCTGACCCGGGGCAATCACTTGTCGAAGAGACGATAAAAAAGGAACATCTTGATGGTATTGTTATTGCTAACTGTTCTCCTACACTTCATGAGGTGACATTCAGAAACGCAGCAGAGAGGGCAGGGCTTAATCCATATAGATGTGAGATTGCGAATATAAGAGAACAATGTTCCTGGCCACACGAGCATGAGGGTAAGGAGTTTGCTACAAACAAGGCCCTAAAGATAATAGAAATGACGGTAAATAAACTTATAAACGATGCCAGTTTGGAACCGGCAAGAATACCATTGAATAAACGGGCAGTGGTAATAGGTGGGGGGATTTCGGGGATACAGACAGCACTTGATATTGCAGATGGAGGTTACGAGGTAATTCTTGTGGAGAAAAGCCCGAGCATCGGTGGAAAAATGATACAGCTTTCAGAAACATTCCCCACGCTTGATTGTCCGCAATGTATAGAGACACCCAAGATGGTATCCGCTGCACAGCACCCGAATATTAAGATATATGCATTTAGCGAGGTGGAAGAAGTGAGTGGGTATGTCGGGAATTTCAAGGTGAAGATAAAAGAAAAGGCATCTTATATCGATAGAGAAAAATGTAATGGCTGTGGTTTGTGTATAGAAAAATGTCTTACTACGGTTACAAGCGAGTTTGATTTAGGTTTGAGTAAAAGGAAAGCTGTTTATACACCTTTTCCACAGGCTGTTCCTAACATACCCGTTATAGACAGAGAATACTGTGGTCACTTCACTAAAGGGACTTGTAGGGTCTGCCAGTCCATTTGCCCGAGAGAGGCTGTTGATTTTTCTCAAGAAGATAGAATAGTCGAGGAGGAAGTTGGCGCTATTGTTGTTGCAACAGGTTTTGACCTGATGCCCAACGAACAAATAAAGGAATATGTAAATGACCCTGATGTGATAAATGGACTTCAATTCGAAAGGCTTTTATGCCCCTCGGGTCCTACAGATGGGGTCCCAATAAGACCTTCTAATAGAATGATTCCCAAAGATGTTGCTTTTGTCTCCTGTGCAGGTTCTCGTGACCCGGAACATGGGGTTGCATACTGCTCAAGGGTGTGTTGTATGTATCTTGCAAAGCAGGCTATGCTTTACAAACACGCAGTTCCCGATGGTCAGGCATACATATTCTATATAGATATACGTTCTAATGGCAAAGGATATGAAGAATTCGTACAGAGAGCAAAAGAAGAAGATAATGTAATTTATATAAGGGGGAAAATTTCGAAAATATCAAGGCAAAATGGGAATCTAACACTATGGGGCGTTGATACACTCACAGGCGAGCAGGTGGAGTTGTCTACCGACTTGGTGGTTCTTGCAACCGCTATCATTCCATCGGAAGGGAGCAGTGAACTTGCAAAAAGATTGAGACTTTCAACTGACGAATTTGGATGGTTTCAGGAAGCACATCTGAAACTAAGACCGCTTGAGACTTTAACATCGGGGATTTTTATTGCCGGGATGTCACAGTTTCCAAAAGACATTACAGATGCTGTTTCTCAGGCTTCCGGTGCAGCCGCAAAGGTACTTGCACTCTTCAGCAAAGATTATATTTTTGGAAATCCTGTGATTGCATATGTAGACGAAGAGATATGTGCCGGGTGTGGGAATTGTGAAAGTGTATGCGCATACACTGCCGTGGAGGTTGACCCTATAAAGAATGTAGCAGTTGTAAATGAAGCTCTTTGTGAAGGATGCGGTGCCTGTGCAGGTGCCTGCCCCAGTGGTGCTATGCAGCACAAGAACTTCACGAAGAAACAGATTTTTGATATGGTAGAAGTTGCAACAGAGGAATATTAACAAAAGAGAAAACCACGAAAATAGGAAAATACAGAAGGGAAAATGAGTAGAATGTTCTTAACAGACGAAAATGCGAAAATGGGAATTACGAAAATCAGGATAAACACAAAAAGAAACAATTTCCTAATTTCTAATTTCTTAATTTCGCATTTTTATTTAGGAGGTTTTAATGGAACCTGAAAAAAACATGATACCAATTTACATAATCGGCGAAAAAGTCCTTGTACCGGAAGGTTCTACGATCATTGATGCACTTGAATATGCGGGTTTCCAATTAAAAAAGGGTATTGGTTGTAGGGAAGGATTTTGTGGTGCCTGTGCAACCGTTTATAGATTAGCAGGAGATTTCAAACTTATAGGTGGTCTCGCCTGTCAAACTGTGGTTCAACCAGGGATGTACCTTGCTCAGATTCCTTTTACACCCGCGCAAAAAGCAATATATAATGTTGAAGAATTGAAACCCGATGTCTCCAGTTTTACGAAGCTTTATCCCGAGGTTTTTAGATGCGTATCCTGTAATACCTGCACAAAGATTTGTCCTCAGGAAATAGAAGTGATGGACTATGTAAATGCTATCATTAGAGGAGATATCTGGTTGGCAGCAGACATGTCATTCGATTGTATTATGTGTGGCTTATGCACAATAAGGTGTCCGGCTGAGATGGCGCAATATAATGTTGCGATTCTGGCAAGGAGATTATACGGAAGGTATCTTACGAAGAGGTCGAATCAAATGTTCGCGCGAATTAAGGAAATAGAGGAAGGAAAATTCGATAGAGATATGGAAGAAATTATGAATATGCCCACGGAACAATTAAAACAAAAATATAAAGAGAGATCGCTGGATTTTGATATAACATAAAAGAAGAAATTGTGAAAATGAGAAAAAAGCAAGTTCAAAATTACAAAAGTATGGAAGTACGAAAATCAAAAAGGAAACTATCTTCATGAATTTCGCAATTTCTAATTTCTTAATTTCCCGATTACTATCGCGAAATAAGGAGGAAAAATAATGTATCCTGAATATATGATGGAATCACTGAAACTTGTCGAGAAAACAAGACCTAAACGTGTCGAACTTGCAAAATTAGGCAAGCCGGTAGTTGAGCCGACTACGCTTAAAGAAAGGGACGAACTGCTCAACAAATTTCACCCGGATTATAAAGAAAAAGCGAGGAAGTCAATAAGAATTGGTCCGAATAAAGGCGAAAAGCTGATTACGAAAGTTGTAGATATACTTGAATCACATTCGCGGATTAATCCAGATGATGTTGACCTTTCTAAAGTAGATTTCGATGTTGACGTACTCATTATCGGTGGTGGTGGGGGGGGGTCGATGGCAGCGATATGGGCACAAAAACATGGTGCAAAAGTAGTTGTTTCTACGAAGTTGAGGATTGGTGATTCCAATTCTATGATGTCACAAGGTGGAATGCAGGCATCTATTAACCCACACGATTCTCCCATAATACACTATCTGGACATTATTGGTGGCGGACATTTCGATAATAAGCCCAAACTTGTTCGAGCAGCAACAATGGATGCACCTATGATTACCGCCTATCTGGAAGAACTGGGTGTTATGTGGGATAAGGAAGAGGATGGAACACTTTCAACAAAAGCAGGCGGAGGAACTTCACGAAGAAGGATGTTATCCTGTCGAGATTACACAGGTGCAGAGATAATGAGAACCCTAAGGGATGAGGTAAAAAACCACCCGGAGGATATTACGATTCTTGAATATACACCTGCGATAGAGCTCTTACTGGACGATAAAGGTCAGGTTGCAGGTGCACTTCTGTATCAGACCGAAACTGAAGAATATGTGATTGTCAAGGCTAAGACAACTATCATTACGACCGGTGGTTTTGGAAGATTGCATCTCCAGGGTTTTGCTACAACGAACCATTATGGTGCAACAGCGGATGGTCTTGTTATTGCATACAGAGCTGGCGCAAGATTAATCTATATGGATACTGTTCAGTATCATCCGACCGGTGCGGTTTTCCCTGAACAGATACTTGGATTTCTTGTTACGGAAAAGGTAAGAGGGCTTGGGGGTCAGCCTGTCAACAAATTTGGTGAACTTTTCGTATTTCCTCTTGAACCAAGAGATGTTGAGGCATCTGCCTTTATAAGAGAGTGCACGGAAAGGGATAAAGGCATAAAGACACCAGCAGGTAGAGTAGGCATATGGCTCGATTCGCCAATTATAGATATTTTGAGTGGTCCTGGAACCATAGGGAAAGCGTTGCCTGCAATGGTCAGGCAATATCACAGATTCGAGATAGATATTTCCAAATACCCAATGCTTGTTTTTCCAACGCTGCATTATCAAAATGGCGGAATAGAGATAAATAGTAAGTGTGAAACAAACCTTCCAAACCTTTACATTGCAGGGGAAGCATCCGGAGGTCTTCATGGAAGAAACAGACTAATGGGTAACTCGGTTCTTGATTATAATGTATTTGGAAGAAGGGCAGGTATAAACGCTGCGGAGCGAGCAAAGGAAGTAACACTGGGAAAACTTCATTTTGACCATATTCGAAAATATGAGAAAGAAATTAAAGATGCAGGAATAGAGACGAAGAGAATTGCGCCTATTCTTTTGCCTGATTATAGAAACTTCGAGGTTATTAGAAAACATAGGAAAGAATTCGACCCGTTTCTTGGGGGAGGCGTGACAGGATTTTATGAAGAAGAATGAAGGATGTGTTTTTGGTAACGGATAAGGCAAAGATGCCCGTAAGACATAACCGTGAGACGTTACGAGCATCGTAACCTTAAAACAATACACGAGTTCATAGTTTTAAGTTAGAAAGTTTCAACACGTATTTTGCTGAATATTTGCATAGGAGGGAACATGGCAGGTAAATTTGAACCAAAACTTGTAGGTTTTTTTTGCAACTGGTGTACGTCGAGCGCTGCCGATCTTGCAGGAACCTCAAGAATGCAGTATCCACCCAATATCAGACCCATCAGGGTAATGTGCTCGGGCTCAGTAGACACTGCTTATGTGTGGCGGGCTTTTCTGGAAGGTGCGGATGGTGTTATTATTGGTGGATGTCATCCGGGAGATTGTCACTATGTATCGGGAAACTACAAAGCAAGGAGACGAATAAAGACTCTCGAAACGATAATGAAAACTTTAGGACTGGACCAGAGAAGACTTTGGCTCAGATGGATAAGTGCGAGCGAAGGAAGAAAATTCGCTCAAACGATGAAGGAATTTACGGAACATATCAGAGAACTGGGGCCATCAGATATAGGGAAAAAGTGGTCGGTATAGAGAGAATATATAGAGAAGTTCAACCTAATTATTTGATAGTCAATCAGTGAGTATCTGTTAATTAGTATCTAAACAAAGCATAAAGGAGATAGTATGGGTGAAAAATATAAATTAAATGTGGCAGGTGATAACCCGAATAAAAACCTAAAAGAATTCCTTCTGCAGATAATGGAAAATAATAAAATTACTAACATTGTTATTCCAATGCTTATTCCATCCAAGAACAATGTTTTTCCAACACTTGTAAAGAACAAAGAACTTTTGGAAAGTGCAAAACCAATTGCTCCTGTACTTCCCGTAAGTACTGCTGCTCTGGTGTCGAAAATAACTAAGTTTTCTTCTTCACCTGAAAAGATCCTTGTTTTTCTTAAACCCTGTGAACTACGGACATTGTTGGAATTGGCTAAATTCAAACAGGTAACACTCGATAATCTTATCCTCATAAGCTATGACTGTATGGGCGCTTACAAGACAGACTACTACGAGGATGCGCTCGGTAGTGGTAAAGATATCGATTCAGAATACTTTTCCAAAAATCTCGCGAAAGGCGAGCAGGACGAGAACATAAGAGATGCTTGTAAACTGTGCGAGAATTTCTTTCCAACTGATTTTGCTGATATTGGTATTGGTTTTATCGGTACCGAAGGTGACGGATATATTGTAGAGGGTAATACAAACAAAGGGAAGGAAATAGTTGCCAAACTCGGTTTGGAAAAAAGCGAAGCGAAAAAGCGGGATGAAAAACTGCAAAAAATAGGGGATACAAGAAAGGAAAAATGGGAAAAGGTAAAGGAAGAGACGAAAAAACAAGTTGTAAGTATAGACGGATTGCTAAAATATTTTTCGAAATGCATTGATTGTCATAATTGTATGGGACAGTGTCCAATCTGTTTCTGTAAGGAATGTTTCTGGGAATCACCCACATTTGAGTTTACCGCGCTTAATTTTCTTGGTTGGGCAGAAAAAAAGGGTGCAGTGAAATTGCCAACAGATACAATTTTCTTTCACCTCGGAAGGCTTTCGCATATGTCAACTTCGTGCATTGGTTGCGGTTTATGCAGCGATGCCTGCCCAAATGATATAAAGGTTTATGAACTTTTCCACCTTATCGGCGATGAAACACAGGCAGCTTTTGATTACAAACCTGGTAGAGATTTAGAAGAAGAAGCACCACTTGTAACCTTCAAAGAAGACGAACTCAAAGAACTTGGGTAGAAGTGATACAATCCCCTCACGAGAGGGGTGTAATGTAGCGTATGGTATATGACAGGGCATGTTGCCCCTGAAAAGAAAGGAGGTAAGGATGAGAAGAAAATTCATTATACTTGTCCTTATAGGACTGCTGGTGACCTTGTTTATTGGTTGCGGCACCAAAGATGGAAAGGATGAATCCGAACCTGTACAGACTAAATCTAATACTTTCTCTTTACAATCATATAATGATTCCAACCATTTCGTTCGGCACAGGGATTTTCTCGGTGAGATTACTACAATAAGTTCGGACTTGGATAAAAAGGACGCAACTTTTAAGATCGTATCGGGTTTAGCTGACAGTAAATGCATTTCATTCGAATCGATTAACTATCCTAAATACTATTTAAGGCACGAGGACTTCCGAGTTAAATTAAACGAATATAGTGATGATGAATTATTCAAAAAAGATGCAACGTTCAAAAAGGTAGAGGGCTTAGCAAAAACTTCAGGGGCATCATTTGAATCTTACAATTATCCAGGGTACTACATAAGACAGAAAGACAGCCACTTGTACATAGAAGAAGGCAGCGATGAAACCTTCAAAAAGGATGCGACCTTTAAGATAGTTAGTCCGAAGTGGTCGAAGTAGGGCCGATTACTGGACAAGTTCACATTTTATAAGTAGCCGCAACCTTAAAGTTGCGTAAATTACTGTTTCCAAAGCCTTACATTCGCAGAACAAAATCTGAACCTACTTTGTTGTAGCACAACTGCATATTTATCCTTTGGCTTTGGCACTCACTGCAAGTATGCATCAGTTATTTTAAACGAAGCAATCTCGTTTTTAAAAATTGGGGTGAAAATGGGGCATAAGCCTGCCTTTTTTATAAGTAGCCGCAATGACTAATGGGAATAGGAAGAAAATTTGCTTGACAATCGTAGTTTTCTGACATAAAATTCTTAGTAACAGAACAAATAACCGCAATTGGTTTACTAAGGTTTGAAACTTATAATGTCCAAAGAGAAGATATGAAGATAAGAGCTTTACTCGGTTTGCTGATTCTTGTCGTTTCGATTTCTGGCTTTGCGGGTGAGATTAATTATACGGTAGATTTCTCAAAGTCCGACCTTTCTTTTTCTGTTTCCAGCGGTTATGATGTGGTTCGATTAAGAGGGTGTAATCAAACGGTAGAAACCGGTTCACCTTCTCTTCCCGTGCGGTACATATCCTTCATTATTCCGACTACCGCAGAAGTAAAGAAAGTAAGAGTAAAGTCTTCTACAATTCTTGCCATTTCTGGTACTTATAATATCCTCCCAAGTCAGAGGCCCATTCCCCTATCTGCAAGAAGGGATTTTCAATTCATCCCACCAGAAGAAGAATTATATAACTCATACAACCCTTATCCGGAACAAAGCGTTGAATACGAAAAAACAGGCAGTCTCTGCGGTTACAAGATTGCTGTTATTAGGGTTTGTCCCGTGCAGTACATACCGAAAGAAAAGAGGCTTAATCTTTTTACAAGCATTACTTTTGAAGTAACCTACAAATATGCTTTATGCCCCGAGAAGACTGTCACTCCGAGACAAAAAGCTATTTTTTCGGAACAGGTTAAAAACATGGTTGAAAATCCTGAAAAGGTCGAAATCTGGGGACCGACTGCCAGATTACGACTGAATTCTTCACCTGTTTATTACATCGTGACGGATCCGGCATTCGTTTCAGCCTTTGAACCACTTAGAGATTGGAAGACAAAGAAAGGTGTCCCAGCAGAGATTGTAACTACAAACTGGATATACTCCAACCAAACAGGTGTTGATAATCCAGATAAAATTAGAAATTTCATAAAGGCAAAGGCAGATTCCGGTGCACTGTGGTTTTTGCTTGGAGGACAATGTGATTATGAACATGGTGAAGAGTTTGTCCCGAGAAGGGATGTATGGTTTTGCGTAATAGGGGGAGGAGCTTATCCGGATGAAGACACCATTCCTTGTGACCTATACTATGCAGACCTTGATGGGACCTGGGATGGAAATAACAATGGTACATACGGTGAATTCGGTGACAATGTAGATATGTATTCTGATGTCTATGTGGGTAGAGCTCCGGTAAAGACCGTTGCTCAGGTGAACGATTTTGTTAATAAAATTCTTACATATGAGAAAACACCACCCGCTGGTTATACAAAAAGGATTATGTTGCCAGCGGTACAGTTGTTCTGGCTCTTTCTACACGGTTTTGACTGGTATGGGAGCGCGGTAAATAACGCAATAGCAGACATAGTTCCTTCGGATTGGAACAAGGCAAAAATTTATGATGACAATATTTTTCCTTCCTGGGGATTACATCAGGCAACCATAGATTCTATGAATAGCGGTTTTGGTTTCTGTCATCATGCAGACCATGGTAACGAGGATGGTCACTATTACCTCTTTGGGAGCGTTGTTTACGATTATTCAGATGCAGATGTCTCGAGCAATGGAAATAAGTATACGATAATTAATGCAATTAGTTGTTTCACAGGGGCAATGGACGAAAACACGGGTGGAGGTAATGGAAATGACTGCCTTGGTGAACATTATATTGAACGGACAGGAAATTGTTGTGTTGGCAGTATAATGAATTCAAGATTCGGACTTGGTGCCTACGAAATGATGGGACCAAGCGAGGTTATTGACACAACCTTCTATCACGAAATATTCCAGCAGGACAAGTATCATTTGGGTGAAGCTCATTGTGCATCAAAGGATGCCTGGGTATCAATGGCAAATGATACAGCATACAGGTGGTGTATCTATGAACTTAATCTCTTCGGCGATCCCGAGATGCCGATGTGGAGAGATGAACCAAAGACACTTGCAGTTTATCATCCCTCTGTGTTTGGATATGCAGGTGGTGGTCCGGATACCTTTACCGTAGATGTATCATACACAGATACGGCAGCTGTTGTGGGTGCAATTGTAACAACAATGGAGGATTCTACCGTTTATGAGATAGATACTACAAATACGTCGGGTATTGCAACGGTTATTTTCGATCCTATTAATGAAGGTACTGCGAATATTACTGTGACTGCTTACCACCAGAATTATAGACCTTACGAAGGGAGCGGTCAAATTTTACCACCCGGTATCAATGAAAAACCCTATCACAGTGGTCATCTGATATTCTCAATGTCGGCAACTTCTCCAGCTAGTGGATATTCCAGGATTACTTATAGCGTTCCTGTTAGTACTCATATTTCCATTAAGGTATACGACGTTTCAGGTAGAGCATTGAAAACATTGCTGAATGAAACAAGTAAACCAGGCAAATATGGAATTATTTGGGACGGCAGAGATAATCTTGGGACATTGAGAGGCAGTGGTATATACTTTGTGTCACTTAATTCGGAACATTTTGCCGTTACGAAGAAAATCATAATTGTTAAGTAATATGCTCAAAGAACTTCAGCAAACTCAAGAAGAACTGCTGTAAAATAATGGGAGAAAAAGATTTTTAACAGGAGGTAATAAAATGGGAGACAAAGGGAAAAGAGATAAGGCAAAAAAGGAAGCCAAGAAAAAGAGGCAACTATCTATAAAAGAAAGAAGAAAAGAGAAGAAGAAGAAAAAAAATAGTAGTGGAGTATAGAAGTTAAGCGAATGGTCTTAGATGTTAGAATTTCGGTTTTCACATTTTGTTATTAAACATTGCGGAAGTTGTTATCCAGCGTTAAGGAGGTGTAGTGTTTGATGTAAGAAAGTATTATGAAAAAGAGAATAAAAGAGTACAAAAAAATTACGAGAAAAGCTTGAGCAAAATAGAAGAAATATGCAGCAAAACGAAAGATAAAGGTTTTTTAAAGAAAAACAAAGAATACTATGGGTTTCTTCATAAAACCGGGAATTTTATACTAAAAATGGCTGATATCGAGAAGAAACTAGGGGAAAGGTATTTCACCGGAAAACCATTTGAGGAACTAAAGAGAGAAAACAAAGAAATGTTTGGTGAACTGGAAAAGAGAAATTATAGAACAAGCTATGCTAACCCTACATATTGCGTGAAGATTTTTGGAGACAGATATGGGCAGTTGATGTCCTATGTATATACAAAGTTCAGAAGTTATACTCGTTTTGCATTTGAGCGCAGGATTTTCAAAATGTATGAATATAATAAACTCTTTATCGACATATTCGATTATATAGGAAAAAGTAGATTAGGTTATAAAGCGCTAAAGAAAATCGTAACAGAGCTTGAGAAGAAAGATAAAACCAAAGACATTGTTATTGACCTTAAGCAAAGGTTTGATAAGGAATTTAGATTTCTTAAAGACATTGTAATGAAATCCAATCTTAAAGACCAGCGATACCTTTTTCGATATGGGAAATATATTACGCAGAACGAGATAAAAACCGGTAAATTTCTAAAAAAATATCCGGAAAGTTCGATAAAAAAACTTTCAAAAGTAATTACCGATGCGTACATTGCGGGATTCAAGATAAGCGGAAAGAACATTAGAAAAAAATCTATGGTATCAATAATGTACAGCATAGGACAGGAGAGAATTGTTCATCAGTTGATTAGAGATTTGGAGAAACAAAATCTTGGTGTAACGATAATGAGCGTTTCGTCAACGAAGATCAACAGACAATACAGCTATGACCATAGGTTTGATGCGGCTCTTTATTTAGACAAGGCGTATTCGAATTTCTATGGAATTACTTTTGAAAAAGCAGTAGAGAAGTGCAAGAAAATAATGAAACAATGTTCCGGTATTATTGTTCTTTCCAAATTCGGCGAGAAAACTTTTACTCCAGAGGCAAAACCTGAATATTTGAAGTTTACGGATGCGCAGCAAAAAGTGTTTCAAATTCATCAAAATAATTTGGTAATGATTCAAGACAGATACTTGCCAAGAAGTGAAATAAGTTTCACTGTAATATCTTTTCCATCCCCGGAGGTCGGGAAAAATTTCGAGAAGATTTTTAAGGAGATACTCAGAATCAATTTGCTGAATCCTGAGAAATACGAGTACATTCAGAAGAAAATAATAGATGTTTTGGATACTGCAACATATGTCCATATTAAAGGGAAAGGAAAATCAAAAACGGATATTAAGGTGAAGATGCAAGAAATAGAGTTTCCTGAAAGACAGACCAATTTCGAGAATTGTGGTGCTGATATCAATATTCCTATTGGTGAAGTATTTACTTCACCGCAATTGAAAGGTACAAATGGTGTTTTGCATATAGGGAGGACATACCTTGGAGGGTTGGAATTCAGGGACTTGATGCTTAAATTCAAGGACGGTTATATTGTGGATTATAATTGCAGAAATTTCAAGACCACCAAGAGCAACAAAAAGTATATCGAAGAAAACCTGCTGTTTCCGCATAAAACCCTGCCGCTTGGAGAGTTTGCTATTGGTACTAATACCCTGGCTTATGTTGTTGCAAAAAAGTATAGGATTATGAATATACTACCGGTGTTGATCCTTGAAAAAACAGGACCGCACTTTGCAATTGGTGATACTTGTTATGCAATGAGTGAAGGTAAGCGCGTTTTTAACAAATTGGATAGTAAGGAGGTTGTTGCAAGGGAAAACGAAAAAACTGCGCTGAGAAAAACCAGACCAGAAGAAGCATATACATATAGACATCAGGATATCACGGTGCCATATGAATCTATCAAATTCATTAAAGCGGTTCCCAGGAATGGCAAAGGGATTGATATTATCAGGAACGGGAGATTCGTTTTACCCGGGACTAAGGTTTTGAATAAACCGTTCAAAAGCAGGGGGAAGTAAAAAAGGAGTAGAGAAGTGAAAGAGAATTCGATTTTGATGCTAATTTTGTTTATTTTTGCATTATTTTCTGGTTGCAGCTCGAACTTCGAGAAAATTGCAGAGTCAAACGTAAATGCAACAATGAAAGCAACCGCAGAGGAAATTGGAAATGATCTTCTCGTAGCCCAGCGAGAAGGTCGGTTTGAGTCTCTTGGAGAAGAAGCAACAAGAGTTATGCGTTCGAAATATACACCGGAAAATCAAAAGAAAAGCTATGAAATACTTATGGGAATAGTTGGAGAGTATAAATCAATGGAGTATGCCGAAACCTGGGTAACTAAGGAAAAACCTTTGCTTTATATTTTCAGATTCAAGGGTGAATTCTCAAAGAATCAGAATGCAGAAGTGCGTGTTGTGCTGGATGGTAAGGGTAAGTTAACCGGTTTCTGGGTAAAGCCGTGGAGAGCAACTCTGCAGTAAAACATAAGAATTATGATTACCGAGCTTCTGGGGAATACGGGAGACTTAAATAAGTTTTAGAATTAAATCTTTATCCAGTAATCTGAGTTCGTTTTTATCTTCTATAAACCTTTCTACATCTTTTCTAACTGTTGCAAAATCAATATTAGCCAATCTTTCTTGCAAGAAACCCTTAAAATTACCTTTTTGTATATTTATCTTTTTATGTTCGGTTTGCTCTATGGCATTATTGAGGAGCTCAAAATTAGGAAGCGCCCTTTTCCCGAGATACCAGAGAAGGTCATAAAAATCTCTGCCTTTCGTGTATTTTCTATAAAAACAGGCATGAAGTTTAGTTGCAAAAAGGGAAGGAATATCGAAATGTGTTACTGTAAAAACGAAATCCTTGTTCACTAATGAGATTTCAGTATTCCAGCCTTTCGGTGGATTAGAATCTACTTCAAATCTGATGAAGAGTTTTTCACTTTTTAAATTAGATAATCCCAGTACAAATAAAATATGCTTAAATTTAATCATTGCGGATTGGACTGTTTTCTCCTTTCTCTTTTTAACATCTGTGGAAAATCCATTTTTCTCTAACTGATAAACAACTTTATCTACGAGGCCAGCAAAATTATACCTTTCCTTATTAATGAGTGAAAAGTCAAGGTCTTCCGAAAATCTTTTTGAATTATAGAGCACTCTTAGAGCCGTACCGTCACAGAAGGCAAGATTTTTGAAATATCCAGAATCATATAGTATCTTTAAAAGGAGTAATTGCAAAAACTCCCTTGTCTTGTGGATTTTTGCCTCGCGACTTTGAATTTCTAATAGAATGTTTTTAATTAAATCTATCATAGCATTATTCCCCTTCCTTCATAAAACTTAACAGATTGAATGTTTTATCTAAAACCATATTATTGCCATATTTTTTTGCAAAATACATCAGTTTACTCTTTTTCAATCTTTCAAGGTTTTGAAAACGATAAGAGAGCACGAAGATATCCTTTCCTTTATTCTTGAAGTCCTTCTGGTGGAGGTAAATAAAATCAAGTATAGCCTTCTCTGGTTCCGCAATAAATACCGGGAAACGATTTTCATCCATAACCTTAGTAAATCCAAAGAATAAGTCCTGTTTTAAGTGTTGATAGAGGAAAGTTCCAAATGCGTTTTGAAATGTTTTTGTCTTTTTTGTAGTAACAGACGTAAGGTCTATCACCATTTCTGGAATTAGACCGTAGTATCCAAGTGCATATTCATTAGTGACATACGAGGGCGAATATAGAGAGTTTGCAATAAAAGTTCTTGATGGGTGGATTTTTCTGTCCTTTTCATTGAGGATATATAATCCCCTTTTTAGCTTAATAACCAGTCCTTTCTTCTGCCATTGCACCAAATTCCATCTTAGGGCGGTCGGTTTTCGGGTAACATTGAAGAGATGACTTGATGATATAAGCGGGAAATCTCTAAACATATTTTTAAACTCTAAATATGTCATTTCCAAAGATTGTGATAATTCACAATTTACAGAAATAATCATACATTATAAAATCCGTTTTGTCAAGTATTTTTTCTTGACATTTTTATTTTTTTACGTATTATTATCTTTAGTGAATTAGGACAGGTAGAGTCACTAAAAGAATAAAGGAGGCTGTATGGTATTTTTATTTATTTTAATGTTAGTAGGACAGCCAAACGATGTTTTTCTTCCTCAAGCAATGACAGCTGAAGAAACTTCGAAGATTGACGAAATAGGAAAAAATCACATTATTACAGTACCTCCTTCTGGTTGGGTAGAAACACCAGGAGAGTTCGAACCATTGGAAGGTGTTTTCGTTACCTGGTTGTATGGTTATTATAACTCGGTTTTCCGGGAGATTGTTCGGGAGGTTGTGGCTGTATCGAAAATTTACATAATCGCAGGTAGCAATAGTGAAAAGAACAATATTACAAATTACTTGCAGAACAATGGAGTTCCACTGGATTCAGTAACGTTTTATATCTGGCCACGCAATTCAATATGGAGTCGGGATTATGGACCATGGTTTATGAGAAAAGAAGATAATGCACAGGGTATAGTTGATTTTATATATAACCGTCCCAGACCCCTTGATGATACGATTCCATGGCGTATTGGAAATGCCTGGAGTATTCCAGTTTACGGTTCGCCACTGGAACATCCTGGAGGTAATTTTATGGTGGATGGTCTGGGGACCGGTTTCGCAAGTAACCTGATATACCAAGAGAATCCTGGATATAGCCATCAAGAGATCGATTCATTTATGCTCGCATACAGCGGATTGGAGCAACTTATTGTGCTTCAGAGGATGAATACAGAATACACGGGTCACATTGACCTATGGACCAAGATTCTAAATGATACCCTCGTGATGGTAGGAGAGTATGCATCGGGTCATCCAAATCACGATCTCTTGAATCAGAATGCCGATTCAATCGCAAGATGCAAAAATAGAGAAGGTTTTAACTATCGTATTGCGAGGATTCCAATGCCTTACTCTACGTCCGATGCACCCCCCACATACTTAAATTCGTTAATGGTTGACAACAAAGTGCTTGTTCCTCTCTGGGGAGAGCCCGAGGATGATACGGCATTATTTATCTACGAACAACTCTTACCCTACTATGAAGTGGTTGGAATAGATTGTTCCGCGATGTCCGGTTCAGGTGGTGCAATCCATTGTATTACAATGCAGGCACCGAGTAGCAAATATATTCACATAAAACACGAGCCTTTGCCAGATTCAACGAACGATACACTGAATCCTTACAGGGTTAGAGCACAGATTATTTCATCAAGCACTGTGCTAGCTGAGTCTACACTCGTTTTTTATAAGGTTAACAGTGCTCCCACTTTTACTGCAACACCTTTGAGCGCGGTGAGCGGTTCGTTGGGAGTCTATGACGGCTATATTCCCGCACAGTCTCAAGGTGATACTGTTTACTATTACCTGCATGCAAAGAACACTGATAATATCAGAAGGACTTCCCCTGTTGATGTGCCGCCCCATCTCTACTCTTTTCTTGTTGCTCCGGGAGTTGGAGTTGCCGAAGATAGTTTAACAAAGAGCAGCCTTGCTTTCTCAATTTTCCCGAATCCTGTTAGCACCAAGCTGACGTTCTCAATAAATCTAAAAGAGGAAACGAATGTAAGGATAGAAATTTACAACATACTCGGTCAAAGTGTTAAGGTTTTGGAAGATGGACTATTTAAATCTGGGAAACACACCGTTGAGTGGAACTTGTCCGACAACAGAAATCGGGAATTAACACAGGGTATATATTTCTATTCCGTCAAAACAGATAGAGGGAGAAAAAAAGGGAAAGTATTGTTGATTAAAAGACGCTGTCCAAGCCGATATGGATTTTCCCCTTCATAAAAGTTCTCTCTTCACCCAAAGCGTATTCGATAGAGATTATACCTATGCGGGATGAAAGTTTTGCACCCATACCGTAAGCGTCCTTGAAATATTTTTTAGTTTCCGCAGTTTCATAATTTGATGTTTCAAAGTATGCACAATCGTAGAACAGATAGAGTCTTGACATTTTTGATAATAGATAAGAAAATTCCGGACTCAATCTAAGCATTTGTGTCGTTCTGAATTGCTTTTCCCTATAACCGCGCAAACTTTTGTAACCACCCAGAGCGAATTGTTCGTATTCCGGTAGTGGTGGATTATTTGTTCTCATAGATTTGCCTGAGAAAAGCACGGAAATGGTATTGTTTGAAAATATCGGTATGATATTCAAGAGTTCGACGGTAAATTTCATTATGTTTTCAGATGATTTTCTACCGTATTCTGTATAGAATGAATAATCTATTCCACGCAATGCATTGGCTACATAATCTACATTCGAAAATACAACATTTGAAGCGACGGTATATTTCCTCGATTCTTTCATATTTGTGGTTGCTGGAACGAAATGTTCCCATCCAGTTATGATTCCAAGTGAAAGATTAAGTGATATATCTGTTTTTGCTTCAAGATTCGCTTTTGAGAAACTGTAAAGTGTGTCCTGGATCAAGTGCGAAAGGGATGATGTTGCGCTAAAATAACTATTCAATATCCATGGTTCGGTATATGAGAGTTCGAGTTCTGTATACGGAGGGATGTGCTTCTCCCACCGTACACTTAAAAACCTTGCGGTACCGAATAGGTTTAGAAAGAGAGCAGAAAACGAGCCAATGAAACCGCCCTTTGTGTTTTCCTCCTGAGGTATATATCCAACTATTCCGCCAATCCTGTTGGATTTTTTCTCTTTGAAACGAGCAAGAATACTAACCGTTCCCGATTGTTGCCCTCTTATAAGTGCAAATTCGTCTGTTAGTTCGATGAAAGAGAGTTTGTCGAGCCAGGCGCGGCTTAAGTCAAACTGCTCTTCTGAAAAGTACCTTCCTATGGGAATTCTCATCTGTTTTCCTATGACATATGTTTTTGTAATCGCGTTACCAGAGATTGTAGTTTCTCCCCATTTTAGCCTTGGTCCTTCTTCAATTTCCAAATCGATGTTTAGTTTGTCATTTTCAAGATAGAAAGAGGAAGGCACGATCTTTGCAAAAGGGAACCCTCTATTTCCATAGAAAATGAGTATTTCTTCCACGCTCCTATCAAAATAAATTTTGTGAAATGTTTGGTTTCTATCGAATATAAAAAATTTATCAAGTCTATCGTCTTTTATGAATTTATTGCCACTGAATGTAATTTTTCCCATCCTATAAAGAATTCCTTCGGAGATGTGCACGAAAACTGTATTATCGCTTATTTCGCACGCAACCTCTACTTTTAGATAACCTTCACTCTTGTATAGGGAAATTATCTTTTGTGCATAGTCAGGTAACCTTGATGCCAAAGATTGTTGAGATTCGGGGATGTCAAGTGTATGTATTATTTCAGAATCCGAGAAATGTCTGTTTCCTTCGATTTTAATTATAGGAGAAGAATTTAATGAAGAGAAAGAGTTAAAAAGAAAAAGTATAAGCAAACCCATTCTTCTTATTTACGGATCAAGAAAAAGATAGGGCCGCCAGGTTGGGTCAGGAATGTTTACAATATTGTGAACAAGATAGAAAAAGTGGGGTTTCCTTGGGGCACGGATCAGCTCAAGTCCAGATTCTCTTAGGGTGCGATTACCCTTTTTTGTGTTGCATTTTGTGCAGGCACATACAAGATTTTCCCAGGTATCTTTACCATGCATTGTTTTGGGAATGATGTGGTCAACAGTCATAGGCCCATTTTTGGTTCTACAGTACTGACATCTATATCCATCCCTTTTCAGAATATTCCTTCTTGTTGGGGAAATAGTTCTTCGTGATATGCTGACATATTTTTTTAATCTGACAATACTTGGGACTGGATAGCTGCTTCTTACCGTATTGAGTTTTATTCCCTTGTAACTCTCGACAATTTGAGCCTTCCCAAGGTAAAAAATTACGAATGCTTTCTTGGCTTCCGTAACACTCAAAGGTTCGTAGTTCTGGTTAAGAATGAGAGCCTCTCGCGAAAGAGCGTTATTTGGTGTCATTCAACATCGCCTTTGGAAACTTCTATTTCCTGGTCATAATAGAATTTTTTTAGAGAAAAAGGTAAAATTGCACTATCTGCATACGATATGTAAATCGTGATGTCATTACTGTCGAATCTTGATATTTCGATATCTTCTTCTGTTAGTGTTACGCCTGCCTCTTCAGCATTATTTTTCAGTTTTCTTAGAATCTTTTGGTCGGTATCATTCGAAGTGTATTTCACAATTGATTTTGTTGAGTCAAGGATTTTTCCGTAGCGAATTTTAACTCCGAGCATGTTTATTGTTGACCATATTCCATATACAATTAAAGCCAAAATTATTAAAAACAATAGCTTTTTGCCCATAATGGCTCCTTTTTTATTTAATCGCCATACCACATTTCTTGTTTTGTATTTTTGATCTTCGCATCAGCTAAGTTTATTGCCTTGCCTGCATATGTGCACCATTTTGGGTCTCCTAAAGCCTTTCCATACCACGCTTTAGAGGTTTTGTAGTATGAAATTGCAGTCTCATAGTCTTTTTTCTTACCTGTTTTTTTTGCTCTTGCCCTTGCCCCATTACCATACCCAATGTATACGTCCCCATTCATGCAGTTGAGCGCAGGGTCACCTGGGGAGATTGCAAATGCTTCAGTGATATATTTCTGTGCTTTACCATAGTTTTTTACCTTTGCGAGGTACATATTTATGAGATTGTAGTATGGGATTATCTTGTTTTCGCTTTTTGAAATACCGATAACAAAGTACTCAGCCGCTTTAGAGTAATTCCTGAGCCCCTCATATGATTTTGCTATCTTTATGTATATTGTTCCGAATTCTTTAAGTTTTGGTTCTACAAATAAATATTCTTTCAGTGACTTTGCGTAGTTTTTTATATCATAGTATGCATCACCCAGAGTAAGTCGAACATCTATATCGTTAGGAAATTCCTTTGCAATTTTTTCAAGAAGAGCAATTGCTTCTCTACTTTTATCCAATTTCAATAATATTTTGGAAAGTGCGTATGAAATTGCCCTGTTCGTAGGATCGAGTTCATGAGCTTTCAGGTAATGTCTCTCTGCATTTTCGTATTTCTTCATTTTCTCATACATGTATCCAATCCCGTGATGGATACTGGAATTTGTTGAATCGATTGCAACAGCCTCATCGTAAACCTCTTTTGCCTTGTCGTATCTCGAAATTTTTACAAGCAAAGCACCGAGACCGGTATACCCTTTAATAGTCTTTGGAACATTCTCTATTAATGAATTATATGTTTGTTCAGCAAGACCATACTGCTGTATTTCGATATATACCTTACCCAGCCCCAAGTAAGCATCCACGTATGTCGTGCTGCAGGTTATTGCCTTTTCAAAATTTATCCTTGCGTCGTCCCACATTTTCATCTTTTGATATTCGAAGCCAATGTTGAAGTGTTTTTTACATTCACCTGTCTTTTCTTCTTTCTTTGGTGGTTCCCCCTTTTTTACGGTCTGGGTTGTTGCGCATCCGATTAAGGATGAAAGAATGAAAAAAACGAAAAGCTTTTTTACCATTATTAACCTCCTGTTACTTCTTTTTCTTTTCTTTTTCCTCTTCTTCGGTCTTTCGAATTATAGAAGGTCTGATGAAAACCGGAGTTTTGTTGATATCGGTAGCCTTGGTTTTTAGAAAATAATTAGTCTTAGGATCTTTACTCGAGTATACAAGCACATCGGAGAAGGATGGCTGAATCTCTGTATCCCACTTACTCACACTGTCTCCGTCTGCCGTAGCAGTTTTTTGAATATATGGTAATAGGGTTTCTTTAATATTAACTCCCTCTGCAGGATAGGTATTATGTTCAAGATAGTATTCTTCGAGCGCATTCTTGAGCATTTTAGTTGCTCTATCTGCCTGTTTGATTCTTGCGATGTCAGTGACTGTTCCCTTTCTTTCGCAGTTACTTAGGGTAAGGACCAGAGCAAAGAGTGACAAAATTATCAGTAATTTTTTCATCATAACTCCTTTCGCTGTTTCGCGATACTTAAAAAACACAGAAGAAAACTATCATAATTAGCTTATTTTGTCAAGACATTTCTAATTTTTTGTCACTGCAAGTAGAAAATGTCAGGTTTTTTGCAAATTAAAAATGTCAGTATTCCATTGTTGTGTATTATTATCTGAACCGGAAAGTTCCTGTGTTTTTTCTTGACAAAACTCTTGTGAAATGTTATATGGATAGTTAACTTTTATGTAAACCTCTTTAGAAGGAGGGAAAGATGCTGTTAAAAAGGTGTTTTTTGTCCATATTGACGTCAATTTTTCTCTGTTCGGTATTGTCTGCAAATCAACTAGGTGTTGGAATAATTCTCGGTGCCCCAACAGGTTTAAGTCTTAAGTTTTGGCAATCAAGAAAGGTCGCTTTTGACCTTGCGCTTGCCTGGAATTTTGAAAATGATTATTTCCATCTACATGGTGATTATCTTTACCATTTTCCTCTTACGATGGAGGGTGTTTCTAAAAGGACTCTTTATTCATATCTTGGTATTGGAGCGAGGATGAAATTCAAGGACAATACAAATGGGAATAACGATAATTTATTCGGTCTCAGGGGGGTTGGTGGATTGGAATTTATTCCGCGGAGTGTTCCCCTGGATATGTTTATTGAAATTGCACCTGTTATGAGTTTCGTTCCCAAAACGGATTTCGACCTCGAAGGTGGATTAGGTATTCGATACACATTTAATCTTTAATAGGCGTTTGAAAGAGTAAATATATGTTGTTACAGTTTTGGGGAGCCACAAGGACTGTTACAGGTTCTCTTCATTATGTAGAAGTTGCTGGCAAAAGGTTCATCCTTGATTGTGGTCTTTATCAAGGTCACCGGGATGAAGCGGAATCGAGAAACCGTAAGATTCCGGTTAAGCATCTTGAAAGCTTAGATTATCTTTTTCTCTCTCATGCACACATCGACCATAGCGGAAATATACCAACGCTGATTAAATCTGGATTTACTGGAAAGATCGTAACGACTTCTGCTACTGCAGATCTTATCAGTATTATGCTTTACGATTCTGCCTATATTCAGAAGAAAGACACGGAATATCTTAATAGAAAAAGGAAGAGAAAAGGTCTTCCGGCAAAAGAACCGCTTTACTCAAAGGAAGATGTTGATGAAGCTTTGAAGCGTATTGAAACAATCGAATACGACAAGTGGTTTGTTGTTTCAGATAGCCTGCGTGTGATTTTCCATGATGCAGGGCATATTCTTGGTTCCGCTGTTATTCTTATCGAAGTGAAAGAGAAAAACGGAACAAAAAGGCTTCTCTTTACCGGTGATCTTGGCAGGAAAGAGCTTCCCATAATAAGAAATCCTTATCAGGTTAAAGATGTGGATTTTCTTATTACCGAATCGACTTATGGTGGAAGGTACCACAGAGCATACAAAGAGGTTTCGAGCATTTTAGAGGGTTTGATAGACCGTACTGTGAAGAGAAGAGGGAAAATTATTATTCCCGCATTTTCAGTAGGTAGGACCCAGGAGATTGTTTATGAAATTCAAAAAATCCACGAGAGGA
Organism: uncultured bacterium; assembly: GCA_964392665.1. Lineage (GTDB taxonomy): Bacteria > Hydrothermota > E44-bin80 > E44-bin80 > E44-bin80 > CAYMQB01. Next base: position 35,668 of record CAYMQB010000007.1, on the reverse strand, counting down.
ACGAACTTCCTGACATACCAATATTCGTCGATAGTCCTTTAAGCGTTAATGTAACCGAAGTATTTAAGAGACACCCCGAGTGTTTTGATAAGGAAACATTACAGATTATAAGAAATCATGAAGATCCTTTCGGTTTTGAACGTCTAACCTACATAAAGGATGTTGAGGAATCGAAACAATTGAACAGCATTAAAGGAACTTGTATTATAATATCCGCTTCGGGTATGTGTGAAGCGGGGAGAATACTCCATCATTTGAAAAATTCAGTAGGGGATGAAAGAAACACTGTTCTTATCGTTGGTTACCAGGCGGAAGGTACGCTTGGACGAAATTTAGTTGAAAAGAAAAAAATCGTAAGAATTTTTGGAGAAGAATATGAGAGAAAAGCCGATGTTGTAATTCTTAACGAGTTCAGTTCTCATGGTGATAGAGAAGACCTTTTAAATTATGTTAAGGGAAGTGGTGCAAAGAAGATTTTCTGCGTTCATGGAGACAGCGACCAGATAGAAAAACTTTATCAAGGAATCGAAGAATTGCATAGTGGAAGCGTTCACATTCCGGAAAGAGGAGATGTTTTTGAACTCTAATGGGATTGAAAAGGTGGTTAAATCCTATGTGGATTATCTTGCCGGGGAAAGAGGCTTCAGCTTTAATACCATTGATGCATATGAAAGAGATGTCAGGCAATTTACGAAATATGTAACATCCAAAAGCAGAAAACTCGATAAGGTGGAGGAGGTCGATGTAGTAAATTTCATCCAATCTGTTAATCAACCAGGAATTGCCTCCAGTACACTTTCAAGGAAAATTAGTTCGCTCAGGAGTTTCTTCAGATTCTTAATGGGAGAAGGATTAATAATGGAGGACCCGACAACCATTATCGAGTCACCACAGATCAAGAGAAAACTGCCAAATGTCCTTGATGTTAGTGAAATAGAGAAGATACTTCAACAACCAGAGAGAAAAGAAACTCTCGGGATACGAGATAAGGCAGCACTTGAACTACTTTATGCTTGCGGATTAAGAATTTCCGAATTGTTAAGTCTTAAAGTTGAGAATATAGATTTCGACGAATCCTTCCTTATCTGTTACGGGAAAGGTGAAAAAGAAAGAATTGTACCAATCGGGAATTATGCAATGGATTCTTTGAATTTATATCTTGCAAAAGCCAGGAGTGAGTTGGATAAGGGGAAATCAGATGGTGTGCTATTTCTTAGCAAGCGTGGTAAGAAAATGAGCAGAATGGGTTTCTGGAAGCGATTCAAAAGATACTGCTTGAAAGCGGGTATATCAAAAAAGATTACTCCTCACACATTCCGACACAGTTTTGCAACTCATCTACTTGAAGGAGGAGCAGACTTGCGTGTTGTTCAAACACTTCTTGGTCATAGCGATATAACAACGACGCAGATATACACACACATTACCAAAGATTATTTGCAAAAGATAATAAGGGATTTCCATCCAAGGGGAAGGAAAGGCAATAATGGACTGCTTATTATATCGGGAGGAAAAGATTGAAAAACAAAAAAGTCCTGAACAAAGAACTTGCAAAAATAATAGCAGAAATTGAACAGAGAAAGAAAGAGAAGAAAGAAATAGAAGATTCTCTTGCATCCATATGGAGTGAGGAATTGGACCTTACACAAAGAATCGAAGAAAAAAAGAAAGAACTAAGGGGTGTCGAAAAGAAAGTTGAAGAAGTTAGTGAGGAGAAAGAATCTATCGGTGTTGAGATTTGGAAGAGAAAACAGGAATTAATGGTTTTTAAGAAGGAACAGCAAAAAGGGCAAAAAGCACCGAGAATAGAAACAGAATTAGGAGCCAAGGGAAAAGAAGTTAAAGACAACATAAAAAAGTTGAATGATGAAAAAGAAAAATTAACCGTGCAACTTGAAAATTTAAGAAAGCAAATATCCGAAATCAAAGAAGAAGATGCATTAACAGGACAGCTGATACAGAAAAAAAGGGAAGATATAAAATCCTTAAATAAGGAAATGAATTCGTTGAAAGATGAGGTAGAGGAGAATACACAGAAGAATAGGAACATGAAGACAGAGCTGAAAAGAAATCAGAAAGATTTGGAAGAAATAGCAAGTGAACTGAAAGAAAAACAAGATGAATTGGAGAAGATTACCGAAAAGAGCGGGATTAGAATGAGTGAGGAGATGGAGCTTTCCACCTCATTGAAAGAGCTTCAGAAAAAAAGAAATTTGGTCTTAAGAGATGTCGAAAAGGAAGAACTGAGGGAAAAGGAATGCAAGCAGACTTTAGCTGTTCTTGAAAAAAAGAAAGAAAAAATCGAAACATTTGTAAAAGATAATGCAAGTTTGGAAGAAGAAAAAAACCAACTGGAAAAAGAGATATCAAAAACGCGGAAAATTTTTGAAAAAGAGAAAAGGAAGTACGAGGAAGAAATCGTTGCTCTTCAGAAGAAAAAATCGATTGATGAAAAGAAAATGATGGAAGAACTCACAAAAGAGGAACGGGAAAAAAATAATGAAATAGAAAAACTAAATGCTTCAATTAAGGAGAAAAAAGATTATGTTGAAGTTTTGGAAGAAGAACAAAAAGGGAAAGAAAACGAATTAAAGGAACAGAGGAGGGAACTTAAGCAATTGAAGGCAGAAATTACTTCGAGTGAGAAAGAGAAAGAGAAAGCAGAGAAGCTGAAATCTCAAGTGAAAGATCTTACAGATGAAAGAGATAAATTTCTTAAACTGATAGAAGAGAAGAAGAGTGATTTGAACAAGCTCGAGGAGGGTCTTGGTAAGGGAATGGGGGATGAACTCGATCTTGCTCATAAAATTCAGCACTTAGGAGAGCAGGAATCTCAACTTATACAATCGATATCTGAAAAAGAACAGGAACTTATAGAAGTTGGTAATCAGTTCGATGAAAGAGCCAAAGAGATAGGAAAGGCGAACAATGAACTTAAGAAACTCAAAAAAGAGATGGAATCACTTGAGAAAGCTTATGTAGAATTTGATGATGAAAAAAAGGAAGAGGAGAAGAATCTTACTGCCATTAAAAAGGAAGAAGATGAAGTAAGAAGTTCGATAGAAGACAGGTTGAAAGAAAAGGAGAAAACAGAACAAGAAATTGAGAATCTGAAAACTGCAGGAGATGAGATTTTGTGGGGAACGAAGGAGAGAGAAAAAGAACACGCAAACTTGCTCGAGGAATTGGAGAAAGCCACCGAAGAAATCGTGAAGTTAAAAGCAGAAAGGCAGACAATTCTGAATGAGAGGGAAAATATTGAAGCTGATCTTTTAGAATTACAGATTGATAAGGAAGGTAAACAAAAAGAGATAGAAGAACTGGACGAGAAAAAGGAAACTTTATTCGAAACTTTTAGTCGGGTGAAGTCTGATATGGGGAAGGAAAACGATGTCGTGGAAGAACTTAAAAAAGAGAAAAGGCAGCTGGAGTCAACACTTAATTTACTTAAGAGCGAGAAAGAGGACAACCTGAACGCTTCGGAAGAAATAAAGGAAGAGATAAACTCGCTAACAGAAAAAAAGATAAAAATCGAAGGAACTTTGAAAACCCTTGAGAAAATAAAAGAGAAATTGGAATCGGGAATTACAGGGATAAATGAGGAAAGAGAGTCACTGAAGAAGGAGTTTGAAGAGGAGAAAAAGGAAATTTCAAGGTATAAACAAGAAAAGGAGAATCTTTTAGAAGATATAGTCAAACAAAAACAAGAGATGACAGGTGAAATAGAAAAAAGAAAAGAGCTCGCAGCAAAGATAAAAGAGATGCAAAGAGAGATTAAAAAACAAAGTGAAGAAGAGGTGGAATTCGAGAAATTACTTTTAGAGACGAAAAAACTCACTGAGGACCGACAGATGATAACAGACAGAATAAGAAAGCTCGAAGAGGAAGAGAAAAGATTGGGAATGAAAACAGGCAGTCTTATGAAGATAAAGCAAAATCTTGATGTAACAGTAGAAAAGAAGAAAAAAGAGGGTAAAGAGGAATTGGAAAGAATGAACGAAGAAATCAAGGAAAAAACGTCCATTATTGAAGGATTGAAGTTGGTCGAAAGCGAAGAAGTTGGGAAGAGCAGAAAAGAACTAAATAGGGTTAATAAAGAGCTAAGAGAGAAAGAGTCAACTCTTGAAAAAATGAAGGATGAAGAGATAGAAAAAACTTCCAATATAAAAGAGTATGAAAAAACCGTTTCGAAACTAAATGCAAAGATTGACAAAATGAAAAAAATCGAGGAACTACTTGAGAAAAGAATTGGAAAAGAAAAACTATAATTGAAGGATGTTTGTGATCAATCCGAGAAAGGTAGTTAAAACCATCTTATGTTTGATGCTATTGCAAACAGGTAGTATATCTGCGAACATTACAATTGTTAGGTTAAAATATAGAGGGGGTGGAGACTGGTATAACGATCCTTCCATAATACCGAATTTAACTGCGGAAATAAATAAAAGGACACAGGTCAAAGTTAACACAAACGAAAAAGAGTTATCATTTTCTGATGATGATATTTTCCGTCATCCTTTCGTTTTCATAACAGGTCATGGAAATATCCGATTCACAGAGGATGAAATCAAGCAAATCAGACAATACCTTATAAACGGAGGATTTGTATATGCAGATGACGACTATGGAATGGATGAATCATTTAGAAGGGAGATAAAAAGGGTTTTTCCGGAAGAAGATTTGCTTGAAATCCCATATAACCATCCAATATACCGCAATTTTTACAATATAAAGGAACTTCCTAAGACTCATAAACACGATGGAGGGACACCGAGAGGCTATGGAATGTTTCACAAGGAGAGAATGGTTGTTTACTATACATATGATACAAATATTAGTGATGGGTGGGCAGACCCGGAGATTCACAATGACCCCCCGGAGAAGCGGGAAGAAGCATTCAAGATGGGGATTAACATTTTTCTATATGCCCTTACGCACTAGATCGGGAGAATATGCAGCAGTCAGTGAGGAATAGTCAGCAATTATAAGTGAAAAGTTAAAAGGAAAAAGTGTAAATAAATGGTAAGCTGTAAATGCAAAAAGACGAACGAAACTAGCGATAATAACGAACTAAATCTATCCCGTGAAATGTGAAGCATGTTTCACTAGGACGATATAAACACTCTGAACGAACTTACTTATAACATTTAATATAAAACAGTTAATGGTCTACATAAAGAGCCAGAGAGAAATAGAGAAAATGAGGAGAGCAAATTCTCTTGTAATGGAAGTACTTTTATCCCTGGAAGCAATAGTCAAACAGGGGATTAAAGTGAATACTTTGGAAGAGAAAGCTTGTGAGTTGACCAAAGAAAGAGGGGGTATACCCGCATTTAAGGGATATAACGGCTATCCTTCTGCTCTTTGTGTTTCTGTGGACGAGGTTGTAATTCACGGTATTCCTAACAATAGAACGCTCAGAGATGGAGAGATTGTTGGACTTGACTTCGGAGTTGTGCTTGATGGGTTCTATGGTGATGCAGCAATTACCGTATCGGTAGGAAAGATAAGTGAGGAAGCGTCCAAACTCATTGAGGTCACAAAAGCAGCACTCTACGAAGGGATAGGATATGCGAAACCAGGCAATAGAATAGGAGACATATCCTCAGCAGTACAAACCTATGTTGAGAGTAACGGATTCTCTGTAGTTAGAGAATTCACGGGTCATGGAATAGGGAGAAATTTACACGAAGAACCTTCGATACCAAATTTTGGGAAAGCAGGGACTGGGATTGTCATTGAAAAAGGTATGACTTTTGCAATAGAACCTATGGTGATTGTGGGTTCTCATGAAATTGAAATACTTTCGGATGGTTGGACAGCAGTTACTTTGGATAGATCATTGTCTGCTCATTTCGAGCACACGATTGCGGTATCGGACAACAAAGCAGAAATACTTTCGAGATTCCCGAGTTGAAACTGATAGATACACATTGTCATCTTCAGATGAGAGCATTCAGAAAGGACATAGAAGATGTTGTTGATAGTGCAGTGTCTGCCGGAGTGAAGAAGATAATCAATATCGGTTTTGACTTGAAGTCGAGTGAAGAGGCAGTTGAATTTACGGAAAAATATCCTTTAATGTATGCCGCCGTTGGGATACATCCACACGATGCAGTGAAATATGACGATATTATTTTGTCCAAATTGGATAATTTTTTGAAGAAGGACGGAGTCGTGGCGGTAGGGGAGATTGGTCTTGATTTTAAGAGAAACTATTCTCCGAGAGAAGTACAAATAAGAGTTTTTTCTGAGCAGTTGAATTTTGCAAAAGAAAGAAATATCCCGGTTGTTTTGCATATCAGGGATGCATATGATGAGGTGTTTAGAATCCTCGAACAGGTAAATTACCCGAATGTTCTACTTCATTGTTTTTGCGGGAATAATAATGATGCAAAAAAAGCATTGGGTATGGGTTGCTATGTTGCTTTTGGTGGGAATATCACCTATTCCGACAGATATTCTCCTGTTATAGAGTCGATCCCCTTAGAACGAATAGTATTGGAGACCGACGCACCATATCTTTCTCCTGCTCCAATGAGGGGAAAGAGAAATGAACCTGCATTTATAGCATATACTGCGAAGAAACTTGCATGGATAAAAAACATGTCACTTGAGGATATTGGAGAAATTACGACAGGTAATGCAGAAAAATTTTTTAATTTGAAAAAAGAATGAAAAGAGAAATTGCATATTCTGAATTTCGTCCATTTCTAAGCCTTTTTATTTTTGTCATATCCATATATTTCTTTCTTGTTAGTATAAAACTGATGGGTGGTGCACTTAAAGGAATAGGAACAGAATACGTAATGAGCATTCTAAGTGTTGCTGAACACCCTTTTACGGGCATTTTTATTGGTATTCTTGCAACGTCTCTGATCCAGAGTTCCTCCTGTGTTACATCAATAGTCGTTGGACTTGTGGGCAGTGGTGGAATGACAATTGCTACTGCCATTCCTATTGTTATGGGTTCCAACATAGGGACTACAGTTACTAATACCATTGTCTCTTTTGGACACATTAGGAGAAAAACGGAATTCTCCAGAGCATTCCCGGCAGCTATTGTTCATGATATATTTAATGTGTTAACCGTTATCGTCCTTTTTCCTCTCGAGCTCAAATTGCATTTTATTGAGAGGTTTTCGGGTCTCCTTGCCAATGTATTCGAAACTATGGGAGGAGTTCGGATTTTTAATCCATTGAAGGTGTTTGTTGGACCTGTTGTGTTATTCTTTGAAAGAATACTTTTTCATAATCCCATTATCATTCTCGTAATATCGCTTCTAATGCTGTTTTTCGCTTTAGGTTTTATTGTAAAATCGGCAAGGAAATTGGCAACAAGAAGGGTGGAAGTTAACCTTGATAGATATCTTTTTGGAAGAACATGGAAAGCTTTTCTTTTTGGACTCATTTTTACTGCTATTGTTCAATCCAGTTCTGTTACTACCTCTCTTATTGTTCCCATTGTTGGAGCGGGGATACTTAATATCGAAAGGATTTTTCCCTATACGCTTGGGGCAAATATTGGAACGACGATAACTGCAATTCTGGCATCGCTAATGACATGTTCTGTTGTAGGTGTCCAGACAGCATTTGCACATCTAACATTTAATGTTCTCGGAATAATTATATGGTACCCGTTCAAGTTCATACCCATAGAAGCAGCAAAAGCTGTCGGTAGATTTAGTAAGAAACACAGGTATCTTTTGATTATTTATGTTTTTGTTCTTTTCTTTGTGATACCGTTTATTTTGATACTTATTACCAGGAGGTAAATATGTTTGGAGATATTTGGAAATTCTGGAAAAAAGAAACATTAATCGATAAGGCTGAAAAAGAGGTTGAAAAAATGCTTTTTATCGCAAAAGATATGTTTAAAATTGCGATGGCAATTTTGCTGGACAATGAAGAAACGGAAGCCAATATCTACAAAATGGATAGGGGATTAAACGCTATTCAAATGGATGTAAGAAGAAAAATCCTTGAACATCTGTCTATAAATCCAGCAATGGATATCAGCGCTTCCCTTGTACTAATAACTATAGTAATTGACATAGAAAGACTCGGTGATTATTCTAAGAATGTTATTGACCTAACTCCGCAAATAAATAAGAAATTAACCGGGAAATACTTTAATGAAATAAGAAGTATAAAAAGTGAACTTGAGCCAATTTTTGATGAAACAATAGTTATTATCAGAGAAGTGAATATGGAGACAGGAAAGAGAGAGATGCAAAAATGCACACAGATTGCCCAAAAATGCGAAGCGTTTCTCAAGAAGCTTTCCGAAGATGAGCTAACAGTCAGGGACGCAATTCATGCAACACTATTGTTACGATACCTTAAGAGAATTGCATCGCATCTTAAAAATGTTGCCTCAAGTGTTGTAAATCCCTTTACGAGGATTGGTTACAAACCAAAAGAATAATGACTGATAGAAAGGTTATTCCCACAGTATGTTCATATTAATGTTTGTTTTTTTATAATTTCTTCTGCTTTTCTACCAACTATATCGTTTTTGAGTTTTGTGGCACGTGCAATGATTATTGATGCACTTTTGGTGTCTAATTTATCGAGAGCCTGAATGGCAATCAGCCTGATTTTATCTACGTATTTATATCTTCCAATCAGGCTTTTGGTGAATATTATCTTTCTTAATATATCTTCAACTTCCCTCCCACCAATAGAACGTAAGACTGCTATAACGCGTTCTTGAACTTCGACCGTCCTTTCCTTTTTGAAAATCATTTGCTTTTCCAGGAGTTCTTTTAATGCAAAGATTGACATTTCTGTCCCGGTTTTTCTTAGGGAACTCAAAACCCTTATTAAAACATCTCTGTTGTTATCTTTTAAGGCTTCAATTAAAAGCAGTTCGGTATCTTCGGATTTAACCTTGCTCAAAGATTGCATCACTTCAAGTCTGACCCTTGGCTCTTCATCTTTTACCATTTTTGATAGAAGTTGGTAAGCGTCTTCGCTCCCTATTTCGCCGAGAACGATAGCTATGTTTCTTCTTACATACCACTTCTGATCATCAGTATAATTATCAAGAAATGTGGTTACATTTGGAATACCTTTTGCTGAATCGATAAGAAGAGAAAGTAAACGAATCCTTGTTATTCTGTCTTCGATAGTTTTCATACTGCGCAGCAGATGGGGGAGTATGGCTTCCCCTTTTTTTGTAAGCTCCGTTACAATGATTTTATATGCGATATCCCTGTTTATAGAGTAAATTAAGTGTTTCAATGATTGCTGGTCATCAATTCTAGCAAGTGCCAATACGACAACCTTTAATTTATCTTCATCATTTAATATCCTTAGATAATTATTTATTACATTGTCTATTGTTTCTGCAATTAAACCTTTCCCTTCCTTTATTAGTTTTAACGCAATTATCGAAAGGGCATCCACTATTCCTGCAAATATGTCTTTTTCAGGTTCTTTACCGAGTCTGTTGGATAGGGAAGCAATTATTAGTTTCAAAAGGTCTATTCTTCCAAGAAGGAGTAGTTTGTCAGAAAGGTTAACAAATGAATCGATTACCGATTTTCTTGTTTCTGCTTTTTTGTTATTCAGCATATCGATGAGAGATTTCAAGAATTCTTCGATGCTTGCGTTTTTCTGAACCAGCGTCTTTATAGTAAGAAGAGCGTCTTTGTCTATACCGGTTTTCATCAGGTCATTTTCGATAATTGAAAAAAGTTCTTTTTTCGCTTTTCCACCAACCATATATTCGAGCATTGATTGTTTGATGCTCCTTTTTTGCAGACTTTCTCTTATCGCTGGAATTAATTCATTTTTCCTCTTATTTCTATCAACAACGTCGGCGATAAAAGAGTTTATGTTGGACAATTTATTTTTACCTTCACTTTCTTCACCGCTTATTACCATTGTTTCGGAAGAGTTTTTTGTTTCTTCCGCGACCAAATCGCCCAGTTCTTCTCGCGTAATATTGTCGACAACATCATCTACCACCTTGTCCCAATGGGGAATATCAGGTTTGCCGAAAAGTATTTCGCTCTGCATCTTTGGTGTAAGAACAAGAATTAATTTCGAAACCGTTTTCACATAAGTTTCCGGATTTTGGCCCCCGTATGTATTGAACAGTCTTTCTGCGATGTTTCCAACTGCCTGTTTCACTTTTGCTCCCCAACTTGCAGCACCACTTCCTGCAACTATCCCCGTTGCAATTCCTCCACCTGTCCCTATTCCACCTCCACCGATTCCTCCACCTCCTTCACCACTACTTCCTGCGCCTATCCCCGTTCCAACTCCTCCACCTGTCCCTATTCCACCTACACCGATTCCTGCACCTCCTTCACCACCGCTTCCTGCGGCTATCCCCGTTCCAACTCCCCCACCTGTTCCTGTTCCACCTCCGCCAACTCCTCCACCACCGCTTCCTGCACCTATCCCCGTTGTTCCAACTCCCCCACCTGTTCCTGTTCCACCTCCGCCAACTCCTCCACCTCCTTCACCACCGCTTCCTGCACTTATACCCGTTGTTCCAACTCCCCCAACTCCCCCACCTGTTCCCCCACCTGTTCCCCCACCTGTTCCCCCACCTATGGCTCCGCCAGGTTCACCTAGGGTTTTTTCCATTACTCTTGAGAATTCAATCGGGTTTTTCTCAACCCTTTGAAGAAAATCATCTGACCCGCTTATTATTGAAAGAAGGTCTCTCCACTCAATTCCTGTTTCTTTTTTTGTATCTTGTTCTCCAAAGGATATTCCGCTTACGGAAATGTGATGTATGTTTCTCTCGGTAATTAGTCTTTTCATACCTCCCATCTTTTCTATTTCATCCGGATCAAATCCAAGTATTTCTGCAAGACCACTGAATTCATCCATATCTATGCCTTTGATAAATGTAATTTTGCCAATTTTTCTTGTTCCAAGTATTGTTAGAAAATTGTCCACCAGTTGTTTATTTGTAACATAGGCGGGTTTTTCATTTATCAGAAGAACATTACCGGCAAGGGACAGTGTAAGAAATTCCATTTTGCGAAGCGTTTCATTGAGTTTCGCAAATGAATTAGAGATAATCCTTTTTGCAATAGGATGGGAAGCAGGATAGAGTTTTAGATTTTTGGATGCTGAAATCAGTCTTCCTATTATTGTCTGAGCATCCTTACTTACTTGTCTTATGTCAAAACTGTTTTTTTCATTTAACATGGTTGCTCTTGAAAATCTATTGCTAAGCTTTTCTTAAAGAGTTAATTGTCATTTCTCTATTTTTAGAGTGAAATATGGTTGTTCCGGCAATTAACGTGTTAACTCCAGATTGTATGAGTTGGGTTGAATTATCAAGATTCACACCACCATCTACTTCAATGTCAAAGTGTAAATTTCTCTCTTCTTTTATTTTTTTCAGTTCACTAATTTTCCCGTAGCTCTCCTGCTTAAATTGTTGTCCACCAAATCCTGGATGTACACTCATTACAAGTACGGAATCAAACAGCGAGAGAAAGCTTCGCAATTTGCTAACAGGTGTTTCCGGATTAAGAGAAATGCCGACATTGCAATCAAGATTTCTTATTTTGCCTGCAAGTTCGGTGGGATTTTCCTTAACCTCTATGTGAAAGGTAATCTTATCAGCTCCGCTTGTTATAAATTCAGGAGCGTATTTTTCTGGATCTGAAATCATTAGATGTGCATCGAGTGGAAGTTTGGTTAATTTTCGGATTGCTCTCACAATGATTGGACCAAAGGTGATGTTCGGTACAAAGTGCCCATCCATAATGTCCAGGTGAATAAGATCTGCCCCCCCATGTTCAATATCCAGTATTTCCTGTTCTAATTTAGAAAAATCACACGCCAAAATTGAAGGTGCTATTTTTATCATTTCAAGATGATAGCACAAAAAATAATTTTGTCAACTTTTTTATATGACGAAAAGTTCCCTCCGTCGAGAGGGGACTTCAAGAGCGTGTAGTCGTCCTTGAAAATGAACCAGTTCTCACAACAATAGGGAGTTTTGTCATTAAACCAATTCTGCACTAAACATATTCACCCCAGCTTTTGACCTTCAAGTCTTCAATTGAGATGCTCGAAATCGCTTCTACGAATCTTTTTGCAAGTTGAAGGTTTGTAATCAGAGGAACTCCGGTATCCACCGCTTTTCTTCTTATTATATAATCGTTTTCAAGTTCTTGTTTTTCTATGTTTTTCGGTATATTTATCACAAGGTCTATCTTCCTTTTAGTCATATAAGTGAGTGTGTTCGGTTCTTTTTTCTCGAGTGGCCAGTGTAATATCTTCACTTTAATACCATTTTTTCTCATAAAATGAGCAGTACCTTCAGTAGCATAAAACCTGAAGTGCATACTACTCAATATTCTTGTACTCTGCAGGAATTCCGCTTTACTGTCTATGGGACCTGTCGATAGGAGGATTGTTTTTTTTGGCAGCCTGAATCCAACAGAAATAAGGCTTTTTAGGAATGCCTCGTTAAAATCATCTCCAAAACAGGCAACTTCTCCGGTTGAAGCCATTTCAACACCCAGGACTGGATCCGAACCTTTCAGTCGGTTAAATGAAAACTGCGGTGCTTTCACTCCCACATAATCGAGGTCAAAGGATGATTTTTCTATTTTGGGAATATTTCTATCCATAATGAGTTTCGTAGCAATGTCAATAAAGTTTATCTTAAAGACCTTGGAGACAAAAGGTAAACTTCTTGATGCCCTCAGATTACACTCAATAACCTTTACATTGTTATCCTTGGCAATGAACTGTATGTTAAAGGGACCTGTTATTTCCAATGATTTTGCCAATTGTTTAGCAATAGTTTTTATCCTTCTCATTGTCTCAAGATATGTCCTCTGGGGTGGCAAAACCATTGTAGCGTCACCGGAGTGGACACCTGCGTTCTCTATATGTTCAGATATAGCATAGCAATAAACATCACCCTTTTTTGCTACTACATCGATTTCTATCTCCTTAGCACCGGTTATGAACTTGCTTATAACAACAGGATATTTCTCGCTAACTTCGGAAGCTTTCTTCAGATAACTTTTCAATTCTTCCCTGCTGAGAACGATACTCATGGCAGCACCGCTGAGCACATAACTTGGTCGAATAAGAACGGGATAACCAACCGTATCTGCGAATTTTTCCGCTTCCTGGACGCTTTTCAGTTCTTTCCAAAAGGGTTGATCAATATTTAACCTATCAAGGAGTTGAGAAAATTTGTTTCTATCCTCGGCTTTATCGATATTGACCGGAGAAGTTCCAAGTACAGGAACGTTGAAATTATGTAGGTCCATTGCGAGATTGTTTGGTATCTGCCCCCCCATTGATACAATCATGCCCAGGATTTTTTCTTTATCATAGATATCAAGGATCCTTTCCAAGGTCAATTCCTCGAAGTACAGTTTGTCACAGATATCGTAATCCGTGCTAACTGTTTCCGGATTGCAGTTTATCATTATCGTGCCGTATCCCATATCCCTTAATGTTACGGCAGAGTTAACGCAACACCAGTCGAATTCTACAGAAGAACCAATCCTGTAAGCTCCACTACCTAAAACAACGACCTGGTTTTTCGCCTCTGCTTCTATATCATCCTTACTGCAGTTATATGTCATATATAAATAGTTGGTTTTTGCAGGATACTCCGCTGCAAGCGTATCTATCTGTTTTCTGAACGGTATTACACCCAGTTTTTTTCTTCTTCTTCTAACGTCCTCTTCTCCGCTATCCGTAAGTTCTGCGATTTGTAAATCCGAGAACCCTTTCTGTTTTGCTTTCTTTAACAGATCCAAAGGTATGGTTTTAAGACTATGTTGCTTTAATTTTCCGGCTAATTCAATTATGTTATTGATTTTGAAAAGAAACCACTTATCAACCCTGGTTAGTTGATGTATTCTTTCTATTGAATATCCTCTTTTTATTGCTTCTGCAATGGCAAACATTCTTTTGTCTGTTGGCTGTTTAAGCTCCTTATTTAAATTACCAAATCTGATCTTACTGCAGGCCAAACCTTTAAGACCAATATTTAGCATACGGATTGCCTTTTGAAAAACTTCTTCAAAATTTCTCCCGATCGCCATCACTTCCCCTACGGATTTCATCTCGGAACCTATTGCGAATTGCACCTTTCTGAATTTCTGCAGGTCCCATCTTGGATATTTCAAGACTATGTAATCTAAAGCAGGTTCAAAACATGCTTTTGTCTCCTTTGTTATGCTATTTTCTATCTCGGTCAAGCTATAGCCCAGAGCAAGTTTCGTAGCAATAAAAGCAAGAGGGTAACCCGTTGCTTTGGAAGCAAGAGCTGAACTCCTACTTAGCCGGGCATTAACTTCGATGATTCTGTAATCTTCTGATAATGGGTCAAGTGCGAATTGAATATTGCATTCACCGACTATTCCAAGATGTCTTATTACCTTAATGGACAAGGACCTTAATTTGAAATTTTCACTAGCGTTTAAGGTTTGTACAGGAGCAACTACTATGCTTTCACCGGTGTGAATACCCATAGGATCGACATTTTCCATAGAGCAGACAACGATGCAGTTATCATAACGGTCCCTTACAACCTCGTATTCTACTTCTTTCCATCCTCCGAAGTATTTTTCAATCAGTATTTGATGTGCGAAGGAGAAAGCTTTTTCTGCAATCTCTGATAATTCTTCTTTGTCGTATGCAACACCAGAACCCAATCCACCAAGAGCATATGCAATTCTGCACATTACGGGATACCCGATCTTTTTTGCCACACAGACTGCATCTTTTGTACACGTCACTGCTTTGCTTTCAGGAACCTTCAGGTGAATTTCGTGTAGCTTTTTAACAAAAAGGTCTCTATCTTCTGTATTTTTGATTGCTTCGATTGGGGTTCCGAGAATTTTAACATTCAGTTTGGAAAACACTGATTTTTTTGCCAGTTCAAAACCAACATTCAATGCAGTCTGCCCTCCAAAGGCAAGTAATACACCATCGGGCTTCTCCTTTTCGATAACACTTTCTATGAATTGAGGATCGATAGGAAGGAAATATATCGTGTCTGCAAGATAACTGGAGGTCTGAACGGTTGCTATGTTCGGATTTACGAGAATAGTTTTAATTCCCTCTTCCTTCAGCGCTTTGATTGCCTGGCTGCCTGAATAGTCGAATTCACCAGCCTGTCCTATCCTTATAGCTCCCGAACCGAGTATTAAGACTTTTTTTATTCGCATTGCATTATGTTAATAAAGTTAGTCCCTTAAGTTCGTTCGTAGCGTTAATATCGTTGAGAGCGTTCATTTAGTCTGTTTGGTCTGTTTAGTCCATCACCGTTACTCCGATACACCGACACTCTGTTTCTCTTCTAACCTATTGCCCTAACAAACATATCGAAGACGAATTCCGTATCGTCGGGTCCTGGAGATGCCTCTGGGTGAAACTGTGCTCCAAAAAAGGGTTTTGATATATGTGTGATACCTTCGTTTGTTCCGTCGTTATTATTGTAGAACCATTCGCGCCAATCTTCCGGTAATGTAGCGGCATTAATGGCATACCCGTGGTTTTGCGGTGTAATATAACATCTTTTCGTACCCACCTCGACACATGGTTGATTATGGCTCCTATGTCCATACTTCAACTTGTATGTATCCGCACCGGCTGCAAGTCCCAGAATCTGAGAACCAAGACAGATACCAAGAATAGGAATGTTTCCATTGAGAACCTTTCTCACATTGGCAATAGTCTCTTTGCACATCTTCGGATCTCCAGGACCATTTGAAATAAGAATACCATCCACGTTCTCTTTTGTGAAATCGTAATTCCAGGGTACCCTTATAACCGAAATATCTCTTTTAAGAAAGGAACGGATTAAGTTATTTTTTGTGCCACAGTCAACAAGGACAATACGTTTGGTACCATTTTTGTTATAAGAGACGGATTTCAGTATACTCGTTTCTTGAATAAGGTTCCTCTTATTAGGGTCTTGGAACTGGATATTTTTTTCTTTGTAGACGATTTTACCCAACAGGCTACCGTTTTCTCTTAGTATCTTCGTTATCTCCCTCGTATCCACACCAAATATACCAGGGACATCATACTCTACCATCCATTCGGACAGTGATTTTTCTGCATTCCAATGGGAATATGCATCAGAATAATCCGATATTACCAGACCCTGAATTTGTATTCTATCGGATTCGAAATACTTTAATAAGTCATCTTCTATTTCGTTCCCGGGTACACCATAGTTTCCTATTAGAGGATATGTTAACACGAGTATTTGACCCCTATAGGATGGGTCAGTGAGAGTTTCAGGATAGCCTAGCATTCCTGTATTAAACACAACCTCGCCTGATACAGTTTTCTTTGAGCCGAAAAGGTTACCTTGAAAGACAGAACCGCCTTTGAGAATGAGTTTCCCCTGACTTCCTTTGTTCATTAGGATACATCATACAGAAAAAAGAAAATATGTCAAGAGGGAAACACAAGAACTTAGCAAAAAATACTTAGTTGTTAACCCAAATTCTCAATTCGGACTTTTTTAATTATCCTTTTTACATCTTCTTTTTTACACAATGCTGTACCGGGGGTCAGGACGGTTGCAGTTCCGCAGGAAACAGCCATTTTTAGACAATCACTAATCTGCTTGTTCCTTTCGTAGGCATAGATGAATCCCGCAACAGATGAATCGCCTGCTCCTATTGTACTTTTTTCTTTTACCCGGGGAGAAACTCCTTTTAACACTTCGTTTTTTGAGACCAGAATCATTCCTTTTTCACCCAAAGATATAAGGACATAGCTTATTCCTTTTTCGATGAGTTTCATACCAAAGGTTATTATTTGTTTTTGATTTTTCAGTTTTTTTCCAGCGAGTCTTTCAAGTTCGAACGCATTTGGCTTTACTGCAAAAGGAATTGACGCCAATCCTTTTTTAAGCGGCATTCCATCCGAATCAAGGAACACTTTAGTTATTTTGTTTCTTAAGAGACGAGTAAGCTGTGTATAAATATTGTTAGATACACCTAAAGGCAATGAGCCACTCATAACGAACCACGAGGGAACGGGGTTAAGATCTTTTATCTTATTATAGAGCAGAGCGAGTTCGGAAGGTGACACTTTTGGACCTTTTGCATGGAGTGAAGTTCTTTTTCCATCTTCCTTATTTTTTATGAACACATTGATTCTTGTCTCATCAGCAATTTTCACAAAATCACAGTTAATGCCTTCGTTTATTAGTCTTCCTTCGAGCTCCATACCATCGTAGCCACCAACAAAACCAAGCGCAATACTGTTTCCACCAAGCTCGTTTATTACTCGCGATACATCAATGCCTTTTCCTCCCGCATATCTTAATTCTTTCTTCACTCTGTTTGAGTCCTCAAATGCGAGGTTTTCAACGAGTAAGGTTCTATCAAGAGCAGGATTAAGTGTCAATGTGTATATCATATCTTTTCTCCCATATTAGCTTTTTTCCATTCAACACCTGACAAAATTTACCTTTTTAATTTCTCTCGTGATTGTTATGGGCTTGCAAGCAAGTAGTTTAGCTGTCTTTTGATATAGCCTTTGCAGAATTTTGATTTCCGGGCTTTTTCGATCGACACTTCTTTTATGTCCTTCTTACCCAACGTTTGTGCAATGATAGCTGTTCTGTAATAGAGTCTCGGCAGTTTTGTTCGTGATGAGACTTCTATTTTCTCGTTTTTCTCTTCTCTGTCTACCGCTGCGGTGAGTTTTTTGAAAGCTGCTCCGAAGCTGCTTTTCCTATAAGAAATCCAGCCGGAGGTTTCTACATTTTCAAAATAAAGCATGGAGTCTTTGTTGCAAGAGTAGTTAAATAGGGATTCTGCTAAGGAGAGGTTTTTATCCATATCTGCATAGATATCTGCAAGTAATATTTTTGCATTTAAGCTCTTCGGAAAGTTTTCTACTAAATTTTCCAGTGAGACGGCCGCAGTTTTGAAATTTCCCTCCTCCCTATTAACTTTGGAAATGTGCATTAGAAGGGATAATTTATTTTTTGCGTTCTTTTCGTAAGCAGATAGAAGCTTTTTTGCTGTTTTGTATTTACCAATCGCGGTGTATAAATCTATGATCTTATAGAATTGCTCCTCTTTTCCCGAGAGTTTGAATGCCTTTCGAAAAGCTACTATAGCATTACTGAATTGCTCTCTTTCCGAATAGGTCAAGCCCAATCTGTAAAAAGCTTCACAGATTAGCGGGTCTATCTTTGTAGCACTATTGAAGGCGATTGAGGATAATCGCCATTCCTTCTGCTCAAAGTATAATAATGCTTTTTCAAACAAAGCAGTACCTATAAATCCTACATCCTCTGTTTTAATGTTTGATGCTTTGTCATAAGTTGAGAGTGCCAAGTCAAATTGCTGTTTTCTCTTGTATTCTTCCGCATTCATCAATGTTCTAAATGCTTCGTCATATGTTTGTCCTCTTTCTTCGAACATTTCAAAACATGTATCATGCTCGTTTATTTCGTATCCACTCTCTGTTTCATATAATTTTTCAGTTCCGTTGGTCAATTGAACAAAGACAGTTACAGAATCTTTCTTGCCTATGTTTTTTACCGTTCCTGAACCTGGTTCGAACCTGTACCACAAAAGACCTTTTTTTTGATTTTTTACATCCCCCTGGCACGGAGGTGATTGATCATTGAACATTTCTTGCTTTAGTGCGAAAACAACCGGTTTTTTACCCATCCTTGTGTTCTCACCGGCGCAAAGCAGTATTTTTCCGTTATCTTTCAATGTTAAGGGAATTATGTTTGATATTCGACCTGTATGCCAGAACTTTGAGGATTTTCCGTCTTCATTTCTTAAAAATAGTATGCAGTCAAGACTGTCATTTGTAATTGCAAGGGCTACAAAATTGTTTATTCCCTTATCATCACAGTTCGTAATTTCCAAATCGTAAATTGACCAATTGGAAGAGCCATCAGAATAAATGGAAGGACATCCAATTCCTTGGGAATATAAAATTTTTCCATTTTCATTCAGGATATAGAACCTTGCGTTATCTCTGCCTTTGACTTTTTTATTCCTTTGGTTTGTTAGCAGTGAAGTTGTTCCCAATATGACCTCATTTCTATTGTCTTTATCAAAATCTACAAGTTTAGAAAAGGAAATGTCTGAACCGACCTTAAATTTCCATAATACCTTTCCTTTATCATCCATCGTTGTAAGTGTGTTGTTCAAAACGGAAAAACTTGATATTTTATAGGGATTAAGTGTCCTTAGCAATTTAGGAATGACGATGAGACAGATGATAAGCGTAAAAAGAATTAAGACGGAAATTCCAAGAGTCTTTTTACTTAATGGTAACTTAATTCGTTTTTTTGTTTTCGGCATTCTTTTAAGTGGTTTTGCTTTATGTGTTGGTTTTTCTTTTGCAATTTTCTCACTTCTCTTAGCTTTTTTACTCCTTTTTGGTTTTGTTTTGCTTTGCAATACTTGTTTAACCTTGATTTTTTCTTGCTTCTGTATTTCCTTTGCAGGATGTTTTGCGCTCAACGTTTCTCTATCCCCAGATTTTTGCAGCTGAATTTCTTTGCGGCAAAGAGAAAGCTCATCAAGAAAGCTGTTAATGGAAGAAAATCTATCAGATGGTTTTTTTTCCAGTAAACGCTTTGTAATATAGTTTACGCAATAAGGCATGTTGTTCTCGGGGATCAAATCCTTGCTGGATTGTTGCTTAGAAGGGTGTTTGCTGTTAATTATCAAAAAAAGCAATGTACCAATGTTGAACAGATCACTCTTCTCATCTGCTATGTTCTTTTCAATCTGCTCAGGGGCAAGATATAGGGGATTGAGCATTTCCGGTCTCTTAGACTTTCTCAGGTATTTCTCTGCTATTGGTAGTAGGGGATGTATAATCTTAATATTTTGCAGGTTCTTAACTATTATGTTTTTCTGTTCGATGCCTATTCCGAATACTTTTCTTGAATGAAATTCCTGAAAAGCTTTGCAGATTGTAGCAATTAATGAGATTGAATCAAGTAAATTTAGTGTTCCTTCATTTCTTATGAATTCTTCCAAATTCAAACCCGCATAGAACATTTCTAATGAAACGATTCTTGTTCCTTTCTTTTTCGTCCTGGAAATATTTACAATGTATTTGGGTTTCGCATCTGAAAGGTCATTTACCGTTTTAATAAAACCTGCGACAGCATCTTTTGTGGTTGCAAAATAAGGTATTACTTCATTCAAGTAGATTTTTTTGTCTCCTATCCTTGCTTTGTAAATGTATAGTGGAGGTCTTTTTTCAATTAGCTCTTCTTTGAATATTCTCTCTTTTTTCACTTTTCCCTCTTTTTGAAATTGAAATATTTAATTTGTTTCTGTCAGCTTGTCAAGAAGGTTTTTGACATTTTTTATCGCCACAGGCGGAATAGGTTTACCGTTTTGCTGTAGTCTTAGTATAAGTACTGTTACATCTCTTCTCTCAATTTTACTTAGTGTTATTTCGATGTTGTGAAGTAGTTCCAATATTTGTGAGAGAATTTTAATTTTCGCCGAGTATACCAAAACAAGAATTGTTGAAGTCGGAATAAACTTATCCTCGGATTTATAAGAGTATTCCTTACTCAGTATTATGTATTCCCCCTTCTTCTTTTCATAAGTATCCAAACCTTTTATACCAAGCTTTATCTGTTCGGCAATTTCATTTGCATCCGCTCCTATCCTGTAAAAATCGTCCAGTCTATAGTAAAATTCTCTAATTAGGTTATCGGGATATAACTTCAGTATTTTTTTTACCATCGTTGATTTTGAAACCTCAAGTTTTCTCATACCTTCATCGAAGTCCCTGAATTTACCAATAACTTCGTTTACAGTTTTTCTTATTAGCTGATAAGCGTCTTCAATATTGGGAAACATATCAAGCGTTGCAGCAATATCAATTATGTTTACTTCTACTTCTCCATAGTTTTTGGGTGGTTTTGCGGAAATAATACGGATTCCATCTTTCACTTCCAATAATTTTGTAATCGTATAACCATAGCTCATTTTTCCTAATTTGGGCGCGTTAGAAACGATCAGTATCTTGAATTTAAACATAAAGGCAGTCATTTGGACAACACTGATGTAGACTTGGGGAATTCTTGACAAGGAATATTCCTTGATAAGTAAAGGTATTATTGCGCGCATATAGTGCTCAAAACCTCCAATTAGTTCCATCCAACGAACCCTTTCCATTCTTCTTGATATATGGGATTTTACCAATGCGTGTTTTATTTCAGCAAATCGTTTTTTAGGATAGGGTTTATCCATTTTATTACAAATCTCGATTCTATAAACAACAATGCCATCGTGGGTAACAAACTCTTTGTTGTATTTAATGTTATAATCAGGCACTGCCTGATAGATTGATTCAAGCCAATCATTAAGCGATACATCGCGTTCGAAAGCTGCTATAGTGATTCCTGTTAAATGTTCTCTACTGGTTTTTAAATTTTTTATCCAGAACTGTGGTTTACCTCCCGATTTCCTCGACAGACGCTGCAATCCATAGTTTACAACGATCTGTTGAGCAAGGTCAGAATAGATTCTCTCTTCCAGGTAAGATTCACTTCTGCTTGAGAAAAACTTAAATGCCTCACCATCATCCGACAGTATTTCCGCGAGTGCTTCTTTATCTTCCACGGTATCTTTTATTTTCTCCGTCACATGACCGTAAATTTCCAGTTTCCTTGCTTCTCCAATCAACAGCGATGTCTTTGCCTTGCTTCCTGTTGCAACTACTTTTAGATTTCCGATGATTTCATGTCTGTCTCTGAAGAACTGTTTTCTTTCGATGTGCGATTCTATTTTTATAATAAGGAAAAGAAACCCCAACTGAAGATTTTCATATTCAATTACAAATGCCTCAATATAGGAAATATTCCAGCCTTTTTCGTGAAGGACTCCAATACAACTGTCTGAAAGACCAGGCCAGTCCGGGCTGAGAATACAAAGAGGAACAAAGAAGGGTAACTTTTTATTTTTCAAATTTTTTTCTAAAAATAAGACGCTTGGTTCTTTCGATTTGAGCAATTGTTTTAGCAGAGACAGAACTATCTTTTTCTTTTTCACCTGGGGGAAGAGCTTCCAGGCTTTGCTGACAGCCGCATCCATATTCTTGATTGCATTTAGATTTTCGGGTTTTGTCTGTTCATTTTTCACCATTTTTGTCCTTATCGTGATTTTGCTTTGACTATTCCCCAATCGATGAATGAAGAGTCTGTCCTGAAATCCTTCCATTCAACAATACTCCAAAGATTCGTCGAATCTACAGTAAGTTGAAATACGCCAAGTCCTTTTGCTATAATTGTGGAATCGATGGATTGAAGGTTCAAAGTATAGGTTTCGTAAAATGTTGCAGCTGTTCCAGTACTGTCTTTTAGTGAATCTACGAAGTACAATTCTATATTGGTGAAAGTGTTGAAAATCACTACCGCTACTTCTTTTTCTACTTGCATATTCCAGTCGTTGAAAATTCCTGGTTCAACATATTGCGAATCGGCTGGATCACCGTAAAAAACAAAAGTGGCGGATAAACAGGATACGTAATTTACGATATTTCTGTTTTCGAAAGCATTAACTAAGTTTAAAATCACAGTTGACGGATTAACAGGTTCTTGCCATTCTGATTCTTGTTCCCAGGGTTTCTCGGCTTCCCGGGGGTTGAACCAGTCACAAGATGAGAAAAGAAACGTCGAAAGTGCTACATAAACAGCTATTTTAAACACCATAAGTTAGTTTTGTTTTTAACTCATAAAAATCATTTCCACTATTTCTTTTTATCAAGGTAAAGTGAAAATCAATTTTTGCAGTGCTGCTATTTCGGTAAGTCAGTTTCAATCCATAATGTCCTTCTATAAGTGAAGATTCTTGTTTTCCTGCAACCTGGTTGAGATTTCTGAAGGTATTTTTTTTGATTTCATAAGAAGGGGTAAAAGCAACCGAGGAGTTTGGAAAAATCTTGCTGCTCAAACGGTATGCTTCTTTTTTGCTTTCAAGACTACGATAGTAAAGGTAGTTTCCGGAGTCGTAAGAAAGAAGATAAGGTCCCCAGTCCTGGAGCATAATTTTGTAGGCGAAAGAGGGTTGAAAAAATGGTAATTTGAGAATACATATCTCGGAATCGTTTGAGAAGCTTCTGGTAAATAGATTTCTTTCAGACGAAAAATCATACAGCTGATAGTTTGCCGAAAGAGTAATTACTTCGTCTATTTCTATACTTCGGTGAACAAAGTATTTTATGTTCATTTCGACATTGTATTTTGTTCTTCTGACATTATTTGCCGACATTTCACTTTTCACAAAGATTATGTGATTTAATGTTCTCATTAAAGAGATAGAAACATCGGTGCCACCCGGAAGTAGATACCTTGTTAGAAGCATAACCGATTTATCGAGAACATCTCTATCTGTCACTGTGAATGGATTAGGAAAAGAAAACGAGCTTAATCTTATAATTCTCTTAAGTTTTATTTCTGAATTTATATTGGGTTTGAAGCATATGGCGGGAGCGAAGTTTTTCACAGTTGAATTTTCATCGTTCAAACCATCCTGGAAGGTTTTCTCTCCATTGTACTCGTTTAAGTTTAAATCGATTGAGATTCTTGAATTAAGAGTATATGAAAAAGTCTGGAAATAATTGTTGTAAAACGTTTTTTCATTATTATGTTTACCTGAATAACCGGAAAGAAGTGTATATATTTCGTTGCGGAAACGTCGTTCAAAGGATAAGTACGTGGTTAATCTGTTAAAAAGGCTGAATTCGGTAAAAGCAACTCCTTTTACAGATTCAAAGAACTTTTCTTCCTTTCCGTTTAGTATGGGATAATGAGTAAGGGTATTTTTCCCTTCGAAATTTCCACCAATTCTTGCATTTGAGTAGTCTTTTTCGAGTGTACCCGTTATGCTTGCCTTTTTATCGCTATTCAGGGACTGATCAAGGAAAGAGAGTTCGGAAGCAATATAGCCCAGATCTTTTATATCGGCACTTGCCATGATACCCTTTCCCACCCCAGGATTTTTTATGTCGACACTGTTTTGAAATTGTCTAACATAATGGTCGTTTGAGAAAAGAAAATAAGGGTTAATTCTTAACCAGGTTTTGTGCTCCAATATAGTTTCTATGCGGAGCTCATTTTTGGCAATTCTCGATTTGTAAGATTCTGCTTGCAAAATATTGTTCGAGGTTTTCTCCTTTATTTTAAGTGTAATATCTCGGCATGGTTTGAATCCAAAGTCAAAGAGAATGTTTGAAGCAGTTTCGTCTTTTAAGAGCGTAACATTCTTATTTGAACTCTGGAAAGCGTCCATTCGAAGGGAGAACATGTTTCTTGTTTGCGTCGGCAGGAAGAATATTTGGGAGTAGGAAGAGATATCATTGTAATGGTGAAAAAGAAATGTATACTGGGAAGACAGAACTTTAAAAGGTTGGGAAAAAATAAATAACGAAGTTACCAACGCCAAATGACTAACCAAGATTCTCTTCATTATCGGTTTAGTTTTTTTGAAATTCTTGTCTGACGAGATTGGAAACGGTTATCATTTGTTCCATTGTAAGGTCCGTTGGTCTTGCATTTTCCGAGACTTCTGATTCTTCAACAATTTTACTCGATATTTCTTTTCGCACGTTGAAAGTGGAGGTTAAACAATTCCTCAATTTTCTTTTTCTTGTTTTAAGCAACAGATCAAGGGTTGCAAAAAAGAATTTCTCATCTTTCGGATTTATGTTGTGGTCCTTATAAGACAGGAGAACGACGGTTGAGGTGATACTTGGTTGAGGATAAAAAAAACCCGGTGGAATGTCAAATAGTTTTACAGGTTTAAATCTATAATGAGTATAGTATGTCAAGCTGCGAGCGCTGCTTTCTCCTGGTTTACTGAAGAGTGTTCGAGCAACCTCTTTTTGAAGTGTTACCACACAGCGTGAAAAACAGTTCGTAATACAAAGCTCTTTAAGAAGTTTTTTTGCACCTTTGTATGGAGGGTTTGATATAAACTTGTTCGCTTCACGGTTTGTAGCGTTTGTATATTGATTAAGTTTAAGGCGAAAGAAGTCATTCTCGATTATTTGAAAATTGTGAAATGTGGAAAATTTATCTTTCAGGAATGTGGAGAGTTTTCGGTCTATTTCAATTGCCAGTAAGTTAGCGTTTCTATTGAGTATTTTTTCTGAGACTATACCCATCCCCGGACCGAGCTCAACAACGAAATCATTTTCTGAAACACATGCGGCATTGACGATTCTTTCTGCGATTTTGTCGCTTGCAAGGAAATTCTGTCCAAGTTCCTTTTTGGGTGATAAACCAATTTGTTCAATTGTTTGTTTCAATTCGATTTTCCTCATCGTTAGAATTGTATCATCAAAATTGCAAGATGTCAAGCCTATTGCCCATTTTTTGCTTGAAATTCCCCGAGCATTCTGTTATGTTTATCTATAGATGTAATGGAATGTATCGGATCAAATTCTAAGGGAGGCATAGAGATGATAAGACTTGGCGTAAACGTTGACCATATTGCAACAATTAGGGAGGCAAGAAAAGGGGTTGTTCCTGATCCTGTCGAGGCTGCACTTATTGCCGAGGGTGCAGGATGTGATGGCATAACGGCACATTTAAGACAGGATAAAAGACATATAAAAGAGGAAGATATAAGGAAGTTAAGAAAAAAGATAAAGACAAAACTCAATATAGAGCTTTCTACGACAAAGGAGATAGTCGCTTTTGTTAAGGAAATAAAGCCCGATTGGGTATGTTTCGTTCCCGAAAGGGTTGAGGAGATAACAACTGAAGGAGGTTTGGACATTATAAAGCAGGAGAGTATACTAAAAGAGATTATACCGCAGTTTACTGAAAAGGGCATAATGGTAACGCTATTTGTTGAACCGGAAGAGGAAATCGTTAAAAAGGCAAAAGAACTTGGAGCAAATGCTATTGAGATAAACACAAAAAGCTACGCACTGAGTGATGCCAGCGATTTAGAGGTTAAAAGAATAATCGGATCCGCCAAACTTGCGGTTTCCTTTGGACTCGAAGTTCATGCAGGGCATGATTTGAATTATGGAAACCTTGATAGTATTAAACAGATAAAAGAGATTGAGGAGGTAAATATAGGTCATTCTATAGTCTCGAGGGCGGTTTTCTCGGGACTTGGAAAGGCAGTTAAGGAGATGGTGGAAATATTGAAATAAAACTGCCCTAACAGATGGAAACCATTGAGCATTAAATAGACCAGACGGACTAAAGAAATCCTGTAGGAATCAGGTATAATGAAGATTATACCTGATGAGTAAAAAGGAGAAATTTATGAGAAGATATTTAATCATATTTGTTTTGTTTTGCGCTGTTGTTTCCACTTCGTGCAAGAAACGCGGTAACGATGTGAAAGAGAAGACGACTCCATATACAATTACCGAAGAACTTGACTCTGTTCCACTAATTGTAGTAACTGACAACGAGGTTAAAGTACTGGATGAAAAATCATTGACATCATTGGATAGTTACAAAATTAAAGTAAAGGGTTTGGTTCGGTCTTTTCTCTTTGAGCAAAACTTGTTTATTGTGTGCCAGAATGTAGCGTATAGAGTAGACTTGAACAATAAGGAATTTTCAAAGATAAAGTTCCCCGTTAAAGTGGAAAGAGCCGGGATTGCAGGAGATGGCATTGTTATATCAAACGAGCATTCGATTTTCTTGCTCAGCAAAGACGGGTTGTTGACAAAACTAAAAGAGTTCAAAAAAGACTTAAGAGAGGTTTATGTTCTTAGTGATTTGTCATCGATCATTGCACTTTTTCAAAAGGACGAGGAAAATCAATTGGCAACATTTTCACTCATCGGTGAAAAGTTTGAAAAGGAGATTGATTTGGAGAATTATGTGAAAATGCGCATTTCACCTTTTGGAAAAAGGATATATGTGCTGACCGAACACAAACTTATTTTTCTTGACACAAAAAACCTTGAGCTAATATCGGAAATTCACTTTAAAGGAACAGGAAAGAATTTTTTAATCACTGGCTCGGAAAGCAGGATTTTTATTTTCACCGAAAATCCCGCTAAGATTGTTTCTATTAAACGAACAACAATGAAAATTTATTCTGAAAAGATGCTTGTGGTTTCTCCGTATCAAGAGTATATTACGGGGGATGGTGGTTCAATTTTTCTCTTTGCTTCTGACACACTTTACAGATTTGATGCCGGTATTAGTGAAATAGTTGAAAAAGGCATTGCTCCAAAAGGCTCTGACTTACTCAAGGCGAGTTGGAAGGGAGCAAGAGTGATAAGCTCTAAAAGGGAATCCTCCGAACTGGAAGTGTTTGATGGGAATACCTTGCTTCCAATTAAGAAAATTGCACTTAATGGAAAGTTAATCGATGTTGTTTTTGGTATAAAGCCATATAGAAAGAAAAGCCAAATTTCCTTACCAGGTGAATCACTCGGAGTCGACACAACGAAACCTATACCTGAGAATCCGTTATCCAAAGTATTCACACTTCAGGTGAGTTCGAGCAGTATTTCTGAGGGAGCAAAGAAGTTATACGAAGATATCAAACTGTTATCAATACCCGTATATATAGATTCATCGGGTAAAAAAGTAGAGCAGAAGGCATACAAAGTGAAAGTTGGAGCTTTCGATACAAGGAAAGATGCAGAAAGTTTTAAGAATGGTATTAAGGAGACATACAAAATTTCATCCTGGGTAACAGAGGGATTTGTTGACCCAACCATTTTGACGGAGGTCGGCGTTGATATTAATGGGGACCTAAAAAGAGAATTACTTCTGCATTATGATAATCAACTAATACTTTTTACTAATTACGAGGGTGTTATAAAGTCTGTGTTCAATAGGAGCGCAAAAGGTGTGGAGTTAAAGCAGAAACCAATTGTTTTTAAAGAAGAAGACAAAATTTTGATTGGAATTCCCTTTAACGGAGATTCGATTTTGGCTGTTAAATGGCTGAACAACAAATATGAATTCGTAAAGAGAGAACATTCTTCTCAAGATGAGTAAGAAGAGAAACAAATCAAATGTCAAAGAACCAGTAGACCCTTATCTTAATAGTTTCGTAAATTACGAAAGATACAAATATTTCCCCAAAAAGGTAGACCTTAATGACTTCAAGAATTTCCTTAAATGGATAGGTGATCCTCAGAATGACTTATGCCCTTCCGTTCTTATTGCAGGAACGAATGGAAAAGGTTCTGTTGCTGCCATACTCTCGAGCATTATGACACAGGCAGGTTATCGCACGGGTCTCTATACTTCTCCTCATATTTTTACATATAGAGAGAGGATAAAAATCAATGAGGAAGCAATTACAAGAGCGGAATTCAAAAGGCACATCAAATCCATAGAATCCTATCTGGACAATCCATATCAGAAGAAAAGACGTACATTTTTTGAGGTGCTAACAACAATTGCCTTTCTATACTTCAAAGACAACAAAACTGATATAAACATCTTTGAGGTGGGACTTGGTGGAAGATTGGACTCAACAAACGTTGTAAATCCTGTTGTTTCGGTTTTAACTTCGATTGGATTTGACCACACAAGAACTTTAGGTAGGACTTTGCCTGAGATTGCACAGGAGAAGTGTGGCATAGTAAGGGAGAAATGTACTCTTGTATCAAGCAAGCAGCACAAAAATGCTATGAAAACCATCAAGAGGATTGCCGCAAAGAAAGAAGCTCGTCTTGTGACCGCATCAGATATAAACTTGAAGCCGTATTTGGCTAACGATAAAGGGATTTACTTTAGCTATCAGGGAGAGAAGTATTTTACTCCACTGAAAGGGAAGTTTCAATTAGAAAATGTTAGAACTGCACTTGCGGTACTCAGGATTATTGAAAATAGAAGTTTTCCAGTGTCCCAGGAAGCAATAAAACAAGGATTTGCAAACTGCAATTGGAGGGGAAGGTTTGAAATCATAAGTCGAAAACCTCTGATAATACTTGATGGTGCACACAATCCAAATGCCTTGAGAGCGATTACTGCTGCATTAAAGGAGATATATCCCAAAAGAGAAATCACGATTGTGTTTTCTTGCCTTAAGTCTAAGAATAAGAAGGTTATGGCTTCTATACTCGAGAAGGTATCGAAAAAAATAATTGTTACAAAAATCGAATCTGAAAGAGCATCCGACATTATCGAACTTAAGAATGTTTTTAGCAAAGTAGTTTTTATGCGAAAAAACATAAGAGAAGCCTTAATCTTGGCAAAAGAATTGGCAGGAAAGGATTCTCTAATTCTTGTTGCAGGTTCAATTTACCTTGTTTCGGAAGCTCTATACGTGTTTGAAGGTTATTGATGCAAAATGTGCACTCACACTAAATATTTATTTTTCAGTTACTTATGCAGAATCAGTGAGTGTTAGGGGAAAAAATTGCACTTAGGGATTCGGATATTAAACGGGGAAAAATGAAATTCTGGTGCTAAGTTTATATATCATTTGTAATTATGTAATCAAGCAGAACTTAGGTATAAAAATTGCATAATAGTTTACCATAAGAAATAACTTGCTTTTTCAGGCAGGTTATATTAAGATTTTTGTATTGATGTTGGAAAGGTTCTTAAGGAGGAAAAATGAAAAGAAAATTCTTTGTACCATTACTTACATTGCTGGTACTTGTACCTTTTGTTTCAATTTATGGTGCACAGCAGAAGATACTTGTCTGGAATAACGACAGAGGAGAATGTGAACAGCAGTATCCTGATATAGGAAGATGGGATGATGGGTTGACAATCGTTGCCTGGCAGGACCCAAGAAGAGGGGATAATGATATCTGGGGTCAATATCTTGACAAGGACGGAACAAAACTGGGAGAAAACTTCATCATAAACGAAAGTAAGAAGGACAGGGAACAAATTAATGTTAGCATATCCTGCATGAAAGACCAGGATTGGTTTGTTGCCGTTTGGGAAACAGATATCGATGATGAAGGAGATATCTTTTGTCAAATTTTCGATAATAAAGGTAACCTTCTGGAGGATCTCTTCAGGGTAAATGACGATGTTGGAGGAAAGCAGTCAAACCCCAGAGTTGAGGTATCCAGATCCGGATACTTTGCCGTATGCTGGCAGAGTAATAGAACAGGAGATTGGGACATAAAAGCAAAGGCATTCAGTTTCATTGATTATTCACTCAAGCAAGAGAGTCCCGAATACACGGTAAATAAAATCACTATGGATAATCAGATTCTTCCTGACCTGGATATTTATCCTCCCCTGAAAGCATCTGATATGGTTTGTTATGCATGGCAGGATTCGAGCAGAAAACAATGGGATATTTCTTTAAGGAGATTCTGGATAACAGGTGAACCTGTGGATGAAACCGATACGCTTGTATGCGATATCGACCTGCAGTCAGATTCAAAAAGACCGGCAATAACTACGGATAAATTGGGCAATATGTTTATTGGATGGGAGGACAATAGAACAAGAAGGGCACTTTTTACCATTTATTTTCAGGTTATTGATGATAATTTAAATTTTAAGGGCAAGAACTCACCAGTTACCGGAACCGTAACAGATCCCCAGATGGGCGCCTGTGTTGCTTCCACCGAAGGTAGTCTGGGAACGATTGCCTGGTATGACAAGAGGAATGGGAACTATGACATTTATGGGCAACTTGTAGATCTTATTGAAGGTGCAACAACTGGTGAAAATTACTTGATTAATGATACCAACGCAAGTGACCAGATTTATCCTGCTATTGATAAGGATGAAGTTGATGAGTATAATTCCACTACCTGGATGGATAATACAAATCCTGAAGGAATTTGGGACATTTTTTTCCGTATTTCCGATAAAAATGGTCTTCCCGCTTCAGACGAAATTGAGGTCAGTAAACTATTTGGAGTGCAGTCCGAGTACGATGATGACGAGGATTACGATAATCCCGCAACAACCTGGAATGAGGACCCAAGAGAAGACCCTGTATATATTTATGAATCGGCAAAAGCGGTTGTTGATATGATGCAGGAAAATAATATCGATAATCTCTGGCAGATTACAGAATCGGAAACGCTTCCCAGCGGGGAAAGAACGCTGCTTGACGAGTATGCTGTGGCTGTTATTGACCTTGGCTGGAGGCATGGAGGTTTAAGTTCGGCAGGTTCAATGACGGCGACAGAGAGAAGTAATCTAACTTCATATATAGTTGCGGGGAATCCTGTTCTTATTATGGGAAACGATTTTGGATACCAGTATTCTGGTGACTCTTTGTATGATAAATTTCATATAACCTATAAGGGTGATGGAAATGCCTGGACAACTGGAAACATAAAGGAACTTAATGGCAAAGATGATATATTTACGAAGGGAATGAATTTCACCTTCCGGTATCAGGATACCTGCGATAACTATGTGGATGTAATTGAGCGAGCGGGTTCAACAAAGATGATATTCGAAAGTGATGGACCTGCGAAGGTTTACTATATGCGAGGAAGTGCCTGGTCATTTGCCTGGAAAGCAAATGATGGTAATACGTCGCATCTGACATTTTCTTTGGATGGTCTTATTAGCGATGAGCATCCGAATACGAATATCGAACTTATGAGAAGAATGATGGCTTTCCTAGGACAGCGGGTAGCTCCTGAACCGACTACAACGCTGAGGGCTGACACAACAGCAACTGAAGGGACCGTGAATTTAAACTGGACGGCACCTATGAATCAAAAGGTAGTTTCTCCAGATGCGGCATCCGGTTATATACTGAAATTTACGCACTTCGAAAATGTATCGCCGAATTATGGAAAGATGACGAGTGATGCAGAATTTAATGCGGCAAATACTTACTATCAGGAGTGGACTCCACGCACAGGCGGTGACTCAGAGGATATAAATATCGATGGTTTACCACCCTGTGATACTTTGATATTCGCAATCAAGGGATACGATAATCATAATGATACTCTAAGAAATGCAACACTTGGTGACGAACCAAAAGTAGTTGTTCCAGGGGATACTCTTACACCGCATACGATAATCGTTGGGCAGAGTGGGGGGTATGTCAAGGATTTTGTCGTGAGTGAAATGATGGATGTCAGGACAGGGACGACAGGAGGTTCAGATACACTATTTTTCACTTGGGATGCAAGCAATCTCTATATGGGTTATGCAAGGAACAACTGGTCTAACCCCGGTGGTGATATGCTTGTATACTTCGATTTTGAGTCAGGGGGTGCTGATAGCACATTCCCGTTGAATAGCGGTAAGAGAAATAAAATACCTCAGGATTTTCATGCAGATTACTGTTTCTGTGTACTCGATTATTCAAGCAGACGATTGTTTCAGGATAATGGTGCTGGAGATTGGAATAAAACTTCCATATCTTATACTGGAAGTTTTTCCGAAGACGATATCGTCAATAGCAGAGAGTATACGGAATTTTCCATACCTTTCAGCGATTTGGGTTACAATCCAAACAATGTTTTTAATTTCCTCCTCACCTGTCAAAATGAGACCAATAACAGTTTATGGAATGTTTTCCCAATCCAGAATACTATTGCCAAAACGACGACTTTGACGCATTACTATCACTTCGATAGTCTTGGAATGGGAGTTTCACCGCGAAAAGAGGGTACTGCCCTCGAGATTACACTAACTTCATTTACCGCAGTATCGCTACTTGATGGAGTTCAGTTGAACTGGAGGATTGAGAGTGAGTCGGAAATTTACCAGTGGATTATCGAACGGAAAAGTGGATATACATTCGGTGAAATCGGAAGAATTGATGGAAAAGGAGGTTCTCAATCTCCTGTTGAGCATAGTTTTGTAGACAGGGATGTTGTAAGGGAGCATAACTACACTTACAGGTTGATTGCACTTGATAATTCCGGACATAAGAACTATCTTGGTAATCTAACTGCTCAATTTTCACCACCATATCCAGCGGTACCCTATCTTTACTCAATAACACCAAATCCTGCAAGATTTAGTTCCCAAATACAGTTTAGTATTCCTAAGAAAGCATTTGTTAGCCTCAAGATCTATAATATTACTGGAATGGTTGTGGAGACCGTCCTGAATGAGGAGAAAGAAGCGGGTGTTTACAGCTTATTGTGGCAGATAGGAAAACATGCACAGGGTCTCTATTTCATTGAGTTCCAGTGCGGAGGCGAGAGAATTCTAAGAAAAGTTACACTCTTGAAATAAAATTGACCAATTTTAAGAATCCAGGGCTGCCAGTTGTATGACTGGCAGCTTTTTTTGTGTCATTCTGAATAATCTGTTTCATATTAACCCGTGAAGAATCTGAAGGCATGAGATTCTTCCAAAGTCACAAACTATTGCTTTACTCAGAATGACACAAAACTTGTCACTCTGAACTTTTTGCTGAACAATGTCATGTTTACTTCTATTCAAAACAATGACCGAGCAGGTTGTGGGCAAGGGAGTGTGGGAAGCTTCAACAATGTCATTTTTACTTCTATTCAAAACAATGACGGAGCAGGTTGTGGGCAAGGGAGTGTGGGAAGCTTCAACAATGTCATTTTTACTTCTATTCAAAACAATGACGGAGCAGGTTGTGGGCAAGGGAGTGTGGGAAGCTTCAACAATGTCATTTTTACTTCTATTCAAAACAATGACGGAGCAGGTTGTGGGCAAGGGAGTGTGGGAAGCTTCAACAATGTCATTTTTACTTCTATTCAAAACAATGACGGAGCAGGTTGTGGGCAAGGGAGTGTGGGAAGCTTCAACAATGTCATTTTTACTTCTATTCAAAACAATGACGGAGCAGGTTGTGGGCAAGGGAGTGTGGGAAGCTTCAACAATGTCATGCTGAACTTGTTTCAGTATTGTTTCAGAATATAAATGGTGTTAAGCTATGTGTCTGTGCTTAAAAAAAGTCTTGACAACGGGCTGAAAATTTAATATATTGCGGATGTCAAAGGGCCTGTAGCTCAGCTGGTTAGAGCAGCTGACTCATAATCAGAAGATCGTAGGTTCAAATCCTACCGGGCCCATTTTCATAATAGGGCGAGTAGCTCAGTTGGTTAGAGCGCCGGTCTCACATACCGGAGGTCACCCGTTCAAGTCGGGTTTCGCCCATAAACTATAAATGTCCATTGATGGTCGTCATTTTAAACTGAGTTATTTAACTGGACATTTATTAATGGAGCAAGAAGGTTAATAGATTGATACGGCTGGAAAGGGATAATAGAATATATCAAAAAGCAAAGGGTGCAATGTTCAAGTTGCACCCTTTTTGATTTTGGGTTAAGAGAAAATGGAGGCTGAATGAATAAATCATTGCTTAAGCTTTTTCAACTGCAGAATGTCGATAGACGGATTTTGGAGAGAGAGAAAATGATTGCAGAAATTCCAGAAAAAACAAAGGAGCTGGAGCAGAAAATTACCGAAAGGAGAGAAATTTTTGAGGAAATAGAACAAAGGTTCAGGGAAAACCGCAATAGAGAACTAGCAGCGGACAAGAAACTGCAAGAAACTAAAATGGTTATTGGAAGACATAAGCAACAGCTTCTTGCAGTAAAGACAAACAAAGAATATGCAGCACTTCTGAAAGAAATATCGACAGAAGAAAACAATATAGGACGTTTAGAAGAAGAGATAATTTCCCTTTATGATGAAGCAGAGGGAATTGAAGAGGAAAAGAAGGAAGAAGAGAAGATAATAGCCAGAGCTAAAGACAATTTCGAGAAAAATGGTAAAAGGTTAGAAGAAAGGAAGGTAGAGTTCGAAAAAGACATAGAAGAAAGAAAGCGTGAAAGGGAAAGAATGAGAAGTGAGTTGGACCCCAATCTTTTAAAGCGTTACGACAGGGTGAGAAAAAGTCGAGATGGGATTGCAGTGGTAAAAATACAGGGTGAGAACTGTGGAGGTTGTTTCTCTGCAGTTCCTCCTCAGATTATAAATGAAGTAAAAGGGGGGGGAAAGATTTTAACCTGTGAAAGTTGTGGTAGGATGCTTATTTATTTAGAGGAAGGACAGGAAGCAAATGAGTGATAGAAACAGAATTACTATTTTCATCGATGGAGCAAGTAAAGGGAATCCAGGACATTCGGGAGTGGGTTCAATCGTATTTAGGGGTAACAGAATATTTGCCGTGCTCTCCAAGTATATAGGCATCAACACGAATAATGTCGCTGAGTACAGCGCATTGAAAGAGATTTTGAGAAAAATAGAACC
This sequence comes from uncultured bacterium, assembly GCA_964392665.1. Lineage (GTDB taxonomy): Bacteria > Hydrothermota > E44-bin80 > E44-bin80 > E44-bin80 > CAYMQB01. The sequence continues at coordinate 564 of CAYMQB010000007.1, read as the reverse complement.
TTTGTTGACTAATAAGAGTGAAGTCGAAATTTTGTTAAAGTCTGATAGTGAGCTTATGGCGAATCAACTCACAGGTGTATACAAAATCAAGAGTATTAAATTGAAAGAACTTTCAAGAAGTATTTTAAAAACGCTTAGTCACTACAAGAAATGGAGAATCGAGCATATACCGAGGAGCAATAACAAAACAGCTGATAGTCTTGCAACGGCAGCAGTGGATAATGTCTTGAGAGCACTTAAGATACAGCCTGACAGTTGAAAACTTGACCAGTACAAAAGATGACTCACTGTCATTCCCGCCCTCCGTTGTCATTCCCGCGAAAGCGGGAATCCATTGCGGATACCTATTTCCGCAGGTATGACAGGTACCATATCATCTTTCTTGCTCGCTTATAACGATGTAACCGCGAAGGTTATGCTGGAATGTGGAATTTAGCGCTCCTCTCGCTTAGCCAAAGCGCTTTTTTATCATTTATTCCAATTCTATCTTTGAGTTAGACCCCCTCCCTACAGATAAATCGAAAGTTCCTGAAGATATTATAAATTAAGGTTTTTCATACCATC